>JAEWFF010000073.1 GCA_023388965.1 Pseudomonadota bacterium | reverse complement strand
AAGAGGGTGCCCACGGGATGCGCGCCCGATGGCGAAGAACACCGCGCGCGGGGCAGCGGGCAGCCGCTGTGTCGTGGGACCATTTCTTCGCGCTTTTCCGATCCGCCCTGCGGATGGCGGAAGCGCCTGCTGCTCCGCGCATCCCTCCTTGGATGCGGATGAAGAACCCGCCGGGCATATGCCGGGCGCGTCCCGAGCACCCCGACGGCGAGAATTCCGCGCGTCTGTACGTGGGAGGGAGTCAGCATCGCGTCTCGAACCATGGGCGGCGGATTATCCGCATGTCCCGGGGCCGCGAAGCGGAGCCCGGGACCCATACTCCCGGTCTTGGCGATAGATCGCCGATGCCGGAGATCAGATCGCATCGTCACGGAGTATGGGTCCCGGACAGCGGCTCCGCCGCTTCCGGGACATGCGCGTCCCCTCTCCCGTTTACGGGAGAGGGCCGACTCGGCCGTAAGGCCGAGCGGGGTGAGGGGGAGCCGCAAACACCGAAGCACGCCACTTCCCCTCACCCGGAGCGCTTCGCGCTCTCGGCCTCTCCCGCAGGCGGGAGGCAAAAGGGGGATGCAACCCCATCCTTCGAGACGGGCCTTCGGCCCTCCTCAGGATGAGGGCTGGAAAGACGTAACAACAAAAATGTGCGGCCCTCGCGGGGAAGGCGAGGGCCGCTTTTGCCCGCGCCCGGGGAAGGGGCGCGAGGCGCATGGAAGACCGGGCGTCCCCGGCCCTCAGAAGGGAAGAACGATGTCCATGACCTGCTGGCCGTAACGCGGCTGCTGGACATCGGAGATCTGGCCGCGGCCGCCATAGGCGATGCGGGCTTCGGCGATCTTGTTGGAATCCACGATATTATCGGACTGGATATCTTCGGGCCGCACGATACCGGCGACGATGAGTTCGCGGATCTCGAAGTTCACGCGGATTTCCTGCCGCCCCTCGATCACCATATTGCCGTTCGGCAGAAGCTGCGTAACGACAGCGGCGATATTGGTCGTCACCGCTTCCTCGCGCTCGACCGAACCCTGGCCGGAGCTCGATGAGGTCGAGCCGGCATTGACGAGGCTCGACGGGTCCATCGGCACCTTGGCGATGTTGTTTTCGAGGCCGAACAGATTGGACACGCCCATCTTCTCGTTGTTGGAGCGCCGGCGTTCGGTCTTGTTGTCGATCTCCGCCTTGTCGGCGATCTTGACCCGCACCGTCAGGATGTCGCCGACGCGCGCGGCGCGCTGGTCCTTGAAGAAGGCGCGCGAGCCGGTGCGCCACAGCGAGTTCGAGTTGAAGTGAACCGGCTCGGGCTGCGGCATCGGCATCTGTACGGGCCGGTAGCCGGCCTTGGCGGTCGGATTGTCGATCGCTGACAGCGACGGCTCGCGCCCGACATTTTTCAGGCGGTCGGCGGCGCCGCAACCGGCGAGCGTCAGGCCGATCAGGACGAGCGCAAGAGCGCGCGGCAGGGTGTTCATGGCGTGTCTCATTTCGCGGCGCTCACGATGGCTCGCGGCGGGGTGATCGTGACTTCGTTGAAATTGGTGACGATGGCGTGCAGGACGCGCTTCGTATGTGCGTTCATGACCGGAATGGTCTCGCCGCTTTTGCCGTCGCGCAGCGCCTGCGCCGAGGCGGTGAGCGTCAGGTCGCCGGACTTGAAGACCATTGTGACGGACGAATTGCTTTTCACGAGCGTCGGCTCGGTCAGATCGTTCGCGCGCAGCGTATGGCCTTCGCGTAGCGGCCGGCGCACTTCCTTCCCGGCGGCAAGCGCGATGTCGGACAGCATGCCGCTCTCGATCTCCGATTTGGCCACGCGGCGCTGCTCGATGTCGGATTCGGTGAGAAGCGTGCCGCGTGCGAGATCGCGGCGGATGCCGAGAATGGTTTCTGTCTCGACCGCCTGGCCGGTAATGGTGCGGCGTTCGGTACGGCCGTCCACGCGCCGGATCGCGAGGAGGGCGCTGAACGTGCCGGCATCGCGGTCCCACATCGCTTCGCGTACCGCAATGGCGCCGTCCGCCTCGACCGGGAACTGCACGGCAGCGGATTCTCCCGTAAGCACGATGTCGAGCGCGTCCGGTTCGACGTCGAGGCCGTGGGTCAGTGCGGAGGCGAGCGGACCGCGCAGATCCTCGATGGCGACCGCGCGGCTGTCGCGCGTGACGCTGACATGGTCGAGCGCGCCGGTGTCGACATTGCGCAGGCCGTGAACCGCGACGGCCGAAAGAATGTCGCTAACCGCGACCGTGCCGCTCTGGCCGAGATCGGGCGAGCGGAACACCGCGATGGAGGATTTCGCGCCCGCATTGGCCACGAGATCGCCGACGGTGACGATGTCGGAAGCGACGCGCACGACGGGCTTCAGCGACGGCGTCTGCGCCAGCGCGGGTGCCGCGATCAGCACGAACGGCGCAAGGACGAGGAGAGAGATCAGCCGGATCATGGCGCGCCTCATCGCATATTCGTCGTGGCCTGGAGCATCTCCTCGGCCGCTGTAATGACTTTGGCGTTCATCTCGTAGGCGCGCTGCGCCGCGATCAGATCGGAGATCTCGGTCACAGCGTTGACATTGCCCTGTTCGAGATGGCGCTGGATCAGCGTGCCGAACCCTTCATTGCCGGGATCGTCGGTGATCGGCGTGCCGCTGGCCTCTGTCTCGACGAAAAGGTTCTCGCCGATGGACTGCAGGCCGGATTTGTTGACGAAGCGCGAAAGCTGGATCTGGCCGATGTCCTGCGGCGCGGACTGGCCGGGAAGCATGACCTGGACGAGGCCCTCATTGTTCACGGTGAAGTTCGTCGCGTCGGGCGGAACGGTGATGCCGCCTTCGAGCTGGTAGCCGTCGACGGTGACGAGCATGCCGTTATTGTCGAGTTCGAAGGAGCCGTCGCGCGTATAGGCTATCGTGCCGTCCGGCATTTCGATGCGGAAGAAACCTTCGCCGCGAATGGCCACGTCGTGGTCCTTCTCGGTCGGCATCAGGCTGCCCTGGCTCATGATGCGCGGCGTGCCGGCCGTCTTGACGCCGGAGCCGATCTCGACGCCGACGGGCGCGACCGTTCCGGTGTCGGAGGTCGTCGTGCCGGCGCGGCGCATCGTCTGGTAGAGCAGATCCTGGAAATCGACGCGGGACTTTTTGTATCCCGTGGTGCGCATGTTCGCGATGTTGTTCGCGATGACTTCGACATTCGTTTCCTGCGCGAGCATTCCGGTCGCGGCGGTGTAGAGAGCACGCATGGTCTGTCTCCTCAGGCCCCGACGTCGGCCAGACGTTCGATGGCGGTGCGCCGGAGTTCGTCGCCGCGCTGCATCATCTGCGCGAGCGTCTGGTAGGCGCGGGTGATCTCGATAAGCCGCGTCGTTTCGACGATCGGCTGGACGTTGGATTTCTCGGTTGCGTACTGCACGACGCGCGCCTGTCCGGGCGCGACATCCTGTCCGGCGTCATCGGCGCGAAACAGCGAGGAGCCTTCCGGCTTCAGGGCTTGCGGATTGTCGAACGAAAAGAGCGCGAGACGGCCGCGCACGCCCTGCGTCGTGGAAACGGTGCCGTCGGAACCGATGGTGACGTCGGTCTCTTCCGCCGCGAACTGGATCGGGCCGGAGGTCGACAGCACCGGATAGCCTTCGTTCGTGACGAGCACGCCCTGCGAGTCGAGCTGGAACTGGCCGTTGCGGGTGTAGCGCACGCCATTGGGCGCCTGCACCGCGAAGAATGCTTCGCCGTCGATGGCGACATCGAACTGGTTGCCGCCGAGCTGTATGGGCCCGGTCGAAAAATCGCGCCAGGTTGCCTTGTCCTCGACATAGGACAGGCGCTGGTCGGCACGGCGCGGAAAGGATTCCGCGCTGGCGACCGGCATCAGATATTCGCGGAAGACGACTTCCTGCGATTTGAACCCGGACGTGCCGAGATTGGCGAGATTGTTGGCGACGACATCGAGCTCACGACGGAGCGCGACCTGCCGGGACAACCCCACGAGTTGCGCGTTTTCCACGAAGCTTCCCCCTTCGTGCGTTTCGGTTCGTTCGATGACCCTTCCCCGGCCATCGGACGCCAGAAGCAATTCACGGAGCGTGCCAGTCCGGAAAACGCTTATTTACCAATGGGAAACCATCTATTCCTCTGAAGCCTCAAAGGAAATTCATGCCCCGCCCGGCAAGAATGACCCGGCAAAAACTGCCGTGTGAAGAGGTTGTTAACCATTGTTTCCGTAGCCTTAAGAAGCGGCGCCGCCTGTGCGGCGGCCGGTTCTGGTTGGGAAGACGATGGCGAATATTGCGGACGCCCCGGACGACGTCGACGCGGAAGGTACGGACGGCGCGGAAGACAGGAAGTCCCGCTCGCGTTTCAAGCTTGGCGCGAAGTTCGGCCGGACACAGATTGCGATTGCCGGTGCCGTGGCGCTTGCTCTGCTTGGCGCGGCCGGCGGCTACTTCTATCTGGCCGGCTCTCCGGCTGAGGAGGCCGCAACCGCGGAGAAGAAGCCCGTCGTGTTCGTCGATCTGCCCGACATGATGGTCAATCTGACGGCGCCGGCCGAGCGGCCGAAATATCTCAAGCTGAAGATCGCGCTCGAAGTCTCCGACGAGGCGGTCGCCGAACAGGTCAAGCCGCTGCTGCCGCGCGTAATCGACAGCTTCCAGACGCATCTGCGTGAAATGCGGCCCGAGGACATCGAGGGTTCGGCCGGTATGTACCGGATCAAGGAAGAATTGCTGCGCCGCATCAACCAGGCGGTCTTCCCCGCCAAGGTGGACGCGATCCTGTTCAAAGAACTCCTGCTCCAGTAAGGCACGCAATGGCCGACGAAGACGATATCGACATTGCCGCCGAATGGGGCGCTGCTCTCGCGGAGCAGGGCGCCGGCGGCGACAACCCCGAGGAAATGGCGGCGGAATGGGCCGCCATGCTGGACGGCGGCGGCGCGTCGAGCGGCGAGAACCAGGCGCGCGGCGGCGCCGACCGCATTCTGAATCAGGAAGAGATCGACAGCCTTCTCGGCTTCAATCTCGATGAGCTGTCTCTCAACCAGCATTCGGGCATTCGCGCCATCATCGATTCCGCGATGGTGTCGTATGAACGCCTGCCGATGCTCGAAATCGTGTTCGACCGTCTTGTACGGCTGCTCACGACGAGCCTGCGCAATTTCACCTCCGACAACGTCGAAGTGTCTCTCGATCAGATCACCTCGGTCCGCTTCGGCGATTATCTCAATTCGATTCCGCTGCCGGCCATCCTGTCCGTCATCAAGGCCGATCCGTGGGACAATTACGGAATCGTCACGGTCGATTCGAGCCTGATCTATTCGATCATCGACGTGCTTCTCGGCGGACGGCGCGGCGTCGGCCCGATGCGGGTCGAAGGCCGTCCCTACACCACAATCGAAACAAACCTCGTCAAGCGCATGATCGAGCTTGTGCTTGTCGATGCCGAGCAGGCCTTCAAGCCGCTCTCGCCGGTGCATTTCAACATCGACCGTCTGGAAACCAATCCGCGCTTTGCCGCCATTGCCCGTCCGGCCAATGCTGCGATCCTCGTCAAGCTCCGGATCGATATGGAAGACCGGGGCGGCACCTTCGATTTTCTGTTGCCCTACGCGACGATCGAGCCGATCCGTGATGTCCTGCTTCAGGGTTTCATGGGCGAGAAGTTCGGCCGCGATGCGACCTGGGAAGGGCATCTGGCCACCGAGATCTGGGGTGCCGAGATTGAGGTTCAGGCCGTGTTGTATGAACGCCTGATGCCGCTGAAGCGCATTCTCGATCTGAATGTCGGCGACACGCTGATGCTCGATGTAAAGGCCGACAGTCTGGTCGAACTCAGATGCGGTGATTTTCTGGTGACGCAGGGGACGATGGGCCGCTCCACCGAGAATGTTGCGGTCCAGGTCGCGCGGCCCGTCCGGCGCTCGCGCACGACCATGGCTATTTTCGAGTCCGCCGAGACTCTCAAGGAGACGCAGTAATGAACAACGGGATAGCGCTCGTTATCGAATCTCTCGTTGCGATCCTGCTGGCGCTGACGATCGGCTATTGCTGGCTGCTGAACCGCAGGCTGCTGAAACTGCGTTCGGACGAAAGCGCGCTGAAGGCGACGATTGCCGAACTCGTCACAGCCACCGACATCGCCGGGCGTGCCATTTCGGGACTGAAACAGGCGGTGCACGATTGCGACACCGCACTCGGCGAGCGCCTGCGCCGCGCGGAAGAGATTTCGCGCCACATCACGGAACAGACCGCGGTGGGCGAAGATGTCGTGCGCCGCATTGCGCTAATCGCCAGCGCGGCGCGGCCGCCGCTGCGCCCTGAACTGAAGCCCGAACAGCCGCCGGCCAATATGCAGGCCGCCCCACCGACACGCGCCTCGGCGACGCTCGCAGCGGCGCAGGCCTTTGTGCGCCGCACCGAGGACCGCCAGAGCGCCGCCTGAAAATCATGAAAATCCGTGTCCTGCCTATCGTCATTACCGGGGTTGCGCTTCTGCTCACGCTGAAGGCGGCCGGCCTGATGCTGACCGGTCATTACGCATTCACGGATCAGGCCCTGGCGGAGAAGCCGGTCATCACGCTCCAGCCGACCTACCGGCCATCGGCCGCGGCGCGCACCGCCAATTCCTGGAGCCGGAACGAAGACGACATCATCACCGGCAGCGTGCCGTCGCAGCAGGATATGGCCGCCGCGACCGGGGCGTCGGAAGCTGAGCGCGAGCCGGAGGCGAAGCCGGATGCGCCCACGCTCGAGCCCAAACCCGAAAAGCCTGCCGATCTTCAGGACAAGAACCCGGAAGATTTGTCGAGCGCCGAGAAGGCCTTGCTCGACCGGCTTCAGAGCCGGCGCGAGGAACTGGAAGCGCGCGAACAGGAACTCGATCTGCGCGAGAACCTGTTGCGTGCTGCGGAGAAAAAACTTGACGAGCAGATCGGCGAACTCAAGGCCGTCGAGGATCGGCTCGCGGCAATGGAAGCCGCGCGCAATGCGGAAGATGAACAGAAGATTAAAGACCTCGTCATCATGTACGAGAACATGAAGCCGAAACAGGCGGCTGCGATTTTCGACCGGCTCGACATGAAGGTTCTGGTCGACGTGACGACGAAGATGAACCCGAAAAAGACGAGCGACATCATCGCCCGCATGGAGCCGGCCGCCGCCGAGCGGCTGACCGTTGCGCTCGCCAAGCGCGACCTTAACAAACCGGCGCGCGGCGAGGCGATGGCGCTGCCCAAGATCGGCGGCGAAAATCTCAAGCAGCCCTAAGCGTTCCCGCCCGTCGTGCAGGGGCGCAATCAGGCCGCGAGTCCGGCTTTGCGATGCACATTTGTTAACCCGCGCCCGTGTATCTCTGAAGGCTGCCGCAGAAGGCGGAGGGCGGGGTCTTGCCGCGCATGAGAGACAGGAGTCTGAACGCGTATCGCCGCGCGCCCGGCCATGCCGGAGCGCGAACCATGTCGCGCGTCCTGTTCTCGCTGGGCATGGCGGCCTTTGTGGCGTTCCTGTCCATCTCTCCCGCCAAGGCAGGCGAGGCCAAGGCCGAGACGGAACATAAGGACGGATATGGCCGTCTTGTTCTGACCTTCGACGATCCGCCGAGCCTGCAGAGCACGATCAGCAACGGCGTCCTCGTCGTGTCGTTTTCCGATCCGGTCGATGTCGTGCTCGAACCGGTTGCCGGTCAGCTCCCCGATTTCATCACCGCCGCCCGGCGCGACCCTGACGGCAGGGCGATCCGCTTCGCGCTGAACCGGGACGTCAACGTCAATACGATGGCGGCAGGCGAAAAGCTGTTCATCGATCTGATGCCGGGCAATTGGGTCGGTATGCCGCCGCCCTTGCCGGAGGATGTTGTCGCCGATCTGACGCGGCGGGCTCTGGATGCCGAGCGCATCAAGAAGGAGCTCGCGCGGGCGCAGACTCTGCCGCCGGCGGTCATGAAGCTCAGCTCCGGCAGCAATGATGACCGCATGCGCCTGACGTTCACGTTCAGCGATAATGTCGATGTGCGCTTTCGCAACAACGAGCGCCACGGTGTTCTGACCGTGCCGGGCACGACGAAATTCGATGCGGCAATGGCGCGTGCGGAACTTCCGCCCGAAATCACCGATTTCCAGACCGATATTGTCGAGGGTGTCCTTATCGTCAAATTCGCCGTGCCCGAAGGCAAGGCCATGCGCGGCGAGAAGGAAGGCCGCTCTTTCGTTGTCGATATCGCCCCGCCCGACAGGCTGGGTTCTGCACCCTCGGAGGAGGGCGATGTGCCGGATGCGGCCGAGGCTGCTGCGGACGTCAAGACGGCCGAAACGCTGACGGTCGAAGGCGCGATCGAGACAAGACATGGCGATACGGCGCGCGAAAGCCGCCCGGGCATTGTCGAGGTCGCGCCGGACGTGCCGCGTCCTGAAGTGCGGGAGCCGGAAACGGCCGAGATCGAAATCGAGACGGAAGCCCCGGTCGCGGTGCCTGTCCCTCGTCCCGTCGCGCCTGTACCGGCGGTGACGGAGGTAAAGCCGACTACGCCTGAACCGTCGAAGATTGCGGCGGCGGCCAAGCCAGCCGAGCCTGCGCAAGAGAAGGCGCAAACTCAGGCACCCGCGCATAACGAAGCGCAGGATAGCGACGTCATCCTCACCGAGGCCGAGCGCGCGCTCAACAATCTCGTGGATGCAGCGAAGCGGAACGGTATCGAGGTTCGTGCGTCCAAGGACCTGATGCAGGTAGCCTTCCCGTTCGAGGTGCTGCCGCCGGCAGCCGCTTTCGTGCGCGGCGAGACATTGTTCGTGGTCTTCGACAACACGCAGCAGGCCGATTATTCGCATCTCGCCGAGCGCAGCGGCGGCGCCATCTCCGAAGTCCGGCAAATTTCGACCGGCGCAGGCACGGCGCTCGAGATCAAGCTGGCCGAGCCGCGGCTTGCGAGCCTTGCCAGTACAGGCACGGTCTGGGTGCTTTCGCTCGGCGATACCATTCTCGCGCCGACGCGGCCTGTTCATTTCGAACCGGATTTCGGCAATGACGGACGCACGCTGCTGAAGGCGAAAGTCGAGGGGCTCGGCACCGTCCATCGCGTGCCGGACAGCGAGATCGGCGACCAGCTCTTTGTCGTGACGTTGTCCGCGCCGACGCGCGGGCAGGTGCGCGAACGCGAATTCATCGAGTTTTCGGCGCTGCCGACCGCGCAGGGGCTGGCCTTCGAGCCGGTGGCCGATGATTTCGTCGTCAAGGTCAATCGCGGAGAGGTTTCCCTGACGCGGCCGAACGGATTGACTCTTTCACTCGATGCCGAGCCGCCGCGTTTCGACGCGCAATTGCGGTTGAAGCCGGGCAGTCCTTTTGCGCGCGACAACTGGCGCAACGCCAGGATCGCGCCGCCCGAAGCGACGAATGAACTTGCGCGGGTAGCAGCGGCGGCTTCCACCGACGAGCGGACGAAGGCGCGTGTGCAGCTTGCGGGTTTCCATCTCGCCAATGGCAATGCCGCCGAGACCAAGGCGGTGCTCGATGTCGCGGTCAGGGAATCGCCCGGGCTTGCCGAGAATGACGACATCAAGCTCATGCGCGGCACGGCGTTCGTGATGCTGCGCCGCTTCGAGGACGCCGCGCGCATTCTCGGTACGGGCACGCTCTCGACCCATGCCGAGGCCGCGCTCTGGCGCATGGTTGCGGAAGCGGGGCTCGGCAATATCGGCCTCGCACGCGATGCTTTCCGCAAGGGCGAGGCAGTTCTGGATTCCATGCCGCCGGAACTGCAACTGACCTTCCGGCAGACCATGGTCGACATCGCGATTGCGGCACACGAATTCGCGGCGGCAGCCGTACAGCTCGATGCGGTCGATACTCTGGGACTGACTGAGGGGTGGGCCAAGCGCGAAGTTATGCGCGGCCAGATCGCCGAGGGTTTCGACCAACCGGCGCTGGCGCTCGAATCCTATCGCCGCGCGATGGAATCCGACGACGAGATCGCGAAAGCCAAAGCGCGCCTGCACGCGACCAATCTGCGTTATCAGATGAACGAGATCCAGCGCGCCGAGGCGATCCGGGATCTGGAAACGCTGACGGTGTTCTGGCGTGGCGACAGCACCGAAGCCGGCGCACTGGCAAGCCTCGCCGGACTTTACAAGGCCGAGCACCGCTGGCGCGATGCCTTCACCACGATGCGCGTTGCCGCCGAATATCATCCGCGCGCGGCCACGACCGCCGCGCTTCAGGACGAAATGACAGCGGATTTTGCGCGCCTGTTCATCGGCGAAGGCGATGAGGTGGCGCCGCCGACTTTGGAGAGCGTCGCGCTGTTCTACGACTTCAAGGAACTGACGCCGCCCGGCCGCAAGGGCGACGAACTAATCCGCAAGCTCGCCGACCGCCTGGTCGAGGTCGATCTTCTGTCGCAGGCGGCGGACCTGTTGACCTATCAGGTTCGGAACCGCCTATCGGGACCGGCGAAGGCGCAGGTCGCGGCTCATGCGGCGGCCATCGAACTGATGGACCGCAAGCCGGCGAAGGCGCTCAACCTTCTTCATGAGACGCGGTTCGCGGGGCTTCCGTCCGACATCGTGCGCGGGCGCCTCATTCTTGAAGCGCGGGCATTGTCCGAACTTCAGCGGCCGGACCATGCGCTGGAAATGATCGCGGCCTACGACGGCGACGATGTGAACCGGCTGCGTGCGGACATTTTGTGGTCTGCGCATCGCTGGCAATCGGCGGGCGAGGCGCTGGAACTCATGCTCGGCGACAGCTGGAGCTCGAAGGACGATCTGAGCGATGAGGATCGTCAGGACGTGCTGCGCTCGGCCATTGCCTATGCTTTGGCCGACGACATGCTCGGGCTTGACCGGCTGCGCGCGAAATACGAGCCGAAATTTTCCGGCACGCCGGACGCGCCCAGCTTCGATGTCATCACGGCGGCGGGCGAGCGGCGCGGCGAGGAATTCCGCAAGATCGCCAGATCGGTCGCGGTGTCCGATACGCTCAAACAGTTCCTCGAAGACTATCGCAGGCGCTATCCGCAGAATGCGCCGCCGGTCGTACGCATGAAGGAAGACGGCGGCGAGAAGACCGCCGAGCTTTAAGCGTTCCGCTCATCCCCGATCATGTCGGCGATCTCGTCGAGCAGGTCGCTCCAGCCCGCTTCGGCGCTGGACGAATATTCCGCCCACACCGCCTTCATCTCATGGGTCAGCACGGCCTCGCAGCCGCCGCCGCGCCGCGCCCTGATTTCGAGCGTCACGCGGTCCACGTCGAAGGGCGCGTAATCGGGCAGGCAATAGGTCCAGACGAGGCGCGAGGGGCGTGAGACTTCCGACCATGTGCCGACATGGTCGATCTCGCCGTTTTCCTCGCGGCTCGTGAACACGAATTCGCCGCCCGCGCGCACATCGTTGTCGGCGCGCACCAGTTCACCGGCATCGCCCGCGAACATCCACAACGGCACATGCTCACGCGCGGCCCAGGCGTCGAACACGTCCTCCGCGCTGGCGCGGAAACGATGCGAGACACGCACGATGACCGGCGGCTCGCCGAGCAGGCGCTCGTGTTCGGTATGGGCCGCCTCGAAATTCTTCCAGAACGGACGGCGGTCGCGATCCAGAATGACGTCTTCGAGCAGAAGCAGATGGGCATGCCAGCCCGATGCGATGCGGATCATATCCGCGCGGTCCTCGAGCCGGCGATGCGTAATGACGAGGGCCGTGCGGTCCGGCCCGCGCGGAGAAAGCGTGAAGATGACTTCCGCATCCTCGCCCCAGGTGAGGCCGAGAAGGCCCGGCTCGTCGAAGCGCGTGATGCGGCCGCTCTGGCGGTAGCCGTCGAGCACCTGATAGCGCTCGGGGATTTCCTCGCGGGGCGAGAGATCGCCGAACTTCCAGACGAGGGAAAACCTGCCGCCGGGCCGGAAATCCATCTTGCCGGCGGCAAACCATTCGCGCCGCAGCGCCGAATTCGACAGGTAGAACCACAGGGCCGGCAAGGGCAGGGGATAGACCCGCTCAAGCTGAACCTGCCCCGGCGCGGTAGAGGCGGCGAAGCCGGAAAGGTCGTCATTGTTGTGGGGCGGTGTCTGGCGGGGCATGGAGGTAACTTAAGGGCTTCGCCGGGCTATTTCGAGGCACCTGTTCGTGAGATCAGCCGGCCAGGAGGCCGGCATATTGCCGCTCATGGTCGGCGAACCGCTTCCAGAAGGGTGGCGGGATGACATTGTTGGCCTGGATATCGTGTTTGCGGCGTGGCATCAGCTATTATCGCCCCTCATCCGGAGAGCAATGCGCTTGCTCTGAAATCCTCTCCCCTTGTGAGAGAGCCTGCCCCGGACTTGATCCGGGGTCGGCAGACCGCGAAGCGGTCGCCGGGTGAGGGGTCATAAGTTCTGAATTCGGGGCCTTACCCCTCACCTCGCTCGATGCTGCGCATCGAGTCGATCCTCTCCCACAAGGGGAGAGGATGCACCGCGCTTGTCCGAGACACAGGCGTGCGAAATCGGCTCTCATATCTGAGAGCTCTACGGCCACTGCGACCTGCCTTCTCCAGAAATGGAGGGGTGCGCGGGACGCCGGGAGATCACCGTCTCCCTCGGCGGCTCGGTGTGGTGTGTAAAGACACCGAACCAATTGTTTTACTCACCTCGGGGGACGTGTCTCCCGATCTCTCCTTGCCGCCATCCTTCGTGACGCGTCTTCGACGCTCCTCAGGATGAGGGCGGGAGAAACCGGTTGGACCGGCGTCCCGCGCGCGGTGTTCATCGCCTCCGGCGCGCCGTTCCGTGGGCACCCTCTTTCGAGGCACCCACTGCGGCATCCAACCAGAGGGGCTCGGCCGCCAGTAGGCCGCAAATCCCTCTGCTGGCGTGGACGCTCGGCCTTCGACCCGGCCGGAACCACGCGCCTTCGGCCTCCGGAAGATCGGGGAACGTTACTCCCCGGCCTTCCGGCCACCGCACCCTTTCTCGCGATCTGGACGGTCCGGACCGCCCCCTCCGTGAGAAAGAGTGGGATGTGGGTAGCATGAGATAGGAATATTGTCAAGGATTCTGTTCCGTCATGCCATGGCTTGGCCATGGCATCCACGAGTTTTGGGTGACGAGGTAAAGTCGTGGATGCTCGGGCCAAGCCCGAGCATGACGGAGCGAGTGCCTAAGCCGGCGTTTTTTGCCTCTCCCGTTTACGGGAGAGGCCGAGAGCGCGGAGCGCTCCGGGTGAGGGGATACTGCGAGAGCGGTGTTTGTGACTCTCCCCTCACTTCGCTCGGCGGCTCCCGCCGCCGAGTCGTTCTCTCCCGCAAGCGGGAGAGAGAGGCCTCGCCCCTACATCCTCTCCTCATACTCCTTCTCCAGCCGCGTGAAGGTTTTCCAGAACGGGCGCGTGGGGCGGCCGGAAAGAATGTCTTCCAGCAGGCCGAGATGGGTGTGCCAGCCGCCGGAGACGCCGAGCTTGTTCGGACGGTCGGGCAGGCGGGAATGCGTAACGACAAGTTCGACGCGCTCGCCCCTGGGCGTCAGCTCGAAGGTGACGAGCGAGCCTTCGGGCCAGCCCCAGGTGAAGCTGAGGCGGTGCGGCGGATCGCATTCGACGATCTTGCCCGTCATCGTGTCGACCTTTCGGTGTGCGTATTTTTCCGGTGTCGGGATGTCGTCGTGCGAGAGCCGGTCGTTCTCCCAGGTGAGTTCCACCATGCCGCCAACGTGCAGATCCATCGGCCCGCGCGCAAGCCAGGTTTCGCGCTTGTCGCTTTCCGTCAGATAGGCCCAGATCTTTTCCACGGGGCCGGGCAGATCGCGCACGAGGCGTACCGTATCTTCCGTCAGGGCTGTTGCATATTCGGTCATGTGCGCCTCCGTGAGGTTTTGCGTTTTGCTGTCTTCGGCGGATCGCCGAGCACCTCCGCAAGCCGGTCGAGCCGTGCATTCCAGAACGCCTCGTAATGACGGAGCCATTCCATGGCACCGTGCATGGGAAGGGCGTTGAGGCTGACCCTGTGGGTACGGCCTTCGACACGGCGCGTGACGAGACCGCTCGCTTCCAGCGCCTTTACATGCTTGGCGGCGCCGGCAAACGACATGTCGAAGGGAGCGGCGAGTTCGCCCACGCTCTTTTCGCCGCGCGCGAGGCTTCTGAGCATTGCGCGCCGCGTCGGGTCAGCGAGAGCGGCAAAGACCGCGTTCAGATCCTGTTCTTCAACCATAGGGTTGAATATAGGCGTGCGGATTTAGACAGTCAACCGCTCGGTTTAATGAATGCCGGATATATCAGTTGGAGCGGCGAGGCCCGCGATTGTCCCTGTCGCGGCCGGAGCGGCAATGGCGCCCCCGGCAATCGCGATCGCCATCGCCGAAGACATCCACGCCGATGGAAAAATCGAAACGGTTCTGCTCGCGGTGGGGAGAGCGATAGTCCGGATTGTCCGCATAAAGGGGGTTCGGAACGCTGCCGAAGCGCGGGTGGAAGCCGGATACCCAGGTTTCGGCCTGCGCTGCACCGAGCGCGGGAAGGGCAATGAGAAGGGCGAGCGCGAAGGCCTTCATGCGCGATAGATGGGGCGTGTCGGGCGTATGGTCAAAGGAAGTTTGAGACGAGGGTAAATGGTTTCGCCTCTCCCATTTACGGGAGAGGTCGAGAGCGCACCAAACTCGGGTTTTCCCGAGTTCGGCACTTCTGACCCCAACTCGGCAACAGCCGAGTTGGGTGCGCTCCGGGTGAGGGGGAGGGCGATTTTCAGAGTTCGCGGCCTTCCCCTCACTGCGCTCGCGACCTCCCGGTCGCGGGTCGGCCTTCTCCCTCAACGGAGAAGGGATTCTACCTCACGAAACTCTCGACCAGGCTCCCCGCCACCAGATTCCAGCCGTCGACGAGCACGAAGAAGATCAGCTTGAACGGCAGCGAGACGATGATCGGCGGCAGCATCATCATGCCCATGGACATGAGTATGCTTGCCACAACCAGATCGATGACGAGGAAGGGCACGAACAGGAGGAAGCCGATTTCGAAAGCGCGGCGCAGTTCCGAGATCATGAAGGCCGGAACGAGCGCGCGCAGCGAGACCTCTTCGGGCGTCTCGGCGGTTTCCTGCGCGAGATCGGTGAACAGGCGCAGATCCTTCTCGCGTACATGCTCCAGCATGAAGGTGCGGAAGGGCGGGGTGGCGCGGTCGAATGCCTCCTGCGGCGTGATCTCGCCGGCAATCATGGGCGTGACCGCCTGATTGTAGGCGGTCGTAAAGACAGGCGCCATGATGAACGCCGTCAGGAACAAAGCGAGCGAAACGAGCACCGTGTTCGGCGGCGCGGTCTGCGTGCCGAGCGCGGCGCGCAGGAGCGAGAGCACGACGACGATGCGCGTGAAGCTCGTCACCATTATGAGGATCGAGGGCGCGATCGACAGAACGGTGATGAGCGCGATGAGCTGGAGCGCGCGCTCGGTGATGCTGCCCTCGCCGAGATCGACCGTCACGCCCTGTGCGTGCGCGGCCGTCAGCGCGGCGAGGGTTCCGATGAATGCCAGTACAGAGGTTTTATACGCGGCCTTGCGGCGGCGCGTCATGACGGGCGATCGCGTCCGAGCAGGCTGGCCATCTCTTCTTCAAGGGCGTCGAGATGGTTCTTGGCCGGCTCCTTGGGCGCGGCAGGAGGCGGCGGCGGAGGCGCCGGACGCTGCGCGGCCTGAGGGGGCGGCGTTGCGGGACGCGGCGGCGCGGGAGGCGCGGCCGGCGTCGTGCGGGCGAAAGGCGGAGGCGCGCTGCGCTGGGGCGCGGGCGGCGGCGGATTGGCCGGCTGCGAGGGCGCACGCGAAAGGGCCTCGCCGAGCTTGCGCTCGATGTCTGCGTAAAGCGGGTCGATGTCGGCCTTGGGCGGACGCGCGGCGGGTGCGGCCGGAGCGGTGGGAGGTGCGACCGGCGCTTCTTCATCCCGTTCGGGCGCGGCCGGTGCGGGCTGAGGCGCACGCTGTGCGGCGCGCAACGGATTGAAGGACGGCGTCGAGCGCGGCGTCGTGGCGGAATCGGCCGGCGGGCGCTGGAACGCATTGCGGAAGGCGGCCGGACGGGGCGTCGTTTCGGCAGGCGGGGCCGTCGGAGCAACGGCGGGCTGATCAGGTGACGGCAAAGCGCGCGGCGAGGGCGCGGCGACGGCGGCGCGGGTGGCTTCGCCCGGCGCGCGGCGCGCGGTCTGGGCGGGAAGGGCGGCCTGGGCCGGAGCGCGGACGATCTCGCTCTCGATCAGCACGTCGTTCGGCCCGCCGATCATGATGAGATGCTCGACATTGTCGCGGCGGATGAGGACGAGGCGGCGGCGGGCGTCGATGGCGAAAGCGTCGAGAACGCCGAGCCGCGGCTGGCGGGCGCGTCCGCCATTGCCCAGAGGCAGCTTGCGGCCGGCAAAGCGCCGCAGCGCGACAAAGGTGATCGCGATGAGCGAAAGGACGACGCCGAATGCAATGGCGAAACGCACGGGAACCGAGAGGTCGCCGAAAAGCTGGTCGAGCACGCTTTTACCCCAACTGACTGTCCGCCGCCTGCGGAGCGGGCAGGACGGTAACAAAACCTTGCCGCCGAGGCGAGGAAAAATCCCCCGTTAACGGGAGATTAACCATACACCCGGCAAATATTTCCTAGCGTGGCGAATGCGGCGCGGGGAAGGCACATGCTGTTCGGCGACATTCCATTGGTGGGCATGCTCAGGCAGCGCATGAACTGGCATCAGGAGCGCCAGTCCGTGCTGGCGCAGAACGTCGCCAATGCCGACACGCCGCATTACCGGGCAAAGGATCTGAAGGAGCCGGCGTTCGGCCAGATGGCGAGCGCAGTGGCGGGCGTGCGGCTTGCCGCGACCGATCCGATGCATTTCGCGCCGCAGAACCGCTCGGGCAACGACGCCGAGAAAGCCAAAACCTACGAAATCACCCCGGAGGGAAATGCCGTGGTGCTTGAGGAGGAGGTGATGCGCGTCAGCCAGAACGTCATCGATTACCAGATGGTCTCGCAGCTCTACAGCCGTGGTCTCGGTGTGCTGAAGACGGCCATCGGCAAGCGGGCCTAGAAGGAGAAAAGGAATGGAATTCCTGCGCTCCGTGATGATCGCAGCCTCGGGCCTCAAGGCTCAGAGCGGGCGCATGCGAATCATCTCAGAGAACATCGCCAATGCCGATTCCACCGCCTCGACGCCCGGCGCCGCGCCCTATCAGCGCAAACTGCCGAGCTTCAAGACGCGCTTCGATCAGGAACTCGGCGCGCAGCTTGTCGAAATGGGGCGCATCGAGCGCGACCGCACCGCCTTTCCGACGAAATACGAGCCCGGCCATCCGGCAGCGAATGCTGCCGGCTATGTGCTGCAGCCCAACGTCAATTCGCTGATTGAGCAGATGGATCTGCGCGAGGCGCAGCGCAGCTACGAAGCCAATCTCGGCGTCATCGGCGCCACGCGCCGCATGGTGGCGCGGACGCTGGAGATTCTGCGCGCATGACGCGCGCGGGTGAAATTCTGCGGGCTTGAGGAGTTAGCCGATGTCGTCACCACTGCTTGCCGCCAATGCGTACAAAAGTCTCGCCGGGCTGGCCGGAAGCGCGGGGCCGATGCCCGGCGCGGGCCTTGCAAAAACCGCCGAACAGCAGGGTGGCTTCGGCGAGATGCTCAATCAGGTCATCGGATCGGTGGTCGATGCCGGACAGAAAGCGGATGCGGCGAGCATGCAGGCCGCGCAGGGCAAGGGCGATCTCGTCGATGTCGTGACGGCGGTGGCCGAAAGCGAAGTCGCGCTGGAAACGCTCGTCAGCGTGCGCGACCGCGTGATCTCGGCCTATGAGGAAATCATGCGGATGCCGATCTAGTAGCCTCTCCCGTTCACGGGAGAGGCCGAGAGCGCGAAGCGCTCCGGGTGAGGGGAATTACAGACTCGGTGTTGGGGCTTTCCCCTCACCTCGCTCGAAAGCCTCCCGGCTTTCGAGTCGTCCTCTCCCGCAAGCGGGAGAGGGTAAGTAGCGCGAGGAACGGAAATAATGACAGGTCCTGAAGTTCTCGATGTCGGGCGCGATGCGATCATCGTTCTGCTGAAAGTGGCGTCGCCGCTTCTGATCTGCGGTCTTCTGGTCGGTGTCGCGGTGTCGCTGTTTCAGGCGCTGACGCAGATTCAGGAAATGACGCTCGTCTTCGTACCGAAAATCATTGCGATGTTTCTCGTCCTGGTGCTCGCTCTGCCGTTCATGGGCGATGTATTGTCGGAGCATATGAACCGAATCGCCGCACTGATCGTGGCGGGGGGGTAGCCGGACGGTGTTTTCCGTCATGCCATGGCTTGGCCATGGCATCCACGAGTTCTGGGTGGAGCGGCAAAGTCGTGGATGGCAGGGACAAGCCCTGCCATGACGGGTGAGAGATGAGCTTCCAGATCCTGCCCGAACTGAGCCTGACCTTCCTTCTGGTCTTCGCGCGCATCGGTACTCTGGTCATGCTGATGCCGGCGTTCGGCGAGCGCTCGTTTCCAGTGCGGGTGCGGCTTGCGACCGGGCTGTTGCTGACTTTGGTTTTCTATCCTCTGGCGTCGACCTTCTATCCGCAGCCGCTCGGCCCCATCACGAGCGTGATCGGACTTTTGCTCACCGAAATCGCCATCGGCTTCGTACTCGGGATTGCCGGGCGCATCATGATCGGGGCCTTGCAGACCGCCGGCACGATCATCGCTCAGCAACTCGGCCTCGGTTTCGTGATGTCGGTCGATCCGAGCCAGGGACAGCAGGGCGCTATCGTCGGTACATTCCTGACGCTGCTGGCCATCGCGCTGATCTTCGCGACCGACACGCATCATATGGTGATCGCCGCGCTCGGGCAGAGCTATCACATCTTCGCGCCGGGCGTTTTTCCCGATACGGCGGACGGCGCGAAATACGCCGCCGACATCGTGTCCGGATCGTTCAAGATCGCGGTGCAGCTTTCCGCGCCGGTCCTGGTCTTCGGCCTCATCTTCAATGTCGGCCTCGGCGTGCTCGCGCGGCTGATGCCGCAGATGCAGGTGTTCTTCATCGCCATGCCGGCATCCATACTTCTCGGACTTGCCGTGCTGGCCGTCGTCCTGTCCACGATCATGGGAGTGTTTCTCTCCTATCTTCAGGACGGCCTCGGCCAGATCGTGAACGGGGGCTGAGCCATGGCCGGCGAAGACGAGGGCTCAGGCGAACGCTCACAAGAACCGACACAGAAAAAGCTCGACGACGCGCGCAAGAAAGGCGACGTGCCGAAGAGCATGGAGGTCAATACCTGGTTCCTCCTGTCGGCCGGCGCGCTCGCGCTTCTGATGTTCGGACGCGAAGGTGCCGCGAAACTCGCGCTCGGCCTGAAAGGATATGTGGCCAATGCCGGGACGATCACGGTGGACGGCGCGGCGCTGACCGCGCTGATGGGCAAGACCGCGATCCTGATCCTGAGTGCGCTTGCCCTGCCGCTGCTGTTCTTCGTCGGCGCCGCGATCCTCGGCAATATCGTGCAGAACGGCCTCATCTATTCGACCGAGCCGCTGACGCCGAAACTGTCGAAGATTTCGCCGCTGGCGGGTTTCAAGCGCCTGTTCTCGAAAACGAGCCTCGTCAATTTCGCCAAGGGCATTTTCAAGCTCGTCATCGTCGGTTCGGCCATCACCTGGGTGATCTGGCCGCGGCGCGAGGAACTCGGCCTCATGGCGCTGATGGAGCCGACGAAATTCGGGCCCTATTCGTGGGAATTGATGACGAGCATGATCGGCACCGCGATCGCGGTTCTGACCGTGCTGGCCATCGCCGACATTCTCTATCAGCGCCACGCCTGGTTCGAGCGACAGAAGATGTCGTTCCAGGAACTGAAGGAAGAGTACAAGCAGCTCGAAGGCGATCCGCACATCAAGGCGAAGATCCGTCAGCTCCGGCAGCAGCGCGCGCGCAGCCGCATGATGTCTCAGGTGCCGCAGGCGAGCGTCATTATCACCAACCCGACCCATTACGCGGTCGCGCTCAAATACGAACCGGGAATGAACGCGCCGCTCTGCGTGGCCAAGGGCCTCGATGCCATCGCGCTGAAAATCCGCGAGATCGGCACCGAGCATCAGGTGCCCATCGTCGAGAACCCGCCGCTGGCGCGCGCGCTCTATGCGTCCGTGGATGTCGATGGCGAAGTCCCGGCCGATCATTACAAGGCGGTCGCGGAAGTCATCGGTTATGTCATGGGAATGAAGCGGCGCGGCCGGCGGTGAGCCGATCTGTATCAGCGAAATCTGGAATCGCTCTAAATCACTGTTCTTGCTAGTAATTTGCCAAGCCCCTAAAAACATGCCGGTGCGCATCGGATAAGAGGGCAGCGGTACCGTGTCGTCGGACCTGAAATCGGCGTTTCTGCTTCATGGGCCGGAACTGCGGCGCTATGTCGGGCGGCGGCTCGACAATACGGCGCTCGCGTCCGACATGGTGCAGGATGCTTTTCTGCGGCTGGCCGAACAGCCGGCCGGGCAGGTGCAGGATTTCCGCGCCTATCTCTACCGCATCGCGCGCAATCTCCTGCTCGACCACGCCAAGCAGGAACGTCGTCGCCAGACATTCGCCGCGCCGCACGAATACCTCTCTTTGTTCACCGACGACGCGCCGAGCCCCGAAGACGCAGCCGATGCGCGGCTGAAACTGGAGCGGCTGCAGGCCGTGGTCGGCGAATTGCCGCTGCGCACCCAGCAGGTGTTCGTGCTGACGCGGATCGACGGCCTGACACACGAAGCGGCCGCCCGGCGCTTGAAGATTTCCGAAAGCGCGGTGCAGAAGCATCTTGCCGCCGCCATCCGGCATGTGATGCTGCGCCTGCGCTGACGGCCGGCTTTCTTTTTTACGATCATTCCAGTTTCAGTCGTCTTCTTATGGAGACGCACAGGCAGAGGCCGCCGCATGAGCGCGGACGCACAGACTGAAATCGAATGCCAGGCCGCGGAATGGCTGGCGCGGCTCGGCGGCCGCCCGCTGTCGCGGGAGGAACGCGCCGATTTCGAGGACTGGCTTCATGCCGATCCCGCGCATCGCGAGGCCTTCGAGGAGGCGCAGGCGGCCTGGAACAGTCTTGGTGCTTTGCGCACCGAGCCGGGCGCGCTGCGCAAAGTGGTGCCGCGTCCGAAAAAAGGACGCAAGACGGCGGCGGCCGCTTTCGTCCTCCTGATCGCGCTCGGCGGGGTGCGCTATCAGCTGGGCGATCCATTCGTTCTGTGGAGCGCCGACCACCGCACCGAGCCCGGCCAGATCGCGACCATACAATTGCCGGACGGCAGCGTCGCGGAACTCGGCCCCGACAGCGCCATCGCGCTCGATTACGACCACGCGCGGCGCGGCATCCGCCTGTTGCGGGGGCAGGCATTTTTCGCGGCGCTGCCGCAGACCGAGGCCGGCGGACGCCCCTTTTCCGTGGCGGCCGAAGGCGGGCTGGTGACGGCGCTCGGCACGAAATTCCAGGTTGCGCTTTCCGGCGATGGCGCCGATGTGACGGCGGTGGAGCACGACATTGCGGTGACGCGCCCATCGGAGGAGCAGCCGTTCGCGCGCGTCGTGCTGACGCCGGGCCATCATGTGCATTTCACCGGAAGCGGGATCGGCGGCGTCGGTACGGCCGATCTCGACAGCGAGCTGTCATGGCGGCAGGGCGTTCTCGTCTTCGACGCCGTGCCGCTCCGGGATGTGGTGGAGCGGCTGAACCGCTACCGCCGCGGGCGGATCGTGATCGCGAACGGCGATCTCGCAGACAGGCAGGTCTCCGGCGTGTTCCAGACAGATGGGCTTGCCGATGTCGTGGGCACGATCGTGGCGGAGCTTGGCGCGCGCGCCGTTTCCGCGCTGCCGTTTGTAACTATTCTATATTGATGGAACCGCAGCCCTCATCCTGAGTTGGACGCGCAGCGTCCGCGTCGAAGGATGAGGGCCCAAGAGACAAATCGAAAAAATTTACGGACTCGCCGACGCCGGTCGTCATCCCTTTCGAGGGCGCTTATGCGCCGGGGAATGCTGGGGGTTAAGGATCATGTCGGGTGAGGGTTCTCGGTCGCGTGCGTTGTCGCGCGGTCTTCTGGTTTCGGTTTCGCTGGCGGTGATGGCGTTCGCCACAACGGCGGCGGCGCAGACGGGCAGCGCGCCGATTTCCTTCTCCATTCCCGCGCAGGATCTGAACCGCGCCACGCTCGCTTTCGCGCGCGCGGCGGGCGTGCGCGTGCTCTACGACACCGGACGCCTCAGCGGTATCTCATCGCCCGGCGTGTCGGGCACGCTGACCTCATCGCAGGCGCTCTCCGCGCTCCTGTCCGGCACCGGACTTTCCTGGCGCCAGAGCGGCGTCAATACGGTGACGATTTTCGATCCGAGCGCGGTGGCGGCCGGCGGTGGCGCCGATGGCGATGCAATCCAGCTCGATGCGATCGATGTGTCGGGCGGGCTTGGACAGGTTCGGGCCGAAGACCTGCCCTATGTGACTCCGGGCACGACGAACTACGTCTCGACGGAACAGCTCGAGAGAGTTCCAGGCGTGACCGCCGGCGACATGTTCCGAGGCGTTCCCGGCGTGGACATTCGCGGCAACCACAACGGCTCGCAGATCGATGTGGCCATACGCGGTCAGCACGGCAACAACCGCGTCAAGGTCATGGTCGAGGGCACGCAGCAGGCTACGTCAAGCCATCAGGGCTATAACGGTCAGGACAACCAGACCTTCGTCGATCAGGATCTGATCAGCAGCATCTCCATCGAAAAGGGGCCGGTATCCGGCCCTTACGGGGCGGGTGTGACAGGCGGTGTCGTCAATATGCGTACACTGATGGCGGACGATATCCTGCTGCCGGACCGCGATTTCGGCGTACGGATTCGCGGCGGCCTCATGGGGAACGTCACGGAGAATCCCGCGCCGGTTGGGCAGCTCAGCTTCAATTATGATCGCCCGGCAATCTGGGACATGGAAGGAAAATCCGGCAGCCTTGCTTTTGCAGCGAAAACCGATCTGGTCGAATTCGTCGCCGCCGTCACCAAAAGGCAGCGCGGGAACTACTTTGCCGGGACGAAAGGCGAGACGAGCTATGGTCCTGCCGCCAGAGATACATACACGCCGTATCAGCCGGGCGCGGAAGTTTATAACACATCGGAGGATAGCGAATCCGCTCTGATCAAGGGGATTGCCAGATTCGGAGACGGGCATTCCATCGAGTTGGGTTATCTGCACAGCGAGAGCGAATTTGGATGGGTTTATCCTATCAATCTGAATCTGCCGAATGGGCATAGTCAGCAGCCTCTCAATGGAATGGAAAGCGAGCGCCTCTGGTCACGCTACAAGTGGAATCCGGAGGGCAACGATCTCGCGGATTTTCAAGCGAATATCTGGAAAACAAATCTTGAGAAATACGATCATTATCGAACCACCCCGGCTCTTCCTGCAATAGTTGACGGTTGGGGTGCCGAGATCTGGAATCGATCGAGGATCGACACATCTCTTGGTGTTGTTACAGCTACCTATGGCGGCGAATATTCCTTCGAGGATGCAAACCTTGAGGGCGGCTATATGGGCAACCAGGCGCGTCGTGAAGTCGGCAGTGCGTTCCTGGATGTAAAATGGTCGCCTTGGGATTGGCTCACTCTCAACGGCGGGGCACGATACACGGCTTTCGAGACGTTCGGGCGCTTTCAGCAAACGTCGGGAGCGCAGAACGTCATAACAGCCGAGATGGACGGCAGCGATGTAACGACGTCGGCGGGAATAATAGTCCAGCCTCTGGAGAGCATCCAGCTTTTTGCGCAATATTCGGAGGCCTATCGCCCGCCATCCATTCGGGAGTCGTCCCCTCAGGCTTTCGCGGGATATGACCAAAACCCATATCTTCGGCCGGAGCAGTCAAAAAACATCGAAGTCGGAAGCAATCTCATGCTCGACGATGTTTTTCTGGATCAGGACAGAGTAAGGGCAAAGCTGGCCTACTTTCAGTCCGACTTCAAAGACTACATAACGGCTGTGGTTCCAAGCTGGATTCCACCGTATGGCTATTATTACCACAACATACCCGGCGCCCATATCAACGGGATTGAACTGTCTGGTTCCTATAAGAGCGATCTGTTTTTCATCGAGGCAAACCTAAATTACTATACAAAATATGAGTACTGCTATCCGGAGCAAGTTGCCGCAATTTATCGGGGATGCGTACAATACCTGTTGGGAGTGCAAAATCAGTCTGTGCCGCCGAAGTACTCAGGCTCGGTAACGGCCGGAACAACCTTGTTTGATGACGCTTTGACACTTGGTGCGTCAGCCCGATTCTTCAGCCAGAGCGTCTTCCCGCAAAGGCTCCCTAATGGAACCTTCCTGGTGAACCGCACATTCTGGAGACCAGACACGATCGTTGATGTGTTCGGTAGCTACAAGTTCAATGAACACGCCGAGCTTTCCCTGAGCGTCGAGAATGTCTTCGACAGGTTCTATCTCGAGCCCATGCTTGTTTCGCGAATGCCTGCTCCGGGCAGGACCGCGCGGGTGACCTTCACGGCTAAGTTCTAGCGGGGCTATTCGTCCCGAAGGGTTGGCAGGTGGGCAGGCGTGGCGGATGTTTGCCATGCTTGTCTCTTCGCTGTGGGTCGGGGGCGGCCGAAAACCCTTGAACTCCCGGCGGGTGCAATTGCTTTTGCCGCATTCGCACACCAATCTCCGCCCGCGGAGGCGATGTGGCGCGGAAAAGCGAATCGGGCGGGGAATCGGGCTTTCAGGCCCCGATCGACCGGACGGACCCACCCGGCAATATAAAACTGGTTCTGGCCTTGGCCGGCGTGCTCGTGGGCGCGGCGGTCGGGCTCAGCTTCGTTTCCGGCGAGGATGCGGGCTTTTACGTGCTGGCCTTCCTCGCGGTACTGGCGGCGGTCGGCGTGTTCGCGCTGTTTGCGGCCGCGATCGGCATTCTGCGTATCGGGCCGCAGCGCCCGCGCGACGATTTCGCCCGCGCGCTCCTGACCGAGGCGGAGGAGGGGCTGCTTGTCTCCGAGGCCGATGGAGAGATCGTTTTCGTCAACCGCGCCTATCTCGGCCTGACGGGGGTGGACGATCCGGCCCATGTGCGCTCGGTCGAACGCATCTTCGCCTCCGATCCCGATGTCGCCGAGGCGATCTACCGCCTGTCGCAGGCGGCGCGTGAGGGCCGCAGGCTGCAGGAGGAACTCCGGGTGCAGAGCGGGCCGCGCGGCGTGCCGGCCTGGTTCCGCATTCGCGTGCGACCGCTGCAACGGCCGGGCGCGAGCGAGACCCTGAGCGTATGGACGGTAGCCGACGTCTCGCGCGAGCGCGAGCGGCAGGAAAACGTCTTCCAGGAATTGCAGCACGCCATCGATTTCCTCGACCACGCGCCGGCCGGTTTCTTCTCGGCCGAGAGCGACGGCACGATCGGCTATATGAATGCGACGCTTGCCGAATGGCTGGGCCACGATCTTGCGCATATCGGCACCGGCACGCTGAAACTGTCGGACCTGTTCGCGGGCGACGGCGCGAGCCTGTTGTCCACGCTCGCGGGCGGAGCCGGCACCGTAAAGACGGATGCGCTCGACCTCGATCTGAAGACGCGCACCGGCCAGACCTTCCCGGTGCGCATTCTGCACAAGACGGCCTATGCGCCGGACGGTACGCCCGGCCCGTCGAAGACGCTCGTGCTCGACCGCTCACGCGCGCGCGGCGTGCACGATCCGCTTCGGGCGGCCGAAGTGCAGTTCGCGCGCTTCTTCAACACCACGCCGATAGCCATTGCGACCGTTGACAAATCCGGCCGCGTGAAGCGCGCCAACGCCAGCTTTGCCCGCCTGTTCGGCCCGGCGATTAAGAGCGATGAGCGCGACGTGCTGTCGGCCGTCGCCGAGGGCGAGCGCGGCGCGCTGGAAGACGCGTTGAAGCGTGCGCTGGCGGGCCAGAGCGATGTGAAGCCGCTCGACGCCAAGATCGGCAGTACGGACACCTCCGCGAAATTCTTCTTCAGCGCGATGGAGGGTGAGCGCGACGAGAACGAGCCCGAGGGCGAGGCCGCCATCCTTTATGCGCTCGACACGACCGAGCAGCGCCAGCTCGAACTTCAGGTTCTGCAATCGCAGAAGATGGAATCGGTCGGCCAGCTTGCCGGCGGTATCGCGCACGATCTCAACAACGTCCTGACGGCGATCATCGGATTCTCGGACCTTCTGCTGGCAACGCATGTGCAGACCGATCCGTCGTTCCGCGACATCATGCAGATCAAGCACAATGCGACGCGCGCGGCGGGGCTGGTGCGCCAGCTTCTCGCCTTCTCGCGGCGGCAGACCTTGCGTCCGCAGGTGCTGGTGCTGGCCGATGTGTTGGCCGATCTGAGGCTGATGCTCGGCCGCCTGCTGGGCGAGAAGGTGACGCTCGATGTCGATCACGGCCGCGATCTGTGGCTCGTAAAGGCCGACAGCGGCCAGTTCGGCCAGGTCGTCGTCAACCTCGTCATCAATGCGCGCGACGCCATGCCCCAAGGCGGCAAGGTGACGATCCGCACCCGCAACGTGATCGAAAGCCAGGTGGCGCAGTTCAACAAGCCGCTGCTGCCCGCCGCCGAATGGGTGCTGATCGAGGTCGAGGACACCGGCACCGGCATCCCGCCCGATATCCGCGAGAAGATTTTCGAGCCCTTCTTCTCCACCAAGGATGTCGGCAAGGGCACGGGCCTCGGCCTGTCGACCGTCTACGGCATCGTCAAGCAGACCGAGGGCTTCATCTTCGTCGATTCGGACATGGGGCGCGGCACGACCTTCCGCATCTTCCTGCCGCGCCACATTCCGGCGCCGGGCGAAGTGCCGGTCGAGAAACCCGCGGAGGCAGCGCCGGCCAAGGACATGACGGGGCAGGGCACGATCCTGCTCGTCGAGGACGAAGACGCGGTGCGCAGCTTCGCCAGCCGGGCGCTGGAATCGCGCGGCTATACGGTGATGGCCGCAAGCTCCGGCGTCGAGGCGCTGAGCCTGATCGACGATGCCGCCGGCGGCATCGATCTCGTCGTCTCCGACGTCGTGATGCCGGAAATGGACGGCCCGACGCTCTTGAAGGAGCTGCGCAAGCGCAATCCGAAGATCAAGATCATCTTCGTTTCGGGCTATGCCGAGGACGCCTTCAAGAAGAACCTCGAAGCCCACGAAACCTTCGTGTTCCTGCCCAAGCCCTTCGCGCTGAAGGATCTCGTTCAGGCCGTGAAGGAGACGTTGGGGTAGGGTGTTCCGTTCACAGATTTTGCCGCACAAAACGAGAACAAACTTGCAAACAGGAACAAATCGTGTACGGTGCATCCACGATCCACTTGCGGCGGAAAAGGATGTAGACCATGGCGGCGAATCCGAAGGTAGTTGATTTGGCGGACGTCAATAAATCCAAGGCCCTGGATGCCGCTCTGGCCCAGATCGAGCGCAATTTCGGCAAGGGCTCGATCATGCGGCTGGGTGCCCGCGAGGTGCTCGAGGTCGAAACCATTTCCACCGGCTCGCTGGGGCTCGATCTGGCGCTCGGCGTCGGCGGAATGCCCAAGGGGCGCGTGGTCGAAATCTACGGCCCGGAAAGCTCGGGCAAGACGACGCTTGCGCTGCACACCGTGGCCGAAGCCCAGAAGAAGGGCGGGGTCTGCGCCTTTGTCGATGCCGAGCACGCGCTGGATGCGGTCTATGCCCGCAAGCTCGGTGTCAATCTCGACGATCTTCTGATCTCCCAGCCCGATGCCGGCGAGCAGGCGCTGGAAATCACCGACACTCTGGTGCGCTCCGGTGCGGTGGATGTCGTCGTGGTCGATTCGGTTGCGGCTCTGGTGCCGCGTTCCGAGCTCGAGGGCGAGATGGGCGAGGTGCAGCCCGGTCTTCAGGCAAGATTGATGAGCCAGGCGCTGCGCAAGCTGACGGCCTTGATCGCACGGTCGAACACGCTCGTCATCTTCATCAACCAGATCCGCATGAAGATCGGCGTCATGTACGGCTCGCCGGAAACGACGACCGGCGGCAATGCGCTGAAATTCTACGCGTCCGTGCGCCTCGACATCCGCCGCATCGGCGCGATCAAGGACCGCGACGAGGTCGTCGGCAACCAGACCCGCGTGAAGGTGGTGAAGAACAAGGTGGCGCCGCCCTTCAAGCAGGTCGAATTCGACATCATGTATGGTGAGGGCGTCTCGAAGAACGGCGAACTGATCGATCTCGGCGTCAAGGCCGGGATCGTCGAGAAATCCGGCGCCTGGTTCTCCTATGACAGCCAGAGGCTCGGCCAGGGCCGTGAGAACGCCAAGCAGTTCCTGAAAGACAATCCTGATATCCGCAACCGGATCGAGATGCAGATCAGGCAGAATGCCGGCATCCTCGCCGACCAGATTCTCGAGGAAGGCTCCCCCGAGCCTGACGCGGACGCCGGCGACCCCGACGCCTGAACGTCCACACACCCGTCATGGCCGCGCCCCCGCGTGGCCGTCCGGAGAACTCATCCCTCCGCGCCGGACGCCCGGGCCCCTGAAAAACGGGGTGCCGGGCATGATGGCGTTTTCTGCCTCTCCCCTTGTGGGAGAGGTCGGCAGACCGCGAAGCGGTCGCCGGGTGAGGGGTGTCGATCCTTCGGGAGCCCTATACCCCTCATCCCGCTCGACGCTTCGCGCCGAGTCGGCCTTCTCCCACAAGGGGAGAAGGGGCGCGCGCCTCCCTCGACTCATTCCAAGACCCCCGGTAAGACAAGCGGCCCGCCGAAGGGGTGCGGGCCAATGTGGATTTACGAGCGGCATCAATGAGCAGCGTCAACGAGATCAGGTCGGCTTTCCTCGAATTTTTTGCGAAGGAAGGGCACGAAATCGTGCCGTCCTCACCGCTCGTGCCGCGCAACGACCCGACGCTCATGTTCACGAACGCCGGCATGGTGCAGTTCAAGAACGTGTTCACGGGCGCGGAAAAGCGGCCCTATTCGACGGCGACGACGGCGCAGAAATGCGTGCGCGCCGGCGGCAAGCACAACGATCTCGAAAATGTCGGCTACACCGCGCGCCATCACACGTTTTTCGAGATGATGGGCAATTTCTCGTTCGGCGATTACTTCAAGGAACGCGCGATCGAGCTTGCCTGGAAGCTGTGTACCGACACGTTCCAGCTTCCGAAAGACAAGCTTCTCGTCACGGTCTATCACACCGACGAGGAGGCGTTCGGCCTCTGGAAGAAGATCGCGGGCCTGCCGGAATCCCGGATCATCCGCATCGCGACCTCGGATAATTTCTGGGCCATGGGCGATACCGGCCCGTGCGGCCCGTGCTCGGAAATCTTCATCGACCAGGGCGAGAGCCTGCAGGGTGGGCCGCCCGGAAGCCCGGACGAGGACGGCGACCGCTTCCTCGAATTCTGGAATCTCGTTTTCATGCAATACGAGCAGCTCACGCCGTCCGAGCGTGTGGACCTGCCGCATCCGTCCATCGACACCGGTATGGGCCTGGAGCGCATGGCGGCCGTGCTGCAGGGCGTGACGTCGAACTACGACACCGATCTGTTCAAGGCGCTGATCCGCGCTTCAGTCGAGGCCGTGGGCGTCGATGCCGAGGGGCCGCGCAAGCCCAGCCATCGCGTGATCGCCGATCATCTGCGCGCCTCCGCTTTCCTCGTCGCCGATGGCGTCCTGCCGTCGAACGAGGGCCGTGGTTACGTTCTGCGCCGCATCATGCGCCGCGCGATGCGCCATGCCGAACTCCTCGGAGCGAAAGAGCCGGTGATGTACAGGCTCGTGCCGGCTCTGGTGCGTGAGATGGGCGCGGCCTATCCGGAATTGCGCCAGAGCGAGGCGCTGATCGCCGAAACCCTGAAGCTCGAGGAATCGCGCTTCCGCAAGACGCTCGCGCGCGGCCTGCAGATTCTCGACGAGGAAAGCGCGCGGCTGAAGAAAGGCGACACCCTGTCCGGCGAGGTCGCGTTCAAGCTGCACGACACATTCGGCTTCCCGCTCGATCTGACGCAGGACGCGTTGCGTGCACGCGAGATCAAGGTCGATACCGAAGCCTTCGAGGCGGCGATGGACAAGCAGCGCGCAGATGCGCGTGCGAACTGGGCCGGATCGGGCGAAGCGGCGACGGAGACGGTGTGGTTCTCCGTGCGCGACAAGGCCGGCGCGACCGAATTTCTCGGTTACGACACGGAGAGCGCCGAGGGTGTCGTTACGGCCGTCGTGAAGGACGGCAAGGAAGTTGCCGCGCTGAAAGCCGGCGACAGCGGCTTCGTCGTTGTCAATCAGACGCCGTTCTACGCCGAAAGCGGCGGCCAGACCGGCGATACCGGCGCAATGACCGGTGCGGGTATTGCTGCCGATGTCACCGACACGCAAAAGCGCGCGGACGGCGTGTTCGTTCATGCGGTCACGGTCACGAAGGGCGAGATCGCGCCGAACATTGCGCTCGAACTGAAGGTCGATCATGCGCGCCGCGGCGCGATCCGCGCCAATCATTCGGCGACGCATCTCCTGCATGAGGCGCTGCGCCGCGTGCTCGGCGATCATGTCGCGCAGAAGGGCTCGCTGGTCGCGCCCGACCGTTTGCGTTTCGACTTCTCGCACACCAAGCCGATCTCGAGCGACGAACTCGCCGAGATCGAGAGCCGGTCCAACGCCCAGGTTCTCGCCAATACGCCGGTCGAAACGCGGCTGATGGCGGTGGATGACGCCATTGCGTCCGGAGCTCGGGCGTTGTTCGGCGAAAAATACGGCGAGGAAGTGCGCGTCGTCTCCATGGGCGCGCGCGAGGGCAACAAGGTCTTTTCGGTCGAGCTGTGCGGCGGCACCCATGTCGGGCGCACCGGCGATATCGGGTTGATTGCCATTACAGGCGAGACCGGCGTTGCCGGCGGCGTGCGCCGCATCGAGGCGACGACCGGCGAGACCGCTCGGCGGATGCTGCGCTCGGAAAGCCGCACGCTCGATGAGATCATGGGTCTTCTGAAAGCGCCCCAATCCGAAGCCCCGGCGCGCCTCGCTGCGCTGCTCGATGAGCGCAAGAGGCTGGAGCGCGAACTTGCGGAGGCGAAGAAGAAACTCGCGCTCGGCGGTGGGGGCGGCAGCGCGAAGACCGGGTCCGAAGCCAAGGATGTCGGCGGCGTGAAATTCCTCGGCCGCGTGCTGAAGGGTATTGCGGCCAAGGACCTCAAAGGCCTTGTCGACGACGCCAAGAAACAGATCGGCTCGGGCGTCGTGTCCTTTATCTCGGTCGATGACGAGAACCGCGCATCCATCGTCGTCGGCGTCACCGCCGACCAGACGGGTCGGGCGAGCGCGGTCGATCTCGTGCGTACGGCATCCGAAGCGCTCGGTGGTAAGGGCGGCGGAGGGCGGCCCGACATGGCGCAGGCGGGCGGGCCGGACGGCGCGAAGGCTGAGGCGGCGCTTGCGGCCGTCGAGGCGCAATTGCGCGGTTAGGGCACGGAAAAACCGTCAGCGTCGGAAGATCGGCTCGCCGGTGTAAAGCGCGATGCCGATCGAAATGAGGGAAATGACGAAGCCCGCGATCGAGAGGCCGAAGGTCAGCCAGAACGTGTTGAGCCGGAGCCGCATATAGGTCATGCGCAGCTCCTGGAATTCGGGGCTCTGGTTGCGCCCACCGCCACCGCCGCCGGGCGGCGCCTCCTTCAGAAAGGCGAGATAGCCGCCGTTCATGGCCCAGTAACGGCCGGCATTGGTGATCGAAAGTTCGGTGCGGCCATCGTCCGCATATTTTGCGAGCTTTAGTTCGACAAGGCGGTCGGCGGCGCGTTTCGACGCCGCCAGATCCTTGTCGAACACCTCAGCCCTGCCGCGGAAGGCGGCGGAGAGAAGCTCGTCCGCACGCCGCTCGACCGCCGCTGGATCGTCCGGTTCCCCGTCGTCCAGCAGCGGATCGGCGGCGTCCGTCATTACGCCATCGCCTTCTTCAGGTTCTCGTCGATCTTGTCGAGGAAGCCCGTGGTCGAAAGCCATTTCTGTTCCGGGCCGACGAGAAGCGCCAGATCCTTCGTCATGAAGCCGGATTCGACGGTCTCGATACAGACGCGCTCGAGCGTATCGGCGAAGCTTTTCAACTCGTCATTGCCGTCGAGCTTGGCGCGGTGCGCAAGACCGCGAGTCCAGGCGAAGATCGAGGCCATGGAATTGGTCGAGGTCTCGTTGCCCTTCTGGTGCTCGCGGTAATGACGCGTAACGGTGCCGTGCGCAGCCTCCGATTCCACGACCTTGCCGTCCGGCGTCATCAGCACCGAGGTCATCAGGCCGAGCGAGCCGAAGCCCTGCGCCACCGTGTCGGATTGCACGTCGCCATCGTAGTTCTTGCATGCCCAGACATAGCCGCCGGACCATTTCAGCGCCGAGGCGACCATGTCGTCGATCAGGCGATGTTCGTAGTGGATCTTCCGCTTCTCGAACTCGGCCTTGAATTCGCTGTCGTAGATTTCCTGGAAGATGTCCTTGAAGCGCCCGTCATACTTCTTGAGGATCGTGTCCTTGGTCGAAAGATAGACCGGGTAGTTACGCGCAAGGCCGTAATTAAGCGAGGCGCGGGCGAACTCCTTGATGCTCTCGTCGAGATTGTACATCGCGAGCGTGACGCCGGAGCCGGGCGCCTTGAACACTTCGCGCTCGATCACTTCGCCATCCTCGCCGACGAATTTAAGCGTCAGCGTGCCCTTGCCGGGAAACAGGAAATCGGTCGCGCGATACTGGTCGCCATAGGCGTGGCGTCCGACGATGATCGGCTGCGTCCAGCCCGGCACGAGGCGCGGCACGTTCTTGCAGATGATGGGTTCGCGGAAGATCACGCCGCCGAGGATGTTGCGGATCGTGCCATTGGGCGAGCGCCACATCTCGGTGAGGTTGAATTCCGTCATCCGGTTGTTGTCGGGCGTGATGGTCGCGCATTTCACGCCGACGCCGTGCTTCTTGATGGCGTTGGCGGCATCCACCGTGACCTGATCCTTGGTCGCTTCGCGGTGCGGCAGGCCGAGATCGTAATATTCCAGTGTGATGTCGAGGTAGGGGTGGATCAGCTTGTCCTTGATGAACTGCCAGATGATCCGGGTCATCTCGTCGCCGTCGAGCTCGACGACCGGGTTCGCCACCTTGATCTTCGCCATATTCGAAACGTGCCTTTCCAACGGAGGATGGTCTGCGGTTATAACAGCCGCGCATGACGAGTGAAGCAGCAACCGGCGGGACCAAAGGCTTAAATGCCCCCGCGATCATTCTTGTCGAGCCGCAGATGCCCGAAAATATCGGCGCCGCGGCGCGGGCCATGATGAATTTCGGCCTGGGCGATCTGAGGCTCGTTCGGCCCAAGGCCAAATTCCCCAGCCAGAAGGCGATTGCCATGGCGTCCGGTGCGGTCGGGGTGCTCGAGGGCGCGCGGATTTTCGCCAGCGTCGAGGACGCCATCGCGGATCTGACGCTCGTCTTTGCAACGACGGCGCGCGAGCGCGGCCAGTTCAAGGCCGTGGACGGGCCGGCGGATGCGGCGCGGCTGATCCGGGCGGAGGGCGAACGCGGCGCGCGGGCCGGGGTTCTGTTCGGCCGTGAGCGGACGGGGCTCGAAAACGACGAGATCGCACTGGCCGACCGGGTTCTGACCTTTCCGGTCAATCCGAAATTCCGCAGCCTCAATCTCGGTCAGGCCGTGCTTCTGGTCGGTTATGAATGGTTCAAGCTGACCGATGGCAGCCTGCCGTTCGAGATGCCGCCGCAGACCGGGCCGGCGGAAAAGCAGCATCTGACGGCCTTTTTTGCCCATATCGAGGAGGCGCTCGACCGCGCCGGCTTCTTCAATCCCGAAAGCCGGCGGCCGGTCATGGTGCGCAATCTGCGCAATATCTTCCACCGGCTCGGGCTTTCGGAGGCCGATATCCGCACGCTGCATGGCGTCATCGGGGCGCTGGAGGAGGGGCCGCGCGGGCCCTCGCGCCGGGAGCGGCGGCGGCTGAAAAACAGTGTTGAGGATGACGGGGCGTAAAAGTGGCGCCGGGGGGCGGAAAGTGCTAATCGCCCGCTCATGCTGGACATTCTGATTGCCCCCTCGATCCTGGCCGCCGATTTCGCGCGGTTCGGCGACGAGGTGGAAGCCGTGGACCGCGCGGGCGCGGACTGGATCCATCTCGACGTCATGGACGGCCATTTCGTGCCGAACATCTCCTACGGCCCCGAAGTGGTGCGCGCGGTGCGGCGGCACACGAAAAAGCCGCTCGACGTGCATCTCATGATCGCGCCGGCCGATCCTTATCTCGAAGCCTTCGCGGAGGCAGGCGCGGATCACATCACGGTTCATGCCGAGGCGGGACCGCATCTGCACCGTTCGCTGCAGGCCATCCGCAAGCTCGGCAAGAAGGCGGGCGCGGCGATCAACCCCGCGACGCCGGCTTCGGCGCTGGCCCACGTGCTCGATGATCTCGATCTTGTTCTCGTGATGACGGTGAACCCCGGCTTCGGCGGGCAGAGCTTCATCCGGTCCGTACTGCCGAAGATCGCCGAAATCCGCGCGATGCTGGCCTGCCGGCCGGTCGATATCGTGATCGATGGCGGAGTTTCGCCGGAGACGGCCGGCGCCTGCGCCAAGGCCGGCGGAAATGTCATGGTCGCGGGCTCGGCGGTGTTTTCCGGCGGCACGGGCTATGCGGACAAGATCGCCGCCATACGCAAGGCGGCTGTGGAGGCGGTGTAACCTCATCCTGAGGAGCGATGCGCAGCATCGCGTCTCGAAGGATGAGGAGAGAAGGAATGTGCGGCCTATCCTTCGAGACGGCGCACTCAAACCGGCTGTTGCCGGTTTGAGATGTAAATCGATGTCGGGAACGCCCGACATCGACGCCTCCTCAGGATGAGGCCGGAATTGCCGTGAATACACGGCGTATGGGTCCCGGGCTCGCGCTTTGCGCGCCCCGCGACACACAAAGAGGTAGAATATGATCCCGCGCTATTCACGCCCCGAAATGGTGGCGATCTGGTCGCCCGAGACGCGCTTCCGCATCTGGTTCGAGATCGAGGCGCATGCGGCGGACGCGCTTGCCGAAATCGGCGTCATTCCGAAATCGGCGGCGAAGACCATCTGGGACAAGGGCGGCGCGGCCGAGTTCAACACCGCCCGCATTGACGAGATCGAGCGCGAGACCAAGCACGACGTCATTGCATTCCTGACGCATCTTGCCGAATTCGTCGGTCCCGATGCGCGCTTCGTGCATCAGGGCATGACGTCCTCGGACGTGCTCGACACCTGCTTCAACGTGCAACTCGTGCGCGCGGCGGACCTGCTTATCGCCGATGTCGACAAACTGCTCGGAGCCATCAAGAAGCGCGCATTCGAGCACAAGATGACGCCGATGATCGGCCGCTCGCATGGCATTCATGCCGAGCCGGTGACGTTCGGGCTGAAGCTCGCGGGCTTTTATGCCGAATTCGAGCGCGCGCGGGCACGCCTCGTACAGGCGCGGGCGGAAGTCGCGACCTGCGCCATGTCGGGTGCTGTCGGCACATTCGCCAATGTCGATCCGCGCGTGGAGGAGCATGTTGCCAAGAAGCTTGGCCTGACGCCCGAGCCCGTCTCGACGCAGATCATTCCGCGCGACCGGCACGCGGCGTTCTTCACCGCGCTCGCGGTCGTGGCCTCGTCGGTCGAGCATCTGGCGATCGAAATCCGCCACATGCAGCGCACCGAGGTTCTGGAGGCGGAGGAATATTTCTCCCCCGGCCAGAAGGGTTCCTCGGCCATGCCGCACAAGCGCAACCCCGTATTGACGGAGAATCTCACGGGCCTTGCGCGCATGGTGCGGGCCTATGCGGTCCCCGCGCTGGAGAATGTCGCGCTCTGGCATGAACGCGATATTTCGCACTCTTCCGTCGAGCGCATGATCGGTCCCGATTCCACCGTGACGCTCGATTTCGCGCTGAACCGCCTTGCCGGCGTGGTCGAGCATCTCGTCGTCTATCCGGAGCGGATGAAGAAAAATCTCGATCTGCTCGGCGGGCTCGTCCATTCGCAGCGCGTGCTGCTGGCGCTGACGCAGAAGGGCGCGAGCCGCGAGGCGGCCTATTCGCTGGTGCAGCGAAACGCCATGCCCGTCTGGCACGGCAAGGGCGATTTCCTGACGCTCCTGAAGGCCGATGCGGACGTGACGAAGCTGCTATCGGCCAAGGAACTCGAAGATCTGTTCGATCTTGGCTACCACTTCAAGCACGTCAATACGATCTTCAAGCGCGTGTTCGGCAACGCCTGACAAAAAAAGCCCGCCGATCGGCGGGCTTTTTCATTGGCTGTACGGTGTGCGGTTTAGCGCTGACGGCGATATTCGCCACCGCCTCCCGACCTCTGTCCACCACCCCGCTGCATGCGCTGCGAACGTTCGCCGCCGCGCTGGACATTCCGCCGCTCGCCGCGGGACCGTTCCACGCGCGGACGCTCACTCCGGGGACGTTCAGCCCGCGGTCGCTCGGCACGAGGACGCTCGGCGCGCGGGCGTTCAGCACGAGGCCGTTCAATGCGCGGCCGCTCGGCGCGGGGCCGCTCGGCACGAGGACGCTCGACACGCGGGCGTTCTGCGCGGGGACGCTCTACACGGGGACGCTCTGTGCGCGGACGTTCGGCACGCGGCCGCTCACCGCGGCGGCGGTCGCGATCCCAATCGCGGCGGTTCCAGCGATGGTCCCAGCGGATATGGGAACGATGGCGGTGCCACCAATCCCTGTTCACGCGATGGCGGCTCCCTGAACGCCAATACCAGTAGTAACCGCCATCGTCCCAGAAATAGGGGACGCTGCCGTAATAGAAGGCGGGCGTGCCGTAATCGTAATATTCCTCGACATAGCCTGCGCTGCCGCCCGCGCTGAGATAATTGGCGCTGGCCCAGCCGCCGCCTTCGATCTGATACCAGCTGCCGCTCTGGTTGATGACTTCCACTGTTTCACCAGGGCTAAGCTGATCGACCACCGGATAGCCGGTGCCAGGGCCTGAGCGGACATTCAGGCTTGTGGTGGAGGTGGCGGGGAAAGCCGACGCGACCGCGGCCGATGCGAGCAGGAATGCCGCCGCCCCCAGGGATTTCGTGAATATGGACATGGGGAGTGAACCTCGCTGTTCCGGGCCGCGGCAGAACCAGATGGCCGCGCGCCTTTTGCGTGCTTTTTCATGTGGCGCATAAATGTGGCGGCGCCAGAGACTGTCGAAGGAAAATTTTCTGAACGCATGTTCAGGAAAGGAAGATTCCACCGCAACGATATACGTACAACTCCGCAGGTTGCGGAGGACGCGGCGGGATAAGGGCCCGCCGGCGCAAAACCGGCGAGCCCTCGGATCCGCAAAAGCGGTTCATACTTTAGTAGCCGCCACCCGGAACACCGTCGAGGATGCGGGGCCCCGAAGAGGCGGGCCCACCGCCGCCCCCGCCGCGATTTCCTTCGATACGTGGCGGCGCGCCTTCGGACGAGGCCCGTCCGGACCGCATGCCTTCGGCGCCGGATTGAGGCCGTTGCTCGCGGCTCATGCGCTGACCACCTTCGCGGTTGCCGGTCATGCCGCGATTGCCGTCGCCGCTGCGGATGATGCCGGGGCGTCCGTCGCCGTCACCGCGCGCATGGCGCTGCCAGCGGCGCTCGAAATCGCCGCGCCGGCGGTTGTCGGACCAGCGGAAATCGTGGCGGTGGTCACGATCGCGGAACCAGTCCCAGCCGACGCGGTGGCGCCGCCCATCGCGGATGAAGAAGTAGAAGCCCGCATTGTCCCAATAGAAGGGATCGTCGTCATAATAGAAGGCGGCGGGGCCGTAATCGTAGCCGTATCCGGGCTCGACATAAGCGGAGCTTCCGCCCTCGGCATCGAGATAATTGCCGCTCGCCCAGCCGCCGGAGGCCAGTTCGTACCAGCCGCCGGCCTGGCCGACGACTTCGACGGATTGGCCGGCCTGAAGAACATCGACCACGCCATGGCCCGTGCCGGGGCCGCTGCGCACATTAAGATCGGTAGTGGCGGTCGCCACAAAGGCGGACGCCGCGCCGGCAGAAGCCAGCAGAAGCGCAATCGCGCTGACGGTTGCCTTGGGGGAAATCATCGGCTTTCTCCGCTGTTGGATTTGCGGTGGCGCGCAGTCGCGCGCACACTCATCCGCCAAACGTGAGAATTTAAGCCCCGGTTCCAGCTCTCCGCTGGAAAGTACTGAATCCAGACGGAAATCCGGCTTTGCCGTGGCGGCAATGCGGCAGAGGTTCCCGTCAGGAGCCGGCTTTCACCTCGGCTGCCGCCTTTTCCAGCAGAGCCTGCATGGTCTGGCGGATGTCCTCGTCGGAAACCGAGGCCGGAAGATCGGTCCGCACCTTGCGGAACACGTCCTCTTCGCCGGCTTCGGCGAAATCGGCGGCGACGACCTCCTTGGCATAGGCTTCCGCCTCGCCGCCGCTCTTGCCGAGCTTGCCCGCGGCCCATTCGCCGAGCTGGCGGTTGCGCCGGGCGACCGCGCGGAACTTCTGCTCCTCGTCGAGGATGAATTTGCGCTCGAAGGCGTCCTTGCGGTCGTCGAACGTGATCATGCAATTCCTCCCAAGGATTCAGTTGTTAAGGCGATGAGATATGCTGGCGGAAGGTCCAAATCAACGGCTGTGAGCCGGACCCTTGGCCGCGTTGTATCGCCCGGGCGCTTGGGCTAGGTTCCTCCCTCGCGGCGGGATGGCCCAGCCAGCGTCCGATTCGGCTGCCCAAATACCCGCCCATGACATCTTTAGACTGGTACCGACTATGAACCGCCGCCGCCGCATTTACGAAGGCAAGGCGAAGATCCTTTATGAGGGTCCCGAGCCTGGAACGCTCGTCCAGCACTTCAAGGACGATGCGACTGCCTTCAACGCCAAGAAGCACGACATCATCGATGGCAAGGGCGTGCTCAACAACCGGATTTCGGAATACATCTTCCAGAATCTGAACGATATCGGCGTACCGACGCATTTCATGCGCCGCCTGAACATGCGCGAGCAGTTGATCCGCGAAGTCGAGATCATCCCGCTCGAATGCGTTGTGCGCAATGTGGCGGCGGGTTCGCTGTCGACGCGCCTCGGCATCGAGGAAGGCACGCAGCTTCCGCGCTCGATCATCGAATTCTATTACAAGAACGATGCGCTCGGAGACCCGATGGTGTCCGAGGAGCACATCACGGCCTTCGGCTGGGCCTCGCCGCAGGAAATCGACGACATCATGTCGCTCGCGATCCGCGTCAACGACTTCCTTTCGGGCCTGTTTCTGGGCGCCGGCATCCGTCTTGTCGATTTCAAGATGGAGTGCGGCCGCCTGTGGGAGAACGACATGGTGCGGATCGTCGTCGCCGACGAGATCAGCCCGGATTCGTGCCGCCTCTGGGACATGAAGACCAACGAGAAGATGGACAAGGACCGCTTCCGCCGCGATCTCGGCGGGCTGGTCGAGGCCTATAGCGAAGTCGCCAAACGCCTCGGCATTCTCAGCGAGAGCGACAATCCGGTTGCCAGTCCCGGCCCGACTCTGGTGAAGGGGTAAGATGAAAGCGCGTGTGACCGTAACACTTAAAACGTCCGTACTCGACCCGCAGGGCAAGGCGATCGAGGGCGCGCTGAAATCGCTCGGCTTCGACGGCGTGGACAGCGTGCGCCAGGGCAAGGTGTTCGATCTCGAACTCGCCGGCACCGACAAGGCGAAGGCCGAGGCCGAGATCAAGCAGATGTGCGAGAAGCTGCTGGCCAACACGGTGATCGAGAGTTACCGCGTGGAGATTGCGGGATGAAATCCGCCGTCATCCTCTTTCCGGGCTCCAATCGCGAGCGCGATGCCGCCCGCGCCCTGAAAATGGCGACAGGGCAGGACGCGAAGATCGTCTGGCACGGCGAGACCGAGCTTCCGTCCGGCACCGATATCGTGCTTTTGCCCGGTGGCTTTTCCTATGGCGATTATCTGCGCTGCGGGGCAATTGCCGCGCGCTCGCCGGTCATGGATGCCGTGCGCGCCCATGCGGAGCGGGGCGGCCTCGTGATCGGCATCTGCAACGGCTTTCAGATCCTGATCGAAAGCGGACTTCTGCCGGGCGTTCTCTTGCGCAACGCACATCTGAAATTCGTCTGCCGCGCGCAGCATCTGCGGGTGGAGCGTAACGACACCGCATTCACGCATCTGTACGACAAGGGGCAGGTAGTCGAGGTTGCGGTTGCGCATGGTGACGGCAATTACCTCGCCGATGCGGAGACCTTGGCGCGGATCGAAGGCGAGGGGCGCGTGGCGTTCCGCTATTGCGACGCGCAGGGCAATGTCGCGATGAACAGCCCCAACGGATCGGCGAACGCGATTGCCGGTATTTACTCCGAGACCTTCAACGTGCTCGGCATGATGCCCCATCCGGAAAACCTGATCGATCCGCTGGTCGGCGGTACAGACGGCGTAGCTCTGTTCCAGAGCATTGCCGCCGAGAGGCCGCGCGCGGCGTAAGCCCCGTTATTATTTCCCGAGCCGCAGTTTTGTGATTTTCGCGCCGATAGTGCGGAAGGTCGTCAGCAGTTTGGCAGCGTCCTCGACGAGCTCGAAGCCACTCGGCGATGCGCATTGGGTCAACAGGTTCTTGTCGCCGTCAACGAGAAGGATCGTATAAACGTAGATTCCGGCGGCCTTGGCATTGGTGCAGGCCTGCTTGTTGCGCGTATTGATCGTGTTTTTGCTGTCGCCGTGCCCGTTCCGGGTATTTTCGCCATCGCTGAGCGCGATAATGATTTTTTCCGTTTTCTGGTCCGTCGGGATGCTGGGGTCCACACCTTCAGTGAACGGCGCCTGGTGCGATAATATGGACATGCCCATTGCGATGCCGATTGTCAGATTGGTGTAGCCACCCGCTCTCATCGCATCGACAGCTGTTCGCATGCTGTCGAAATTCTCGCTGAGCGGTGTGATGTAGCCTAGTTTGTTCTCGTTTGTCTTTGAGTTGCCGGTGGTAGGGCAGAGCTCGATGGCCGGATATTTCGTGGCATTGGTTGCCGAGGAAAAGTCGCCGTCGGTGACATCGTAATTCTTGTCGCGATCCTTCAGGCAGCCGTCCCAGTCGTCCTTGTCGAAGGGGTTGCAGCGACGGTTCCGGCCGCTTCCGCTGCATATTTCGTCAAAACGAATCCAGTTCGCGTTCTTGTAAGTGGCTGGCTGGACGCGGACGGACGATGCGAACGGAACGAGCCCGATCTTGACGGTTCCGGGCTCGAACGCGGCGTCTTCGAGGATGTTGATCAGTTCCTTGGCCGCCTTCTTCAGTTCGACAAGCCGATTGTCGTCGGCCATGGATCCTGAATTGTCGAGGACGAGCGCGACTTCGAGCTTTACCGACCCCCATATGGCCTGACCCTCCGCCGCGATGGACGTGCTGCGGATGCCGAGCACGTTCATCAGGATCGTCTTTATCTCGGCCGTGCTCGTCACCGAGATGAAATCCTTGCCGCGCTGGACGTCGAGCGTGCCGTCGAGAATGTCGGGATTGGCGGGGAAATTCTGCGCCAGAATGCTGTTTGCCAAGACATTCAGGTCGGCTTCGGACATATCGCGGTCGGCGTGGGCAAGGGCCAGAGCGGTGGAATCGACGGCGGCCTGAAGGCGGCTGCGCGCTTCCACGGCACGCGCATAATCGATGGCCAGACCGATCGCGCCGATCAGCACCAGGAATGACAGTGCGAAGATCACCAGAACGCTGCCGGATTTTTCGGCGCGGAAGCGGTTGAACATTGGTCGGCCTCGGTCGGCTGCCAGAAAACGGCGCCGGATATACCAGCCGAATATCCGCTCTAAATCTGAATCTCGCTTAAAAGAGACGCGATTTCGAGAATAGTGTTTTGCAGGCTTAATATTTACCTGCGGATTACCTTAACATTTCCCGGTTTATGCGGGCTGCCGCCCGGGCCGTGTGGCCGCAGGAGCCCGAATCCGTTTGCCTGACGGGGGCCGAGCGGCTATCCCAAGGCGAACCCTCCCGCGGCCGAATCCCAGAGTGAGCCCATGGCGGTATCCGCCTCTGCCATCACGCCTGAACTTGTTGCCCAGCACGGGCTCAAACCCGACGAATATGAGCGCATTCTCGATCTGATCGGCCGCGAGCCGACCTTGACCGAGCTTGGCATCTTTTCGGCGATGTGGAACGAGCACTGCTCGTACAAAAGCTCGCGCCTTCACCTCAAAGGCCTGCCGACCAAGGCGCCCTGGGTGATCCAGGGGCCGGGCGAGAACGCCGGCGTGATCGATGTCGGCGACGGCATGGCCGTGGTGTTCAAGATGGAAAGCCACAACCATCCAAGCTTCATCGAGCCCTATCAGGGCGCGGCGACCGGCGTCGGCGGCATCCTGCGCGATGTCTTCACAATGGGCGCGCGGCCGATCGCGGCGTTGAACGCGCTGCGGTTCGGCGATCCGGATCATCCGAAGACGCGGCATCTGATTTCGGGCGTAGTCTCCGGCATCGGCGGCTACGGAAATGCGTTCGGCGTGCCGACGGTCGGCGGGCAGGTGGGTTTCCACACGCGCTATGACGGCAACATTCTCGTCAATGCGATGGCGGTGGGCATCTGCCGCACGGATTCGATTTTCTATGCCAAGGCGACCGGCGTCGGAAATCCGATCGTCTATCTCGGCTCCAAGACCGGGCGCGACGGCATCCACGGTGCGACCATGGCCTCGGCCGAATTCGACGATGCGTCGGACGAGAAACGGCCGACCGTGCAGGTTGGCGATCCCTTCGCTGAAAAGCTGCTGCTCGAAGCCACTCTGGAACTGATGGGCACCGGCGCGGTGGTGGCCATTCAGGATATGGGCGCGGCGGGCCTGACCTCGTCGTCCGTGGAAATGGGCGCCAAGGGCAATCTCGGCGTCAAGCTCGACCTCGACAGCGTACCGACGCGCGAAGACGGCATGACGGCTTACGAGATGATGCTGTCGGAGAGCCAGGAGCGCATGCTCATGGTACTCGATCCCGCCAAGGAAGAGGTCGCGAAAGCCGTCTTCAAGAAATGGGGGCTCGATTTCGCGGTGGTCGGGCACACGACCGACGATCTGCGCTTCCGCGTCTGGCATCAGGGCAAGGAATGGGCCGATCTGCCGATCAAGGAACTCGGCGACGAGGCGCCCATCTACGACCGTCCGTGGGTCGAGACGCCAAAGCGCCCCGTCATTACGGCCGATCAGGTGGCGGCGCCCAAATCGCTGGCCGGCGCTCTGAAGACTTTGATCGGTTCGCCGGAGCTCTGCTCGAAGCGCTGGGTCTACGAGCAATACGACCATCTGATCCTTGGCAACACCGTGCAGCGTCCGGGCGGCGATGCGGCCGTGGTGCGGCTCGACGACGGCCCGAAAGGACTGGCGCTGACCTGCGACGTGACTCCGCGCTATTGCGAGGCCGATCCGTTCGAGGGAGGCAAACAGGCGGTGGCGGAAGCCTGGCGCAACATCACGGCGGTTGGCGGACGCCCGCTCGCGCTCACCGACAATCTGAATTTCGGCAATCCGGAACGCCCTGAAATCATGGGTCAGTTCGTCGGCTGCCTGAAGGGCATCGGAGCCGCCTGCGCGGCGCTGGATTTCCCGGTCGTGTCGGGCAATGTCTCGCTCTACAACGAGACGCAGGGGCGCGGCATCCTGCCGACGCCAACGATCGGCGGCGTCGGCGTCGTCGACGATGTGGCGAAATCCGCCTCGCTCGATTTCAAGGCCGAGGGTGAAGCGATCGTCCTGATCGGCGAGACGGCCGGCTGGCTCGGCTCATCCGTCTATCTGTGGCTGATCGAAAATCGCGAGGAGGGCGCGCCGCCCCCGGTCGATCTCGACGCCGAGAAGCGAAACGGCGATTTCGTGCGTACGGCAATTCTCGCCGGGCGCGTTTCAGCGGCGCACGATCTGTCGGACGGCGGACTTGCCGTGGGGCTCGCCGAAATGGCGATGGCGGGCGATATCGGCGCAAGGATCGAGACGCTGCCTGCGCGCGTGCCGGCGCACGCCGCCTTGTTCGGCGAGGACCAGGGGCGCTATCTCGTTACGACTTCCGATCCTGACAGAATATTGGCCGATGCGAAGGCGGCGGGCGTTCCCGCGCTCAAGCTCGGCATCACGGGCAGCGCTGCGTTGGCGTTGCCGGAGGGCGAGAGCCTGTCGCTCGCCGAACTTCGAGAAGCGCATGAAGGCTGGTTCCCAGCCTATATGGCGCAAGCGGGGAATTGACCATGGCGATGGCCGCCAGCGATATCGAGAGAATGATCAAGGACGCCTTTCCCGACGCCCAGGTCACGATCAAGGATCTGGCGGGCGATGGCGACCATTATGCCGCGACCGTCATATCCGAGGCGTTTCGTGGCAAAAGCCGCGTGCAGCAGCACCAGATGGTCTATGCCGCGCTACAGGGACGCATGGGCGGCGTGTTGCACGCGCTGGCCTTGCAGACCTCGGCTCCCAATCCGTAAATCCGTTCTTATATGGCGTACACCGGCCGCCCTTGAACCGGCCGAGGAGGCAGAAAGATGAACGCTCTCGAACAGATCAAACAGAATGTCGACGGTAACGATGTCGTGCTTTTCATGAAAGGCACGAAGCAGTTCCCGATGTGCGGCTTTTCCGGGCAGGTGGTGCAGATTCTCGAATATCTCGGCACGCCCTACAAGGATGTGAACGTGCTGGATGACGATGGCGTGCGCAACGGCATCAAGGAATTCTCCAACTGGCCGACGATCCCCCAGCTTTACGTGAAGGGCGAATTCGTGGGCGGCTGCGACATCGTCCGTGAAATGTTCCAGGCCGGCGAGCTGCAGCAGCTTTTCGCCTCCAAGGGCCTGCCGGTGAAGCAGACTTCCTAAAGCCCGTTTTTTCCGCGCATAAGAAAAAAGCCGCCCCGAAGGGCGGCTTTTGCATTTCCGGGAACGGAAAATCCGATCAGCGCGAATAATATTCGACGACCAGATTCGGCTCCTGCTGGACCGGGTAAGGCACATCGCCGAGCGCCGGGACGCGGACGAACTGCGCCGTCATCTTGGAATGATCGGCCGAGATGTAATCCGGCACGTCACGCTCGGGCAGGGCGACCGCTTCGAGCACCAGCGCCATCTGCTTGGACGATTCCTTGACCTCGATCACATCGCCGACCTTGAGACGGGCGCTGCCGATGTTCACGCGCTTTCCGTTCACCTTGACGTGACCGTGATTGATGAACTGACGGGCGGCGAAGATCGTGGGCACGAACTTGGCGCGGTAGACGACCGCATCAAGGCGCGATTCCAGAAGTCCGATCAGGTTCGCCGAGGTATCGCCCTTCAGGCGGGCGGCTTCGGCGTAGATCTTGTGGAACTGCTTCTCGGAGATGTCTCCGTAGGATCCCTTCAGCTTCTGCTTGGCGCGGAGCTGGGTGCCGAAATCCGAAATCTTGCCCTTGCGGCGCTGGCCGTGCTGGCCGGGGCCGTATTCGCGGCGGTTGACCGGGCTCTTGGAGCGGCCGAACAGGTTTACGCCGAGACGGCGGTCGATCTTATGCTTGGAAGCATGACGCTTGGACATATCGCGTTCCCTTGAATGCGAAGTGGGAGACGCGCCCTCCTGGCACCCCCTCTCAGGGGCCGACAGGCTCTCGACCGAAAAAAACGGCCGGGCCACGGGTGCGTGCAAAATCAAAGCGCGGGCCGAAACGGCCCGCACGGCGCTTTCTCTAGAGGAGAGCGGGGCGGGGGTCAATGCGATTTGGGAGGGCATTCGCCGCATTCCGGAACGATTAAATTCCCGGGTCGCCTTCTAAGACAATATTCATCCCGTCGGCCCATTCTGCCGCAATGGGCCCTCTGCCGCCTCTGCGTCCCTTGTTGAGAATGGGCATACGCCAAAGGCTGATTGCCTTGATGGCGCTCGCCGCGCTGGCGCTTGCGCTGGATTCCTATCTCGAAGTCACCGCGCGCCGCGATCAGCGGAGCGACGAGGTCAAGGCGCGCATGGCGCTGGTGGCCGACCGGCTGGCCTATCAGCAGTACGAATTCGTCTCGGCGGCCAAGCTGTTGCTTGGCATCGTGACCAAACTGGCGCCCAGCGTGGATGCCTGTGGGGAGGATTTCCAGGAGATCGCCCACGACTCCCGCTGGCTGCGCGCCATAACCATCGCCGATGCGCAGGGCAATCTGGTCTGCAGTTCCGGGCCGCTCAAACCGCCGGTCAACGTGGCCGACCGGGCCTATTTCAAGGAAGTCCTGGCGACGCACCGCTTCGTGCTCAGCGATTACGTGATGGGCCGCGTCCATGACGAGCCGATCGTGCTCGCGGCGGCTCCGCGCTTCGATTACGAGGGCAAGATCGATTCGGTGATCATCCTGTCCCTCGATCTCAGCTTCCTGAACGAGGTGGCGGAGAATATGGGCGGTGGCGAGGACACGACCGTTCTGCTCGTGGACCGGTCCGGGACGGTGGTTTCGACCGACCGCAAGGCGCGCGGGCTGGTCGGGCACAATCTGTCCAACGATACGCTGTTCAAGGCCCTGTCCGGCCAGAAGATTGTCGACGGCCTCGGCCCCGACGGGATTCGCCGCCTGTTCACATCCGCCGATCTCGCCGATTCCGGGGCGCGGGTCATCATCGGATTTTCCGAGAGCAGGCTGATGGAACCGGTGCGGGCGGCTGCGCGCGAGGCGTTCGGCAAGAACCTCCTGTTCTTTGTCGCCATCTTCGCGATTGCGTGGGTGCTTGCCGAAACCATCATCGTCAAGCCGATCCGGGCCTTGACGCACGCGGCTTCGGCATTCGGCGCCGGCCGGCGCGACACGCGTGTCGATCCGGACAAGCTGCCGCGGGATTTCGCGGAGCTCGTCAATACATTCAACGTCACGGCCGATCTTCTGGCGCGCAACGAAACGACCATCGTCGACAAGAACCGCAGTCTGGCGGACGCCAATATGCGGCTCGGCGAGCTTGCACGGATGGACGAACTGACCGGGCTTGCCAATCGGCGCCTGCTCAACGACCGGCTTCTCAACGTGTTCCGGCGATCTCCGCCCGAGCCCGTCGCACTGCTTGTGCTCGACCTCGACAAGTTCAAGCCGGTGAACGACCTTCTCGGTCATCCGGTCGGCGATCTCGTGCTGAAGGAGGCGGCAAGGCGGCTTAAAGCAATCGCGCGCGACGGCGACCTCGTCGCGCGGCTCGGCGGCGACGAATTCGCGCTTGTGCTGACATGCGACGACAGCGATGTCGAGCGTGCGCGGATCGTGGCGCGCGATGTCATGCGCGCTATGTCGGCGCCGTTTCCGACGCAGACGGGCCATGTCGAAATCGGCGGCACATTGGGCATCGCACTGTCATGGCGGGACGCGGGCGATCCCGATGAGCTTTTGCGGGCGGCCGATCTTGCCATGTACCGCGCCAAGCGCGATGAGCGCGGCGGCTTCCGCTTCTTCGAGCAGGACATGCTGCTCGAATTGAAGGAACGGATATCGATCGAGGCGGAACTGCGCGCGGGCATCCGCGCCGGCGAGATCGTCGCCTATTATCAGCCGATCGTGGATCTGAAGCTCGGCACAATTTCCGGTTTCGAAGTGCTGGCGCGGTGGAACCATCCGTCCAAGGGCATTCTGCCGCCCGGCGTCTTCATTCACATCGCCGCCGAAGTCGGCCTCATCGAAGCCCTGACGCGGCATCTGCTGGGTGCGGCCTGCCGCGAGGCCCGCAATTGGCCGGAGCATCTGACCCTGTCCGTCAATCTGTCTCCGCACCAACTCGGAGACCCCTTGCTTCCGACCATGATCGCGAGCGTTGCGCGTGATTACGATATCGCGCCGGAGCGGCTCGAAGTCGAGATTACGGAAGATGCGCTGATCCAGGATTTTCAGGCGGCGCGTGCGGTCCTGCAATTGTTCCGCAATCGCGGGATCAAGGTCGCGCTCGACGATTTCGGCACCGGTTATTCGAGCCTGCAGCATCTGCACGAACTGAACTTCGACAAACTGAAGATCGACCGTTCCTTCGTCAGCGATATCGCGACAAATCCGGAAAGCCGCAAATTCGTCTCGGCGATCATAACGCTGGCGCGCGGACTGAACCTGCCGGTGATCGCCGAGGGTGTCGAGGACACGATAACCGGGCGGACGCTTCTCGAACTGGGATGTACGCACGGGCAGGGATATGCCTATGGCCGGCCGATGCCCGCAAACGAAGCGCTTGCTTTGCTGCGCGATTGCGCCGGGAATTTCCGCTTCCGCGTTGCCTGAACGGAATATCGTAAAAAAAAGGCAGGCTGCCGGGGGGACAGTCTGCCTCAAGTGTCCCGCTCGCCTTGGAACGCAGCGGGAGGGGAATAACGCGGCGAACCGCGATCGGGGCCGGACGCGAAGCCGGCCCCAATTCCGTCAGTGGGCCGGAGCCGGCAAAGCGTCGGCGGCTTCGTCCGGTTTGGCCGGTGTGGGTACGATCGTGGACCGCGACACATGCTCGGCAAGGACCGGGCGCAGCGCGACCACGGCAAGGAAGGCCGCCGTAAGGTCCATGGCCGCGACCGTGTAGAGGACGCTCGACCACGTGCCCGTCGCTTCCATCAGCAGATTGCCGACCGGAACGAACAGCGCGCCGATGCCCTTGGCCGTGTAGAGCACGCCATAGATCTTGCCGATGTGCTTGGTGCCGAAGGCATCGCCCGCCAGCGCCGAGAACAGCGAATAGACCTCGCCCCAGGCCAGGAACACGACGCCGGACAGGATCAGGAACGCGTACGGATTGTGGCCGAAATAGCCGAGCGCGATGATGCCGAAGCCTTCAAGGGTGAAGGCGATGACCATCGTCTTTTCACGGCCGATATTGTCGGAGATCCAGCCGAACAGCGGGCGGGAAATGCCGTTCATGACGCGGTCGAGCATCAGCGCGAGCGGCAGAGCGGCCATCGTGATGAAGTACAGATTGACCTCGAAGTCCTTGACGCCGAGATCCTGCGCGATGACGCCGAGCTGGGCCACGGCCATCATGCCGCCGGTAACGACGCAGATGAACATGAAGAACATCAGCCAGAAGAGCTTCGTGCTCATGGCTTCCTTCAGCGTGTAATCGCGGCGCGACTGCACGAGCTTCGCGGAGGTGCGGACCTCTTCCTTGCCCGGCGAGCGCAGGAACCAGGCCGCGACGAAGGCGAGGCCGCCCTGCAGAAGGCCGAAGAAGAGGAAGGTTTCCTGGAAGCCCGAAGTCTCGATCATGGCCGCGATCGGCAGGATCGTGGCGGCCGAGCCGGCACCATAACCACCCGCCGTGAGACCGACGGCAAGGCCGCGGCGGTCCGGGAACCATTTCAGCGCGTTGTTGATGCAGGTGGCGTAGATCGAGCCGACACCGACGCCGCCGATGGCCGCGCCTGCGTAAAAGCCCATCAGGCTGGTGGCCTGCGAATTGATGATCCAGGCAAGGCCGATGAAGATGGCGCCGAACGCAACCATGAAGCGCGGGCCGAGCTTGTCGATGAAATAGCCCTCGATCGGCGCGAGCCATGTCTGGACAAGAACGAAGATCGTGAACGCGATCTGGATGGAGGCGCGTTCCCAGCCGAAGGTTTCCTGAATCTCGGGAACGAACAGCGTCCATGCGTACTGGATATTGGCGGTCGCCACCATGCAGACGACGCCGACGGCAAGCTGAATCCAGCGTGTCGCTTCGGACACCTGCGGCTTCAGCGCCGGGTTGGACTTTTCACTCATTGGGTTCTCCTCTGTCATGACTCAACAGCCGGCCTTCATGCCGGTCTTCTTGCTTCGTGCAGTCCGCTCAGTAGAGGGTCTGGTAGAGTTCCAGGGCCGCGTATTCGAGCGGCTTGCCGGTGAGTTTCGAAGAAAGCTCGTAGCTGTCGGATACGAGCTGCCAGTGCATCTTGCTTTTCTCGTCCGTATTGACGGTCGGGAACACGATGCCGACATCGTCCGCGTTTCGCGCGAGAAGCGAGACGCGGCCGAAATGTGGGGTGTCGAATGTGAGCTGCACGGCGCGCGCGCCGTTCGCATCCGCCAGACGGGCATCGATAACCGACCAGCCTTCGGGGATGCCGGGCAGGCGCACATTGATCTTCTCGCCAAGCTGCGTGGCCTTGGTGAGAAGGGCTTTCTGATCCGGCGGACGGTTGAATTCCGACCAGCCCATGCTGGCGCCCCATCCGAGCGCGAAGATCGCGGCTGCCGCGGCCACGCGACGGAGCGGCGCGACGGCCCGGCGGCGGGCCAGGGTTTTTTCAAGCTTGCGGGCCCAGGCCTGCGTCTGCGCCGTGGCGACGGGCTGGTCCGCGAAAGCGAGGCGCAGCGAATCCCGGATACCGATATCCGCCATTACGCGCGCGGCAAGGTCCGGATCGGACGACAGCAGGTTTCCGATCTCGGCGCGGTGCCCGGCCGAGAGCTGGTCGTCGATATAGGCATTCAGTTCGGCATCGCCGATACGGTTATTTTTCGCCATTGCGGTCTCGTATGCGTCGCAGAGGGACGACGTTGCTTCCGTTTTCGATGTCGCGCAGCGCCGCGCGGGCCCGTCCGAGGCGCGACATGAGCGTACCGACAGGTATGCCGATCACATCCGCCGCTTCGCCGTAGGCCATGCCCTCGATTGCGACGAGATGCAGGGCCTCGCGCTGTTCGTTGGGCAAAGTGAGAAATGCGGCGCGGATCTGCGCGAGGCGCAGATGCGTCTCCTGTTCGGGGGCTGCCTCGGTCTCGCCGAGTTCCGCCACGCGGTCCATACGGTCGGCATAGGAGCGGCGGCGGCGCAGGCCGGAAACGAAAGTGTTGTGAAGGATCGAGAACAGCCAGCTCTTCAACTCGCCGTCCGGCCGGAAGCGGGCGCGGTTCTCATAGGCGCGCATCAGCGTTTCCTGGACGAGATCGTCGGCGTCCGCGGAATCGCGCGTCAGCGCCCGCGCATAGCGCAGAAGCGCCGGCAGGTGGGCGGTGATGTCAAAGGGCCGAGACTGGCTCATGTGCCATATACGCGGCCGGGGGATGGCTTAATCCCGGCAATATGACAATTTTTTTGCATCATGCGGATGTGGTGGCCCAAACCACTGATCCCACTCGACTTTCGTCGTGCAACCTTGGACAGCGGCAAAGCCGCCGTATTCTTTCCGACGACTGGTCATGCCCCGCCGGCAGTACTAGAACCCCGCGATGCCAAGGCTGTCGATCCGCCATACGACCGTCTACCGCTACCGCCAGCCGGTCGGCTTCGGCGAACATCGCATGATGTTCCGGCCGCAGGAGAGCTACGACCAGCGGCTGATCGACATGCGGCTGCGCATCACGCCGGAGCCGGTGGATCTGCGCTGGATCCATGACGTGCTGGGCAATGTGCTCGGCATCGCCCGCTTCGACGGCGTGGCTGACGAACTCGCCTTCGAGAGCGACATCCTGCTTGATCATCTGCCGATGAACACGCCGGACTTCCGCATGGAAGACTATGCCCGGACCTATCCGTTCACCTACGGGCCGGAGGAGATGCCCGATCTCGCGCGCTCGATCGAGCGGCATTATTTCGATCCCGGCCATGAACTGGACCGCTGGGTGCGGCAGTTCCTCGACAGCGACGGCAAAACATCGACCGGCGACCTCCTGATGAACATCACCCATGCCGTGCGCGAGGGCTTCACCTATATCGGCCGGCCGGAGGAGGGGACGCAGGACCCGATCATGACGCTGCAGAGCGGGCGCGGAACCTGCCGCGATTTTGCCGTGCTGATGATGGAGGCGGTGCGCGCGCTCGGTTTCGCCGCGCGCTTCGTTTCAGGCTATCTCTGCGTCAACGATGCCGGCGGCCATGTCGGGGGCGGCAACACCCATGCCTGGGTGCAGGTCTATCTTCCGGGCGCCGGCTGGGTTGAGTTCGACCCCACCAACGGCATAATCGGCAACAAGGACCTTATCCGCGTCGCGGTGGCGCGCGATCCGCGCCAGGCCGTGCCGCTGTGGGGAACCTATAGCGGCCCGCGCGATGCGGCGCTCGGCATGGATGTCGAGGTCGATGTCCGCGAGGTTGCGCTCGACAAGAGACGCTACGCCGCCGAATAGGCGTTTCCATCACCGCTTCGCCGGCGCAGGAACCTTCCGGCACCGCGCCCGCTTAATGTGGCAGTGCCCGCGCCGCCGCGCGGGGAGGGAGCATGCGCCGATGAAAATCCGCTGCGGTTTCGACATCGCCTTCGAATGCCCGCGGCCAACGCCGATGATATTGATGCTGAGCGTGCATCCGGGCCGGTTGCCCGATCTCCTGTCGCCGCAGCATTTCGACTACACGCCCGTGGTCGCGCGGCGCGATTATCGCGATTGTTTCGGCAATATATGTACGCGCATTCTTGCCCCGGCCGGCCGGCTTTCGGTCAGGACGGATTTCGTGATCCACGATTGCGGCGAGCCGGACGATTTCGCGCCCGATGCCGTGCAGCATAATGTCGAAGACCTGCCCGACGAGACGCTGATCTATCTTCTCGGAAGCCGGTATTGCGATACGGAGCATCTTCTCGACACCGCCTGGAACCTGTTCGGCGATGTGCCGAAAGGCTGGCCGCTGGTGCAGGCGATCACCGATTTCGCGCACGAGCGGATCGCATTCGACTACGGGCATGCCCGCCCGACACGCACGGCGTTCGACGCCTATGGCGAGCGCGTGGGCGTGTGCCGCGATTTCGCGCATCTGGCCATCGCCCTTTGTCGGTGCATGAATATTCCGGCGCGGTACTGCACCGGCTATCTGGGCGATATAGGGGTTCCGAAAGACCCCGCGCCGATGGACTTCTCGGCATGGTTCGAGGTTTTTCTCGGCGGGCGCTGGTACACGTTCGATGCGCGGCACAACCGGCCGCGGATCGGCCGCATCGTCATGGCGCGCGGGCGCGACGCGACCGATGTCGCCATCGCCACGATATTCGGTCCCCATGAACTGGTCAGGTTTCAGGTCGCGGCCGACGAATTCCTGGAAAACGCCGCCTGATGCGAAAAGCGCGCGGCCGGGCCGCGCGCTGCAAGATTTTTCGTATTGAGGTTCAGGGCTGTGGTCCCGATTCCTCGTAACGGACGTGAAGGCGGCGCGACCATTTCTCGACCTCTTCTTCCGCCTGCTCCTTCGCGTATCCGTACCGCTCCTGGACGGCCCCGACGAGCTTGTCGCGCTGGCCCTCCGCCCGGTCCAGATCGTCGTCGGTGAGCTTGCCCCATGTCTCCTTGGCGTTGCCTTTGAACTGCTTCCATTTGCCGGCAATCATATCCCAGTTCATCTTTGGCCTCCCTGGCAGATATTCGCTCAACCAACGCGGCCTTTCGCGGGAACGTTCCTCACAATTTTTGTGCACTGTTCCGAAACCAGCCTCTCTTACAAGTCGAAGTGACCCGGCTTGGGCTGTATATGTCGCGCCGGGGAAAGGGCTGGGTAATGGCGTTGCTGGGGGTGCGCGTACCGTTTCCGAAAAGTCTGCGGGCGCGGGTTCTCGTTCTGACGCTTGTGGCGCTCGCGGCGGTTGCCGTGCCGGCCGCGGCGACCTTCGTATGGATCGTCGACCGCGCCGTCGTGAAGATCGGCACTCTATTCGCCGAAAACCAGATTCTGTTCGACCGTTACCGTGGCTTGGAAAGCCTTATGCGCGAGGTTTCGCTGGCCGAAACGGCTGCGCGTTCGCCGGCCGTGATCGCATGGGCGCGCAATGAAACCGATGCGGACAAAAAGGCGCGGGGGCTCGCCGAACTCGAACATTTCCGCACGGCCTTCAAGGACCAGAGCTATTTTGCGGTGCTCCGGGAGAGCGGCAATTATTATTACAACAACGCCACGGGCGAGTTCGCCGGCCGCCAGCTCCGCTACACCGTATCGGCGAACAATCCGCGGGACGGCTGGTTCTTCAAGACCATCCAGTTCGAGCGCGGCTGCCATCTGAATGTCGACCACGACGATGTGCTGCAGGTCACGAAGGTCTGGGTGAACTGCGTGATCCGCGACGGGCGCGATGTGCTGGGCGCGCTCGGCACCGGCGTTGATCTGTCGAGCTTCATCCGCGAAGTGGTCGATATCCCGCAGCATGGCGTGGAGAGCATGTTCGTCGACCTCTCCGGGGCGGTGCAGGCGCATCGCAATCCCGACAGCATCGACTACCACTCGATCACGAAGAATACCAAAAACAAGAACACCATTTTCGGCATGATCGACGATCAGGCCGGACGCCTGAAACTGCGTGCGATGATGAACGAGGTCACCGGCCAGGATGTCGCCGTGCGCTCGGCATTCATGAAGATCGGCGGCCAGCAATATCTCGTCGGCATCGGCTATCTGGACCGGCTCGGCTGGTTCAACGTGACGCTGATGGACATCGAGACCATCGTCGACCGCAGGCTTTTTCTGCCGCTGGCCATTCTTCTCGGCGGCGTCCTGATGGCGACCGCGCTGCTGCTGACCCTGCTGTTCAAGCGCGCGGTGCTCGACCGCCTCCTGCGGCTCGAAAACGACGTGCGCAAGGTCGAGGCCGGCCAGTTCGCGGACATGACCGAAGACCGCAGTCCCGACGAGATCGGGCGGCTGTCACGCACGCTCGGCCATATGGCGGCTGTGGTCGGCGAAAAGACCAATGTGCTCGAGGGCATGGTGCGCGAACGCACCGAGAAGCTGGAGCGGCTGGCCTATCTCGATCCCATGACCGAGATCTGGAACCGGCGCGGTTTTGCCGATGCCTTCGGCAAGGAACAGAGCCGCAATGCGCGCTCGGGCCGCCGCTGCGGCCTCCTGCTGATCGACATGGATCGTTTCAAGTCGATCAACGACACCTATGGCCATCAGGCCGGAGACGAGGCGATCATCGAGGTTGCGAGCCGCGTGTCGGGCGCTCTGCGCGATTACGATATCTGCGCGCGCTGGGGCGGCGACGAATTCCTGGTGCTCGCGAGCGACGTCAACAAGACCTCGCTGGCGGTGATGGCGAGCAAGCTGCTGAACGCGGTGAACCACGAGCCGATGAAGCTCTCGGACGGGCGGGTGCTCGACATCAGCATCTCGATCGGCGGCTGCATGGTGGAAACCGACGATGTGCTGGCGGATGCGGCGGCGCGGGCGGATGCGGCGCTCTATGAAACCAAGCGCCGTCAGCGCAACGGCTATCTGATCTTCGATCCGAAGGACGATGCGGATCGCATAACGGCCAGCTAGCGGGCTGTTTGCCCGTAGTGCGTGCGCGGGTCCCCAGAGCACGTCTAAGACTATTTACCAGCCATAACGGAATTGCCGGGGGTGCGGAGTGTGGCCTAACGGTGTCGCGGGGGAGGCGCCGCAGAGCGCCGGCGATAAAATCCGAAACTCAAGGCAAATCGCGTTCCGGCTGTCCGGGACGGAAAGGTCATGAAATGTCCCTCGTTCTCATTCTGCTTGGCCTCATCGTTCTCATTGTCGGGGCGACCACCTGGCTCAAGCTGCATCCGTTCCTCGCCCTTCTTCTCGCCGCGCTGATCGGCGGCCTTGCCTACGGCCTTCCGCTCGGAGACCTGCCGAAAGCGATCGGCACCGGCTTCGGCAACACTCTGGGCGGCATCGGCATCGTGATCGCGCTTGGCACGATCATCGGCATCATCCTCGAGAAATCGGGTGGCGCCATTTCGATGGCCGAAGGCGTCATCAGGGTGCTCGGCGAGCGCTTCCCGACGCTCACCATTTCGATCATCGGCTATCTCGTTTCCATTCCGGTGTTCTGCGATTCGGGCTTCGTCATTCTGAACTCGCTGAAGAATGCGCTCGCCAAACGGATGAAGGTCTCGGTCGTCGCGATGTCCATCGCGCTGTCGACGGGTCTTTACGCGACGCATACATTCGTGCCGCCGACGCCGGGTCCCATCGCGGCGGCCGGCAATCTCGGTCTTGCCGAAAATCTCGGCCTCGTCATCGCCGTCGGTCTGCTGGTTGCCGCCGTATCCGCACTCGGCGGACTTCTCTGGGCGAATGTCTTCGCGAAGAAGGACGACCATCTGCTGCTGATGCCGGGCGGCGAAGGCAGCGAACTGACCGATCCGGATGTGGATTACGCGGCCTTGCGGGCGCGCTATGGCGAGATCCCGAGCGCGGGCGCGGCGTTCGCACCGATCGTCGTGCCGATCCTGCTGATCTGCCTGGGATCGGTCGCGGCCTTCCCGGCCAATATTTTCGGCGATGGCGGCCTCAAGGCGGCGCTGATGTTCTTCGGTCATCCGATCATCGCGCTGGGTCTCGGTCTCGTGGTCGCGCTGCCGCTCATCAAGGGCGAGAAGCTCAAGAACTTCGCCGCGCAGGTGGAGGAGGGGCTCGTTGCCGCGGCGCCGATCCTGCTCATCACGGGTGCCGGCGGCGCGTTCGGCGCGGTGCTGGCGGCTTCGGGCATCGGAGGCTATCTCGGTGAGACTCTGTCGGCTCTCGGCGTCGGCATCTTCATGCCCTATGTCGTCGCGGCCGCGCTCAAGAGTGCGCAGGGCTCGACGACCGTCTCGCTGATCACCAGCTCCGCGCTTGTGGCGCCGCTCCTGCCGCAGCTCGGCCTCGACAGCGAGATGGGACGCGTTCTCACCGTCATGGCCATCGGTGCCGGCGGCATGACCGTCTCGCATGTGAACGACAGCTTCTTCTGGGTCGTTTCCCAGTTCAGCCGCTTCACGCTGCCGACCGCCTTCAAGGGCCAGACCGTGGGTACGCTGGTTCAGGGCCTGTTCGCCATGGCCGCGACCTGGGCGCTCAGCCTCATCCTGATCTGACGATCAGCGTCCTGCTTCCCGGACCAGTTTCGCGTCCGGGAAGCAGGTTTCAGTCCGACCATTACGCGTCTGCCAGAGGCCGATGGCGACACGGGTGCGGAAGCCGACAAGCCCGTCCACCGTACCGACATTGTGGCCCTGCTTTTCAAGCCGCTGCTGCATTGCGCGCACATCCGAGCGGTTGAAGCCGGAGAGGGCATCCCAGCCGCCCGCGATCTTGCGGTCCGTCCCGTAACGGTCGGCCAGATGGCCGATGAAGAGCGCGTACATATCGGACTCGTTGTAGCTCTTCAGGACGTAGAAATTTTCCGAGACGAGGAAGGCCGGGCCATGCCGCCCGGCGGGCATGAGAAGATGCCCCGGACGTCCGGACGCGGAAGACAGCGCATTGGTGTGCGGCTTCACGCCCATGGCCAGCCAGTCGCCGACCGGGCGCGGCTTGTCCGGCCCTTCGAACGTGCAGGACGCGGCGGGCGGCGCCGCGATTTCGGTGCCCCAATGGCGGCCCGCGACCCAGCCATGGCCGTGCAGGTAATTGGCGATGGAGCCGAGCGTGTCGGGCACCGAATTCCAGATGTCGCGCTTGCCGTCGCGGTCCTGATCGACGGCGAAGCGCAGGAATTTCGAGGGCAGGAATTGCGGCTGGCCCATCGCGCCGGCCCATGAGCTTCGCATCTCGGCAAGCGACAGGTGATCGCCTTCAAGGATTTGCAGCGCGGCGATGAGTTCGGGATAGAAATAGTTTTTGCGCGCACCTGCAAAACCGAGAGTCGCCAGCGAGCGGATGGCGTTCTTCGCCGGCTTGACGGCGCCATAGCCGGTTTCGCGGCCCCAGATGGCGACGATGATCTCGCGTGGCACGCCGTATTGACGCTCAATTGCGTCGAGCGTCTTCTTCCACTTCGCAAGCTGGGTGCGCCCGCCGGCGATGAGCGGTGCGAGCCTGTCTTCGGCGATGTAGCGGCCCGGCGTCTGGAATTCGGGCTGGCGCTGCTCTTTGGGCGGCGGCGCGCCTGGTACGGCAAGATCGGGCAGCTTCCAGTCCGGCGTAATGCCTGCGAAGGCGGCCTCGAAAGTGGCGCGCGAAACCCTGGCCTTTTGTGCATCGGGCCAGACCGTGCGTTCCAGCCAGACGTGGAAATCGCGTTCGAGGGCAGGGAGGTTCTGCGCGGCGGCGGGAAGGGAGAGAACGACAAGCGCGGCGAGCGCGCGAAAAACAGCCAGCACCTCAGCCCCCTTAAATCCGCCGCGTCTAGTGTGCCGGGCTTTGCCGCGACATTGCGGCGGGAATTATGACATCGGCCATCAAGGCATGCAGCTTTTCGACATGATCGGAACCGCGCTTGTAGCCTTCGGCGGCCGATGTCATCGCCACGGTCAGCCGCGCGGAGGGCACGACGAAGATGAACTGGCCGGCATGGCCCCAAGCATAGCGGACGTCCTGCCCCGCCAGATTGGTCGCGAACCAGCCGTAACCGTAGCCATGGCCGGTGAAGAAACTTTCGGTGACCGGCGTCCACGACGCATCGATCCAGGCTTTCGAGACGATCCGCCGCCCGTCGGTCATGCCGCCATTGCGGTAGAGCTCACCGAAAGCCGCCATGGCGCGCGGCGTCATGGCCATGTTGTTGCCGCCGAAATAGATGCCCTGCGGGTCGCGATCCCAGGACGGAATCCTGATGCCGAGAGGATCGGCCAGCCATTCGCGCGCAAGTTCCAGCGTCGGGCGCCCGGCGGCCTTCGTCAATACGGCGGACAGAAGATGCGTGCTGCCGGTCGAATAGAGCATGCGCCCGCCGGGCTCATCGACGAACGGACGGGCAAGCGCATTGCGGACCCAATCGCGGCTCTGCACCCAGGAACCGTAATTCGCGCCCGATGTGCGCTCCAGCCCCGCGCGCATGGTCAGAAGATCGCCGATCGTGATGTCGTTCAGGCGCGGATCGGGATCGGCGGGCAGGGAAGCCTTCAGGAGCGGCGCGATTTTCTGATCCGTGCTCTCAAGCACGCCTTTGTCGATGGCGATGCCGATGAGAGCCGAGATGACCGTTTTCGAGGCGGACTTGATGTTCGCTGGACGGGCGACGGGGCCGCGCTCGTAAACCGTCTCGCCATCCTGAAGGACGACGACGGAAGTGAGACGCGGAAGAGCCGCGGCGTGGCGCTCGATCTCCGCGAAATCCGGCGATTGCGCAGATGCGGGCGGAGCGAAACCGGCGAGGAAAGAAAGGGCGAGGACAGGCAGGAGTTTGAAAATCATGAGGGCCAATCTGGGCATACATGCTCGGGCCGCAATGGCGGCGGCGAAAATAGCGCAGCGGGTTTGCGCGATTGCGGCGCAATGTTCCAGTTACGAGCAATCTGCGTTGCGGTTCGTTGTCCTTGCTATCGGGGACCTTGTGCTCCATGTAGCCGGGGCTGGCGTGAATCGCGCCGGCGAAGACGAATTTTGGACTGCTTTGTGCCGGAGTGCTGCAAGCCCCAAATTCGACGTTGCGGCGCATGTCCGAGGACATGCTTTTATTAAAGGGCCAGTACGATGGCTGAGACAGGTACCGTAAAGTTTTACAACGCCCAGAAGGGCTATGGCTTCATTCAGCCGGAATCCGGCGGACCGGACGTTTTCGTCCACGCCACCGCGCTTGAGCAGGCGGGCATCTACACGCTGAACGAAGGCCAGAAGGTCGAGTTCGAAGTGGTTGCCGACCGCGGCAAGACCAAGGCGACGAACCTCAAGACGGCCTGACCCGTCTGGTTCATGCCAGAACTTCGGAAAGCCCGGCCTCAGTGCCGGGCTTTTTGCCGCGTGGGCAGGGGTCTGTGCCCCGGTTTCGCCGAATTGACTCGGCTCGGGCGGTTGAACAGACTGCCCGCGAAATCGGGGAGCGTGTGTCCTGCGGGAAAAGGATGTGCCCGCGCTTGAGGCGCGGGGAATTGCCAAAAGCTATGGCCCGCTGGAGGTCTTGAAAGGCATCGATGTCGAGGCCCGGACGGGCGATGTCATCTCGATCATCGGGACATCCGGCTCGGGCAAATCGACCCTGCTGCGCTGCCTCAATCTGCTCGAACATCCCAATGAGGGGCAGATCTTCCTGCACGGCGAGGAGATCCGGCTGAAGCGCGACCGCAACGGCGATCTCGATGCCGCCGACGCACGGCAGATCGCGCGGCTGCGCGCCGATCTCGGCTTCGTCTTCCAGAATTTCAATCTGTGGCCTCACCTGACGGTGATGCAGAACATCATCGAGGCGCCGATGCAGGTGCTCGGTCTGTCGCGCGCGCAGGCTGTCGAGCGGGCCGAAAAGCTGTTGCAGAAGGTCGGCATGGCCGACAAGGCGCAGAGCTATCCGATGATGCTGTCGGGCGGGCAGCAGCAGCGCGCCGCGATTGCGCGTACGCTCGCGATGGAACCGAAGATCATCCTGTTCGACGAGCCGACATCCTCGCTCGACCCGGAAATGGTGGGCGAGGTTCTGAGCGTCATTCAGGCGCTGGCACAGGAAGGGCGCACCATGCTGCTCGTCACGCACGAAATGGCGTTCGCGCGCAAGGTGTCGACGCATGTCATCTTTCTGGACGCCGGCAGGATCGAGGAACAGGGAACGCCGCAACAGGTGTTCGACAATCCGTCTTCGGCGCGCTGCCGCCAGTTCATGGCCAGCCACCAGGGGCACAACAGGGAGCAGGTAGCATAATGATCATCAAAGTCGTCGCGGCTGCGGCCATGGCCGCTGTCATGGCCGTTTCGGGCGCGCAGGCGCAGGAGACCCTCAAGATCGGATCGGAGGGCGCCTATCCGCCCTTCAACGCCAAGGACGCGAACGGCGATCTGATCGGCTTCGACATCGACATCGCCAATGCCCTGTGCGCGGAGATGAAGGTCGAATGCACGCTCGTGACGCAGGACTGGGACGGCATGATCCCGGCGCTGCAGAACAAGAAGTTCGACGCCATCGTCGCCTCGATGTCGATCACCGAGGAGCGGCTGAAGGCGGTGAGCTTCACCGACCCCTATTATTCCAACAAGCTGCAATATGTGGCCAAGAAGGGCGCCGATCTCGACATCACCGCCGACGCGCTCAAGGGCAAGGCCGTCGGCGCGCAGCGCGCGACGATTGCTGCCGAATGGCTCGAGAAGAACGTGCCGGACGCAAAAGTGAGCCTGTACGACACGCAGGAGAATGCGTGGCTCGATCTCGAAGCCGGGCGTACCGACGCGGTTCTTGCGGATGTTTACGTCGCCTATGAATGGCTGCAGAGCGATGCCGGCAAAGCCTACGAATTCAAGGGCGACCCGGTGTTCGACGACGACAAGATCGGCATCGCGGTCCGCAAGGACGATACCGAACTTGCCGGCCGGCTGAACACCGCGCTGAAGGCGATCATCGACAACGGCACCTACGACAAGATCAACGAGAAATACTTCCCGTTCAGCATCCGCTGAGCAGGAACCGGGGCCGCCCTTCGGGGCGGCCTCTCGACTATCCGGGGGCACATGATCGATCTGCACGGCTTTGGAGCGCAGCTTGCGCTCGGCACGCTCATGACGATCCGGCTGGCCTTCGCATCGCTTGCGCTCGGGCTCATGCTCGGCCTTGCCGGCGCGGTTCTGAAAAGCTCGCGCAACCGGTTTCTCTATTATCTCGGCGACACCTATTCGACCGTCCTGCGCGGCGTGCCGGAATTCGTCGTCGTCCTGCTGGTCTATTTCGGCTCGACCGGCGTATTGACGACGATCTCGGGCTGGTTCGGCGGCGGCTTCGTCGAACTCGATCCGTTCACCGCCGGCACGCTGGCGCTCGGCGTCTGCTTCGGCGCCTATGCGACGGAAGTTTTTCGCGGTGCGCTTCTGACCATTCCGCGCGGGCAATATGAAGCCGGGCTGGCGCTCGGGCTCGGCAAGCGCCGCATCTTCTTCAAGCTGATCCTGCCGCAACTCTGGCGCATCGCGCTGCCGGGTCTCGGCAATCTGTTCATGGTCATGATGAAGGACACCGCGCTCGTCTCGGTGATCGGGCTGGAGGAGGTCATGCGCAAGGCGCAGATCGCTACCAGCGTGACCAAGGAGCCTTTCACCTTCTACTTCGCGGCGGCCTGCATTTATCTCTGCATCACCATCGTCGCGATGATCTCGCTGCAATATCTGGAGCGGCGCGCGAACCGCGGCATCCGCCGGGTGGATGCATGAGGTTCGAGCTGATCTGGCAATATCTGCCGCGATTGCTCGAGGGCGCGGCCCTGTCCGTGCAACTCGTCATCGTGTCCGGCGCGATCGGGCTCCTGCTCGCAATTCCGCTGGCGCTCGGCCGCATATCGCGCAATCCGCTGATCGCAGCGGGGCCTTATGCGTACATCTTCTTCTTCCGCGGAACGCCGCTGCTCGTGCAGCTTTTCCTCGTCTATTACGGGCTCGCCCAGTTCACCTTCATCCGCGAAAGCGTGCTGTGGCCGATCCTGCGCGATCCCTATTGGTGCGCGGTGATCACGATGGCGCTGCACACTGCGGGCTATATCGCGGAAATCCTGCGCGGTGCGATCCAGGCTGTGCCGGGCGGTGAGATCGAGGCGACGCGCGCACTCGGAATGTCGCGCCTGACCGCGCTGCGCCGTATCATCCTGCCGCGGGCGGTGCAGATCGCCTGGCCGGCCTATGGCAATGAGGTGATTCTGATGCTGAAGGGCTCGGCCCTGGCCTCGACCATCACTCTGCTCGAACTGACCGGCATGGCGCGCACGATCATCGCCAAGACCTATACGCCGGTCGAAATCTTCATGGCGGCGGGCGCGATCTATCTCCTCTTGTCGTTCGTGATGGTGCAGGGCTTCCGCCTGATCGAGCGGCGGCTGAACCGGCATCTGGTGCGGGTGTAGGAGGTTGTTGCGGCGGGCTCGGTGATCTCCCTCTCCCCTTGAGGGAGAGGGCCGAGACGCGCCGGCACGGCGCGTCCGGGGTGAGGGGTATGCTTCGGCGCGATACCCCTCTCTCGGCTCGCACTTCGTGCGAGTCCGCTCTCTCCCTCAAGGGGAGAGAGTAGGCCGAGCGTGGATACAGCCCCCTCATCCCGCTCGCTCGCTTTGCTTGCGAGTCGGCCTTCTCCCTCAAGGGGAGAAGGATTCGAGTTCGCGGCTCGATCTCGTAACGACAGACACGCGAAATCGTCTTCCGGGGAAGTGATACGATGCGCGGGGAATATCCCCGGCGAAACTCTGCGCCTCCGGAATGGAGGGGTGCGCGGAGCCGGCGGCGCTTCCGCATTCCGCGGTGCGGAATGAAAAGCGCGGAAAAAATCCACGAAACACGGCGGCGAACCGCCGGCTCCGCACGCGGTGGATTTCGGGCTCTGAGATGATGGAACCGTGGAGACCCACCTTTCGGTCTCCCTTGGGGTTCGCCCCGCCTCCCTGGCCTGTTGGTACAGGCGGTACGGGAGGGTACCAAGCAAGCCCCACACCGGTTGGCTTTCCGGCAGCTCCGTCATCCCGGCCCCGGTCCTGGGCTGCAAACCCTCGAAAACCGGCCACCGCATCCGATCCGCATTCAGGTGTGCCTCGAGAACACGCCCTCCCGACCGGAGTGATTTGGGAGGTAGCAAGAAATAGGAATTAAGTCAAGGATGATTATCAGGGGTTGAGCAGCGAACTCAATCCTCATCCTGAGGAGCGCCGAAGGCGCGTCTCGAAGGATGGGCCGCACTTCCGGTGTTTGCTGCCCATCCTTCGAGACGCGATGCTGCGCATCGCTCCTCAGGATGAGGACGGTGGGTGTTGTAGTAACTCGTGGATGCCCGGCCCAAGGCCGGGCATGACGGATTGTTCGGCTGGCCGGGTGGGGATGAAGCTCGAAGTCGTGACATCACCCCACCCGACCCTTCGCTGCGCGAAGGGCCACCCTCCCCATCAAGGGGAGGGAGGGCACCGAGTTCGGCGAGACAGACCCTCACCTCGCTCATGGCCTCCGGCCATGAGTCGTCCTCTCCCACAAGGGGAGAGGACGGGACCGAATTTGCCGCCGGCTTTTCCACAGGGGGGCACGCTGAAAGCAACGCTTTCATTCTCTATAGTGGGCGCATGTCCCGCTTTACCCCTGAATTCCTCGACGAGATCCGTGCCCGGCTTCCGGTGTCGGAAGTGGTCGGCCGCCGGGTGAGGCTGAAAAAGCAGGGCCGTGAATGGGCCGGCCTGTCGCCCTTCAACAAGGAAAAGACGCCGAGCTTCTTCGTCAATGATGCGAAGGGCTTTTATCATTGTTTTTCAAGCTCCAAGCATGGAGACATCTTCCGCTTTCTCATGGAGACGGAAGGCGTTTCCTTCCCCGAAGCGGTGGAGCGGCTGGCCCATGAGGCCGGGCTGGAACTGCCGAAATCCGCGCCCGAGGACATGGAGCGCGCCGAGCGGCGCCGCACGCTGACCGATGTCATGGACATGGCCGCCCGCTATTTCGAGGCGGCGCTGGCGGGACGCGCGGGCCAGAATGCGCGCGCTTATCTCGACCGTCGCGGCGTCGAGAATGCGACGCGCTCCGAATTCCGCCTCGGCTTCGCGCCGAACGACCGGGCGGGGCTGAAGAACCATCTTCTCGGTCAGAACGTCTCCGTGGACGACATGATTCAGTGCGGCCTCGTCATTCATGGCGAGGATGTCGCCGAGCCCTTCGACCGTTTCCGCGACCGCATCATCTTCCCGATCCAGGACGGGAAGGGGCGGGTGATCGCGTTCGGCGGACGCGCCATGCAGGCCGATGCGCAGGCGAAATATCTCAATTCGCCGGAGACCGCGCTTTTTCACAAGGGCCACGTTCTTTTCAACCACCATCGCGCGCGGCCTGCCTCGCACAAGGCCGGAACGGTGATCGCGGTCGAGGGGTATATGGATGCGATCGCGCTGGCGCAGGCCGGTATCGCTCATGTCGTCGCCCCTCTCGGCACGGCGCTGACCGAAGGGCAGATCGGGCTTTTGTGGCGCCTGGCGCCCGAGCCGGTGCTTTGTTTCGACGGTGACAAGGCCGGCCAGCGTGCCGCCTATCGCGCGGTCGAGGCGGCTCTGCCGCATGTGCAGCCCGGCCGCTCGCTGCGCTTCGCCTTCCTGCCGGATGGTCAGGACCCGGACGATCTCGTGCGTGCCGCCGGGCGGATGGCGTTCGATGAGGTCGTGCAGCAGGCGCGGCCGCTGGTCGATGTCTTGTGGGAGCGCGAACTCGATGCGGCCCCGGCCGACACGCCGGAACAGCGCGCGGCGCTGGAGCGCCGCCTCATGGAACTCGTGCGCTCGATCAAGGACGAGACGGTCCGCCGCCATTATCAGACAGCCATGGCCGAGAAGATGCAGATATTCGCGCCGCAACCGGCCGCCTATGCGCCGGTGCCGTTCGAGCGGCGGAGTGGTGGTGGACGCTCGCGGGGCGAAAGGCGGCCACGCACGGGACTGCGGGCGGAGGCGCTGCATGCGAGCGCGGCGTTGCGCCAGCTGACCCAGAAAGCGGCCGGACGCTTCATGCCGCGTGAGGCGGTTCTTCTGGTTTCATTGATCCGCCATCCGCGCCTTCTGGAGCGCCACGCCGAGACCCTGTGCGAACTGGAACTGAGCGCGCCCGATCTCGGGCGGCTGCGGGCGGCGGCCATCGATGCCGTGGCCCATGACGAAGCCGATAGCGCCGAGGCCATGGAAGGGGCGCTTGCCCGGGCGGGGCTTGCCGCCGTGCTGGCGCGGGCCGAGGCGGCGCTGCCGCCCGGCCTCTGGTGGGCGGAGGCCGCCGCCGACGATCTCGACGCCGAAACGGGCTTCCTGCAGGCGCTTGCCTTGCATCAGAAGGCGCATGCGCTACATAAAGAGCTTCGCGCGGCGGAGGCCGCACTCGGGCTGGACACGAGCGAAGAGAACTTCTCCCGCCTGCAGGATATTCAACGCCAGTTGAACAGGGTCGAGGGCACCGAGGCCACGATTGAGGGGTTCGGCGCCGCCTCGGGACGACCCGCGCGGAGTTTCTGAGCGTTTGGAGCCGGTTGCGTGGTTAAGCCGCGGTTAAGCCGGTTCGCAGACAAGGATATCGGGTTGCCCTCGCGGATGTTTCCGGCGGGGGCTGTGCGCTATATGTAACGGGCTCGCCTGACGGGCCCTCAAGAGATACGGACGATATGGCCAAGCAAGCCGCGACCAAGGAAGAAGCCGCCGAGACCCCGACGACCGAGGCTCCGGACGGCGCGGTACTCGATCTCAACGATCAGTCCGTCAAGCGGATGATCAAGGCCGCCAAGAAGCGCGGCTTTGTCACCTTCGACGAACTGAACGAGGTGCTTCCGTCCGACTCCACGTCGCCGGAGCAGATCGAAGACATCATGGCGATGCTCAACGAAATGGGCATCAACGTCATCGAAGCCGACGAGGCGGAAGCGGAAGGCGAGCGCGCCGAGGAAGACGACGACGACGACGGCGGCGATATCGTCGATACAAGCCAGCGTCAGGTCGCGACCACGACGGCGGCCAAGGAGCCGTCGGACCGGACCGACGATCCGGTACGTATGTATCTGCGCGAGATGGGCTCGGTCGAGCTTCTGTCGCGCGAGGGCGAAATCGCCATCGCCAAGCGCATCGAGGCCGGCCGCGAGGCCATGATCGCGGGCCTGTGCGAAAGCCCGCTGACCTTCCAGGCCATCATCATCTGGCGCGACGAGCTTGCCGAGGGCAAGATTCTCCTGCGCGACATCATCGATCTCGAAGCAACCTATGCCGGGCCGGAAGCCAAGGCGGTGCCGCAGGCGCCACCCGAAGGCGGCAACGGCGCGGCGGTCGGAGCGCCGCCGGTGGGCCAGCCGGGCGCCAAGGGTGCTGCAGAAGGCGAGGTGCCCGCAGGTGACGGGGACGACGAGGACGATGAGGGCAATCCCTCGCTCGCCGCCATGGAGGCCGAGCTGAAGCCGCAGGTCGTCGAGACCTTCGACAACATCGCCGATAATTACAAGAAGCTGCGCCGCCTGCAGGACACCAATGTCGAGCAGCGCCTTCTGAACGCGCGCCTGTCGCCCGCGCAGGAGCGCAAATACAAGACGCTGAAGGACGAGATCGTCAACGACGTCAAATCGCTGTCGCTGAACCAGAACCGTATCGACGCCCTTGTCGAGCAGCTCTACGACATCAACAAGCGCCTCGTTTCACTCGAGGGCCGCATGTTCCGCCTGGCAGACAGCTATGGCGTCGACCGCATCGAATTCCTGAAGGAGCACCAGGGCGCCGAACTCGATCCGAACTGGATTCGCCGCGTGAGCCGGCTCGCGAGCCGCGGCTGGCGCGAATTCATTGCGCAGGACAAGGAAACTATCAAGGCCATCCGCGCCGAGGTACAGACGCTGGCCGCCGAAACCGGCCTCGAGATCGGCGAATTCCGCCGCATCGTGCAGATGGTGCAGAAGGGCGAGCGGGAAGCGCGTCAGGCGAAGAAGGAAATGGTCGAGGCCAATCTGCGTCTCGTGATCTCCATCGCCAAGAAATACACCAATCGCGGCCTGCAATTCCTCGACCTCATCCAGGAAGGCAATATCGGCCTGATGAAGGCGGTCGATAAGTTCGAGTACCGCCGCGGCTACAAGTTCTCGACCTATGCGACGTGGTGGATTCGCCAGGCGATCACCCGCTCGATCGCCGACCAGGCGCGCACGATCCGCATTCCGGTGCACATGATCGAGACGATCAACAAGATCGTGCGTACGTCGCGCCAGATGCTGCACGAGATCGGCCGCGAGCCGACGCCTGAAGAGCTGGCCGAGAAACTGGCCATGCCGCTGGAGAAGGTGCGCAAGGTTCTCAAGATCGCCAAGGAACCGATCTCGCTGGAAACGCCGATCGGCGATGAGGAAGATTCGCATCTCGGCGATTTCATCGAGGACAAGAACGCGGTGCTTCCTATCGACGCCGCGATCCAGTCCAATCTGCGCGAGACGACGACGCGCGTTCTGGCGACCCTGACGCCGCGCGAGGAGCGTGTTCTGCGCATGCGCTTCGGCATCGGCATGAACACCGACCATACGCTGGAAGAAGTCGGCCAGCAGTTCTCGGTGACGCGCGAACGCATCCGCCAGATCGAGGCGAAGGCGCTCCGCAAGCTGAAGCATCCGTCGCGCTCGCGGAAACTCAGAAGCTTCCTCGACAATTGATGTGACGCGCGGATATGCGCGTCATTTCCATCACCGATCCGGACGATCCCGCCATCGCGCCGTTTCGCGCGGTGCGTGAGCGCGATCTTGTCGGCCGCGACGGGTTGTTCATCGCCGAGGGCGAAACGGTTCTTCGGACATTGGCGGCAGGCGGTCACCATGAAATCCTGTCGGCCCTGATCGCGGACAAGCGGGCCGAGAAGCTGATGCCGGTTCTGGCCGCGTTGGGCGATATTCCGATACATACGGCATCGCAATCCGTGCTCGACGCCATTGCCGGGTTCCATCTGCATCGCGGCATCCTGGCGCTCGGACGCAAGGCACCGGATGTGGGCGCGGAAGCGCTTCTCGGAACTTTTCCGGAGCGTGTGACGATCGCTGTCGCGATTGGACTTTCCAATCACGACAATATGGGCGGGCTGTTCCGAAATGCGGCAGCGTTCGGCGCCGCGGCGGTGCTGCTCGATGCCGGCTCCTGCGATCCTTATTATCGCAAGGCGATCCGGGTTTCGGTCGGGTCGGTGCTGACGGTTCCGTTCACGCGGCTCGTGCCGGATACGGACATTCCCGCGCTGCTCCGCGCGCACGGTTTCACGCCCTTTGCCTTTACCGGCGCGGGACGTACGCGCCTTGGCGATCTTGTGCCGTCGGAGCGTGCGGCGCTGGTGTTCGGGAGCGAGGGGCCGGGACTTCCGGAAAGCCTGATGTCAACCTGCGAGACCGTGCGCATCGAGATGGCGCCCGGCCTCGACAGCCTCAATGTGGCGACCGCCAGCGGGATCGCGCTCCATCACATGATGAGCCGGCGCGGAGCCTGACGTATTTACTTGCGCCACCAGATGACGGCGCTGCGCGTTTCGACCGCGAACCGCACGCCGCCATGCGGAGGCGCCTGAAGGAAGCGGCGGATATTGCTGTTCAGCACCGCCTGAAGCGACGGATCGACACCGAGCCAGTCGAAGCTTGCCAGCGCCTCGCGCTCGTCGCGATACCAGCGGACGAAGCCGTCGGGCACATGAACGACATTGGGTTCGATGCCGAGCGAGGAGATTTCGTCCATCAGGCGGAGCACGCCCGAACGCTCGACCGGGGCTTCATCCGGCGGTGTGGCGATGCCTTCCAGAAGCGCGCTGTGCAGCGCGCGCGTGGAGGGGCCGGCGAAGACGACGAGATAGACGAGTTCGTTGGCCGCATCGTTGAGCTTGAGAAGGTCTTTCTCGCCGGTGTAACGCGAGGCTATCACGACATCGTGGCGCGGCAGATCCGTGCGCGGCTCGATCTCGTCCCAATCCCTGTCGAGAGTGACGATATTGGTCTGACCGGATTCGCGGGCGCGCCGCTCGAGGCGATCAAGCAGCGGCCGCGAATTGTCGAGCGCCGTAACGCTCCTGACACGCTGGGCAATGGGCAGGGAGAGCCGCCCGGAACCAGCGCCGATATCGAGAACGGTGTGCCGCTGCTCCAGCGCCATCGCATTCACCTGGAAACGGCGTGAACGCTTCTTCCATTTCGGCGAGCCGGTCGTAGATTTCAGCCCAATCGACCGGCGCGGGAGAAACCGGAGCCGAACCGGAGACGTCAACGGCAGCGAGAGCGTTCATGATTGCCTGCACCCGTCTTGAGAAAGGCGAATGCCGGTTTGTGCGGGCTTTCCGGCCGCGACATCAAATTGATATTGCCGATACATCGATAGCCAAAAGCGATTGATATGGATCAATAGAATAGCTACGCGCTATTGCGTAAGGTTCGGCCGACAGGAGCCGCCATATGCTGATCCGCCAGTTGCAATATCTGACCGCGCTTGCCCGCGAACGGCATTTCGCGCGCGCGGCCGCCGCCTGCAACGTCACCCAGCCTACGCTTTCGGCCGGCATCAAGCAGATCGAGGATACGCTCGGCGTGCTCATCGTGGAGCGCGGTCATCGTTTTGTCGGCCTGACACCCGAGGGCGAACGCGTGCTGGCCTGGGCGCAGCGCGTGACCTCGGATTATGTGGGCTTGACGCAGGAACTCGGCAGCCTGAAACACGGCCTCACCGGACGGCTGAGGATCGGCGTCATTCCCGTTGCGCTGCCGCTGATCCACTGGCTGACCGAGGCGTTCGCGACCTCCCATCCGAATGTCACCATCCAGGTCCTGTCCTTCACCTCGATCGAAATCCAGCGGGGGCTCGACGCGTTCGAACTCGATGCGGGGCTGACCTATCTCGACAACGAGCCGCTGGCGCGCGTGCGTACATTCCCGCTCTATGAGGAGCGTTATGTCCTCGTCACGCCTTCCGGCAACGGTTTCGACAAGAAGGACAAGGCGACCTGGGCCGAGGCGGCCACGCTGCAACTCGCTCTGATGACGCCGGACATGCAGAACCGCCGCATTCTCGACATGCATTTTCGCGAGGCTGGGGTGACGGTCGAGCCGATCTTCGAGACCAATTCGCCGTTCGCGTTGCTTCAGCACCTGAGGACGACACGCTGGTCCACGGTGCTGCCGCATCCATATCTGTCGGTGATGGGCGCGCTCGACGGGCTGACGACCCTAAAGCTGACGGGCCCCGAAGCGAAACACCAGGTCGGACTGGTCGTTGCCGAGCGGGAGCCCTTGCAGCCTTTGGCGAAAGCTCTTCTCGCTGAAGCGCGCAAGCCGGAGATGCGGCAGAAGCTGGAAAGCAATATCGCGTATTGATAGCCCGAGGCTATCAAAAACAAGAAACAAATAGTTGGAACTATGCGGCGGGCCGCCGCAGACTATGCGTACAGAAGCGGCGCCACAGGGCGTTCGCGGTACCGGCCACGTAACGACATATCACCCGTGCAAACCCCGATTCCGGGGCAGGGCGGAGCCATGTCCGCAGCGCGGCACGGACGCTCAAGGAGGGACGTGTCATGAAAATCGTTTCCGTACTGTACGACGATCCGCAAGGCGGCTTTCCGCCGAAATATGCGCGGGACGATATTCCGGAAATCAAACGCTATGCCGACGGCCAGACGGCGCCGACGCCCAAGGCGATCGATTTCAAGCCGGGCGAAATGCTGGGCTCGGTGTCCGGCAATCTCGGCCTTTCCAAATGGCTGAAGAGCCTCGGCCACGAACATGTGGTGACGAGTTCCAAGGACGGTCCGGATTCGGAACTGGAAAAGCATCTGCACGATGCCGACGTCATCATCTCCCAGCCGTTCTGGCCGGCCTATCTGACCAAGGAGCGCATCGCCAAGGCGCCCAAGCTGAAGCTGGCGTTGACGGCCGGCATCGGCTCGGACCATGTCGATCTGCAGGCCGCGATGGAACGCAACGTCACCGTCGCCGAAGTCACGTTCTGCAATTCGATCTCGGTCGCCGAGCACGTCGTGATGATGATCCTCGGTCTCGTGCGCAATTACATCCCCGCGCATGACATCGCCCGCAAGGGCGGCTGGAACATCGCCGATGCGGTGACGCAGTCCTACGATCTCGAAGGCATGCATGTCGGCACGGTTGCCGCCGGCCGCATCGGCCTTGCGGTTCTGCGCCGTCTCGCGCCCTTCGAGGTGAAACTGCATTATACCGACCGCCATCGCCTGCCGCCGGAGACGGAAAAGGAACTGAACCTGACCTGGCACGACACGCGCGAGGACATGTATCCGCATTGCGACGTGGTCACGCTCAACTGCCCGCTGCATCCGGAAACCGAGCACATGATCAACGACGAGACGCTCAAGCTGTTCAAGCGCGGCGCCTATATCGTCAATACGGCACGCGGAAAATTGTGCGACCGCGACGCGATGGTGCGTGCCATGGAATCGGGCAAGCTCGCGGGCTATGCGGGCGATGTCTGGTTCCCGCAGCCGGCGCCAAACGATCATCCGTGGCGCACCATGCCGAACGAAGGCATGACGCCGCATATGTCGGGCACCTCGCTTTCGGCGCAGGCGCGTTATGCGGCCGGCACGCGCGAAATCCTCGAATGCTTCTTCGAGGGCCGTCCGATCCGCGACGAATATCTGATCGTGCAGGACGGCGCTCTGGCCGGTGTCGGCGCGCATTCCTATTCGAAGGGCGATGCGACCGGCGGCGCCGAAGAGGCGGCGAAGTACAAGAAGAAGGAACTGGCGTAACGCATTTCGCGCGGCCCATGGCCCCGGCGGCGACTTTCCATCCGCAGTCGAGCCGCTGAACGAGCCGCAAGCGCGCGAACACTGAAGGCGCCGGATGCTCCCGGCATCCGCGCCTTTTTTATGCCCGGGCGATGAAGAGACGCAGAGAGCCGTCGAACTCCAACTGGGTGCGCAGGTGGCCGTAATGACGGTCCCATTCGCCGCTGGCAAGTTCGTCCCGAAGAGCGCGGACATAGTCCGCGGCAATGGTCGGCTCGACGAAGCGCCACGCCGAATTGGCCTTGCGTGCCCCATCCTCGAGAAGGCGTTCCGGGCGGCCGTAATAGGCTTCGTTGAAACCGTCGCAGCAGTGGAGGGGAATGGGAACGGTCTTTACCTCGATCTCGCCGCCGATGTCTTCGGCGATGCGCGCGGCGGACGGATAGCGGCGCGCTTCGGTCGACAGGACGAGCGGCGCGTAATCGCTCAGCCAGAAATTCTCGACGAGATCCGGATCGCAGCTCAGAATGACCACGGGCCCGCGCGTGACGCGGCGGACCTCGCGGAGCCCGGCGCGCAGATCGCTCCATTGATGGACCGTGAAACTCGCCATGGCGGCATCGAATGTATGGTCGTCGAAGGGCAGGTTCTCGGCGAAGGCATCGATGGCCCGCGACAGATGGGACGGACGCAGCGCGCGCATGGATGCGGAGGGCTCGACCGCAACGATTTCGCGGTCGAGAGGTTCGTAGGAACCCGCGCCGGCGCCGATGTTCAGAACCTTGCGCGCGCCGCCGAGCGCCGCATGAAGGTGAGCGGCGATTTTCGGTTCCGGCTGACGGTAGTCCGTATAGCCGGTGCCGATGACACCGTAATTCGCATCGCCCGCACTTCCGTCCGCGTGCCGCAGCATCGTTCGCCTCCCTTGTTACAGGAAGCGCGTACGACATTGCGGCGACAGCTCCGTGACGGTGTCTGTGACAGTTCGGCCCGGCGTCAGGCGGGCGTGAACTTCAGCGCGACGCCGTTGATGCAATAGCGCAGGCCGCTCGGCGGCGGGCCGTCCGCAAAAACATGGCCGAGATGGCTGCCGCAGGTGACGCAATGCACTTCGGTACGCTCCATGCCGAGGCGGGCATCGGACGAGGTGGCGATGGCGCCGGGAACGGGCGCGTTGAAGCTCGGCCAGCCGGTGCCGGATTCGAATTTCACATCGGACTGGAACAGCGGCCGGTCGCAGCCCACGCACGAAAACGTGCCGGGGCGCTTTTCATCCAGCAGGGCGCAGCTTCCCGGATATTCCGTGCCGTGCTCGCGCATGATGTGGAATTGTTCCGGCGTTAGGCGTTCGCGCCATTCGGCCTCGGTGCGGGTGACGGGAAAAGTGTTCATGCGTCGTTGTCCCCGGATTGTTCGATTGGTGATGGCGCTAATATGGGGTGCGGCGGCGATGCGTGCCAGAGCGGGCGTCAGAGCACGACGCAGAGCCGCTTGGCCGCGCGCGTGATGCCGGTATAGAGCCAGCGCGCCCGGCTGTCGGAGAAGGCGAAGCTCTCGTCGAACAGGACGACATCGTCCCATTGCGAGCCCTGGCTTTTGTGCACGGTCAGCACATAGCCGAAATCGAATTCGTCGTAATGACGCCGGTCTTCCCACGACAGGTCCTCGATGCCGCCGGTGAAGCATTCGGGCCGGATGCTGACGCGGGTTTCGCGCGCGGACGGATCGTCCTCCGGCTTGATGCGCAACGAGACCATTTTCGAGCGCGAGGTGCGCCGCTCGGTGACGGTCCACAACCCGCCATTGAACAGCGCCTTGCGGCGGTTGTTGCGCAGGCAGACGAGCTTGTCGCCGGCCATCGGGAAATCGCCCTCGAAGCCGCGGCGCTGGCGCATGCGCAGATTGTAGGCACGTCGCGTATTGTTGCGGCCGACGAGCACCTGTTCGGCGCCGATCACGCGTGCGGGATCGAGGTCTTCCTTGCGCACGATCTGCGTGTCGCCGTAATCGCCGGGTTCGAGTTCGCGGCCCTCGCGCACCTGCATGGACAGGCGCACGATGGGATCGTCCTGCGCCTGGCGGTGCACCTCGGTCAGCATCACGTCGGGCTCCTGACCGGTGAAGAAGCCGCCGCCCTGGATCGGCGGCAATTGCGCCGGATCGCCGAGAACGAGCACCGGCGCGCCGAAGGACAGCAGATCGCGGCCGAGTTCCGCGTCCACCATCGAGGCCTCGTCGACGACGATGAGTTTAGCGCGCGAGGCGGGGGCATCGTCCCACAGCTCGAAGGAGGGCGTTTCCTCGTTCGTTTCGCGCGGCTTGTAGATGAGGCTGTGCAGGGTCGAGGCGCCGTCGCAGCCGCGCGCCCGCATGACGAGCGCGGCCTTGCCGGTGAAGGCGGCGTATTTGACCGTGCCCTCGACCCCGTCGGCCAGATGGCGGGCGAGGGTGGTCTTGCCCGTTCCGGCATAGCCGAACAGGCGGAATATCTGCGGCGTGCCGTTGCGGCCGGGCCTGGCTTTCAGCCAGTCCGAGGCCGCTTTCAGCGCGGCGTTCTGGTGGGGGGTGAATTTCGGCATGGAATCAGGCGGAACGTTAGCAGAACATCGCGGCTGATGCGAGGCGGGTGGAGTGGGGGTTGTCTTCTGCGGGGCGGGGTCTCGGCCTTCGCCTCTCCCGCCTGCGGGAGAGGTCGAGTCGCCGAAGGCGACCGGGTGAGGGGCAACGGCAAGTTCGTAGTTTGTGATTCCCCCTCACCCCGCTCGGCCTTGCGGCCATGAGTCGTCCTCTCCCACAAGGGGAGAGGATGGGCACCGTATATGTGGCCCTAAGCCTCCGCCATAGTTCGAGACGCGCGCCCGAACTGCGAACGTGACGCGCACGGCGATTTCTGATCGTTAGAGACCTCCATGAATGGAGGTTTTCATGCCCGCTTATGCCGTGCTTGCGCTTGCGATCCTGTGCGAGGTCATCGCCACGACCGCGATGAAATCCGCCGAGGGTTTTACCCGGCTCTGGCCCTCGGTCGTGGTCGCCGTAGGCTATGGCGCGGCGTTCTTCTTCCTGTCGCTGGTGCTCGACCGCATTCCGGTCGGCATCGCCTATGGCATCTGGTCCGGCGCGGGCATCGTGCTGGTCACATTGGCGGCATGGGCCATGTACGGACAGCGCCCCGATCTTCCGGCCTTCGCCGGCATCGCCCTGATCGTCGCCGGCGTTCTGGTGCTCAACCTGATGTCGAAAACCACCGCGCATTAGGCAGGGGCAGGGGCAGGGAGCCTTACTGCACGTCGTCGTCGGCGACGCTGCCGCCTTCGCCTTCCCAGCCGCCGATCTGGCGCGCCTCCGAGCGGGTGAATTTCAGCCGGACGCCGACGCCGCCAAGCTCATCCTCGGCGAGGAACTGCGCCCCGAAATCCTCGAGCGCGCGGCGCACCGCGGCGACCTTGCACGGCTCCTTGCCGGTGGGAATGTTGACGCCGTTTGCTTCCATGCGGCGCAGCGTCTTGAGGGAAATCCCCGCCGCCTCGGCCAGAACGGCCTGAGGGGTCGAGGTGAGCGCGCGGGCGGCGGCGATCTGCCGCCCGGAAAGGGCGTGCGGCGGAATCATGCGGCCAGCATAGGCCGCACGATCTCCGGCGTCGATGTCAGGGCGCAATTTCCCAGACGGTGGAAATGTTCACCCGGATATCCTGCTCGCCGGCCTCGATCGGCACATCCGCCTGCGGGGCGGCGGCCATCGCTTCCATCCGCATCATGGGACGCGGCGGCCCGCCGAACTGCTGCTCGCTGAGCTCGCGCAGCCGGCCGAGCTTCACGCCGGCCGCCTCGGCATAGAGTTCGGCCTTGGCGCGCGCATCCGCCAGCGCCTTTTTGCGCGCTTCCGCCAGAAGCCCGGCCTTTTCGGAGATGTCGAAGCTCAGGCCCTCGATCTGGTTCGCGCCTTCGCTGACGGCGGTGTCGAGCACGCCGCCGAGCTTGCCGAGATCGCGCACCCGGACGGTGACGGTGTTGCGGACCTCGTAGCCGTCGATGCGCGGCGGCTCCTGCGTGCCGTTCCTACGCTCGCTGTGGATGTAGCGCGGCTGGACCGAGAAATTGGAGGTCGCGATGTCCCTGTCCTCGATGCCGGCGCTCTTGATGCTGGCGACGAGCTTGGCCATGGCCTGCGTATTGGCGTCGAGCGCCTCGCGCGCTGTCTTGCCCTCGGTGACGACGCCCGAGCGCACAATGGCGAGATCGGGCCGTGCGGAAACCAGGCCTTCGCCGGACAGAGCGAATGTGGCGGCGCGCGGCGGCGGAGGCGGCGGCTCCTGCGCCAGAGCGGGGGTGGCGGCGAGGGCGAGGACGACGGCAAGCGCGTGGCGCATGAAAAAGGCTCCTGTTTGCAGCAGGGCGCAGATGAACGGCCAAAGCGGGCGGCTTGATGGCGGAACGGGGATGACGAGCGCGCCGCGAATCCGTATGAGAGGCGCCAAGGGCCCATAGCTCAATGGTTAGAGCCGACCGCTCATAACGGTCTGGTTCCAGGTTCGAGTCCTGGTGGGCCCACCAACTTCATTTTTTGATCATTTCAGCGGGCGGTGCTTTTGGGTGTGGGGTCCTAAACATGAAACCAAGTGCAACCACACACGAAATTTTTCCGGTGTGGGAACTCATCCTACGCAACGCCATGAAGGTCGCCTGATTGAACTAGGTATTCGAATGAAGCATCGTACCCCACGTTCGAGACGCGAGTGGTTGGGGATTTTACATGAGTTGGTGGGACCTAGGCGAGGGGTCTGGATACCAAACCTATGATGGAGACCTGCCTCTCCGAGAGGTGACTTGCGGCTTTTGTGGGGAGGCTGGGCGCTTCGGCTTTGAACACCGAACCCACAAAAAGAATGCTGATGAGACAAAGGCGCTGCGCTACGATGTCTTGGTCTGTCAGCAGTGCGGTAACCTAACGTCTGTTTTCTGGGCTCTGGGGAGTTCTGGCCTAATAGGTTTCCATCAAGTGCCTTGGTTGCGGAAAACCACGCGCTGGCCGAAGCACTGGCCAGGCGACGTTGGACGCTATTGGGTACAGGCGAAGCGCAGCATTGAAGTGTCGAACTATGACGCTGCGGCGCTTATGGCGCGAAGCGCGGTACAATTGGTACTTCGTTATCAGAATGCGTCCGGCAGCAACCTATTTAAAGAGATTGAAGACCTAGGCACCAAGAGGCTTCTCCCGCCTATCATGATCGAGTGGGCGCATGAAGTGAGAGAACTTGGTAACGACAACGCTCATCCCACGCCGGGTGCATCTGGTACAAGTAGCACCGACGCTGCTGCGGTCGTCGAGTATCTCACTATGCTCCTCAAAATTGTCTACGACTTGCCTCATCAGATTGAAGAGCACAGAGGAAGGAAAACGTAATCTCACCCTCGCACCACATATTTCTGAATGCCGCTTTCGGTTGCCGCATTCAGCGTCATCATCGCTCCTGTCGTCCACGGATTCTGCATAAAATGCACCTGGACGACGACGGCCGGTGACGAGGCGCCACCTCACATTCGGGGCGGCTGAGGCATCCTCCGTTGAATGACGGTTCGATCTGTCTGTACTCTTGGTGTAGGCGCATGAGCGAGCCCGCGGCGGGATCGAGGCCCCTACTGGAAGCAGGCTTTAGCGACTCCTTCCAACCTCTTGAAATAAAAAGATTAATCCCCATATGAAGTATGAGGCCGGAAATGCCGCCGTAATGGCAGCGTCCGGCCGCTCAGCAACATGAAAGGAGAATGAATGCTAGCGTATTTACATCATTTCATCGAGGTTTCCGGTGCAGCGCGGCGGGTCAGCAGCGCCCTGAAGGCCCGGCAAAGACCGCTTCCCGCGGACATCGAGACACTGGGCATTCCGATGGATGCCTTTCCCGCCAAGACCACGCACACCAACGACAACGACAAGCGGCTGTACCGCTCGCTGATAACGGCCGGCTAACGCCGATGCTCCGCCCCGCCGCCGGATAGCGAGAAGCCGAATATGAAAAGCCCGCCGGAGCGGCGGGCTTTACACGGGGTCGGCGGCCCCGACGAAGGCTTCAGAAGCGGTAGTTGATGCCGACCTTGACGGTCTGGACCCTCAGATCCGCATCCACGGTTCCGCCGGCTACGGCCGGAAGGACGACAAAGGTCTCGTCTCCGAGATCGGCGTAGAGATATTCGATCCTGGCGCTGAGGTTTTCGGTGAAGCCCATCTCCACGCCTCCGCCGACGATCCAGCCGGTGAAGGTTTCCGAACCGGTAAAAATGCCGCCGGGGATGGGAAGATCGTTCGCCGAAACATCCACGTCCGCGGCAGCGAAACCGCCCGTCACATAGGGCAGGATGTGGTCGAACGCATAGCCGATCCGGCCGCGTACCGACGCCATCCAATTCACATCGGCCTCGACAAGCGTACCGGGACCAGGGATCGGGTCGACGCCGACATCGCCGTCAATCCCCGTGCCGGAAAAGTCGGCCTCGATGCCGAAGACGAAGTTTCCGGACTGGAAATTATAGCCGCCCTGGATGCCGCCAAACACACCATCGGCTTCCAACTCGTCATTGTCGACGGCGGGATCGATGAGCGCCGGCAGCGGCGAGGACAGATCGGAATCGGCCCAGCCGAACCCGACGTGAAGGCCAAGATAAGCCCCCGACCAATCGTAATAGGCCTGCTGCTGGACTTCCTCGACCGGCGGAAGATCGGCGGCAAAGGCGGGTAGACATAGGGTCATCGCCGCAAAGGCGGTCGACGTCAGAACAAGTTTCATGACTGCCCCCTACAAAATTGTACCGCCTTTTTTAGATCACGCGGTTCAACCGGTGGATGTAGTTTTTCGGCAACACTCAAAAATTGTTGCGAGCGAAACATCAACCGAAAGGGGAAAGTTGGCCGGGAGCAGAAAGCGGAAGGCCGCCCGCCGGCAAGCTGCGGCGGACGGCCTCTCGATAATCTAGGCGATAAAAGGCGGGAGGATCAGCCCCGTACGAGACGGAGCAGGACGAGCAGCACGATTGCGCCGATCGTGGCATGGATGATGGCGGCGACCACGCCGGTGCCAAGCGATACGCCAATGGCGGGGAACAGGAAGCTTGCGATCAGCGCGCCGATAATGCCGACCACGATATTGCCGATAAGGCCGAAGCCAAAACCCTTCACGATCTGGCCCGCGAGCCAGCCGGCAATGGCGCCGACGATCAGGATGACAAGAAGACTTTCAATGCCCATGACGATTCCCTCCGTTAGGGACGCGAAGTCTGGGCTTGCGGCGCGGCGCGAGTCGAGGGGCCGGGCGCTGTGTCCACCGCTCTCAGACGGTGGGATAATTCAGGAAATATTTCACGCCGACCGAGACGATGGGGGGCTGGGAGGCGTGCGGCCCGTCATATTCCAGATAGGAGACGTCGTAGCCGGCGGCCTTCAGCTTCTGCGCGCTGGCGCGGCCGGCGGTCTCGACCGGCGTCTGCTCGTCCTGGCTGCCATGCGCGATGAAGATGTGCGGCGCGCCTTCCTGATGGAGCGGCGTGAAGAAGCCGGCGGAAAAAGCGAGGATGTGGGTCACGAAATCGCCATTGGCGACGCCGTTCGACAGCGAATAGGAGCCGCCGTCCGAATGGCCGGCAAAGGCGAATTTGTCGGCGCGGAGGGCGTAACGGTCGGCGACCCAGCCGAATGCGTTCTCGATGCGCTCGCGATCCGGCCCGTTGCCGCCGATCACGATGTCCCAGGTCGGCAGCAGCGATTGCGGCACGAGCAGCAGGAAGCCGTTCTCCTCCGCATGCTCCTTCATGATCGGCATGATGCGCTCGGCGCTGCCGCCGCCGCCATGAAAGAGCGACATGAAGGGGACGGGCTTGCGCGGATCGATCTTGTCGGAAACGACGAGGTAGTAATCGCGTTCTTCATAAAGGCCGAGCTTGTGCACGCCCGGAGGAAGCGGCGGCTTCGTCGGTTCGCGGTGCTGGAAGCCGATGCGGCCGTGAAGGGCCAGAAGGGAAAGATCGAGCATAAGGCCTCATAGCAAGTAGGCGGCGGGGGTCAACCTTTGCGGACCCAAAATTGACGCAAAGAACGGGCATCCCGGCCGCCTTCCGACAGGAGATGAAAACAATGCTTCGTGCCATTGTGCTTGTTGCGCTTTTCGCGCTGCCGTCGACCGCCGCACTGGCCGACCGCGCAGACGCCGATGCCTGCGCGGCCAAGCTGAAGGGCCAGACCAAGGTCGCCTATCGCTCGATCGTCGCGAATGTGCAGCGCGGCTCGACGCTCGAGGCGGCCGTGACCCGTGCGCTGAAGCCGAAGGTCGACAGAGGCCGTCTGACGGAAAGCGAAGCGCGCAGGATCGGCCGCGCGGCGGCGGATTGCGCGCGTCTCGTCCATCGCCGGACGTAAAGACGTCAATCGAGCGTGTCGGGATCGAACGGTTCCGTTCGCGGATGGCTCGGCACCTTGCCGTCCCGCCACATCTCGTCATGCACCCGCGTGCCCTCGTCGCTCACGCGGTAGAGTTCCTCGTCTTTGTCGTTGCGGCCACGCTTTTCCAGCAGTCCGGCTGCAAGCAATCCGGTGACGACCGCCGGCGACAGCTCCGGCCAGTTCGATGCCGGCGCCTCGAAATCCGACGTGCGGGCGAAGCGGTCGAGCGCGCGGCGTTCGGCGGTGGTGAGGTCGCGATAGGTCCGCATCGGGCCTTTCGGGGGTCAGGCGGCGGCGCCGTTGAACTTCTGCGGCTGCAGGGCATCCGCGTTCACGCCGTCGAGACAGCGCACATTGAGCGCGATGGTCTCGGTGCCGTCCGGCCCCGTGCCGCGCGAAAAGCTCTGCACGCCGCAGGTCTTGCAGAACAGATGCGAGATGACGTGCTTGTTGAACTTGTATTCGGTGAGGTTGTCCTCGCCCTTCTGAAGCTTGAAGGCGGAAGCGGGCGTAAACGCCAGGATCGAGCCGAGCCGGCGGCAGCGCGAGCAATTGCAGGTGATGGTGTTCGACAGATCGGCGATGACCTGATAGCCGACCGCGCCGCACTGGCAGCTTCCTGAATACATCTGCATTTACACTTTTCCTCTCACAGGTTCGCCCGCGCGCCGGATGTTCCGCCGCGCCTGTCCCCTGAATAGGGCGTGGGGCGCTGTTTGCAACCTCGGATCCGGTCGTCCGGGCCGCCTTTCCGTATTCCGTGCGGGCTCTATCTTGACCGTGATCAAGGACGCGTTCGCGCATTCCCGTCCAATCTGGCCCGTCCAATCCGATGGCGTTCTCACAAGAGGTTGATGGACATGAAGCTCTCGATTCCCGCCGGTGGTCATGTTCTGGTCTGCGACGGCAGCAAGGCCCTGTTTCTCGAAAATGCCGGGGACGGGATGTTCCCCAATCTGCGCACGGCCGATGTGACGAAGATCGACAACCCGCCGACCCGCGAGCAGGGCACCGACAGGCCGACTCGCGTGTTCGAAAGCGTGGGCACCCACCGCAGCACCGCCGAGCAGACCGATTTCCACGACCGGCGCGAGGAAGAATTCGCGCGCGAAGTGGCGGACGAGCTCGAACGGGTGCGGCAGGAGGGGAATCTGCAATCCCTCATCGTCGTCGCGCCGCCGCGTATGCTGGCCGATCTGCGCCGGTTCTTCTCGGAGCAGACGAGAGCTTTGGTGGCGGCGGAAATCGACAAGGACCTCACCAACCATCCCGTGCATGAAATCGAAAAGCATCTCACCGCCGGCTAGACTTCGCTCTTCCGCAGCGGCCGTTCGCGAGACATGGCAGGTCTGCCCGCAGGGGAAATCTATAGATGGATGGAAGTAAGTATTCTGTATTTATTCAGTCGAGTACTTCATCAGCGTAGGCGATAACAGATTTAAAACGTTCTAAACAGAAATCTATTCATTGACAACTTGGGGCGCATCGGGTTTCCCCGAAGGCATTGCTTTTCCGGCGGGGCCATCCTGCCGGACGGCACTTTCTTCCGCCTGAACGCGATCAGGAGACGCCCCATGCTTTCTTTCCGCACGATGATTTCGGCGGCCGCCCTCAGTGTTGCGCTCGCAGCGCCTGCCGCCGCCGCGACTGAGCCCGACGCAATTGTGCAGACATATGCGAATGTGGCCGAAGCCATCTATTCCGACAGCCTGGCGACGGCGAAGGCCTTGCAGAAGGCGGTCGACGACTTCATCGCCGCGCCGACGGAAGACACTCTGAAAGCGGCGCGCGAGGCCTGGAAGGCGGCACGCGTGCCCTACCAGCAGAGCGAGGGCTATCGCTTCGGCAATCCGCTCGTCGACGATTGGGAGGGCAAGGTGAATGCCTGGCCGCTCGACGAGGGCCTGATCGATTATGTCGATGCGAAAAGCTATGGCGAGACGTCCGACGAGAACCCGCTCTATGCGGCCAACGTGATCGCCAATACGAAGATCCGCGTCGGCAAGGACGAGATCGACGCCACGACCATCAACAAGGATGTTCTGCAGAGCCTGCAGGAAGCGGGCGGTGTCGAGGCCAATGTCGCGACCGGCTATCACGCCATCGAATTCCTGATCTGGGGGCAGGACCTCAACGGCACCGACGCCGGCGCGGGCGACCGCAAGGCGAGCGATTACGACACCAAGAACTGCACCAACGACAATTGCGAGCGCCGCGCGCAATATCTCAAGGCCGCGACCGATCTTCTGATCGAGGACCTGGAGGAGATCGTCGCCGCATGGGGCAAGGACGGCGATGCGCGCAAGGACGTGACGAGCAAGGACGCCGCCGAGGACGGCCTCGCCACCATCCTGACCGGGCTCGGCTCGCTCTCTTACGGCGAGCTTGCCGGCGAGCGCATCAAGCTCGGCCTCATCCTCCACGATCCGGAAGAGGAGCACGACTGCTTCTCGGACAATACGCACAATTCCCACTATTATGACCAGGCGGGAATGATCGCGATCTATAACGGTAAATACACCGCTTCCGACGGCAAGGTGACGGAAGGCCCGAGCCTTGCCGCTTATGCGACCGAAAAGGCGCCGGACGAGGCCAAGGCGCTCGAAGCGGCGCTGGCCAGGACGGAAGCGGCGATGAAGGTCATGAAAGACCGCGCCGACAACGGCACCGAGAGCTATGACCAGATGATCGGCGAGGGCAATGCCGAGGGCAACAAGATCGTGCAGGATGTGGTCGACAGTCTCGTCGCCCAGACCCGCGCCATCGAGGCGGTCGTCGCCAAGCTCGGGCTCAAGATCGAGGTCGAGGGCTCCGACAGTCTGGACAATCCGTCCGCGGTGCAGTGAGGGCCGCATGATTACGCGGCGCGCCGCGCTGTATGGGCTGGGGGCGGCGGGAGCCTGCGCTCTCGCCGGGCAGCCTTTACGCGCGCGCGCCGCGACCAATCTTCCCGAAGCGCCGCCCCTTGCGGGCGGCGTTCTGCACGAGATCGACATTATCGCCGCCGAGCATCGCGGAACGGCCATTCCACGCGCATGCGCCGATCTGCCGTTCTGGCTCTACAACGGACGGTCGTTCGAGACGATCCGGATAAAGCGCGGCGACACCTTGCGCGCGCATCTCAAAAACCGTCTGCCGGAGCACACGAGCATCCACTGGCACGGCATACGCCTGCCGAACGACATGGACGGCGTGCAATACATCACCCAGCCGCCCGTCGAGCCGGGGCAGGATTTCACCTATGAATTCACGCCGCCCGACACCGGCACCTTCTTCTTCCATTCGCATTGCAACGGCGTCGGCCAGATCGGCCACGGCCTTGCCGGCATCCTGATCGTCGAGGGCGACGAGCCGGAGCCGTTCGACGCCGAATATGTGCTGGTGATGAAGGACTGGCGGCTCGATGATGACGGGCACTGGCTGCCGTTCTATACGCCGGAGGGGGCGGGGCGCGCGGGCTCGTTCGGCACCGTGCGTACGGTGAACGGGGTCGAGGCACTCGCGCAGGATGTTCCGGCGGGCGCCGATGTCCGCGTGCGCGTGCTCAATGTCGATCCCACGCGCATGATCGATCTCGGCGTCGAGGGGGCGGAGGCGTGGGTGATCGCGACCGACGGCAATCCGGTCGATCCGTTTCCGCTGCACACCTGGCGGATGGGCGCGGCCATGCGCGCCGATCTGCATATCCGCACGCCAGCGGCAGGACAGGGCTTCCGGCTGCTCGATTATTTCTCGGCGGTGCCATGGGCGCTTGCGAGCTTCACCGCCGAGGGCGCGTCGCGCCGCCGCGATGCCGCGCGGCCGAAGCCGCTCTATGCGCCGCATATCTCTCGCGCCGATCTCGCCAATGCCAAGCGCGTGCCGTTCCAGTTCACGGCGGCGGCGGGCGCAACGGCGTCCATACTGGACGATTTCCCGCCGGGCGATCCTCTGGCGAAACAACTCCTCGACAGTCTGTGCATCGGTAATCGCGGGCTGTGGGCCATCAACAAATCGCAATGGCCGACGGACGGCCATCTGAATCTGCCGCCGCCGCTCGCGGTGCTCGAACATGGCCGGAGCTATGTTTTCGAACTGCACAATGCGACGCCGCATCCGCACCCCGTCCATATGCACGGACATATGTTCGAGGTGCTGACGGCCTCGCGGCAGGATCTTCCGCGCTTCTTCGCCGACACCGTGATCGTCCAGCCCCGGGAGCGCGTCGAGATCGCCTTCGTCGCGGAGAAGGGCGGATGGATGCTCCATTGCCATGTGCTGGAACATCAGGAGAACGGCATGATGGGCTGGCTGAGGGTGGTGTGATGCGCCGCGCGGTGATCGTCCTTGCCGGTCTTGTCTTTACCACGGCGGCACTCGCAGGCGGGCGCGATCTTTCGGTCGCCATCGGCAAGGCATTGTTCGAGCGCGCCTGGGTGCCCGCGCCGTCCTCGACGCTCGCCAATGACGGGCTCGGCCCGATGTTCAATGCGCGCGCCTGTTCGGCCTGCCACCCGCGCCTCGACCGCGCCGCGCGCCGCGAGAACGGGGAGGGCGGTTTCGAGCATCAGGGCATGGTGCTGAGACTTTCCGACGCGCAGGGCGCGCCCGATCCACATTATGGCGCGCAATTGCAGACGGCGTCCGTACAGGGATTCGTGCCCGAAGGCCGGCTCTATGCAGCGGCCGGGGAACGGGCGAGGGCGGCCAATCTCGCCTTCGGCCCGCTTGCGGAGGAAACGCGCACGGGTTTGCGCGCCGCGCCCGCTCTGCGCGGGCTCGGCCTTCTGGCTGCGGTGCCGGACGAAGCGGTGCTTGCGCTGGCCGATCCCGACGACCGCGATGGGGACGGTATTTCCGGCCGCGCGAATATGGTCGATGGGAGGATCGGCCGCTTCGGCCTGAAGGCGAGCGGCGTGTCGCTGACGGACCAGATCGAATCCGCATTCGCCGTGGATCTCGGAATGTCGACGCCGGGCCGTCCGGCTCTGGCCGGCGACTGTATGCACGATATATGTCGTGCCGCGCCGCATGGCGGCACGGAAACGGAGCCGGAAATCCGGGGCGAGCTCGTCGCCATGCTGGGCGATTATCTGGCGCAGGTGCAGCCGCCCGCCTCAAAGCACGATGCTGACGGTGAAAAACTGTTCGCTGCGGTCGGCTGCGCGTCGTGCCATGTGCCGTCGCTGCCCTCGCCGCGCGGCGAGGTGCGCGCCTTCACCGATCTTCTGCTGCACGATCTCGGCGAGGAACTCGACGGTGGCGCGACCGAGCCGGGCGTCGCGCCGACCGAATGGCGCACCGCGCCGCTCTGGGGCATTGCGCGCGCGCTGGACCAGGGCGCGGGCCTGCTGCACGATGGCCGCGCCACGACGATTGCCGATGCCGTCAAGCTCCACGGCGGCGAAGGCGCCGGCGCGCGTGCTCGTTTTGAGGTGCTCGGTGCGGACGACCGTACGCGCCTGCTGCAATATGTCGAAGGTCTGTGATGCTGCGCTTTGTTTTCATCTTCCTGTTTGCCGCCATAGCGTCCGCCGCACCGGCGCAGGAGTCCGTGCCGCAACAGATCGCAGATCATCGCGCGATTGCCGACCGGATCATCGCGACATTCGCCGAACCGGGCTATGCCGCCTTGTCCGCACGCGCGAAGGAACAGCAAGAGGTCTGGACCGCATTCTGCGCCGCGCCGGACGATGCGGGTTTCGCAAAACTGACGGCAGCTTTCGTAGATGCCGTGACCGCGTGGTCTTCTGTCGAGATACTGCGCTATGGGCCGGTATCGGAGGATTTCCGCTATGAGCGGCTCGCCTATTGGCCCGAGCGGAAGAACAATGTGGCACGCGGCCTCAGTGCGCTTCTGAAGGCCGACGATGTGCTGACCCAAGAAAGCATGTACGCGAAAAGCGTCGCGGTGCAGGGCCTGCCGGTTCTGGAGCGCCTGCTGTTCGATGAGGATGCGGAGCAGGCTCTGCTCGCGGGCGATGACGGCGCGAAAAAACGTTGTGCTATCGGACAGGCGGTGTCGGGCAATGTCGCGGCGTTGACGGAGGCCATCCGTACGGGCTGGGAGCCGTTACGCCCGCAGTTGCTCGACGGGGACGAGGCGCTGGTGCGCGAAGCGGTGACGCGGTTCGCGACCGATCTCTTGACGGTCTTTCAGGTCGTCGGCGATTCCAAGCTCGACATACCGATGGGCAAGAGCGTGGAGGAGGCGCGACCGAAATCCGCGCAATGGTGGCGCAGCGGATTGTCCAACGTAACGCTTGCGAACAACATGCAATCGGCCGCCGATCTCATTGCCGCGATGATCGGCACGCGCGATGACCCGACGCACACCATCGCCTCGACCGAACAGGCGGCGCGGCTTGCGGCCGATCTGCCACTGCCGCTCGCGGATGCGGTTACGGATACAAAACAGAGGGCGCGTGTCGTTCTTCTGCGCGACAGCGTGCGCGGCGCGCGCGACCTTGCGGGGGGCAATATCGCGCCGCTTCTGGGCGTGACGCTCGGTTTCAATTCGCTGGACGGGGATTGAACGGATGCGGATCGACCGCCGCTCCTTCATGCTGGCACTTGCGGCGAGTTTTGCGGTGCGCCCCGCATTCGGGCAGGAACGGCTCTATGTGTCGTCGTGTAACGACGCGGATGGGCAATCGCATGTCGCCGTCTTCAGTCCCGATGGCGGTATTCTATTCAGGACCCGATTGCCGGAGCGCGGGCACGACATCGCGCTCAACCCGGCCAATGACGATCTCGTTGTCTTCGCCCGGCGGCCGGGCGACTGGATGGCCGTGGTCAGCCGGACGAATGGCACTGTCCGCAAGATCGTGCGCAGCCCCGCGCGGCGGCATTATTACGGCCACGGGCTTTATTCGGCGGACGGACGACTTCTCTATGCGACCGAGAACGATCTCGACAGCGGGCGGGGCGTGCTCGGCTTCTACGATGTCGCGAAGGACTATGCGCGGATCGGCGAGCAGCCGACGCATGGCGTGGGCCCGCACGATGTGGCGTTCGTGCCGGATGACAGGCTGCTGCTTGTCGCCAATGGCGGCGCGCGAACCGACCCGCAAACGGGCCGCGAGATATTGAACAAGCACGCGATGGAGCCGAGCCTTGCGCTTGTCGATCCTGCCAGCGGCGATGTGGTGCACAAGGCCGAATTCGGACGCGATATGTCCGGCCTGTCGTTCCGCCATCTCGCGATTGCGCCGGACGGCGAGGCGGTGTTCGCCTGTCAATACGAAGGCGAGCCCGAGGAAATGCCGCTGCTTGTCGGCACGATGAGACCGGACGGGCGGACGCGGATGCTGGGAATGCCGGACGAGGATCTTTACCGACTCGACAATTATCTCGGCGCGGTGGCGCTCGACCGGACCGGCCGCCTGATCTGCGCGACGAGCCCGCGCGGCGGCATGGCCGCGTTCTGGGACCGCGAGACGGGTGCCTATATCGGCCTTGCGCCCATGCCCGATGTGTGCGGCGTTGCCGCGACTCCCGAGGCCGGGACATTCGTCGTCTCGTCCGGCAATGCCGGAGTGAAGATGGCGCGCGCGGAAAGCCACGATCTGGCGCGGGTCGCCGGCAGCGATCTCGCCCGCTATATGTGGGACAATCACATCCGCCTTCTGCCGCTTTAGGGCTGGCCGCGCCGCGCCGCGCCCGCTAAACAGCGCGGCGGGGGAGGCAGAATGACATCCGCTATCACCGATCTTGCCCGGCGCCGGCCGGTCATGGCTGCAATCGCGCTGACCGTGCTCGTCAGCCTGCCGTTTCTGATCGTGCCGGAGATCGACCGTGCGGCCAGCGCGCCGCTGGTCGTGCCTGGCGGGTTTCTGCTCATCCATGCTCATACGCTGGACATCGTGCGCTATGCGAGCCGCGGCGTGATGCTCGCGGTGCTGATCTGGATCGCGGCCTCGCTGGTCGTTCCGCTGCTGATCAGCGGGCAACGACGCCGCCTCATGCCGCCGCGCGCGGCTTTGTTCCTGCTTGTCAGCCTCGCGATCGGGCCGGGCATCGTGGTCGGTCGGTTCAAGGACATCTGGGGCCGGGCGCGACCGCGCGAACTGAGCGAATGGGGCGGTGATCTGGGCTTTTCCGGGGCGTGGGAAATGTCGACGCAATGCGCGTCGAACTGCTCGTTCATCTCCGGCGAGGCGGCATCGGCGATGTGGCTGATGGCGCTGGCGCTCGTCGTGCCCGCGACATGGCGGATGCGCGTGATCGTCGGCGCGCTGCTGTTCGCCGTTTTCGTGTCGGCGGCGCGGATGCTGGTCGGCGCGCATTTCCTGTCGGATGTATTGATCGCCTGGTGCATGACCCTGATCGTGATCGCGCTCGTTCATGGCCTGTTCTATCGCTGGTTCGGACTGACCGACGAAAAGGTGGATGCGGTCTTCGCGCGGCTGCGCGCCTTCCTGCAGGCGCCGTTCCGGCTGGTGTTCGGCGGCTCGCGTTAGGCGCGTCCGCGGAACGCATCCGCCCGCCATGGATTTTCGCCAGGAGAGGTTGCACACTGGCGGGGCTTGGTCTGGAGGTCGTGGTGAGTGACATCGTCTGTATTTCGCCGGTGGACGGACGCGAGGTCGCGCGCCGCCCGACGGCCTCCGCCGCCGAGATCGAGGCCGCGCTGAACGAGGCGCGCGCCGCGCAGGCAAAGTGGCGCAAGGCGCCGCTGTCCGAACGCAAGGCGCTTGCGCTGAAATTCATGGACGCGCTTTTGGCCATGAACCAGGAGATCGTGCCCGAGCTTGCGCTGCAGATGGGGCGACCGGTGCGCTATGGCGGCGAGTTCCGCCCGGTCGAAGAGCGCGTACGCACCATGATCGAGCTTGCCGATGCCTCGCTTGCCGATGTCGTGCCCCGGCCGCGCGAGGGGTTCAGGCGCTTCATCCGGCGCGATCCTGTCGGCGTCGTGCTGGTGATCGCGCCGTGGAACTATCCCTATCTGACTGCGGTCAATACGATCGTTCCGGCGCTGATCGTCGGCAATGCGGTCATCCTGAAACATGCCTCGCAGACCATTCTCGTCGGCGAGCGCTTCCAGCAGGCCATGGACAGGGCCGGGGCGCCGAAAGGGCTGTTCCGCAATCTTGTCCTGTCGCATGAGGACACGTCGAAAATCCTGTCCTCCGGTTCGGTCGATCATGTGAATTTCACCGGCTCGGTCGAGGGCGGGCGCGCCATCGAGCGCGCGGCGGCCGGAACCTTCACGACGATGGGCCTCGAACTCGGCGGCAAGGACCCGGCCTATGTGCGCGCCGATGCCGATCTGGACCATGCGGTCGAAAATCTTGTCGATGGCGCGTTCTACAATTCCGGCCAGTGCTGCTGCGGCATCGAGCGCATTTACGTGCAGGACGGGCTCTACGACCGTTTTGTCGAAAAGTATGTCGATCTGACGAAAGGATATGTACTCGGCGATCCGCTGGACGAGGCGACGACGCTCGGCCCGATGGCGCAGACGCGCTTCGCTGATCTCGTGCGCGCGCAGACGGCTGAGGCGGTCGGGAAGGGCGCGAAGGCGCATATCGATCCCAAAGCGTTTGCGGCCGATGAGCCCGGCACGCCCTATCTCGCGCCGCAGGTGCTCACCGACGTCGATCATTCGATGAAGGTGATGGTGGACGAAAGTTTCGGCCCGGTCGTCGGCATCATGAAGGTGACGGACGACGAGGAAGCGATCCGCCTGATGAACGACAGTCCCTACGGACTGACGGCCTCGGTCTGGACAGCGGATATCGACAGGGCGGAAGAGATCGGCGACCGCATCGAGACCGGGACGGTGTTCATGAACCGCTGCGATTATCTTGATCCGTCTCTCGCCTGGACCGGCGTGAAGGACACCGGGCGCGGCGCGACTTTGTCCGAACTCGGCTATGCCATGCTGACGCGCCCCAAGAGTTTTCATCTCCGTGGTAAGATATAAAGTGTGCAGGTAATGACGAAACGCGGACCACGATTGCTGGTGCTCGAAGGCAATAGTGCGCGGGCGCGCGCGAAGCAGGCCGAGTTTCTCGGCCGTTCCTACAGCGAGGGCTACAGCGATGTGCTGCGCCAGATCGCGCCGGACGCGGTTGTCGATATCTGCTATCCGGCCGATGAGGGTGCGAACCTGCCCGATGGCGAAGGCCTGTCCGGTTATGACGGCGTCGCGATCACCGGATCGGCGCTCAATCTGTATGAGGAAAAGCCCGAGGCCATGCGGCAGGTCGATCTCGTGCGTACGGTGTTCGAAACCGGCGTGCCGGTGTTCGGTTCCTGCTGGGGGCTTCAGGTCGCGGCAGTGGCGGCGGGTGGAACCGTGGTGCGCTCGAAAAACGGCCGCGAGATCGGCCTTTCGCGCAAGATAACGCTGACCGAGGCCGGGCGCGGACATGCCCTGCACGAGGGCAAGGGCATCGTGTTCGACGCGCCTGCGGTTCACACCGACGAAGTCGGCCGCAAGCCGGACGGCATGATCGTGACGGCGGCGAACGCATTTTCCGAGGTGCAGGCGGCGGAAATCCGCGCCGGGAAATCGGTGTTCTGGGGCGTGCAATATCATCCCGAATTCACGCTCGCGGACATGGCGGCGATCATGCGGCGCTATGGCAAGGTACTGGTGGAGGAGGGGCCGTTCCGCAGCCTCGAACAGCTCGAACGGCACGCCGAGGAACTGGATGAACTTGAGGCCGATCCGGCGCGCGGCGACATCGCCTGGCGGCTGGCCTATGGCCGCGACGTGCTGGAGCCGCATATGCGGCTGACCGAAATCCGAAACTGGATCGAACGTCTGGTCCGGCCGACGATGAGCGGGCGTGGCCGCGCCTGAACCGCCCCATTCGCAAGCGTCGTTTTCGCGGAATTTCCGTCATCGGCTTGCCATCGGGGCCGGCGACCTTAAAACTCCTGCCGGTGCGGAGGTTTCAATGCAGCTCGGAATGATCGGCCTTGGCCGGATGGGTGCGAACATCGTGCGCCGGCTTCTCGTGAAAGGCCATTCGGCGGTCGCCTATGATCGCGATTCCGGGCAGGTGCGGATGCTGGCGGACGAAGGCGCGACGGGCGCGGCCGATCTGAAGGATCTGGTTGCAAAACTTCAAAAGCCGCGCGCGGTCTGGGTCATGGTGCCGTCCGGAGCGATCACCGAAAGCGTGATCGCCGAATTGGCGGACCTGCTGGAGCCGGGCGACATGATCATCGACGGCGGCAATTCTTTCTGGAAGGACGATCTCCGCCGCGCGAAGGAGCTTCGCGCCAGGGGGCTGCATTATGTCGATGTCGGTACATCCGGCGGCATCTGGGGCGTGGATCGCGGCTATTGCCTGATGGTGGGCGCGGAGAAGCATGTGTTCGAACGGCTGGAGCCGATCTTCGTCGCGCTCGCGCCGGGGCATGGCGATATTCCGCGCACGGCCGGGCGCAGCGGCGATCATGCCCGCGCCGAGCAGGGCTATATCCATGCCGGGCCGAACGGCGCCGGACATTTCGTCAAGATGATCCATAACGGCATCGAATACGGCCTCATGCAGGCCTATGCCGAAGGTTTCGACATTCTGATGAACGCCGCTTCCGACAGATTGCCGGAGGAGGAGCGGCTTCAGATCGACGTCACCGAGGTCGCGGAAGTGTGGCGGCGCGGCAGCGTCATTACAAGCTGGCTGCTGGACCTGACAGCTGCCGCTCTCGTCGAGGAGAACGATCTCGGCTCCTATTCCGGCTATGTCGACGATTCCGGTGAGGGCCGCTGGACGGTGCAGGCGGCGATTGCCGAAGCCGTTCCCGCCGAAGTCCTGACATCGGCGCTCTTTGCGCGCTTCCGCTCGCGTCAGGACCATACATTCGCGGAAAAGGTATTGTCCGCAATGCGCAAGGGTTTCGGCGGACATCTCGAACCGAAAGTGCCGCCGCCCGATGTCGATAAATAGAGCCCGCGTGAAACCGCCGGCGGCGGAGCCGTGCATATTCGTGATCTTCGGCGCGTCCGGCGATCTGACGCGCCGGCTGCTGATCCCCGCGCTTTACAATCTCGCCGCCGCTGATCTGCTGTCGGATGGCTTCAGCATTATCGGCATTGCGCGCTCGGAGATGCCGGACGACGCGTTTCGCGCCCAGCTTGAAAAGGGGCTTGCCGATTTCGCGACGCAGGAAACCGATCCGCGCATCGTGCAATGGCTTTTGTCCTGCGTCAGCTATCTGTCGGGCGATGTCGACGATCCGGAAACCTATCAGAAACTTAAAGCGAAGATCGACGGCATCGAGGCGTCGGGACGCACGCCGGGCAACAGGCTGTTCTATTGCGCGACGCCGCCGCAAGCCTTCGCACCGATTGCGCTGCATCTCGGCGCCGCCGGACTGTCGAAGGAAAGCGAAGGCGGCCCGTGGCGCAGGCTGATTGTCGAAAAGCCGTTCGGAACGAGCCTCGAATCCGCCCGCGCGCTGAACCGCGAACTTCTCAGCGTGCTCGACGAGGACCAGATTTTCCGCATCGACCATTATCTCGGCAAGGAGACGGTGCAGAACCTGCTCGTCCTGCGCTTTGCCAACGGCCTGTTCGAACCTATCTGGAACCGCAACCATATCGACCATATCCAGATCACCGTGGCGGAGACGGTGGATGTCGGTACGCGCGGGAAGTTCTACGACGCGACCGGCGCGCTGCGCGACATGGTGCCGAACCATCTGTTCCAGCTTCTCTCCCTCGTCGTGATGGAGCCGCCGACGCGCTTCGACGCACATTCGGTGCGCTCGGAAAAGGCGCAGGCGCTGGATTCGATCCGCATCCCCAGCAAGGAAGAGGCGCTGGGCGCATCGGTCCGTGCGCAATACCGGCAGGGCGCGATCAACGGCCACGAAATTCCGGCCTACCGCAAATCGCCGGACATCGCGCCCGGTTCGACCACCGAGACCTATGCCGCCCTGTGTCTGGACATCGACAACTGGCGCTGGGCGGGCGTGCCGTTCTATCTGCGCACCGGCAAGGCGCTGGCCAAACGGCGGACCGAGATCGTCGTCAAATTCAAGCAGGCGCCGGTCTCGATGTTCCGCAACATGTCCATGCATCAGCTCGACGACAATCTTCTGGTCATCGGCATCCAGCCGGAAGAGGGCATCAAGCTGCATTTCAACGCCAAGCTGCCGGGGCCGGAAGTTGAGATCGCGCCGGTCGGCATGACGTTCGATTACAAGGACTATTTCGACGCCGCGCCCTCGACCGGATATGAGACGCTGATCTACGACTGCATGACGGGCGACGCGATTCTCTATCAGCGGGCGGATGGCGTCGAGGCGGGATGGCGCGCGGTCGAGCCTTTCCTGCAGGCCTGGCGCGAAGCCGGCGCCGAACGGATCGAAGCCTACGATGCCGGGAGCGAAGGCCCGGTGGAAGCGGATGCGCTGCTGATGAGGGACGGCCGCCGGTGGCGGCCGATCGCGGAGGACAATGGCGGGAGTTAAAGTTGAAGTCCTGCGCGACGGCGATGCGCTGGCGCGCGCAGCGGTGGACTGGTTCGAGACGATCATCGGTCAGAATGACGGCCGGATCGCCATATGCCTGACCGGCGGCACGACGCCCGAACGTATGTATTCACTTCTTGCCGATCGCGATCTGCCATGGGCGCGCATTCATGTCTTCTGGGGCGATGAGCGTTATGTGCCGCACGGCGATCCGCTCTCCAATGCCGGCATGGCGCGCCGCGCGCTGCTGGAGCGCATCGCGATCCCCGAGGAAAACCTGCATCCGATCCCGACCGATACCGTGGACCCGGAGGCCGCGGCCGAGTTTTACGAAGCCGAGCTGAAGGTTTTCTACGGCGCGGACGAGCCGCATCCCGACCGGCCGGTCTTCGATATCGTGCTGAACGGAATGGGGCCGGACGGCCATTTCGCCTCGCTGTTTCCCGAGGCCCGCAGTCTCGATGAGCGCAGGAGATGGGCGGTCGCCGCCGAGCCGGGCATGGAGCCCTATGTGCCGCGCGTGACTTTGACCTATCCGGTGCTCGAAAGCTGCCGGGCGGCGGCTTTTCTCGTCAGCGGCGCCGGCAAGAAGGACATGCTGAGCCGCGTTTTGCTCGGCGAAGACCTGCCGGCCGCGCGCTTCAGGCCGCAGGGGCCGCTGACCTGGTTCGTGGACCGCGCCGCCGCCGGGCTTTGAGCGGACGGCAAAGGAGCGCCTTTTCGGGCGCGGAATAACCGAATCCTAAGCCAATCGGGATATGGGCGGGGCATGAGCCTGCCCGCCGATCTGTCCTCGCCCGCTTTGGCCCCGGAAGCTTTTGCCGGGACGGACGCGCCCTGGATCGACCCGGTGTCGCGGCTTCTGTGGTGGCTGATGGCCGGGGCGGCGCTCGCTCTGGCGGTGGCGGTCTGGCAGCTCGGCTTTCGCATTCGCCAGCTCGAATATGGCGCAGCCTATCTTCTGGCGCTGGCCGCCATCGGCCTTCTTTTCCGCCGCCGCGGCCGGATCGGGGCCGGGGCATTCCTCGAATGCCTGGCGCAGTTTCTTCTCGTGGGCATTCTGCTCGGCCTGCTGGCGCTGGTGATCGCGGCACCGGTCTGCCCTATCGCGACGAGGAACTGGCTTTGCTGGACCGGCTGCTCGTTCCCGACTGGCTGGCGGCGAGCCGCTGGCTCGTGGAACTGCCATTGGCCGGCAAGGCGATGAATTATGCCTATGCCTCGATAGGGGTGCAGCCATTCGTCCTTCTGGCCGCTCTGGTATTTACGGGCCGGATTCGCAGGCTGCGCGTGTTCCTGCTCGCATGGACGGCAACCCTTGCCTGCGTGATCGCGATATTCCCGTTCGTTCCGGCCGTCGGCGCCTACCTGCATTACGGGATCGCCCAGGCCGAAATTCCGCAGGTTCTCGTGAACGTCGGATGGCGGCATGTCGATCTGCTGGAACCCATCCGGGCCGGCGTTCTGCGCGACGTGCATTTCTACAGCTTCGCCGGCATCGTCACTTTCCCCAGCTTTCACGCCGCCGCTGCCGTCCTGCTGGCCTGGGGCTTCTGGGGCGTGCCTTATCTGCGCTGGCCGGCTCTCGCCCTCAATCTGCTGATGATCGTGTCCTCCATGCCCATCGGCGCGCATTATGTGGTCGATCTCGCTGCCGGCATGGCGCTTGCGTGGGCCGCCCTGAGGGCATCGCAGAACTATGCGGCCCGCTGCGGAGCCTTCGCCGATCCGGACCGGGAGACCGGCCCCTGGCTTCGCGCCGCCTTGCCGTTCCTGTTCAGGACGCGGCCGGAAAGGGCGCCAGTTCCGGTTGGGTAATGGACGGCGCGCTTATGCGCGGGCTATCACACTCCCCATGCAGAAGACCGGGTTTCATGTCGCGTTTGAAGGGGTTGCGCTGCGCCGTGGCGGGCGGCCTCTGTTCGAGGGGCTGACGCTCGATCTGGCGGAGCCGCGAATCGGCCTTGTCGGCGACAACGGCTCGGGCAAGAGCACGCTGCTGCGGCTCGCGGCGGGGCTTATCAAGCCCGAAGCGGGCGAGGTTTCGGTCGATGGCGTTTCGACCGCGGCAGAGCGGCCCCGCACCGGTTTCCTGTTCCAGAATCCCGACCACCAGATTCTCTTTCCGACCGTCGGCGAGGAGGTCGCGTTCGGCCTGACCGAGAATGGACTCGATGCGGCCGCCGCCAATGCGCGCGCGAGCCGGCTTCTGGCCGAGCATGGCTGCGCCGGATGGGAAAAGCGCGCGGTGCACGAATTGTCGGAAGGGCAGAAGCAGCTTGTGTGCCTGATTTCGGTGCTGGCGGCCGAACCGGGCCTGCTTCTGCTCGATGAGCCGTTTGCGAGCCTCGATCTCAAGACGCGTTATGCGTTTTCCGAGCGCCTTTCCGCGCTCACGCAGAACATCATCATGGCCAGTCACGACATTGATCTGCTGTCGCAATTCGACCGCGTGATCTGGCTCGACAAGGGCCGCGTGCGCGGCGACGGCACGCCTGCCTCTGTGCTGTCCGCCTATGCGGCGACGGCGCGTCCGGACGGCCGGGCGAAGAGCGCATGATGCTGGGTTATCTCGCCCGCGAAACCTGGGCGCACCGTATTCCCGCCGGCGCGAAGCTCGCCGCGCTCGCGCTGGTCAGCCTGGCGGTTCTGCCGCTGCACGACTGGCGCATTCTGGGCGCGAGCCTCGTGCTGACGTTGGCGCTGATCGCCAGTCTCGGCCCCGATGCGCTGAAGCGCCTCGCGCAACTGAGGCCGATCGCCGTTCTGCTTGTTGTCATCCTTCTTCTCCACGGCCTGATGGGCGATTGGCAGACCGGCGTGGTGACAGTGCTGCGGCTTCTGACCATGATCCTGCTTGCCGACGCGGTCAGCATGACGACCACCATGCAGGACATGATGGCGGCCCTGATGCCTGTTCTGCGGCCGCTGAAACTGTTCGGGCTGGAGCCGAAAAAGCTGGCGCTGGCGGTTTCGCTGGTCGTGCGTTTCGTGCCGGTTCTGTCGGCCAACTGGGAAGCGCGGGCGGAAGCCTGGCGGGCGCGGACGGGGCGAAGGCCGTCCTGGCGGCTGGTCGGGCCGTTCCTGGCCGACACGCTGCGGACCGCCGACCGCGTTGCCGAAGCACTGGACGCGCGCGGTTTCGCGCGCCGGAAGGATTGAGGGGATGTTCTTGCGCGATCTTGGTCTTGTTCTTCTGTTCGCTGCGATCATCGCGCTGCTCGGGCTCGTGCCGAGATTCGACATGCCGATGCTCGGCGGCGTGCCGGTGACCGCGCAGGGCATGGGCGTGACGCTCGCCGGCGTGCTGATCGGCGCGCGGCGCGGGGCGCTGGCGGCGGCCGTGTTCCTGATCGCAGTGGCGTTCGGCCTGCCACTTCTGGCGGGCGGGCGCGGCGGCATGGGCGTATTCACAGGGCCGACGGCGGGCTTCCTCCTCGGCTTCGTGCCCGCCGCCTTCCTGACCGGCCTGCTGTTCGTCGCGCTGTGGCGGATGGGGACATTTTTCGCCGCCCTCATTGCCGCTTTCGTGGGCGGGTATATCGTGCTCAACCTGATCGGCATTCCCGTCATGGCGTGGATCACGGACAAGAGCATGCGCGAGGCGGTCGATGTCGCGGCGGGGCTGTTGCCGGGCGGTGTGCTGAAGGCCATCGGCACCGCCATCATTGCCTATCTTGCGACCGGGCTCGACACGCGCGGACGGGGCTGAGGAACGCAAAATGGAGACACGGGATCTCGTCCGTATCGCGCTGTTCGCGGCGGTGATCGCCGCGCTCGGCCTGCTGCCGAAATTCGACGTGCCGCTTGCGGGCGGCGTGCCGATCACCGCGCAGACACTGGGCGTCATGCTGGCCGGCATCGTGCTCGGGCCGCGCAACGGCGCGCTCGCGGTTCTTCTGTTCCTGTTCGTCGTGGCGCTCGGCGCGCCGTTTCTTGCCGGGGGCAGGGGCGGGCTCGGCGTGTTCTTCGCGCCGGCGGCCGGCTTCGCCATCGGTTTTGTGCCCGGCGCGTATGTAACCGGCTATGCGATGTCGCGGCTGAGCGATCTGCCGGTTTCGCTGGCGGCGATCATATCCTCCATCCTCGGCGGCATTCTCGTCATCTATGCGTTCGGCATTCCGGTTCTCGCCTGGCGCGCGAACATGGAGCTCGTTCAGGCGGCGACCGCGAGCCTGCTGTTCGTGCCCGGCGACATCATCAAGGTCATCGGCGCCGGGTTCATCGCCGAGGCGCTGCTGCGGTTTTCCCCACAGGCGATCGCCGGGCGCGAATGAGCATTACGCGGCCGCTCGCCGAGCATGCGCGACGCCTGCCGGACGAGCCGGCCCTTCTGTGCGAGGGGCGGTGGCTGACGCGGCGCGAGCTTGACGAAAGCGTCGCGCGGCTTGCGGCCTTCATCGCCGCGCATACGCCGCCGGGCTCGTCCGTCGCGCTCGATCTGCCCAATGGCGGCGCGCTCGCGCTTCTCTTTCTCGCCACGGCCGCAGCCGGGCGCAACGCGCAGGTGCTCGACGCGACTTGGCCGCTGGCGACCGTCCGCAAGGTCATCGCCGAACTGAAGTCGGCCTATGTCGTGACCGCACGCACCGACCTGAAGGCCGACGCGGTCGTGGACGGTGACGAGACCGATGTGGCGCGGAGCCTCGGCGCGACGAAAAACTTTCGCCGCCCGCCCGATCCCGATCCGGAGAGCATTTTCTACACCGGCTTCACATCGGGCACGACAGGACTGCCGAAAGGGTTCTGCCGCTCGCACCGCTCCTGGCTTGCGAGTTTCGCCGCCGCGCAGGAGGAGTTCGGCATCTCGGCCGCCGATTGTGTGTACGCGCCGGGGCCGCTCAGCCATTCGCTGCCGCTTTATGCGCTGGCGAGCGGGCTTCATGCGGGAGCCCGTGTCGTGCTGACGCGCTCCTTCCAGCCGCACGCCGCGCTGCGCACAATCGTGCAGACGCCGGCAACGGTGATCTATGCGGTGCCGACCCAGCTTATGCTGATGATCGAGGCCGCCGAGGCCGGAAAGACGATCTCGCACCATGTGCGGCTTGTGCTGACATCGGGGTCGAAATGGCCGCCGGGAATAACGAAACGGCTCGGCAAGGCCTTTCCGAATGCGCTCCTGGCCGAATTCTACGGCGCGTCCGAACTGAGCTTCGTCACCCTGGCGCGGGGCGATAGGCGCGTGCCGAAGAATTCCGTCGGCCGCGCCTTTCCGGGCGTGACGATCAGCATTCGCGACGCGAACGGCAAAAGCCGGGGGCGCGGGCGCACGGGTTTCGTGTTCGTGGAGAGCCCGCTCGTCTTCTCCGGCTATGCGACCGGAGGCGGCAATCTCATGCGCGCGGGCGAGGCGATTTCGGCCGGCGACCGGGGCTATCTCGATGAAAAGGGGTTCCTGTTTCTCGAAGGCCGCGCCGACCGGCTCATCATTACATCCGGGCGCAATGTGCAGGCTGAGGAAGTCGAGGCCGTGCTGATGCGCCATCGCCAGGTCGCCGATGCCGCCGTGATCGGCGTGCCGGACAGCAAGCGTGGAACGCGTCTCGTTGGCGTGGTCAATCTGCGCCCCAATGCGCGCGTCAGCACGATCTCGCTGACGAAGCATCTGCGCAAGGTGCTACCGCTCTACAAGGTGCCGACACGGTTCGCGACCTTGGTCGACTGGCCGCGCACGCGCTCCGGCAAGACGGATTTCGCGAAGATCGAAAAATTATGGGCGGCAGAAAAATGCGAGGCCATCACATGACGGCGTTCATTGCCGCCGCCCGCCGCACGGCGGTCGTGCCGCGCGAGGGGGCGTTCCGCGCCGTCGAGGCGCACGATCTCGCCGCGCCGGTCATCCGCGCCGTGCTGGACGATGCGGGGCTGGCTGCCGATCAGGTCGATGAGGTGATCCTCGGCAATGCGCTCTATGGCGGCGGCAATCCCGCGCGCATGGCGGCGCTCAAAGCGGGGCTGCCGGACGATGTGGCGGCGATGACGCTCGACACGCAATGCTGCGCGGGGCTCGATGCGATCATGCTGGCGGCGACGCGCGTCACGGCCGGGGAGGCGGATATCGTGCTTGCCGGCGGCGTGGAGAGTTACAGCCGCGCGCCGCTGCGCTTCGAGCGCCCGCGCGGGCCGGGCGAGACGCCGCGCGAATATCGCCGCCCGCCGTTCGCGCCGTTCGCGGAGCGCGATCCCGACATGATCGAGGCCGCGGCCATGCTCGCGGCTGAACTCGGCATGTCGCGCGCGGTTCAGGAATCCTTTGCGGTCGACAGCCATCACAAGGCGCTCGGCGCTTCGCCCCTTGAGGAGATCGTCGCAATCGAAAGCGTGACGCGCGATCCGTTCGCGCGCGCGCTCGATCCGCGTATCTGCGCGCGCCTTCCCGTCATTGCCGGCGATGCGGAACACGGCGTGACGGCGGCGACCATTGCCGTCGAGGCGGATGCGGCGGCAATCGTCGCCGTGGTGTCGGAGCGCGTGGCTGCGCGCCTGCCATCGTCGGTGCGCGTGATCGGCGGCGTGCGGCGGGGCGGTGAGCCGGAACGGCCCGGCCTTGCGCCGATTGCGGCGGCGCGGGCTCTGCTGGAAAAGTACGCGGTCGGAGTGCAGGATCTGACGCGGGCCGAAATCATGGAGGCGTTCGCCGTTCAGGCCGTGGCCTGTATCCACGGGCTCGGCCTCGATCCGGATATCGTGAATCCCGGCGGAGGGGCCTTGGCGCGCGGACATCCCATCGGCGCTTCGGGCGCGATCCTGTGCGTACGCCTGTTCCACGAAAAAAAGAAAGCCGCACAAGGCGGCTTTCGAGGTCTGGCGGCGATTGCTGCCGCCGGGGGCCTTGGGAGCGCCCTTTTACTCGGAAGCTGAGGCGAGCTGCGGTCCGCCGGCGGCACGGGCGAGGTTGACGCGCGTCATCTGCGTCTTCTGCGCCGTCACCGTCAGGGCGATGGAATCGCCGCTGCTGTGAATGGTCATGGTCGCAGGCTTCTTGCCGCGCAGGGACAGGACGATGGTGTTGCCCTTGCGGCGGCCGGACAGGCTGGACGCGCCGTCCACGCCGTTATAGGTGCCCGAATAGGAGCCGTTGGCGCCCGCGCGAAGCGTCGCCGAAATGTTCTTGCTCATCATGCCGGCCGAGCAGGTGCCGCCGATATTGAGCTTGCTGCCGGACGACGTGCCCGACAGCTTGCAAGAGATCTGATGGGCATCGCCATCGGCATTGAGGCGGACATGGCCGCCGCCGGTGAACGAGCCGTTGAAACGCTTCAGGAAATTGGCTTCCGACGCCTCTGCGACCCCGGAAAAAGCGGCAACGGAAAAAGCGGCCGCCAGCGCAATGCGCGTCGGATTCATGAACCCACATCTCCAAAATTTCGAATTGGCGCTTAAGAGCCCGGGAATTGGGGCGCAAATTGGGGCCGGTTGTGGCTCACAAGAGGCCAGATGGGGGTTAATTCTTCATAACTTCCGCTTGGAATGCGGATTGGTTATCAGAAGCTTTGCAGATTCAGCGCATAAGGGCGCGCCATGGGGTGAAAGTCGATCTTCTGGCAGGCACGCACCATGCCCGGCCCGGCCGTTCCCGCGACCGTGTGCCGCGCGTGCTCGTGTTCGATTCCGGCCTTGGCGGGCTGACGGTCCATGCGGAAATCGCGCGCCGGATGCCTGCGGCCGAGCTGATCTATGTCGCGGACACGGCCGTTTTTCCCTATGGCCGCCTCGGCGAAAGCGAACTGGTTGCGCGCGTGAACGCCGTGATCGATGCGGCGGTGCGGCTTTTCGAGCCCGATATGGCCGTCATCGCCTGCAACACGGCATCCACCCTCGCACTGCCGGTGCTGCGCGCGAACCATGCCATTCCCTTCGTCGGCACCGTGCCCGCGATCAAGCCGGCGGCGGCGCAATCCACCTCCCGGGCGATCAGCGTGCTGGCGACGGCTGGAACGGTGGCGCGCGATTACACGCGCGAGCTCATCGCGGAACATGCGCGCGGATGCGCGGTCACGCTCGTCGGCAGCGCCAATCTGGCGAGCATCGCGGAGGCCGCGCTGAACGGCGAGAGCGCGCCCGACGAGGCGGTTCTGGCGGAGATCGCGCCGGCATTCGTGGACAAGGACGCCGCGCGCACCGATGTCATCGTCCTCGCCTGTACGCACTATCCGCTGATCCTCGACCGCCTGAAGGCGCTGGCGCCCTGGCCGGTGAGATGGATCGACAGCGCGCCGGCCATCGCGCGCCGGGTCGCCGATCTGGCGGGGGAGATCACGGAGGATTTTCCGCCGCCGCCGCCGATGCGCGCGCTTTTCACCTCGGACCGCGATCTGACGCCGGCGCTGCGTGCGGCACTGGCCGCGCGCGGCATTGCCGAGACGGGCGTGCTGCCTGTCGCGGTGAAGGAATGACCGGATGCTGAGCCTGCTGTTTCCCACGCTTGTCGAGATCAACGGCCTGTTCGGCGATGTGCCGCATGAGGGCCATCTCGCGGGCATCGAGAAGGTGTTCGCCGATCCCGAAATGATGAAGACGCTCGGCGGCGTGCGCCCGCCGGCCGCGGCCAAGGCCTTTATCGGGCGCGAGCGCGCGCATTGGCGCGAGCACAGTTTCGGCATCTGGTTTTTCCGCGATCTGGAAACCGGCACATTCGCCGGCTGGGGCGGCATCCGCCGCGCGGAATATGAGGGGCGGGAGGCCGTCGAACTTCTCTATTCGCTGACGCCCGAACATTGGGGCAGGGGCAGCGCGACCGAGATCGGCAAGCTGGCGACGCAACTCGGCTTCGAGAATCTGGGGCTGACGGAAATCGTCGGTTTCGTGCAGCCGGAAAACACGCGCTCGGAAGCCGTGATGCTGCGCTGCGGCTTCACCTATGACAGGCCGATCGAGCGCGCGGGCCTCTCGCACGGCCTGTACAGACTGGCGCCCGGACGTCCGGCTTAAGCGGCGCTTTCCGCCACTTTGGGCCGCAGACCCAGAAGATGGCAGATCGCGTGGACGAGTTCGGCGCGGTTCATCGTGTAGAAATGGAACTGCGTGATGCCGCGGTCGACGAGATCGAGCACCTGTTCGGCGGCGACGGCGGCGGCGACGAGCTGGCGCGTCTCGGGATCGTCGTCCAGGCCCTCGAAACGCTGCGCGAGCCAGTTCGGCACGCTGGCGCCGGTTTTCTTCGCAAAGCTCGACACCGCCTTGAACGAATGGACCGGCACGATGCCGGGCACGATGGGTATGTCGATGCCCGCGCGGCGCACGCGCTCGACATAGCGCTCGTATGTATCGTTATCGAAGAAGAACTGTGTGATGGCGCGGTCCGCCCCCGCATCCACCTTGGCCTTCAGGATGTCGATGTCGACTTCGAGGCTGCGGCTTTCCGGATGTCCTTCCGGATAGCAGGCGACCGACACTTCGAAATCGGCGATCTTCTTGACCCCGGAAACGAGATCGGCGGCATAGGCATAGCCGTCCGGATGGGGACGATAGGTCGTGCCGACGCCCTCGAGCGGATCGCCGCGCAGCGCCACGATGTGGCGGACGCCGGATTCCCAATAGGCGCGCACAACCTGATCGACATCGTCCCTCGTCGCGGCAACGCAGGTCAGATGCGCGGCGGGCGGAACATTGGTCTCGCGCACGAGGCGCGTGACGGTCTGGTGCGTACGTTCGCGCGTCGAGCCGCCGGCCCCGTAGGTGACGGAGACGAAACGCGGACACAGCGGCAGAAGCCGCGCGATGGAATTCCAGAGCGCGTGCTCGGCTTCTTCGGTTTTCGGCGGGAAGAACTCGAACGATACGTCGATATTGCGGCGCGTATCGCCCCGGCTCGGGCGTTCCTTGGAGATCATGCGACGGCCCGGTTTGGATCGGTTGCTGGTAAATCCGTGACGACGCGCGGGTCGCGCGCGAGCCACAGCGAAACGGTGAGTTTGTCGCGCGCGCCGCCGGGCGGCGCGAGATCGCGATGCAGTTCGGGACGAAGCCCGGCCTGCGCCATCCATTGCGCGACAATGTCCGCGCCGAAGCCGAGACGGCGATGGGCGTGAGCCTCGCGCAGGAATTCCAGATCGTGCGGCGCGAAATCGACGATCAGCAGCCGCCCGCCCGGCGCCAGAGCGCGTGCCGCCTCGCGGATGGCGCGGCCCGGCTCGTCAAGGAAGTGCAGAACCTGATGGATGATGACGAGGTCGAAGCTCTGCGGCTGTACGGGCAGGGCATAGATATCGCCCTGGCGAAGCTGCGCCTTGGCGAGGCCGCGCCGGGCAAGGTTGGCGCGGGCAACGGCCAGCATGTCGACCGATGAATCGATGCCGACCGCGCGGTCGGCCTGCGCGCCGACAAGCTCGATGATCCTTCCCGTGCCGGTGCCGATATCCAGGAGGGCGCGCACGGGCTTGGTGCCGACGGCCTCGCGGATGGCGGCCTCGACATCGGCCTCCTCGACATGCAGGGCGCGGATCTTGGCCCAGTCGCGGGCATGGTCGCGGAAATAGGCGGCGGCGCTTTCGGCGCGCGCGGTGCGCACTTCGCCGAGCCGCTCGCGGTCGCGCGCCAGCACGGGCTCCTCAGCCGAGAGGCGCTCCACGATGCCACGGGCGAGGCCCGCGGCCGGCCCGTCATGGGCGAGCCGGAAAAACGCCCACGAGCCCTCGCGATGGCGCTCGACGAGGCCGGCGCCGACCATGAGCTTCAGATGGCGCGAAATGCGCGGCTGCGACTGGCCGAGAATTTCCGTGAGATCGGTGACGTTCAGTTCGCCATTGGCCAGAAGGGCCAGAAGGCGAAGGCGCGTCGGCTCGCCCGCGGCGCGCAGGGCGCCGAGAACGGCCGAAAGAGGAGCATCGCCCGGAGCCGGCACCATTTCAGACATAAAGATGTCTTTATGCGTTTGGGGCGCAAGACGCAACCCGATACGCGCCGTCGGCGGTATAATTCAGGCATTCCGCCGGGTTGCGCGGAAGCCTTCGCCCGGCCGGAAAGGACAAAGCCCGGCGCGGGCCGGGCTCTGGTCTTATTTCTTCGCCGCCGCCTTGCGTTTCGCGGCCGGCTTGCGGGCGGCGGGCTTTCTGGCCGCCGTCTTCTTCACGGCCGCCTTTCTCGTCGCGGTCTTTTTCGCAGCGGGCTTGCGCGCGGCTGCTGCCTTGGCGGCCGGCTTCTTTACCGCGGGCTTTTTGGCGGCCGCTTTTTTAGCGGCAGGCTTCTTGGCGGCGGGCTTTTTGACAGCGGCCTTTTTCACCGCAGCTTTTTTCACCGCCGGCTTCTTCGCCACAGGCTTCCTGGCTGCGGGTTTGGCGGCAGCGGTCTTCCTGGCGGCCGTTTTCCTGGCCGGGGCCTTCGTCGCGGCCGTCTTGCTCGCCGCCGTCTTCCGGGCAGCCGGCTTCTTCGCGGCTGTATTCTTCGCGGCGGGCTTTTCGGCTGCCGCCTTCTTCGCGCCGGCGCGCTTCTTTACGGCGGCGGATCGGGGCGCGGCCTTGCCGGCGGCGCTCTTTCTTCTCGCAGCCGGTTTCGCGGCGGCCGCGGCCTTTGCGGGCTCGGATGCCGGCGCCGGAGCAGCCGTCTCGTCGCCCATGGACATCACCGAGTCCTTGAACCGGTCCCAGAAAGATTTGCTCTTAGCCATAGCTGCCTCGCATTAGGTGCGGCTTTGCCGCGCGGCCGAAAATTACATTGAGGCAAAGCGAGTTCCAAGGTGAAGCCCGTTCCGCGTGCAATAAAAGCCGGGATTGCGCGCCAAAACGGGTGCCTCCCGCCGAATCAGCGGGAGAACTTCTTGTATTTAAGGCGCTTCGGCTCGACTGATTCGGGGCCGAGGCGGCGCTTCTTGTCTTCCTCGTAATCCTGGAAATTGCCTTCGAACCATTCGACATGGCTGTCGCCCTCGAAAGCGAGGATGTGCGTCGCGATACGGTCGAGGAACATGCGGTCATGCGAGATGATGACCGCGCAGCCGGCGAAATCCTCCAGCGCCTCTTCGAGCGCGCGCAGCGTTTCGACGTCGAGATCGTTGGTCGGTTCGTCGAGCAGCAATACGTTCGCGCCCGATTTGAGCATCTTGGCCAGATGTACGCGGTTGCGCTCGCCGCCCGAAAGCTGGCCGACCTTCTTCTGCTGATCGCCGCCCTTGAAGTTGAATGCCGAGGTGTAACCGCGCGAATTCACCTCTTTCTTGCCGAGATAGATGACGTCGTTGCCGCCTGAAATCTCTTCCCAGACATTCTTGTTGGGATCGAGACTGTCGCGCGACTGGTCGACATAGCCGAGCTGTACGCTCTCGCCGATCTCGATGGTTCCGCTGTCGGGCTGTTCCTGCCCGGTGATCATGCGGAAGAGGGTGGTCTTGCCGGCGCCGTTCGGACCGATGACGCCGACAATGCCGCCGGGCGGCAGCTTGAAGGTGAGGTTGTCGATCAGGAGGCGGTCGCCGAAGCCCTTTGTCAGCCCCTCGAAATCCACGACGTTGTTACCGAGCCGCTCGGCGACGGGAATGACGATCTGCGCCGAGCCGGGCGCCTTGTCGGCGGCTTTCTTGACGAGATCGTCATAGCGCTGGATGCGCGCCTTGCTCTTGGCCTGACGGGCCTTGGGGGAGGCGGCGATCCATTCGGCCTCGGCCGCGAGCGCGCGCTGGCGCGCCTTGTCCTCGGAAGATTCCTGCGCGAGACGCTTCTGCTTCTGCGAAAGCCAGGAGGTGTAATTACCCTCATAGGGAATGCCGCGCCCCCGGTCGAGCTCCAGAATCCAGCCCGTGACATTGTCGAGGAAGTAGCGGTCGTGGGTGACGATCAGGATCGCGCCCGGATAATTGCGCAGATGGTTTTCGAGCCAGTTCGTCGTCTCGGCGTCCAGATGGTTGGTCGGCTCGTCGAGCAGCAGGAGATCGGGCTGTTCGAGCAGCAGGCGGCACAAAGCGACGCGGCGGCGCTCGCCGCCCGACAATACGTTCGGATCGGCATCGTCCGGCGGGCAGCGCAGGGCCTCCATCGCCTGATCGACGCGGGCGTCGAGATCCCACAGGCCCTGCGCCTCGATCTCGTCCTGCAGCTTCGTCATCTCGTCGGCGGTCTCGTCCGAATAATTGACGGCAAGCTCGTTGTAGCGGTCGAGGATGGCCTGCTTTTCCGCGACGCCCAGCATGACGTTCTGGCGCACGGTCAGCGACGGATCGAGCTGCGGCTCCTGCGGGAGATAGCCGACCCTGGCGCCGTCGGCGGCCCAGGCCTCGCCGTTAAACTCCTTGTCCATGCCGGCCATGATGCGCAGCAAAGTGGACTTGCCCGAGCCGTTGATGCCGAGCACGCCGATTTTGGCGTCCGGGTAGAACGACAGGTGGACGTTATCGAGCACTTTCTTGCCGCCCGGATACGTCTTGGACAGACCGCTCATGTGATAGATGAACTGACGAGCCATGCGGGGGCGCGCTCCGAAATAGGGGTCACGTTGAAGGAGACAGGCGCCTATGTAATGTTTCGCGGCAAGGGGGGCAACACCCCGAATCGGCGGGGTGGGACGAGGTTTTCGCCACGAAGAACGCAAAACGGGCGCGGGGGGCGAACGTGCAACTGGAATGCTCGCATTTTTCCACGAATGTTTTTGCGCCGAGAGACCGGTTCGGGGTCTGGCGCGACAATATCTCGGTCATTTATGAGCCGCTGCTTCTGCCGGGTGAGGCGCCCTCGGATTTTCACGCCAGCGTGCATGCATACAAGTTCGGACAGGCGACGCTCGCGCGCTCGACCGGCGGCCTTCAGGCTTTCCAGCGCACCGAGGCGATGATCGCGGACGACCGCATCGACCATTACATGGTCCAGGTTTTCCGCAGCGGCCGCTGCCTGATCGACGATTCAGGCTTTCAAGGCTGCGTGCTGCCGGGCGAGGTGTGCGTGTTCGACAGCGCGCGCACGCTCGACACGGTCAACGAGCCGTTCGATCTGCTCGCTTTTGTCGTTCCGCGCATCGAGCTTGCGCCGTATCTCGACCAGCCGGACGATGTGCATTATCTGCGCATTCCGGCATCGAAGCCGCTCGGCGCGATGTTCAGCGAACATCTGAACCGCATGTACGACATGGCGTCCACGCTCGACGAGGAGACGGCGAGCAGCCTGTTCGTGCCGACCGTCGAGCTTCTGGCCGCGGCGCTGAACAGCGCACGCGCGGACGGCGGGACGTCCTCGACACGCGTGGCGCGCAACATCCTCATCAGCCGCGTCTGCCATTACATCGACGCCTATGTCGGCAATCCGTCGCTGGATGCGGAAACCATCGTGCGGGTTCTGGGCATTTCCCGGCCGTCGCTGCGCGAAACCTTCGATCCCATCGGCGGCATCGACGCGCTGATCCATGAGCGCCGCATGGTGGCGGCCTCGCGCATGATCCGAAGCTGGCGCGGCGCGTACGATCTTTCGGAAATCGCGATTGCGACCGGCTTTGACGACGAATGGGACTTCATCCAGGCATTTCATTCCCGGTTCGGGAAACTGCCGGGCGATATGCGCGGATCGAATTTCGCCCGATCCGCCGATGGCCGGGTCGGGAATCGCCGCGCGCAATGGGCGATGTGGATCGGCGGGGCTTAAGACAGACACGGACGGTTCCGTTCCCCGGACAAGCCGCGCGCAGCGCGGCGCGATCCGGGGTCCAGCACAAAAAGAGCGGCGCAGCCGCATATAGGGAGCACCGTCGGCGCGATTCACTCCTGGGTCCCGGATCGGCGCTCGGCTCACGCCTCGCTTGTCCGGGACAGGAGGAGAGGGAAGATCACGCGGCGCTGAGGCGTTCGAAAAAGGCTTTCACATCCTCGCGCATGCGGCGCGCCTGCTCGTCCAGATTGGCCGCGAGCGTCTGCACATTGGCCGACACCGATCCGGTTTCCTCGCTGGCCGAGCGCACATTGCCGATGGATTCGGCAACGCCTTCCGCATCGCTTGAGACGTTCGTGAGCGCGCTCGAAATTTCTCCCGTCGCGACCGATTGCTCGTGTACGGACGAGGCGATGGCGCGGGCGGATTCGTCCACCGTCTCGATGGTGCGGCCGATGGCGCCGAGATCGTCGACCGTGCGGCGCATGGCTTCCTGGATGCCGCGCACCTGCGCCGCGATTTCCTCGGTCGCGCGGGCGGTCTGCGTGGACAGGCCCTTGACCTCGCTGGCGACGACGGCAAATCCGCGCCCCGCTTCGCCGGCGCGCGCCGCCTCGATGGTGGCGTTGAGCGCGAGCAGATTGGTGCGCTCGGCGATCTCGGTGATCATGTCGACCACCGAGGCGATCTTGTCGGTCATGTCGTTGAGGCCGCGCACCGAGGCATCGGCCGCGCGCGCCTGTTCGACGCCCCGGCGGACGATGTCGAGCGATTGTTCGGCATGGCCCTGAATGGCGGCGATGGAATTGTTGAGCCGCGTGCCGGCTTCGGCGCCGAGCGCGACGCGGCCGGCCATTTCCTCGGCGGTGCGGGCGACCGCGGTGGCCTGCGCAGCGGTCTCTGCGGTGGTCGCGCCAAGGCGCGAAGCGGATTCGTGCATGATGCGTGCGGCCTCATCGAGAGATTTGAGATCGGCGGAGAAGGTCCGGTCGAAGCTGGAGATTTCCGCAGCGAGCTTGCCGGCGCGCTCGCCGGCCTGTTCCATCTGAAGGTCGTGATAGACCGAGATTGCGAGTTCGAGATCGAACAATGTCACCTTGGTCGCGGCGGCGCACAGGCGCGCACGGGCGCTCTTGTTGAAGCCGCCGGTCGCGGCGAGTTCGTGCACGATCTTGCCGAGAACGAAATTGTAGCCGCCGATATAAAGGCCGGGATCGACGCCGACGCGCACATGCGCGGCGCCGATGGCGCGGGCGCTGGCGATGTAATCCTCATCGAATTTGCCGGAAAACAGGCGCTGCCAATGGGCGGTTTGCGCCCGCGCAAGGCGCTCGTTCTGCGGACCGATCAGTTTCAGGGCTTCCGGGAAGGTGGTGATGTGGGCGTAGAACGCTTCGACGATCGAGGGTACCGATTTTGCGATCCTGTTCCAGGCGGCAGCGGCATCGGCGGAAATGCCACTATCGATAGCGGCGCGCGCAAGCCGGTGCTGGATACTCATCTGTCCTGATGACAACTCATTCCTCCCGAGGGGTTTTTGAGATTTGCGCCTATGTGGCTGGCACATGGTGAAGTTTTCCTTATCCGCCGGCGGGATCACGAAGCCGCGCGGGCAGTGGCGCCCCGCAGCGCGGCGCTCTAGAAGGATGCCGCCCCCTCCGGACCAGGACCAATTTTAAAAAAATCATGGCCGACATTTCCCTTCCGCTCGTCTTTTTCGCCGGAATGCTGAGCTTCCTGACGCCCTGCGTGCTGCCGCTCGTTCCGGCCTATCTGAGCTTTCTGGCGGGAACGACGCTCGACGAATTGCAGGAGCGCCAGCCCGACCGCGTCGTGGTACTGCGCGCGCTCGGCACCGCCGCGCTGTTCGTGCTGGGCTTCGGCACGGTGTTCGTGCTGCTCGGGGCGACGGCATCCGCGCTCGGTTCGGTCGTGCGGCAATATCTCGGCTGGCTGACGACGATCGCCGGCATCGCGATCATCGTCATGGGGCTGCATTTTCTCGGCGTGTTCCGGATCGGGTTTCTCTATCGCGAGAAAAGATGGAATCCGGCAAAGCCGGTCGGCGCGTGGGGCGGCTATGTGATGGGCCTCGCCTTCGGCTTCGGCTGGACGCCGTGCATCGGGCCGGTGCTTGCGGCTGTGCTTACAGTTGCGGCGGCGGAGGCGACGGTGGCGCGCGGGGCAGGGCTGCTGGCGCTCTACGCCGCCGGGCTCGGCCTGCCGTTCATCCTTGCCGCTTTCGCGATGGGGCCGTTCACCCGCTTTCTCACGAAGTTCCGCAGACATCTCGGCCATGTCGAGAAAGTCGTCGGCGCGCTGCTCGTTCTCGTCGGCATCGCTTTCCTCACCGGCTGGATTTCCCGGATGAGCTTCTGGCTGCTGGAGACGTTCCCGGCGCTTGGGAAATTGGGGTAGCGCCTCTCCCGTTTACGGGAGAGGCCGAGAGCGCGAAGCGCTCCGGGTGAGGGGAAGCGGCAAAGGCACTTTCGCGATTCCCCCTCACCCCGCTCGCCTTCGGCGAGTCGCCCTCTCCCGCAAGCGGGAGAGGGGAAAACAAAAAGCCCGCCGAGGTTTCCCGCGGCGGGCTCTGTATTTACGAGATCAGCCGATCAATTGGTCGGCGCCACGTAATCGTAGGTGCCGTTCGACCATTTGTAGACAACATAGCCCGGAAGGGTGACGTCGCCCTTGTCGTCGAAGTCGACATTGCCGATCACCGTATCGAACGAACCTTCGTCCAGCGCCTTCACGACAGGCTCGAAGTCGGTCGTTCCGGCCGTCGTGGCCGCGTCGGCCCAGGCCTGAACCGCGGCATAGGTGTACAGCACATAGCCTTCCGGCTTCACGCCGGCATCGTTGAACTTCTTCACGATCTCGGCGTTCTTGGCGTCCTTGGCCGGGTCAGGCGAGAAGGTCATCAGCGTGCCTTCGCCGTCATTGCCGGCAATGGTCCAGAACTCCTGGCTGACGAGCGCGTCGCCCGCCATGAGGGGAGCCGTCACGCCCTGCTGGTGCATCTGCTTGACGAGGTTGCCGGCCTCGGTGTGGTACGTACCGGCATAGACGAGATCGACGTTCGCGGCCTTCAGCTTGGAGACGAGCGCCGAGAAATCGGTGTCGCCCTTGTTGAAGCTTTCGGACAGGACCGGCGTGACGCCGGCGGCAACCAGCGCCTTCTCGGTTTCGACCGCAAGACCTTCGCCATAGGCCGACTTGTCGTGCAGCACGGCGATGTTCTTGCCCGGGAAGTTGTCGACGATGTACTTCGCCGCCGTCGGGCCCTGCTGGTCGTCGCGGCCGCAGACGCGGTAGATGCCGGGGCCGGGACGCTCATCGGTCAGCTTGGGGTTGGTCGAGCCGGGCGAGATCTGGACGATGTTCGATTCGGCATAGACGTTCGAGGCCGGGATCGAGGCGCCCGAGCAATAGGCGCCGGCCACGAACACCGCGCCGGAACCGGCGATGCGGTTGGCCACGGACGTGGCTTCGGTGCCGTCGCACTTGTCGTCCTCGACGATCAGTTCGATCTGTTTGCCGTTGACGCCGCCGGCGGCGTTGATGTCGGCGACGGCAGCCGTTGCGCCGTCGAGCATCTGCTTGCCGAAGGTGGCTTCGGAGCCGGTGATGGACGTCTGCAACGCGATCTTGATCGTGCCGCCGCTCGGAGCCGCGGCTGCGGCGGGCGCCTCGGCAGGCGCTTCGGCGGCCGGAGGGGCTTCGGCGGTCGGGGCTGTCGTTTCAGCCGGCGGAGTGGCCGGGGCCTCCGCGGTCTGCTCCTCGCCGCAACCGGCGAGAGCGAGCGTGCCGCACAGCAAAAGGCCGGCGAGCAATTTATTGGTCATGCCCCATCTCCTTCATCAGGGATATCGTTGAAGCGTTGGCTTCCAGCGGCTTAGGACCGCTTGGCGCCATTCTGCACGGCTTTGACGAAAGGGGAAGCGGGGCCCCCATCAACGCCGCAGTTTCCAGGACAGCAGCTGGGCCGGCTCTATGGTCCATGCATAGCCCCGCGTCATCTGCCGGAACCGGGTTACCCGATGACCCAGCATCGCGAACAGTGTCAGGATGACGAAATCCACGAGATAGAAATGGAGCGTCAGCAGCGTGCCGTGAAACAGCGCGAAATGGATGAAGCGCGTGGCGGCGGCCAGCGGCACCACCCAGGCGATGGCGCGCGTCACCGGCTCCCAGGAACGGGCCACGGCACGGCCGGTCATGTAGGCGGCGGCACCGCCCAGAACCAAGGTGACGATGACGAAATCGGCGAGACCGATCTCGTACAGGACGCCGAGCATCAGGCACCCTCCAGATAGGCGGCGCGGACTTCCTCGCGGCTGAGCAATTCCTTGCTCGGGCCGCTGAGGGTGATCCTGCCGTTGACCATCACATAGCCCCGATGGGCGAGCTTGAGGGCGTGGAAGGCGTTCTGCTCGACCAGGAACACGGTCAGCCCTTCCTGTTCGTTCAGGACGCGGATGGCGTCGAAGATCTGTTTGACGATCAGCGGCGCAAGGCCGAGCGAGGGCTCGTCGAGCAGAAGCAGGCGCGGCCGCGCCATCAGCGCGCGGGCAATGGCCAGCATCTGCTGCTCGCCGCCCGAAAGTGTGCCGCCGCGCTGATGCACGCGCTCGCGCAGCCGTGGGAAGAGGGCGAAGATGCGTTCGAGGTCTTCGTCGAAATGCTGTTCGCCCGCGACCACCGAACCCATCTGCAGGTTTTCCATCACGGTCATGCGCGGGAAGATGCGGCGGCCTTCCGGCGACTGGGCGATGCGCAGGCGCGCGATCTGGTGCGTCGGCAGGCCGGAGATGTCGCGCCCGTCGAACACGATCTGGCCGGAGCGCGCGCGGGGATTGCCGCAGATCGTCATCATCAGAGTGGATTTGCCGGCGCCGTTGGAGCCGATCAGCGCGACGATCTCGCCCTGATGAACGTCGAGATCGACGCCCGCGAGCGCGCGGATATTGCCGTAATAGGTATGGACGCCGCGGACGGCCAGAAGCGGGGCGCTCATGCCGACAGCTCCCGTGCGGCATCGCCGGTCTCGTCTTCCTCGACACCGAGATAGGCGGCGATGACCTTGGGATCGGTGCGTACGGCCTCGGGCGTGCCCTCGGCGATCTTGCGGCCGTAATCGAGCACGACGATGCGGTCGGATATTCCCATCACGACGCCCATATCGTGCTCGATGAGCAGGAGCGAGACGCCGTGGTCCTTGCGGATCGACAGCAGAAGCTCGTTCAGTTCCTCGCCCTCGCGGGCGTTGAGGCCGGCGGCGGGCTCGTCCAGACACAACAGAACGGGGTCGGCGCACATTGCGCGCGCGATTTCGAGGCGGCGCTGCGCGCCATAGGGCAGGCTGGCGGCGGCATCGTCGGCGCGGTCGAGAAGGCCGGTCTTGGTGAGCCAGAAGCGCGCCTTGTCGATGGCCTCGCGCTCGGATGCGCCATAGCCGCCGAGGCCGAACAGGCCGGTGAAGGTGTAGCCAGAGGCGCGCATCAGCTTGTTGTGCTGTGCGATCAGGAGGTTTTCGAGCAGCGTCATGCCGCCGAACAGGCGGATGTTCTGGAAGGTGCGGGCGACGCGCGCAATCTGCGCGACCTTGTGGTCCTGCAGCCGCTCCAGCAGAAACAGCGAAGCGTCGCGGGTGCGCACCCATTGCCTGCCGGTCGCTGTTACATCGTCGATATGGGTCAGGATCGCATCGTCGCCATGCACGAGCGAGATGCGGCCCTCGCTCGGCTTGTAGAAGCCGGTGATGCAGTTGAACACCGTGGTCTTGCCGGCGCCGTTGGGGCCGATGATCGCGGTGATGTCGCCTTTCATCGCCTCGAACGACAGATCGTCCACGGCCACGAGGCCACCGAAACGCATCGACAGATGCTCGACGCGGAGCAGGGTTTCCCGCGCCGCCATCAGCCGCGTCCCTCCGACACCATGTCGGCGCCCACGATCTTCTTTTCCTTCAGGAACACGGTCGGCGTTCGCGAGGAGATCAGCCCGCGCGGTTTCCAGACCATGATGACGACCATGACGATGCCGAACAGCAGCATGCGGTACTGAACCGGGTCGAAGCCGCTGCCGAGTATCTCCTTCACGAAGCCGAGATTGCGCAGCATTTCGATGCCGCCGACGAGGACCAGCGAGGAGAACACGACGCCCAGATTGGAGCCGAGCCCGCCGAGCACGACGATGGCGACGATGAACGCCGATTGCAGGAAGGTGAAGTCGGTCGGCGAAATATAGCCCTGGCGGGCGGCGAAGACGGTGCCGGCGAAACCGCCGAACATGGCGCCGAGGGCGAACGCCGTCAGCTTCGTATTGACGACGGAAATGCCGAGCGAGCGGCAGGCGATCTCATCCTCGCGCAAAGCCTCCCAGGCGCGGCCGATGGGAAGGCGGCGCAGCCGGATCGTGACCGCAAGGACGATGAGGGCAAGCATGAGGATGACGTAATAGAAGAAGATCAGCCGGTGGACCGGCGAAAAGGGGATGCCGAAGAACTGGGCGAAACTGTTCGGCCCCGAGGCCACGAATTCGAGGCCGAAAAAGCTCGGGCGCGGAATCTGGTTGATGCCGCCGGCGCCGCCCGTGACCGTGCGCCAGTTGATGAGGATGAGGCGTATGATCTCGCCGAAGGCGAGGGTGACGATGGCCAGATAATCGCCGCGCAGGCGCAGCACGGGAAAGCCCAGAAGCACGCCGAAAAAGGCCGTGACCACGCCCGCAATCGGCAGGCAGACCCAGAAGGACAGGCCGAAATTCATCGTCAGCAGCGCGAATGTGTACGCACCGACGGCATAGAACGCGACATAGCCGAGATCGAGCAGGCCCGCGAGGCCGACGACGATGTTCAGGCCCCAGCCGAGCAGGATATAGGTCATGACGAGGACGCCGAGATCGACCCAATAGCGTCCTGTCACCATGCCGCCCGACATCCAGATCGACAGGAAGGGATAGGAGACGGCAAGGACGAGCATGGCCGGCACGAAGACGCGCTTCAGATGCGTCATCCACGGCCGGTCGAAAATGCTGCCGGCGGCGGCGCGGGCGGTGGCGGGTTTCGCCTCGCGCCAGATGGTGAGGTTGAGGAAGATGCGCCCGAGGAAGACGAAGGCGACGAGGCCGAGAACCACATCCATGTGGTTGAGGAACTGGTAGCGACCGCCGCGCGCCACGGTCTGGAAACCGGCGACCGGCGTCAGCAGGGCGAAGGCGAGAACGGCCCAGAACGCCGCGTCCTTCAGAAGGGCGATGGCGGGATGGGCGGTCTTGACCGGCGGCGTTTCCACCGGCGCTTCCGAAGCCGAGGGCTGGACGCTGGCGAGTTCCGGGTCCGCCATGGTCACACCTTTTCGACTTCAGGCCTGCCGAGCAGGCCGGTCGGCAGGAAGATCAGCACGATCGACAGGATCGAGAAGGCGGCGACGTCCTTGTAGTCGATCGACACATAGCCGGCGAAGAAGGTCTCGATCAGGCCGATGGTGAGGCCGCCGAGAACCGCGCCCGGCAGCGAGCCGATGCCGCCGAGAACGGCCGCCGTGAACGCTTTGATGCCGACGACGAAGCCCGCGTAGAAATCGGTCGAGCCGTAATAGAGAAGGTGCATCAGACCCGCGATGGCGGCGAGCGAGGCGCCGATGACGAAGGTGAGCGAAATCGTCTTGTCGACATCGATGCCGAGCAGGGACGCCATTTTGAGATCCTGCTCGCAGGCGCGCTGGGCGCGGCCGAGCGAGGTGCGGGTCACGAGCAGGGTGAAAACCGCCAGCACCAGGAACGTGGTGACGAACAGCGCGATCTGGGAATATTGCAGCCAGACCGAGAAATCGGATTCCTTGAAGAATTCGATGCCGCCGGGGATGAGCTGGGTGAAGGCTTTCTTGTCCGCGCCCTGGGCGTTCTGGACATAGTTCTGCAGCACGATCGACATGCCGATCGCCGAGATCAGGGGCGCGAGGCGGAACGAGCCGCGCAGCGGCCGATAGGCCATGCGCTCCACCGTCCAGCCGTAGAGCGCCGTCAGGATGACGGCGGCGATGAGGATGATGAGAAGGACGACCGGGGCCGAGGTGACGCCGATGGAAAACAGCGCGACCAGAATCACCAGCGAGATCATGGTCGACACCATGAAGATGTCGCCATGGGCGAAATTGATCATGCCGATGATGCCGTAGACCATCGTATAGCCGATGGCGATCAGGCCGTAGATGGACCCCAGCGCAAGCCCGTTGATCAATTGCTGGAGGAAATACTCCATCTGCCTCTATACCCTCCCGGTCGGGTCGGACCGCGTGGTGCCCTTTATTGGGCGGCGCGCCGAAGCGCCCCGCCGGGTGCAACAATCCGACAAGCTCCAGCGTCTTTGCAAGAGATTTGAAAGGCTAAACGCGTTCTCTGGATAACGAGGAGAATCGCGCTTGATCATCGGCCCCACCGATATCCGCCCCGTGACCACGGTCCGGGGCGCGGGAACGACGGCCCTGCCGGCGGCTTTGGCCGGCAAGGTCATCGAGGCGCGCCTTCTGATGGCGCTGGGGGACGGCGTGTTCCGCTTCACGGCGGCGGAGAACGAATTCGACCTGCCGCTGCCGCGCAACCTGCCGCCGGGAACGCAGGTGCGGATCAGCCCGCAGCCGGGCGGCTTTTTCGAAGTGACCGTGCTCGACGCCGATGGCGCGCCGGTGCGGGCCGCGCCTTCGAATGCGCAGGCGCCGGAGCCTCGACTCCCCGCCCAGACCATGACCATACGGCCGGACACGCCTTTGCCGAATCTGCGGACCGGGCAATCCATCGAGGCCCGTGTGATCGCCAATGCGCCGGCCGGCACGGCGCGCCTTGCGACCCCTGACGGCGAGATCGACCTGCCATTGCCGCGCCCGCTGCCGCCGGGCACACAGGTCCGGATCACGGCGCAGGAGGGCGGCGCGGTGACGATCGCCACGCGGCCCGGGGCATCCGGGGCATCCGGGGCGGCTGGTGCGCCTCCGGCCAATGCGGGGCGAGGCGTGGCATCGCCGCCGCCGGTCAGCCATCCGTCCGTATTTACCGTCAGGCCGGAGGGGTCGCCGCCCTCGCTGCCGATGGGGCAGGTGGTCGAGGCGCGCATCGCGTCCTCGCCCGCCCCGTCCGGCATGGTGCGCTTCACCGCCGCCGGGGGCGATTTCGACCTGCCGCTGCCGAAAACATTTCCGCCGGGCACGCAGGCGCGCGTGGTCGCGCAGCCCGACGGCAATATCGTCGTTACGATCCGGCCGGGGGCGATGGTTCCGCCGGGCGCTGTGCCCGGTGCGGCTCCCGCCGCGGGGGCCACGCCCCCACTTGCTGCGCCGCCGGCCTTCATCTCGATCCGGCCGGAGCCGGGGCTTGCCGTGCCCGCAAACGCGCAGCCGGTCGACGCGCGTGTCGTCTCGCAGCCCAATGCAAACGGCATGGTGCGCTTTTCGGCGCCGACGGGCGATTTCGATCTGCCGCTGCCGCAGGGGCTTCCGACCGGAACGACGGTGCGCCTGGTTCCGCAGCCCAATGGCGGGCTGACGCTCGTTCCGCTCGATAACGGGCCGGAGGCTCCGGCACGCCAGCAGTCACAGCCTGCGCCCATGCAGCCGGCGGAGGCGGTGCGGAACGCGGCGCGGGTGGCGGTCGCGCGTCAGGACAATATCGGCAAGGTCTTTGCCAGCATCGAAAATCTGCCCTTCCGCCTCGATGCGCCCATGCAGGTACGCGGGGCGGCGGAAAAACTGCTCGACCAGCGTCTGCCGGTGGAGTTCGCAGCGAAGCCCGATCAGCTCGCAAAGGCCTTCGCCGCCTCCGGCATCTTCGCCGAGCGCATGCTCGCCAGCCTGCCGCAACAGGCCAATGCGCCGCCCGATGTGAAGCTCGCTCTGTTCATCCTGCGCGCTGCGCTCGGCTCATGGAGTTCGGAGCGCATGGACGCGCCGGTGCGTGCCGGTACGCATCCGCCGCCGCCGATGCCTGGCGGTGCGCCTTCCGCGCAGCCTCCGGCGAACACGCCGCCGCGCGCGCTCATGCAGGCCATGCCGCCGGAGGAATTCGTGCCGCGCGTCCTGCACGAGACCGATACGGCTTTGGCACGCATCAACCTGCACCAGATCGCTTCTCTGCCCGACGAGCGCGCGGCGGCGCGCGGAGATCTGCCCGATGCGCGCTGGTCATGTGAGATTCCGGTCAATGTCGACGGGCGCACGGCGATGTTCGGCTTTGCCGTCGAGCGCGACGGCCGCCATGGTGCGCAGGAGCGCGACAAGAAGAAATGGCGCGTGCGTGCGGCGGTCGATCTCGGCGATACCGGCGCGGTCGAGGCCGATGTGCGGCTGCGCGGCGAGGCGGTGAGCGCGAACCTGTTCGCCGAACAGGCCGAGACCGCGCGCCTGCTGGAGGCCGCGCTGCCGCTTCTGCGCGCCGGGCTGACGGCCGCGGGCTTCGATGTCGAGGCATTGTCGGTACGGGTCGGCAAAAGCGTGGCCCAGCCGGGACCGCCCGGCCATTTCGTGGATCGCAGGACATGAGCGACGAGACGCACAAGCCGGTTGCGGTTGCGCTGCACTACGACCATCCGGGCGTGCCGCGCGTCACCGCGTCCGGGCGCGGCGCGGTCGCGGAAGCCATCCTTGCCGCCGCGCGCGACCACAATATTCCTGTCGAGGAGAATCCGGCTCTGGCAGAGGCGCTGTCGCAGGTCGAACTCGAAACCGAAATACCGGAGGAGCTTTATCGTGCCGTGGCCGAAGTTCTCGGCTTCGTGCTGCGCGCCACCGGCAAGATAAAATAGGTCAGAAACCGCGCTCCATCGACAGGCGTCCATACGCGCCGCCCCGGTCGCCATCGTTCAGCGCGCCGAACGAGGCGTTGAAGCCGAAGCGCCGCCAGCGGATCGAGGTTACGGCGAGCCCGGCGCGGATCTGATGCGATCTCTCATTGCCGAACGCCTCGAATTCCGGGCCGATGGCGAAGCGGCCGAAATCGTGCCCGCCGGCCAGCCGGACGCGCCAGAAATCGAAGGTCGAGGCATAGGTCGTGGAGGCTTCCACATGAAACCGGTCGGTGGGACGCCAGAACAGTTCGGCGGCAAGCTTCACGCCGGTTTGCGTGCCTTCCACGGTATTTTCGGGATCGGGCGCGTCGAGATCGTGATCCTCGACGGCGAGACCGGCGAGGAAGGTCAGGCAGACATCGCCCCTTATGTGCCGCCAGCCGGCGAGCATATCGGCCAGCATGACGGTTCCGCCGACATCGCCGCCCGGCGCGCTGGCAAGATCGTAGGTGTAACCGCCGGCTCCGGCCGTCGCGCGGAGAAGAACGCCGCTGCTGTGGCCACCGAAGGGGATTTCGAAGCTGGCCCAACTGAAGGCCGAGAGGGACGAGACATCGGTTCCGGAAAAGAAGAGCCAGGTGCGGGCAGGAGCCTCATCGTCGGCACGCGCGGGCAATCCCGCGAACACGCACGCCGAAAGCACCACAACGAATGCACGCATGATGCCCCGCCGACGCTTGACTTTCCGGCCGTCAGGCTAGCGGCAACTCCGCCGGAGCACGTCTTGATCGAAAGTCGTTGATCGGCGTCAATGTTGATAACTCTGGGGATAAAAAAAGGGCCTCCGGCATAACCGGAGGCCCCAGACTGCACCCTGGCTATGGGTAGGTCAGAATTTGCCGAGGCGCAGGAACTGCGTTTCGCCGGAAGCATCGTCGACGCCGTCATTGTCGGTGATGGCGAAGGCATCGCCATTGGCGTCGATCGCGAAGCTCTCGATCTTGTCGTGGACATAGCCGTCGGCGGCTTTCAGCAGGGGCAGAAAATCCTTCGCGTCCTGCTTCGTCAGTACGGGCAGATCCTTGCCGCCGAGGGCTGCGGGCGTGATGCCCTTCAGCGAGACGCGCGTCAGCTTCTTGATCTTCGCGGCATCGCCGATCTGGTTGTCGCGCTCGATGAAGATGAGATCGTCGCCGATGGCGGTGACTTCGGAGAGGCCGATCCAGCCCTTTTCCACCTTGTCGAGCGGATAGAGCACCGCGCCCCAGCTCTTGGAAGCGGGCTTGTAGGCGAGGATCTTGGCAAAGCCCTTCTCGTCGTCCTTCCATTCGCGCTGGACGGCGATCCACACCGTTTCGTCAGCGCCCGAACCCGTGACGGTGACGCCTTCGAAGCCGAAGCGGGTCGCGTGATCCTTGAGTTCGTCCGGGAGCTCGATGACTTCCTGGATATCGCCCTTGGCCGAAGCGCGGACAAGCTGCGAATTCGTGCGCTTGGCTTCGTCCTTGTGCTCCGGATTGCCTTCGGAGGCGAGCCAGAAGCCGCCGCCGGAGGCCAGCGCGATGCCTTCGAGATCAAGGCCGGTGGCCGGTTCGCCGTCACGCGTGACGGTGATCGCGCCCGTAATGACGGCCGGGGTCTTCGTCGCGTCGATGGTGTAGATATAGCCTTGCGCGTAGGCGCTGTCGGAGACGGCATAGAGCTTGGCGGGCTCGCCGGCGTCCGCAACAGTTCCGGAGATCGCGCCCCATGGCTGCGGCTTGCCGTCTCGGTCGGCGGAGACGAGCGTCGGATAGGCCGCTTCGCCTTCCGCGCGTTCGAAGATCGTCACCATCGAGCCGACGCCGCCGTCCTCGCGCAGATCGGTTTCGCTGGCGGTGACGAACAGATTGCGCGAGGGAATGGCGAGCAGGCCCTCGGGACCGACGCCGCCGCCGGGAATTATCTGGAGCAGGGACGGGGCGCTGCCCGCGCCGTTGTCCTTGTAGATGCCGACGACCGAAGCGCGCTCGGAGCCGACGAAGATCAGCCGGTCGGAACCGAAGGTCGCGGTTTCGATGCCTTCGACCTCGACGCCCTTCTTGTTGCGGTGTTCCGGATAATGACCGAGGCGCACGATTTCGTGTTCGAACGTGGCGCCGGCCTCGAAATCGACCTTGCCGTCCTTCGTAAAGACGGTGAAGCCGCGCGCGCCGCCCTTCCAGTCGCCCTCATTGGCGGTGACGAAGCGGTCGTCGTCCAGCCATTTCACGGCGTCCGGCTCGCGCAGCGCGTTCTCGACCTTGCCGTCGAGCGAGATGATCTTGTCCTTCTTCGTATCGACGTTCTCCAGCGTGACGCCGCCGGCGGAGAAGTGTGAGACGACCTTGCCGGAGGCGAGATCGACCACGGCGATGTGGTTGTTCTCCTGAAGCGTAACGACGGCCTGATTGGCGGCATTGATGTCGACGAATTCCGGCTCGGCGTCGTCCGGCGCGACATCGGCGATGCCGGTCAGATCAACGACCTTGAGGCCCGCGCAATCGGCTTCGCCGTTCTTCAGCGGAACCACGCTGAGATTGCCGGACGGAAGCTGCGGGATGGCGCCGTCGTTCTTGTCCTCGTCGCGCTCGTTCTCCAGCACGATGGCGAGGTACGCTCTGTCCGGGCTCACCGCGATCGAATCCGGCTGGCCGCCGAGTTCGCATTTCGAGACGACCTTCCTGGCCGCGATATCGACAATGGCGAGATGGCCGTCCGGCTTCTCGTAGGATTCGGAGGTGTTGACCGCTGCGAAGGCGAAACCGCCGACGACCGTCACCGAAGTCGGCTCGCCGTCGAGTTCGACCACGCCCGCGGGCTTCGGCGCCTTCGCATCGGCGATGTCGACGAGGCCGAGCTGCTCGCGCGGGCTGTCGGTGTAGACGAGAAGGTTGCCGTCCTCGGTAACGCTGATGATTTCCGAGACCGTTTCTTTTTCAAGATCGGCGCCTTCAGGAAGGTTCAGCACGACCGGGAATGTCGCGATGCGGTTGAATACCGGCTCGGCGGCCGCGGAAGTTGCGGTGACGGCGGCCAGAATGGCCGTGGTTGCAAGGAGATGAGCTGCGCGCATGATTGTGCCCCGTGGGTTTGCGAGGAGCCGAGGCATGGAGCTTCTCGATGACGGGGCAATGACGGCCGGAGCGGGCGGACAAAAGTTTCCTCCGAACTGAAACGGGCTCGTAATGTTCGGCGGGTAGTCCTATTTTCCGGGGCAGAACGAGGCAGGAGTAGGTTGCGTGGATCATAGGGCGCCGCGAACATCGGAGCTTATCGCGGCGTTGCCGGACAGTTTTACGGGCGAAACGCTGACCATCGGCGAGCTCGTGATGGCGCTGCGCTCGCGCGTGTTCGGCATCGGCATCCTGCTTTTCGCAATCCCGAACATTTTTCCGATGCCCCCCGGCGTGCCGGCGACCATGGGCGCGGTGCTGATGCTGCTCGGCGGGCAGCTCGCGCTGGGCTATGACACGATCTGGCTTCCCAAGCGCCTGAAGGACCGCTCGATCCCGCGCGAGACATTGCGGCGGATCGCGGACCGGGCGGTGCCGTGGATCCAGAAATTCGAGCGGTTGAGCAAACCGCGTTTCGATATGTTCACGAGCGCGGCCGGCGCGCGCTCGGTCGGCGCGGTCGTGTTCGTGCTCGGCTTCGTGCTGCTGATGCCGTTTCCCTTTCTCGGTAATATTCCGCCCGGCGCGGCGGCCTGCGTGCTGGGGCTCGGCCTTGTCGAGCGCGACGGGCTGATCGTGCTGATCGGGCATATCAGTGCGCTGATCGCCCTCGGCATCACTGCGGTCGCGACCTGGCTGATCTGGGAAAGCGTGACCTTCTTCTTCTGATCCGCGCGTGGCCGGCCCGGCTTCGGGCCGGAGCGCGTAAAAAGGGTGTTTCGCGTGACGTTCAAAAAGATCGCCTTGCTCGGCACAGGATTGATGGGCGCGCCCATGGCGCGGCGTCTGCTCGCGGCGGACCTTCCCGTGACGGTGTGGAACCGCACCTCGGCAAAGGCGGAGGCGCTGCGCGCCTTCGGGGCGCAGATCGCCGCCACCGCGGCGGAGGCGGCCAGCGGCGCGGATGTGGCCATCACCATGCTCGACAACGGCCAGGTCGTGACGGATGTGCTGTTCGCGCAGGGCGTCGCCGATGCGCTGCCGCGCGGCTCCGTGCTGATCGATATGAGCTCGATTCCGCCGTCGGTGGCGCGCGACCATGCAATGCGGCTCGAAGCTGCCGAGCGCCATCATCTCGACGCGCCCGTCTCGGGCGGCACGGCGGGAGCGGAAGCGGGCACTTTGGCCATCATGGTCGGCGGGCCGGACGCGGTGTTCGAGCGGGCAAAGCCGGTTTTCGAGCCGCTCGGCCGCGCGTTGCGCGTCGGCCCGGCCGGGGCGGGGCAGATCGCCAAGCTGGCCAATCAGACCATTGTCGGCATCACCATCGGCGCGGTGGCCGAAGCGCTTCTCCTGGCCCAGAAGGGCGGAGCCGATCCCGGCGCGGTGCGCGAGGCCATTCGCGGCGGCTTTGCCGAAAGCCGTATTCTCGATCTGCACGGCAAGCGCATGGTCGACCGCGAATTCACCCCGGGCGCCAAAGTCACCACGCAGATCAAGGACCTGGAGACGATTCTCGCCACGGCGGATGAGATCGGCCTCGATATGCCTCTGACCCGCGAAGTCCTCAGCCGCTATATCGACCTGCGCGACCGGCTGGACGGCGGCGGGCTCGACCATGCCGCCCTCATCCTTCAGATCGAGTCCGGCCCCTCATAAGTTGTTGATCCTTACCCTTGGTTGGAACCAACATGCGCGCGTCCGGGTTTTGGTGACGTGCTGGGAGGAAGCGGAATGAAGGGAATTCTCTTGTGGTCGGTAGGTGTTCCGATCCCGCTCATCATTCTCGCCTACCTCCTGTTCTGACATTCGGGCGGCCGCGAGCCGTCCCCGGGGCGGTGGAGAGGATGCGCGGATGAATATCGCGGAAGCTGCGCGACAGGCCGGGCTGACGCCGAAGGCCATTCGCTTCTACGAGGCGCAGGGCCTGCTGAAGCCGGTCCGTGCGGCAAACGGCTATCGCGCCTTCGGCGAAGGCGATGTGCATACACTCAAATTCCTGAAGCGCGCGCGCGATCTCGGCTTTTCCGTCGAGGAGTGCCGCGCGCTGCTGGCGCTCTATCATGAAACCGACCGTTCCAACGCCGAGGTGAAGGCGCTGGCGGAAAAGCGGGTGCGCGAGATCGACCGGCGTCTGGCCGATCTGACCTCGATCCGCGATGCGCTCGCCAATCTGGCGGAGAGCTGCCAGGGCGATTCACGGCAGGAATGCCCGATTCTCGACGATCTCGCCGGAAACGGGCGCAAGCATTCGAGCGCGGCCTGACGGTCAGGCGGGCTCGGTGACGCCGTAAAGACCGCGGTATTGCTCGCGCAGCACCGCTTTCTGCACCTTGCCCATCGTATTGCGCGGCAATTCGTCGACGAACACGATCTTTTTCGGCTGCTTGAATTTCGCGAGGCGGGATTCGAGGTGGGCGACGATGTGGTTTTCATCCGCCCCGGCGTTACGTGTACGGACGACGATGGCGGTGACGCCTTCGCCGAAATCGGGATGCGGCAGCCCGATCACCGCGCTCTCGACGACGCCGTCAATCTGGTCGATCTCGGCTTCGACTTCCTTCGGATAGACGTTGAAGCCGCCCGAGATGACGAGATCCTTGCCCCGGCCGAGAATGCGAACATAAAAGCGCTCATCCATCGTGCCGAGATCGCCGGTGATGAAGAACCCGTCCGGACGGAATTCGGAGGCGGTTTTGTCCGGCATGTTCCAATAGCCCTTGAAGACATTGGGGCCGCGCACCTCGATGACGCCGATCTCGCCGGCAGGCAGGATTTTTCCCGTTTCCGGCTCGGCGATGCGGATCTCCGTGCCGGGCAGAGGCATTCCGACCGTCTCGGCGATGCGCTCGCCGTCATAGGGGTTCGACGTGTTCATGCCGGTTTCGGTCATGCCGTAGCGCTCGAGGATCGTGTGGCCGGTGCGCTCCTTCCAGGCATGGAACGTTTCGGGCAGAAGCGGGGCCGAGCCGGAAACGAAGAGCCGCATATGCGCGGTGGCTTCCTTCGTCAGTCCGGAATGCCCGAGCAGGCGCACATAGAATGTCGGTACGCCCATGAGGACGGTGGCGCGCGGCATGGCGGCGACGATTGCGGCCGGGTCGAACTTCTCGAAGAACAGCATGGACGCGCCGGCATACAAAGTGACGTTGATGGCGACGAACAGGCCGTGGATATGGAAGATCGGCAAAGCGTGGATGAGCACGTCGTCCGATGTGTAATGCCAGGTTTCGGCAAGCACGCGCGCGTTCGAGGCAAGATTGCCGTGCGTCAGCATCGCGCCCTTCGAGCGCCCGGTCGTTCCGGACGTGTAGAGAATGGCGGCGAGATCGTCCGGGCCGCGCGGAGCCGGTGCGAAATCCGGCGCGTTTTTGGGGACGGCATCGCATAAGGTGCCGCCGGTGGCGCTCAAGGTCGCGATGCGGGCCGCACCCGCGATCTTTTCGATTCCGTCCTGCGCTTCGGGCGTGCAGACGATCAAAGCCGGTTGCGCATCGCTGAAGAAATAATCGAGTTCGGAAAAAGTATAGGCGGTGTTCAGCGGCAACAATGCCGCGCCGGCGCGCAGGCAGGCGATATAGAGCATCAGAGCGTCGGTACATTTCTCGGTCTGAACCGCGACGCGGTCGCCCGGCTTCACGCCGAGCGCGACCAGAGCATGCGCAAGCTCCGAAGAACGGCGCATCATGTCGCTATAGGTGATGACCGCGCCGTCCGGCGTTTCGACGAACGGATGATCGGGCGCGGGCATGCGGGCATGGACCAGATCGAAGAAATGGTTGCCGGCGGGCGCGGGTTTTTCGGCGGAAGGTTTGGCGGCCGCTTTCGGCGTCTGTGCGAGTTTGCGGACGGTGGGGGCGGCGACGAGTTCCTGCTGCGTGGCATAAAGCTCGTGGTTCTTTTCGAGGTCTTTCAGGTGGTAGCGATAGTTCACCATCGCGCCATGGGCGTTTTTCAGGCCGCGCGGTGACAGATCGCCCAGCATGTTGAGACGGTCGAGCGAGGCGCCATTGCCGAGATGGAAGCGCGCGACGGGATCGAGCGGCTGGTTGCCGCGTCCGCGCTCGGAAAGAAGATAGGTCGCGACCAGTGGCTCCAGCGCCTTGCCGACAGAGGCGGCGCGCGCTGGGTCGGCATGCCAATCCGTATGGGCGAGGGTGGCGGCGAGCGTTTCGCCTGTCGTGAGCGGTGTCTGCAATTCGGCCCGATCGAGCAGCCAGGCGGCGAATCCGGGAACTGGCGACAAGGTGACGAAATCCTCGAGCGCGGGATATTCGCGCCGCAATTCCTCGACGACCTGCTTCAGCAGGAAATTGCCGAAGGACACGCCGCGCAGCCCGGTCTGGCAATTGGAGATCGAATAGAACACGGCGGTGGTCGCCCGGGAGGCGTCGATATGCGTGCGGTCCTCCGCCAGCACTTCGGCGATGCTGGCCGGTGCGTGGCCCATCAGCGCGACCTCGACGAAGATCAGCGGCTCGTCCGGCAGGCGCGGATGAAAGAAGGCGAAGCAGCAGCGGTCGTCCGGCGCGAGGCGGCGGCGCAGATCGTCCCAGCTTTCGATTGTATGGACGGCCTCGTATTTTATGATCTTTTCGAGCAGGCTCGCCGGGGCCGCCCAGTCGATGGGGCGCATGACGAGGAAGCCGCGGTTGAACCAGGACGAGATGAGGTGCAGCAGGTCTGCATCGACCGCCTTCAACTCGGAATGTTCGCCTATATAAGCGAGGGTTTCGGTGCGGATGTCGAGGATGACGCCTATCGCGCCGGGGGCCATGTTGAGGCGGCGGATCAGTTCCTGCCGCTTCGGCTCGGCGGCCTCGTGCAGGCGGATGGCGTTCTCCGGCGTGCGCTCGCGCTGCCAGGCCTCGACGGCCTTATCGAGTTTCCCGAGATCGGGGCCGAACTGGCGGGCGAGGATCAGAAGATGTTCGAGACGCTGTGGGCCATCGGCTTTGTCCCATTCGGCCAGGATATCCTGCGCCAGAGCGAGGCCGGACGCCTCGCCCCGCCCCTTGAGCAGGGCCTCGCACAGGGCCGCGAAATCCGATGTCTCCTCGGCCGCGCCCGGGCGGACAAGCTCCGTGAACTGACGCCCGCGATCCGAGATCGATTGCAGCAGATCGGCGAAAAAAGACTGTCGATTCAACGTCGTATATCCTCTTCTCGCGGTTCCTGTACGCAAGGAGATCAATCTTGTATACAAGATTATCGAAAGAGGTGGAAATGGTCCAGCGGTCGCAATTGCGGGACGCGCTCGAGGAAGAGATCGTCAACGGCGTTTTCGGGCCGGGCAGGCGGCTCGACGAGCAGGAACTGGCGCGGCGCTACGGCACGTCGCGCACGCCGATCCGCGAGGCGCTGATGCAGCTTTCGGCGGCCGGGCTGGTCGAGATGCGTCCGCGCCGCGGCGCCGTCGCGGTGGTGCCGGATGCGCAGCGGCTGATGGAGATGTTCGAGGTCGCGGCCGAAATGGAAGCCATGGCGGGACGCCTTGCGGCGCGGCGCTGGACGGACGCGGACCGGGAAAATCTCATGGCGGTCCATGCGGACTGCCGGCTGAAGGCCGGGGCGGGAGACGCCGATGCCTATTATTACGAGAACGAGGTTTTTCACGAGGCCATAGCTGCGGCCAGCCATAGCGGTTTCCTGCAGGAGCAATTGGCGGCCTTGCGCCGCCGGTTGAAGCCTTATCGCCGGCTGCAACTTCGTACGCACAATCGTATCGGAACCTCGTTAGCGGAGCACGAGGCCATTCTGACGGCGCTCTTCGATCGCGATGCGGAAGAAGCGGCGCGACTTCTGCGCGCGCATGTGCTGGTGCAGGGCGACCGCTTCGCCGATCTCGTCGCCTCGCTGGCGACGCTTCACGAAATGCCTTCGGCAGACCGGGCCTGAACGTCTATGATACCGATGAGCCGCCATGCCGGACGGCCCGGAGGCCCGCATGCGCAGATTGTTCGTTCTATGCCTTGCAGCGCTCGGGGCACTGGCATTTCCGGCCTGGGGGCAGTCGATGACGGATGAATTGTTCAAGGCGGCGGCTGCCGACGATGCCGGGGCGATACGGCAATTGGTGTCGGCAGGTGCGAGCGTGGATGCACGGGATGCGCATGGCCGGACCGCGCTTCTCGCCGCAACGCATGAGAACAATATTGCCGCCGCGCGGGCGCTGATCGAGGCGGGGGCGGACGTCAATGCGAAGGACCGCATCAACGACAGCCCATATCTTTATGCCGGGGCGCGCGGCCATCTCGAAATCCTCAAACTGACTCTGGCGCATGGCGCCGATCTGAAAAGCACGAACAGATATGGCGGCACCGCGCTCATTCCGGCATCGGAACGCGGGCATGTCGAGACCGTGCATACGCTGATCGAGGCCGGAGTCGATGTCGATCACGTCAACAATCTCGGTTGGACGGCGCTGCTGGAGGCGGTCATTCTGGGTGATGGCGGCGAGCGGCATCAGCAGATCGTCGATCTGCTCATAGATGCGGGCGCCGATGTCGATATCGCGGATCGGGACGGGGTGACGCCGCTACAGCATGCGCGCAGCCGCGGCTTTACGGAGATCGAGAAACGTCTCGTGACCGCGGGCGCGCGATAGGCTCGCCCGTCGCCTTTAGATCAGGCCCAGCCCTTTGAGGCTGGCATGGCCGGCACGTCCGACGATGACGTGATCGTGGACGGCGATGCCGAGCGGTTTTGCGACCTCGATGATCGTCTGCGTCATCACGATGTCCGCACGGCTCGGCTCGGGATCGCCGGACGGGTGGTTGTGGACGAGGATGATCGCGGTCGCGGACAGTTCGAGCGCGCGGCGCACGACCTCGCGCGGATAGACCGGCGTATGGTCGACGGTTCCCTGCTGCTGCACCTCGTCGGCGATCAGGCCGTTGCGGTTGTCGAGAAACAGGATGCGGAATTGCTCGCGGTCGGAAAAGGCCATGCTGGTGCGGCAATAATCCAGCACCTTGGCCCATGAGCCGAGCACCGGTTTCTTGGCGATCTCGCCCCGGGCGAAGCGCTGCGCGGCGGCCTCGACGATCTTGAGTTCGGTGACGACCGCTTCCTTGACGCCGTACACTTCCATCAGAAGCGCGGGCGGCGCGGCGACGACTTCGGCAAACGAGCCGAACCGTTTGATGAGGTCTTTCGCCAGCCCCTTCACATCGCGGCGCGGGATGGCGCGGAACAGGATGAGTTCGAGAAGCTCGTAATCGGGCAGGGCATTGGCGCCGCCGTCGCGAAAGCGGGCGCGCAGCCGGTCGCGATGGCCGAGATAATGCGGGGCGGCGTCCGCGAAGCCTTCCGTGGATGGCTCCGGGACATCCGTCATGACGCTCGCGCCGCCACCGGATTGTCGAGCCCGGCCTGGGAATAGGTGAAGACCTCGACGCCTGTTTCCGTCACGCCGATCATGTGCTCGAACTGTGCGGACAATGAGCGGTCGCGCGTCACGGCCGTCCAGCCGTCCGACAGCACCTTCACATGCGGGCGGCCGAGATTGATCATCGGCTCGACGGTGAAGAACATTCCAGGCTTCAGCACCGCGCCTTCGCCGCTGCGGCCGTAATGCAGGATGTTCGGCTCGTCGTGGAACAGGCGCCCGATGCCGTGGCCGCAAAAATCGCGCACCACGCTCATGCGCTCCTCGCCCTCGACATAGGCCTGGATCGCGGCGCCGATATCGCCGGTCGTGCCGCCGGGGCGGATGGCGTTGACGCCGCGCATCAGCGCCTCGTGCGTGACCTCGATCAGCCGTTCGGCCTTGCGCGGGATCTGCCCCGCCGCGTACATGCGCGACGAATCGCCGTGCCAGCCGTCGAGGATGATCGTGACGTCGATGTTGAGGATATCGCCTTCGCGCAGCGGCTTGTCGGATGGGAAGCCGTGGCAGACGACATGGTTGATCGAGATGCAGCTCGAATATTTGAAGCCGCGATAGAGCAGGGTGGCGGGCAGCGCCCCATGGTCGCGGATGAAGGCGAAGATGAGCGCGTCGAGCTTTTCGGTCGTCACGCCGGTCTGCACGAAGGGGGCGATATAGTCGAGCGCCTGCGCGACAAGCCGGCCGGCCCGGCGCATGCCGTCGAAATCCTCCGGCTTGTGCAGGCGAATCTGCCCGTTCTTGCGATTTTCGGCGATGGTTGCGTCGATATAGGACATGGTGGTGCTAATCTAGGCGATGGCGGCGCCCGGGCAAATGGTCCGAGCCAAGCTTTTTACCGGGACTGACTCAACAGTCCCCAGAATGAAGCTCCCGGGGGGCGCATGAGCGAGCGGATGGGACCGGCCTATCTTGCCCGGGAAGTCGGGTCCGGGATCGCCGGCTCGTTTCTGGCGCTGGCCTATTGCTTCTCCTATGCGGCGCTGATTTTCAGCGGCCCGCTTGCCCCCTTCGTTCCTCTGGGCGTCGCGATGGCGCTGATCGCCTGCATCGCGACCACTGTGCCGGTCGCTTTGTTCAGCCGCTTTACGCCGAGCGTCTCCTCGCCGGTCAGCCACACGGCCGCGCCGCTTGCGGCGATGACGGCGTTCATGGCGCCGGCCCTGGCGCTCTATGCGCCGGACGAGGCGTTCATTCTCGGCGTCGGCGCGCTTTTGGCCACGACCCTTCTTACCGGAGCGGTCTTGCTCGGCCTCGGCCTGTTTCGGCTGGCCGCCTCGTGCGTTTCGTGCCTTTCCCGGTCGTCACCGGGTTTCTGGCGGCGACCGGCTGGCTGATCGTGGCCGGCGCGGTGCGCATCGCAAGCGGCGGCGCGAGCCTTCTGAACCCTGCCGCGCTGCTCGAGCCCCATATCGCGCTCACGCTTGGGCTGAGCCTTGTCTGGGCCGCGGTGCTTTGGGTTCTGACCGCGAAGATCAAGCATTACGCGGTGCTGCCGGCGGCTCTGGCTATTGCCGGCCTCGGCGCGCATGCGGTGCTCGCTCTGGCGGGCGTGGACCCGGACGCGGCGATCCTTTCGGGCTTTTTCTTCAAGGTCGATTCGGCTGTCGGCACGATGCCGTTCGCGGGCGAAATCCTGCTCAAGGTGGATTGGCTCGCCGGCGGCGGGGTCGATGGCGGCGGTCGCGGTGATGGCCGTGATCTCCGTTCTGCTCAACGCGACCGGCCTCGAAGCGGTGACCGGCACCGAGGCCGATCTCGACCGCGAACTGAACGTGCATGGCGCCGCCAACATCTTTTCGGGCGTCGCCGGCGGTTTCGTTGCCCATACATCGCTCAGCAATACGCTGCTGAACCGTAGCGCCGGAGGCCGCGGGCGGCTGTCGGCATTGACGGTCGGGCTGGTCGCGCTCGGCGTTCTTCTGATGGGTGCGGAGGTGATGGGCCTTGTTCCGCGCTTTCTGCTGTGCGGGCTTTTGCTCCAGCTTGGCCTGAAACTCCTGCTGGACTGGGGCTGGCGCAGCCGCGCCCGCCTTCCGCTGCGCGAATGGCTGATCGTGGTTGCCATTGTCGTCATTACGGCGGTGTTCGGCTTCCTTCAGGGCGTGCTGGTCGGCGTTCTCGCCAGTTGCGTCATCTTCGCGCTCGATGTCAGCCGTATCGGCATTATCCGCAACCGGGAAAGCCTCGCCAGCCTGCCCTCGCTCGTGGCGCGGCCGTCCGGCGAGATGCGTATTCTGGCTGAGCAGGGCACCGGCGTGCAGATCCTGCAACTGGGCGGTTTCATCTTCTTCGGCTCGGCCTATCGCCTGCAACTCGATATGCGCGATCTCGTAAGCCGCGAGAAGGCGCATACGCTCATTCTGGATTTCGCGGCGGTCAGCGGTATGGACTCCTCGGCCGGCGAGGGGCTCGAGCGCCTGTTCACCACGCTGCGCAAGGCCGGTGTGGAGGTTCTCATAGCCGGGGCGTCGCCGCGCATCGCCCATACGCTCCATCTCGACCGCCCGGTCTGGGAGAACCGCGTGTTCGCCGGCCTGTCCGACGCGCTCGAAGCGGCGGAGGAGGACCTGATCGGCAAACATCCGGCGGAGGCGGATGCCGTTGCCGATCTCAAATCATGGCTCGCCCGCGCGCTCGGAGGGAAGAAGGTAGCGGCGGCGTTTGCCGCGCGGCTGAAACCCGCGCCACGCGACGCGGACGGTTTTCTGTGCCGGCAGGGCGATCCGACCGACAGCCTTCTGTTCGTCGAGCGCGGACGTGTGCGCGTGCTGGCCGGGCTTCCGGGTGAGGATGCGGCATGCGTGCGGGTGTTCGGCCCCAACACGGTTCTCGGCGAGATCGGCTTTTTCCTCGATGCGCCGCGCACCGCCAGCCTGCGCGTCGACAGCGACGCTGCCGTATGGGCGCTCGGGCGTGGGGATTACGAGGCGCTGAGCCGCGAGGCGCCCTCCGTCGCCGCGGCGCTGCTGGCCCATATCGTCGGCGTGCAGGCCGAGCGGCTGGCCTTCACGACGCGGCGCAATCTCGTTCTGCGCGAACGCGCGGGGCAGGCGGGTTAGGCCTCGCGGGGCGCCCAGCCGATCGGCACGAAGCCCGGCTCGGCGGCGAACCGCTCCAGCCACCCGTTCACCGCTGCGAACGGAGCAAGCTCGAAGCCGCCCTCATGGGCGAGATGGGTATTGGCATAAAGCGCGATGTCGGCGAGGCCGATGCGCGCGCCGCCGAAGAACGGATGGGTCCTGAGGTGCACGTCCATGACCTGCAGCGCCTCGTAGCCGCGGTCCTCCCATTCCTCGACCAGATTCTGCTTCAGCTCGCGCCCGCCCTTCTGAAGATGCAGCCAGAAGCGGGCCTGGCCGATGAACGGGTCGTGCGAATGCTGTTCGAAGAACATCCAGCGCAGCATTTCCGCACGCTCGAAACGGTCGTTCGGCAGAAGCTCCGTGCCTTCGGCAAGGTAATGCAGGATGGCGCCGGATTCCGGCAGGAGGCGCCCGTCCGGCAGAACGAGGATCGGCACCTGCCCGGCCGGGTTCAGCGCCAGATATTGCGGCGTCTTGTTCGCGCCCGACAGCACATCGACCTCGACCAGACGGAAGGAATGGCCGAGCAGCGACAGGCCGAGCCGGGCCTTGTAGCTATTTGCCGAGAGTTGCATGGAGTATAATGTAAACATACAAAACCAATGCGTTTTATCGAGCGCCCGGTCAAGCCGCCGCATGATGCGACGAATTTCGCGGGCAGTGTTGCAAAAGCGTTTCGTTTCGGGTCTTGCGCCTGCCGCCCCGCCTATCTAGGGTCCGCCGCGTTTCCACCCTCGAACTGCCGGAGAATGTATCATGGCCTTTCTGGCCGACAGCCTTAGCCGCGTGAAGCCGTCCGCCACCCTCGCAGTGTCGCAGAAAGCCCGTGAACTCACCGCCGCCGGACGCAATGTGATTTCGCTCGGCGCCGGCGAGCCGGATTTCGACACGCCCGACAACATCAAGGAAGCGGGCATCGCGGCCATCAAGCGCGGCGAGACCAAATACACCCCCGTTCCCGGCATTCCGCAGCTGCGCGAGGCCATCGTCGCCAAGTTCAAGCGCGAGAACAATATCGACTACACCGCCGCGCAGGTGATCGTCGGCACCGGCGGAAAGCACATCCTGTTCAACGCGTTCGCCGCGACCATGAACCCGGGCGACGAGGTCATCATTCCCGCGCCGTACTGGGTGTCCTATCCGGAAATGGTCGCCATCAATGGCGGCGAGCCGGTGATCGTCAATACGACGCAGGACAACAGCTTCAAGCTCCAGGCCAGGGATCTGGAAGCCGCGATCACGCCGAAGACCAAATGGCTGATCCTCAATTCGCCGTCCAACCCGTCGGGCGCGGCCTATACAAGCGACGAGATCAAGGCGCTGACCGATGTTCTCGTGAAGCACGAGCATGTCTGGGTGCTGACCGATGATATGTACGAGCACCTGACCTATGGCGATTTCAAATTCGTCACTCCGGTCGAGGTGGAGCCGAAGCTGAAGGACCGCACGCTGACCATGAACGGCGTGTCGAAAGCCTATGCGATGACCGGCTGGCGTATCGGTTATGCGGCCGGCCCGCTGAACCTCATCAAGGCGATGGACATGATCCAGGGCCAGCAGACCTCCGGTGCGTGCTCGATCGCGCAATGGGCGGCGGTCGAGGCGCTGAACGGTCCGCAGGACTTCATCGAGGAGCGCCGCAGGATTTTCGAACAGCGCCGCGATCTCGTCGTGTCCATGCTGAACCAGGCCAAGGGCATCAACTGCCCGATGCCGGAAGGCGCGTTCTACGTCTATCCGTCCTGTGCGGACACGATCGGCAAGACGGCGCCGTCGGGCAAGCTCATCGAGACCGATGAGGACTTCGTTGCCGAGCTTCTCGAAGCCGAGGGCGTCGCGGTGGTGCACGGCTCGGCCTTCGGTCTCGGCCCGAACTTCCGCATTTCCTACGCGACCTCGACCGAGGCGCTGGAAGAAGCCTGCACGCGGATTCAACGCTTCTGCGCCAGCCTGCGCTGACGCGGAAAAAGCATTACTGCGTCAGTTCGCGCTGACGCAGGCCTTACCGAATACGGAACCTCCGGAAGTCCCACGCGTTTTTCACACGGGGCGCTTCCGGAGGTTTTTATATGCACAAACTACTCCTCGCAGCGGCGGTGGGCGGTCTTTCTCTCGCGGCCCTACCGGCGCAGTCGGCGGTCGAGGCCGGACGGCTCGAATGCAGCGTCGAGGGCGGCGTCGGCCTGATCCTTGGTTCGTCCAAGGCCATGGAATGCCGTTATTCGTCGGCCGACGGGCAGATCACCGAAGTCTATGACGGCCGCGTCACCAAGCTCGGCGTCGATATCGGCGTCACGGGCGAAAGCGTCATCATCTGGCAGGTGATCGCGCCCACGAAGGATCTGCGTCCGGGCGCGCTGGCCGGAACCTATGTCGGCGCCACGGGCGAGGCGACGGTGGGGGCAGGCGTCGGCGCCAATGTATTGATCGGCGGTTCCGACAAGACGATTTCTCTCCAGCCGCTTTCGGTCGGCGCGCAATCGGGCCTCAATGTCGCCGCCGGCATCGGCTCGATCGAGCTGACATCCCCGGCGCGGTAAGGGCGGCGCGTTCTGTAATGACGGATATGAAAACGGCGGCCGATGGCCGCCGTTTTTTGTTTCATGTCAGTGATCAGAATTTTGCCGTAAGTCCCGCCCGAACGGTTCTTCCTGGGGCGGCGATGGGGGAACCACCCAGCGGATCGACATAGAAGCGGTCGGTGATGTTTTCGGCGCTGATATTCAGCGAGAGATGCTCGTCGATCTTGTAGGTGGCGAACAGGTCGATCACCGTGAACGGAGCCCAGTGCAGTGAAATGCCGACCGATTGGGCGCTGGGAGCGATCTTCCTCTCATTGGCATAGGTCACGCGAGTTCCGACTGTCAGGGCTTCATCGAGGAAGCGTGCGCCGAGCGTGCCCGTGACCATCAGTTCCGGAGGGATGTGGTTCGAGGAATAGTCCGCCGTCTGGTTGATCGGGATGAACAGATCCTCGGCAAGGCAGGGCTGACCGACGCGGCAGAATTCGATGTTGTCGTAATAGCTGAGGCCAAGCTCGGCAAAGATGCGCCGGGCGTCGTAGCTGAGCTGCAATTCCACGCCCGAGAATTTGGCCTTGTCGAGATTTTCCGCCCAGTAATCGTAGACGCCGCCGCCCGGACGGATCGTGCGGAAGATGTAGTCGTCCACGGCGGTGTTGAAATAGGCGAGTTTCGCTCTCAGGACATCGCCAGCGAACAGGACGTCGGAACGATCCGTATTGATGCCGATCTCGAAATTTCTTGACCGCTCAGGCCTGAGGTCCGCATTGAACGCCGTGTTTCCGGCATTATAGCCGGTTTCACGGATGGTCGCCGGACGTATACCTTCTGAATATGTACCGAAAAGCTGAATCCCGTCCCAGGGAATGAAGGTGATGGAGCCGCTCGGGCTGAACTCGCCGCCGTCGCGATCTCCCTGGTCGGTATTTACTTCGTAAAAATCGTACCGGCCGCCGGCATTGATCTTCAGCCAGTCCAGCGGCTTCCATTCGCCATTAAGGTAGACACTGCCGATCTGCCGCTCGCCGATAACGGTCAGGGCATTCGTATTGCCTGGAGGACGATCGGAATCCTCGAACGAGATCGAGGTTCCGTAATTCAGCTTGATCGCACCGAACGTACTGTCGATCCTCGATGTGTTCGACACATCGCCGCCGTGCATCTTCGACAGGGTCGGCGCCTGAAGCACCGAGAACAGGGAGAAGTAATAGGCTTCGTCCAGGGTCTCGGTGCGCCACAGATTGAAACGGAAATCGACAAGATCGTTATCGAGCGGATTGTAACGGTATTTCGCCGTCTGGTTCTCGACATTGGTATGCGACAGAACTCTTTGCCCGCCCGACTGAAGGACCGTGGGCGTTATCTCGCCGTAATTATTGTCGTAATAGATGTAGCCGAGCTGGAGGGAGTGCGCGTCACCCCATTTTACCTTGCCCTTGATCAGTGCGGATTCGACGTTTTCCGATGTGTTGAAAGCTTCCTTTTCCGGCAAGACGTAAGAATATTCCCTCGGTGTGAAGATCGCCGGATGCTTCCAGTGTGTCGGACCGTGTTTTCCGGTAAAGTAGTTACCCGTCTTGCGCTTTGAGAACGCAGCAACCACTTCGAGATTCTCGCCGCGCGCCGCTGCCGCAATGCTGCCGGACCCGCCGTCGGCGTCGAACAGATCGGGTTTGTCCGTGCGCTCCGATCCGAATGCCATTCCGCTGACCGGATCGATACTGTTGGAGCTTTTTCCCGCCTTGATCCGCACACCGTAATCGGCGTCGGGCAACAGGATATCGTCGGGCGTGAGCGTAGTGATCGCCACCACGCCACCGGGCGCGCCCCCGCTTGCCGCCGAACCGCCGGGACCCTTGGTGATGTCGACACCGCCGATGAGGTCCTGATCGACATAAGTGCGATTATCGACACCGAAGTAACCACGATAAGTCGATGTGGACTGCTCCGCGCCGTCCACTGTCGTCTTGACGCGGTTCATGCCCTGCATGCCGCGAATATTCGGATCGATGGCCGCTCCGTTGCGGCCCTGAGCCGAAATGACACCGGGCACGCCCCTGAATATATCCGCGACCGATGACGGCGGCACACGCGAAATCTGCTCCGCGCTGACATGAGCCGTCGAGCCGGGCGTCTGGAAGGGCAGATCGGCGGCGGGCACACCGCTACCCGCTCCGGACACATCGATCGTCTCGAGCTGAACGGCATCGCCATCCACGCCTGCGCCGACCTGCGGCACGTCCTCGCCCGGCACGGATATCGTCACGGCGTTCGCGCCGACGAAGCGATGCGAAATGCCCGTTCCGGCGAGAAGCGTGCGCAGCGCCTGATCCGGGGTGTATGTGCCGGAAACCGGCGTGGACGTGATCTCGTAGGCCTTGTTGCCGGCATAGAGAATCTGGATGCCCGTACGCGAGGACAGAGCTGCCAGCGCGCGCGGCACCGGCTGGGCCGGAATGGCAAGCGCCACGCTCTGGCCCGCATTCTGCGCAGCTGCGGGTAGGGCGACGACGAGCGCCAGCGGCGCCGCTCCGGCCATCAATGAAAACGCGAACGCACGCACGGAATGCTTACACAGAAAAGGCATCTTGCTTCCCCATTTCCCCTCCCGCGCCGCAAACCGGCGGTGCGGGATCTCGATGGGAAGGACGAGTCGCGCAGGGCGTCTCCCCCGGTCGGTTCGTTAAGAAAATGTCACCGCAGCACGATCAGCGCGTCGGTGAGGCGGAAGGAGGAGACGCCGAGCGTCTTTTCGATGATGTCGATGACGGCGGCCGGATCGCGCGTGTCGAACACGCCGGTGACGGCGAGCGCGCGCAGATCGTCGTTCATGATGAGGATGCGGCCGCGCTGATAGCGGTTCAGTTCCTCGACGACGTCGCCGAGCGGCGTGCGGAAGAAGACGACCTGTCCGCGCCGCCAGGCCGTTGTCTCGTCGGCCTCGAATTTTTGTGGGGCGCCGACCGCGCGGGGCGTGATGTCGCCGGCTTCGCCGGGCGCGAGATCCACGCCGCCCTGCGGATGCAGCGCCGCGGACAAGCGCACGCGTCCCTCGACAAGGCTGACGCGCGTCGCGCCGTTCTCGACGCGCAGGTTGAATTTGGTGCCCAGAACGCGCGCTTCGCCGTCCCCGGTTTCGACCACGAAGGGCCGCACCTCGTCGCGCGCCACATCGAAGAACGCCTCGCCGCGGAAAATACGTACGCGCCGCTCGCCGGGCATGAGATCGACGGCGATGGCCGTGTCGGTGTTGATGTCGAGCGTGGAGCCGTCGGCAAGATGCACGGTCTGCTGCGTGCCGACAGGCACCACATAATCGGCGCGCAGATCGTCAAGCCCGCCGCGCCGCGCCCATTCGCCGCCGAAAAGCACGGCGCACAAAGCAAGGCCGAGCGCGGTGCCGCGCATGGCGCGCCCGCGTCCGCGCACGCCTTTGACCAGCGCGTCGATCGCGGCCTCGTCGCGCGGCGCGTCCGTTCCCAGCGCCTGCCACAGCCGCGCGGCCTCGTCATAGGCGTCCAGATGGGCAGGATCGCGCGCGAGCCAGTCCTGAAAGGCCTCGTGAACCGCATAATCCGCGTCCGGCTCGCGCAGGCGCGCATGCCAGGCGGCGGCTTCCGCGAAGACGGAATCCGGTATGCCGGACGGACGGGACGGGCGGGTGCTCATGTCATCTTATAAGACGAAAGCCGGCCGGGTCTTGCCCCGGTCAGACTTCGCGCCCGGCCGTGCGCATGGCCTGCCGGCATTCCGTCATGGCGCGCAGCAGATGCTTTTCGACCGTTTTCGGCGAAATGCCGAGGCGCGCGCCGATCTCGCGCATGGTCAGACCATGATCGCGCGACAGCAGGAATACCGCCCGGCATTTCGGCGGCAGGCCGTCCACGGTGCGGTGCAGCAACGCGATTTCCTGCCGGCCCTGAAGCACGGCATCGGGCAGGGGCTCGGAACCGGCCTCGGCCCCTGAAAGCTCCGCCGACGACAGATAGCGCGCGCGGGCGCGCTCGCGGCGCAGATGGTCCAGCGCGATATTGGTGGCGCAGCGCGCGAGATATGAGCGCGAATTGTCCGCCGCGCCGAGGCCGCTGCCGCGCAGCAGATTGACGAACACGTCCTGCACCAGATCCTCGGCCGCCGCCGGATTGCCGACGACGCGCCGGATCAGCCGCGTCAGGCGGCCCTGTTCGGCGCGAAAGACCTGGCCAAGATCGGAAGACAGAACGGACATGGCACCCACAAAGGAGGCGGCGGCGAAAGCTGCCGTGACAGGGCCTTTAGCGTGCCTCAAATTACTTAGCAATATCAATAGTTTAAAAGAATTCCAAACTGTATGGCGTAAACCCGATTTCGGCAATGGAATCAAACTCCGGACGGATCGGTGCTTTCCCGCCACACCGGGCCGGATATTTTTGCCGCTTGCGCCGGACGCGTGCCGGGGCGACCATGAGGGACCGGGCGCGAGAGGCCGCGCGCGACGGGTGCGTGGGCTGGGAGCCCGCAGCGGAACGGCCGGTTTGAGGGCGCCCGGGTAGGGAGGCTACCCCATGGGCCCGAACAGCAGACAAGACGGCAGACCAGAACAGGGACCGCGATGCATTGCGCTCGTCGGTCCCTTCCAGAGCGGCAAGACCAGCCTTCTCGAAGCCATTCTCGGACATTCCGGCGCCATCCAGCGCGTCGGCAAGGTGGATGACGGAACGAGCGTCGGCGATTCCAGCGCCGAGGCGCGCGCCCACCGCATGTCGACCGAGATGAATGTCGCGACGATCGATTTCTTCGGCGACAGCTACACGTTTCTCGATTGCCCCGGCTCCGTCGAATTTCTGGAAGACATGCGCCGCGCGCTGCCGGCGGTGGATGCCGCCGTGGTCGTGTGCGAGCCCGACGAGCGCAAGCTGCCGGCGCTGCAGCAGATCATGCGCATGATCGAGGATCAGGACATTCCGCGCTTTCTGTTTCTGAACAAGGTCGACAAGGCCGAGGCGCGCGTGCGCGATGCGCTCGAAATGCTGCAGCCGGCCTCGCGCACGCCGCTGCTCGTGCGGCAGATCCCGGTCTGGGAAAACGACATCATCACCGGCTTCATCGACCTCGCGCTGGAGCGCGCCTTCGTCTACCGCGAACATGCGGAATCCAACGTCATCGACATCGCCGAGGGCGAGCGCATCCGCCAGCGCGAACACCGGTTCCAGATGCTGGAAAAACTGGCGGACAATGACGATGCGCTGCTCGAAGTTCTGCTCGACGATCTGGAGCCGCCGCGCGACCGCGTGTTCGACAATCTGTCGAAGGAGCTGAAACAGGGGCTGGTCGTGCCGGTTCTGCTCGGCTCGGCGCTGCGCGGCAACGGCGTTCTGCGCCTGCTCAAGGCCCTGCGCCACGAGGCCCCGACCATTGCGGCGACCGCGAAACGTAATGGCGTTGATATGGACGGGGATGCAGCCGCCTATGTTCTGAAGACCTTCCACACGCAGCATGGCGGCAAACTGTCGATCGCGCGCGTTCTGCGCGGAACGATTGTCGATGGCGCGAACCTGACTTCTTCGTCCGGCGAGACGGCGCGCGTTGCCTCCGTCCAGCGCATGACCGGCGCGGCTTCGGTGAAACTTCCGGGCGGGCGCACGGGCGAGACGGTCGCGTTCGGGCGGCTCGATCCCGTAAAGACGAGCGAGACGGTGACGAACGGGCGCACGCCGCCTGCTTTGCCGGAAGGGGCCGCGGCGCCCGAGCCGGTGATGTCGGTCTGCCTTGTCGCGGGCGAGCGTAAGGACGAGGTCAAGGTGTCGGCGGCGCTGGTGAAGCTCGCCGAGGAAGACCCGTCCTACCGCATCGACGCCGGGGAGGGCAGCGAGATCCGGCTCGACGGGCAGGGCGAGATGCATCTGCGGGTCGCGGTCGAGCGGTTGTCGGGACGGTACGGCGTGTCGGTGACGACGCATGCGCCGCGCATCGGCTATCGCGAGACGATCCGAAAATCGATCACCGAGCGCGGGCGGCACCGGAAGCAGACCGGCGGCCACGGCCAGTTCGGCGATGTGGTGCTCGAAATCGCGCCGCTGGCGCGCGGCGAAGGGTTTGTGTTCGAAGACAGGATCACGGGCGGGGTCGTGCCGCGCCAGTTCATCCCCTCGGTCGAGAAGGGGGTGCGCGAGGCGTTGAAATCGGGCCCGCTCGGTTTTCCGGTGGTCGATCTGTCCGTCAGGTTGATCGACGGTGCGTATCATGCGGTCGATTCCTCGGACGCGGCTTTCCAGGCGGCGGCGCGCATGGCGATCGTCGAAGGGCTGGCGCAATGCGGCCCGGTGCTTCTGGAGCCGGTGATGCGGGTTTCGGTCTATGTGCCGAACGACGCCACCGCTAGGGCGAACGCCATCATCTCGGCGCGACGGGGGCAGATCCTCGGCTTCGATGCGCGCGAGGACTGGCCGGGCTGGGATGTCGTGCAGGCGCTGATGCCGGAGGCGGAGATCGGCGATCTCATCGTCGAGATCAGGTCGGCCTCGGCCGGTGTCGGTACGTTCACCGCCGCCTTCGACCATATGGCGGAACTGTCCGGCCGCACGGCCGATCAGGTGATCGCAAGCCGTACGGCGGCGGAGTGAAAACCCTCATCCTGAGCCGCGCACCCAAGTCGGCTGTTGCCGACTTGGGATTTGAAATCTGATTTCGGGAACACCCGAAATCAGTGCCCGTCTCGAAGGATGGCCAAGAGTTCGGTGCCTGCCGCGATCCTTCGACACGGCTCGATGCTGCGCATCGAGCCCGGCTCAGGATGAGGATCGTGTGTCCCGGAAAACGCGCAGCGTTTGTCCGGGACCCATACTCCGCAGCGTCAGAGATTAGAGCCGTGAGTCACGGCGTATGGGTCCCGGGCTCCGCTTCGCGGCCCCGGGACATGCGGTGGCGCATTCTCCTCTCCCGTGAACGGGAGAGGCTCAATCCCAGTCCTTGGTCTTGCTCAGAAGGAAATCGCGGAAGACCTGGATGCGGCGCACATTGCGCAGCTCTTCCGGATAAGCGAGGTAGGATTCCAGCATGGGCGTGGCCGATTGAGCCAGCAGCCGCACCATGACCGAGCCGTCCTCGACGAGATATTGCGGCAGGATGCCGATGCCGACGCCGCCCTCGATGGCGCGTTTCATCGCGAGCATGTTGTTGACCGAGAGGTTCGGCTGGCGCGGCTCGCGGTGTTCGCGGCCGGCATGGGCCAGCCAGTTCAGCGGCTGCAGGAAGCTCGGCACGAGGCCGGCAAAGCCGACGATGCGATGCTGGTCGAGATCGCCCACTTCGCGCGGGCGGCCGAAACGGGTGATGTATTCCGGCGATGCGTACACATGATAGTGCACCGGAAACAGCTTGCGCTGGATGAGTTCCGATTGCGAGGGCTGGCGCAGCCGGATGGCGATGTCGGCCTCGCGCATGGCAAGGTCCAGCTCATCGTCGCTGAGAAGAAGCGCGACTGATATTTCCGGATAAAGATCGAGAAATTCGCCGATCAGCGGCGCGAGCCAGCCGCCGCCGAGGCCGACCGATGTCGTGACGCGCAGAATGCCGTGCGGCCGTTCGCGGCTGTCGGTGAGCAGGGTCTTGGTGGATTCGAGCTTGGCGAACAATTCCTGCGTGGTGCGGTAGAGGAGTTCGCCCTGTTCGGTGAGAAGAAGGCCGCGCGCATGGCGGTGGAACAGCCGCACATTCAGTTCGTGCTCGAGCGCCGAGACCTGGCGGCTGACCGCCGATTGGGACAGGCCGAGCTTCTCGCCGCCATGCGTGAAGCTTTTCGCTTCGGCCGCCGCGTGGAAGATGCGGAGTTTGTCCCAGTCGAGCGGCATCTGGCGTGACATTATTCGGCCGCCATCCGTCCGCTGTCCTCGGCGGCGAGGAACCTTTCGGCATCGAGAGCCGCCATGCAGCCCATGCCGGCGGCTGTGACCGCCTGACGATAGACGTGATCGGACACATCGCCGGCGGCGAACACGCCCGGAATCTTCGTCAGCGACGTGCCGGGCTCGATCAGGAGATAGCCGTTGGCGTCGAGTTCGAGCTGGCCCTTGAAAAGCTCGGTCGCCGGCTTGTGGCCGATGGCGACGAATACGCCCTCGACATCGAGCTGCGTCTCGACGCCCGTCTTTACATTCTTCAGCCGCGCGCCGGACACGACGGCCGGATTGCCCGCGCCGAGAATTTCGTCGATCACGCTGTCCCAGATGACTTCGACCTTGGGATTGGCGAACAGGCGGTCCTGCAGGATGCGCTCGGCGCGCAGGCTGTCGCGCCGGTGCACGAGATAGACCTTCGAGGCGAAATTGGTGAGGAACAGGGCCTCCTCGACCGCGGTGTTGCCGCCGCCGACGACCGCGATCGGCTTGCCGCGGAAGAAGAAGCCGTCGCAGGTGGCGCAGGCCGAGACGCCGGCGCCCATTAGACGCTGCTCGCTTTCGAGGCCGAGCCAGCTCGCCTGCGCGCCGGTGGCGATGATGAGCGCGTCGCAGGTCCAGACCCGGCCGGATTCAGCCTTGAGCGTGAACGGCCGCCGGGACAGGTCGACCTCCGAAATATGATCGTTCTCGATCCGCGTGCCGAAGCGCTCGGCCTGAGCCCGCATCTGGTCCATGAGCCAGGGGCCCTGGATGGGGTCGGCAAAGCCGGGATAATTCTCGACATCGGTCGTGATCGTGAGCTGGCCGCCGGGTTGGATGCCGGAAATGAGCACCGGCGTCAGCATTGCGCGCGCGGCATAGACGGCGGCCGTGTAGCCGGCCGGGCCGGAACCGAGGATAATCAGGCGGGCATGTTCGGAAGACATGGGGAAACTCGATAAGCCATGCGTTGAAGGCCGGGCAAAAGGCTCCGAGACCTGCGCTAATGTAGGGAGTGGAGCAGGCCGTGCAAGCGAAAGCGGACAAGCGGGCCGGGGGAGATGTGGATGGGTGAGGGCGAAGAGGCAGTAGAGAGGGTTCTGCTCCATGGGCCGGTGGCGGAGCCGATCTATACGCGGATGGCGCCCCGATTCCCGTTTCGGACGGGCAATCTCCGCTTCGAGCCGGATGATGGCGGCGCGGGCGACTGGCTGGTGCTCGGCCTTGCGAACAAGGTGCCAATATCGACTCGCGTGCCGCGCGAACGGCGCATTCTCGTCGTCGGCGAACCGTCCGGGATGTCGCCTTTGGCGGCCGATTATCTCGCCCAGTTCGGCACGCTCGTCTCACCCTTCCTGCCGGAGGGCTATCGCGGCCGCTGGATACAGGATCACGCCGGGCTGGCCTGGTTCTATGGCGCGGCGTTCGAACACGGCGAACTGAGGCCGAGGCTGAACCATGCGGAGCTTTCGGCCTTGCCGGTGCCGGAAAAGGGCGATGCCGTTTCGGTCGTCATTTCCAACAAGGTGCTTTTTCCGGGCCACAGGCGGCGGCTGGCCTTTGTTGAAGCGCTGAAGGCAAGGTTGGGCGACAGGCTCACGATTTTCGGCCGGGGCTTTCGCGAAATCGGCGACAAGGCCGACGCCATCGCGCCTTACAAACTGCATCTGTCGCTCGAAAATTCGCAGGAGCCGTCCTACTGGACCGAGAAACTTGCCGACGCCTTTCTCGGCTGGGCGCTGCCGCTCTATGCGGGATGTCCGGACATTCATCGCTGGTTTCCGGAATGCAGCCTCGTTCCGCTCGATATCGGCGATCCGACCTCGGCGGCGGCGATGATCGAGAAGCTGCTGGAAGAGAATGCCTGGCAGGAGCGTCTTCCGGCCATCGAAGACGCGCGCCGGATCGTGCTGACGCGGGAGAATTTCTTCAATGTCGTCGAACGCGCCATCGGCGTGGCGCGGGAGCATGTGCCGCCGCCGCGCGACACGAAAGACATCATCGTACCGATGGCCCTGCCGAGGATTGCAAAGCTTAAGCGGGAAGCGATGCGCGTCTATTACAAGATGACGACGCGAGCGCGGTCGTGAACCTCAATTTCGCAGCAAGTAAAGCCTGTCATTTTTGAAATCGGCGGCCAAAATATAGCCCATCGATGATAACAGCTCATGAATGGTCTGTTTCGAGCCCGCGCCTATCCATCCATCATCCACGGTCTCAAGATAAATCACCTTGGGCCGAAGCTCTCCGAGTCCCAACAGAGCAGCATATTCTGCTCCCTGAATATCCATGTGCATGAAATCAATATGGTGTAAAGACAGCTCTCGCGCGAGGGTGTCGAGACGCTTGCCTAGAATCTGCACCGGATCGGTTTCCTGCTTGACCTGAGGGTGACGTCGGTTGAGACGGTCGGTCTGGAGGTAGATCGATCCCTGACCGTCAATGTGTCCGTCGATCCGCGCCGGGAACCAGTTCACATTCTTGTCTTGGTCCTGGATAGCTATATTGAGAACTACAACGTCTGATCCCGTGAGGTTGCGTTGAACAATCTCGAAGCGCTTGGAGTCGGCCTCGATGCAAATACACCGGGCAGCAGGATGACGTTGCCCCAGCGGTTTAATCCGGATTGAAGTTCGTTCTGGCCCATTGAGAGGACCAGGACATGAAGCGCAGCCGCTTCTCTGAAGAGCAGATCATCGGGATTTTTAAGGAGCACGAGGCCGGG
>JAEWFF010000041.1 GCA_023388965.1 Pseudomonadota bacterium | reverse complement strand
GTCGAGCGCATCCTCTCCGAGACGGAAGAGCGCTCGGAGCGCATGAAGCGCGACGCCGAGCGCCTCGTCTAGCAGGAGCGCAAGCAGCTCCAGCAGGACCTCCTCATCGAGACGATCGAGCTCGCGGTGACGCAGGCGCACCAGATCCTCGAGCGCAGCGCCACCCCCGAGGACCACGCGCGTCTCGCCAACGAGCTGCTCGCCGAGCTCGCAAAGAAGCCCGCCGCACCCCGCGTCGGCGTCGCGGCTCCGCCCGCTGCATCACCGAGCGTCGCTCCGCGCGCTGGAGGTGTCTCGTGATCCCCGGTGTCATCGCCAAGCGCTACGCAACCGCCCTCCTCGAGCTCGGCAGCGAGACGGGCCAGCTCGACGCGCTCGTGGACGAGCTCCAGCGCGTGGCTGCGGCCTACGAGGCGAGCTCGGAGCTCCGCGCTGCGCTCGCGGATCCGCTCATCGCGATCCAGGCCAAGCAGCAGATCCTCGCCGACGTCGGCGAGCGACTCGCGCTCGGACAGGCCGCGCGGAACACGTTGAGCCTCCTGCTCGACCGCCGCCGCATCCGTGCGCTCCCCGCGATCGCGCAGCGCCTCCGCGAGATGGCAGACGACAAGCGCGGCGTCGTCCGCGCCGAGGTGCTCACCGCCATGCCGCTGCCGGAGGAGTACTTCACGCTGCTCCAGCAGCAGCTCGAGCGCGTCACCGGCCGCCGGATCGCGCTCGACCGCAAGCTCGATCCCAGCCTCATCGGCGGTGTGGTCGCGCGCGTCGGCGATACCGTCTATGACGGCTCGTTGCTCGCGCGGCTCCGCAAGATGAAAGAGACCATGCTCCCGAACTGATCGGTTCGGAGAGCAGATTGGGCCCCATGTACTCATGGGATCCAGACCAAGTTCAGAAGCGTCACGTTTCGTCCACTGCCAGAGCAGGGGCAATCAGAGGAAGACCCGACCATGCAGCTTCGCGCCGAAGAGATCTCGTCGATCATCAAGAAGCAGATCCAGACCTACGAGCGCGCCGCGCTCACGACCGAGACCGGCACCGTCCTCAGCATCGGCGACGGTATCGCGCGCATCTACGGCCTCGAAGGGGCCATGAGCGGCGAGCTGCTCGAGTTCCCGGGCGGCCTCATGGGCCTCGCGCTCAACCTCGAGGCGGACAACGTCGGCGCCGCGCTCTTCGGCGAGGCGACCCACGTGAAGGAAGGCGCGAGCGTCAAGCGCACGAGCCGCATCATGGAGGTGCCCGTCGGCGAGGCGCTCATCGGCCGCGTCGTCAACGCGCTCGGTATGCCGGTCGACGGCAAGGGTCCGATCGAGACGCCGCACCGCCGCCGCGTCGAGATCAAGGCGCCGGGCATCCTCGCCCGCCAGCCGGTCAAGGAGCCGCTCCAGACGGGCATCAAGGCCATCGACGCGATGGTTCCGATCGGCCGCGGCCAGCGCGAGCTCATCATCGGCGACCGCCAGACCGGCAAGACGGCGGTCATCCTCGACACGATCCTCAACCAGAAGCCCATCAATCAGGGCACGGACGAGAAGGCCAAGCTGTACTGCGTCTATGTCGCGGTCGGCCAGAAGCGCTCGACCGTCGCACAGTTCGTGAAGGTTCTCGAAGAGCAGGGCGCGCTGGAATATTCCATCATCATCGCCGCGACCGCTTCGGACCCCGCGCCGATGCAGTTCCTTGCGCCGTTCGCCGGCTGCGCCATGGGCGAATATTTCCGCGACAACGGCCGCCATGCGCTGATCGCCTATGACGATCTGTCCAAGCAGGCCGTCGCGTATCGTCAGATGTCGCTGCTGCTGCGCCGCCCGCCGGGCCGCGAAGCCTATCCGGGCGACGTCTTCTACCTCCATTCGCGCCTTCTGGAGCGCGCGGCCAAGCTCAACGACGACAACGGCGCAGGTTCGCTGACCGCGCTGCCCGTCATCGAGACGCAGGCCAACGACGTGTCAGCCTATATCCCGACCAATGTGATCTCGATCACCGACGGCCAGATCTTCCTCGAGACCGATCTGTTCTACCAGGGCATCCGCCCGGCGGTGAATGTCGGCCTCTCGGTCTCGCGCGTCGGTTCCGCCGCGCAGATCAAGGCGATGAAGCAGGTTGCCGGCAAGATCAAAGGCGAGCTTGCGCAGTACCGCGAAATGGCGGCCTTCGCACAGTTCGGCTCGGATCTCGACGCCACGACGCAGCGCCTGCTGAACCGCGGCGCGCGCCTGACCGAGCTTCTGAAGCAGTCGCAGTTCTCGCCGCTGAAGGTCGAGGAGCAGGTCGCGGTCATCTGGGCCGGCACCAACGGCTATCTCGATCCGCTGCCGGTTTCCAAGGTGCGCGATTTCGAGCACGGCCTTCTGAACCTGCTGCGCTCCAAGCACGCCGACATCCTCGACGCCATCCGTACGTCGAAGGAATTGTCGAGCGAGACGGGCGACAAGCTGAAATCCGTGGTCGACGGCTTCGCTAAGACCTTCGCCTGAGGACATGACCGGCAATGGCCTCGCTTAAGGACCTCCGCAACCGTATCGCCTCGGTCAAGGCGACGCAGAAGATCACCAAGGCGATGCAGATGGTCGCCGCGGCGAAGCTGCGCCGCGCGCAATCGGCGGCCGAGGCGGCGCGTCCCTACGCCGAGCGCATGGACCGCGTGCTCGCCAATCTGGCGGCGGGCATGAAGGATTCGCCGGAAGCGCCGATGCTGCTGCGCGGCACGGGCCGCGATCAGAAGCATCTGCTTCTGGTGGCGACCGCCGAGCGCGGCCTTGCCGGAGCGTTCAACTCCTCGATCGCCCGCCTTGCGCGCCAGCATGCCGAGAAGCTGATCGCCGAAGGCAAGGACGTGACGATCCTGCCCGTGGGCCGCAAGGGCGCCGACATCCTGCGCCGCCAGTTCGCGACGCGGATGCAGCCGCATGTCGATCTGCGCGAAGTGAAGCAGATCGGTTTCGGCAATGCCCATACGATCGCGCAGACGGTCATCGACAAGTTCGAGGCCGGCGAGTTCGATGTCTGCACATTGTTCTTCTCGCGCTTCAAATCCGTGATCGCGCAGATTCCGACCGCGCTGCAGATCATTCCCGCGCAGCTTCCGGAAGGCACGGAAGCTCCGGCGGTGCCTTACGAGTTCGAGCCGGAAGAGGCCGAGATCCTCGCCGATCTCCTGCCGCGCAACGTTGCGATCCAGATTTTCCGCGCTCTCCTCGAAAACGCCGCCTCCGAACAGGGCGCACGCATGAGCGCGATGGACAACGCGACCCGCAATGCGGGCGACATGATCAAGAAGCTGACGCTGAACTACAACCGTTCGCGCCAGGCTCAGATCACCAAAGAGCTCATTGAAATCATTTCGGGCGCGGAAGCGCTCTGACCGGACTTCGAGAAGGACAGGGTATCATGGCGAAAGCAGCAGCAGCCAAGAAGGCGGCGAGCGGACCCAAGGGCCGCATCGCGCAGGTCATCGGCGCCGTCGTCGACGTGCAGTTCGACGATCATCTGCCGGAGATTCTGAACGCGCTGGAAACCGAGAACAACGGCAACCGCCTCGTTCTCGAGGTCGCGCAGCATCTCGGCGAAAGCACGGTGCGCTGCATCGCGATGGACACGTCCGAAGGCCTGACGCGCGGCCAGCCCGTCACCGACACCGGCGCGCCGATCTCGGTTCCGGTCGGCGAAGCCACCCTCGGCCGCATCATGAACGTCATCGGCGAGCCGGTCGACGAGGCCGGCCCGATCAAGGGCGAGGGCCAGCGCGCCATTCACCAGCCGGCGCCGTCCTACGCGGAACAGGCGACGGAATCCGAAATCCTCGTGACGGGCATCAAGGTCGTCGACCTGCTCGCGCCCTACGCCAAGGGCGGCAAGATCGGTCTGTTCGGCGGCGCGGGCGTCGGCAAGACCGTGCTGATCATGGAACTCATCAACAACGTCGCGAAGGCCCATGGCGGCTATTCGGTGTTCGCCGGCGTCGGCGAGCGCACGCGCGAGGGCAACGACCTCTATCACGAGATGATCGAGTCGAACGTCAACAAGGACCCGAAGGAGAACAAAGGTTCGACCGAGGGTTCCAAATGCGCCCTCGTGTACGGACAGATGAACGAGCCTCCGGGCGCCCGCGCGCGCGTCGCGCTGACGGGCCTGACGGTTGCCGAGAACTTCCGCGACCAGGGCCAGGACGTGCTGTTCTTCGTCGACAACATCTTCCGCTTCACGCAGGCGGGTTCGGAAGTGTCGGCGCTTCTCGGCCGCATTCCCTCGGCGGTCGGCTATCAGCCGACGCTCGCGACCGATATGGGCATGCTGCAGGAACGCATCACCACGACGACCAAGGGCTCGATCACCTCGGTGCAGGCGATTTACGTGCCCGCCGACGACCTGACCGATCCGGCGCCCGCGACCTCGTTCGCCCATCTGGACGCCACGACCGTTCTGTCGCGCTCGATCGCGGAAAAGGGCATCTATCCGGCGGTGGACCCGCTCGACTCGACCTCGCGCATGCTCTCGCCCGCAATCGTCGGCGAAGAGCATTACAACGTCGCCCGTCAGGTGCAGGAAGTGCTTCAGCGCTACAAGGCGCTTCAGGACATCATCGCCATTCTGGGCATGGACGAGCTGTCGGAAGACGACAAGATCGCGGTTGCGCGCGCCCGCAAGATCGAGCGCTTCCTGTCGCAGCCCTTCCACGTCGCCGAAGTCTTTACCGGCTCGCCGGGCAAGCTCGTTTCGCTGGAAGACACGATCAAGAGCTTCAAGGGTCTGGTGGAAGGTAAATACGACCATCTTCCCGAAGCGGCCTTCTATATGGTCGGCACCATTGAGGAAGCCGTCGAGAAGGCGCAGAAGCTCGCAGCCGAGGCGGCCTGATCCGCTGAGGAAAAGGGGTAGCCGATGAACACCAAGGCAGTTCTGCTGGTTCTGGGCCTGCTCGCAGGCGCGCTCGTCGGCTACGTCACCCGCCCGCAATCGGCGGAGATCAACCTTCCCGGTCTGAACATACAGATCACCGGCGAGGGGGCCGCCCAGGGCGGCGAGATCACGTCGGCCCAGTGGCAGCATATCGGCATCTTCGCCGCGATCGGCGCGATCATCGGCCTTGGCGCCGGTATCGTGGTCGGACGCCGCGCGTAAGGAAAGTCACGTCATGGCATCTTTCGCTTTCGAGCTTGTCTCGCCCGAACGTCTTCTCATCTCCGGCCAGGCCGACGAGGTGACGGTACCGGGAGTCGAAGGCGAGTTCACCGTGATGGCCCAGCATGCGCCGTTCATCACCGTGCTGAAGCCCGGCATCGTGACGGTGAAGTCCGGCGGCACGACACAGCGCCTGTATGTGCGCGGCGGTTTTGCCGAGGTCAATCCGGACGGGCTGACCATTCTGGCGGATTATGCCATCCCGGCCGAGGAGCTGAACGGCGAGGCCTTCGCGCGCGAGGCGGCCGCGGCCCAGGAAGCTCTGGCCCACGCCCATTCGGACGAGGCCCGGCGCAAGGCCAATGAACGCATTTCCTGGCTGAACGATTTGAAGTCGGCACAGGGCGCGTCCGCACACTGAGTTCGCGGAGCCGGGACGACCCGGCCCGTATCCCTTCCTTTCCGGGACGACCCGGCGACCGGGGAGACGCTTCATGGCGTGGCTCTATCTGCTGTTCGCGGGCCTTTTCGAAATCGGCTGGGCGATCGGCCTCAAATACACCGACGGTTTCACGCGGCTCGTTCCGACCCTTCTGACGGTCGCGAGCATGGCGGTCAGCCTTTTCCTGCTGGGGCTCGCGCTCAAGACGCTGCCGATCGGCACCGGCTATGCCGTATGGACGGGCATCGGCACGATCGGAACCGCGATCCTCGGAATCATCCTGTTTGCCGAGCCGGCGACGGCCATCCGCCTCGCCTGCATCGGCCTCATCGTCTGCGGTATCGCAGGCCTGAAATTCGCTGCCTGATATTGGGAGTTCTTCGATGACGACGTTCAGCGCCGATGCGTGGAAAGCCAATCTGGGTCTGTACGAGACGATCCGCACAATGCCGTTCAACCGGGCTCTTGCCGACGGCACCCTGACGGAAGAGCGCTTCAAGCACTACATCATCCAGGATGCGCATTATCTGATCGCGTTCGGCCGTTCGCTGGCGGTCGCCGCCGCCAAGGCCGACAATCCGGACGGCATCATCCAGTTCACCGAAGCGGCTAAGATCGCCATCATCGTCGAGCGCGCGCTGCACGCCGATTATTTCAAGCGCTTCGGTATCAGTACGGCGGATTTCGAGGCGACGCCTCTTTCGCCGGTCTGCCATCATTACTCGAACTATCTGATGGCAACATCGTGGGCCGAGCCCTATCCGGTCGCGCTTGCGGCGCTGCTGCCGTGCTTCTGGATCTATGCGGAAGTCGGCAAGGACATTCACGGGCGCTCGGCGGCGAACAATCCCTATCAGGCCTGGGTCGACACCTATGCCGGCAAGGATTTCCACGACGCGGTGAACGGTGTGATCGCAACCACTGATCGCGTGGCGGCGAAGCAGTCGCCCGAAACCCTCGAAGCGATGCACCACGCCTTCACGCGCGCGACGCAGCTGGAATGGATGTTCTGGGATTCGGCGTGGAATCTGGGTGATTGGAGGGTCTAGGGCGGCAAACTCTGCACCCCATCCCTCCTCCGCGAAGCGGGGGAGGGCCGAGTCGGCGAAGCCGACCGGGGTGGGGGCAACTCTTGAGATCGCCCTGTCACCCCACCCCGGTCACGCTGCGCGTGACTCGCCCTCCCCGTTCAGGGGAGGGAGGGAACCTCAACGCCACTTAAGAATCCGTAGTTACAGATTGCCTAGCTTCGTAAACTCCGCAAACCTCTCGGCCACCTTCTCGTAGACCGGGCGGCGGAACGGCACGACGAGGCTCGGCAGGATGCTCAAGGGGAAGAACCCCCAGGCGTCGAATTCCGGCGCTTCCGTGCAGCCGTCGACCACCATCTGGATCTCGGAGAGCGGACCGTCCATACGGAAGGCGACCCATTTCTGGCGCTGGCCGCGGAAGCGGGCTAGCTTGTGCTGCTGCGGTCCGTCATAGGGCGGAAAATCGTAGGTCCACCATTCCTCGGCCGCGCCGAGCAAGGTGACCGTCGTTACGCCCGTTTCTTCCCACAGTTCGCGGTGCGCGGCCTCGATGACGTCCTCGCCCTCGTCGATGCCGCCCTGCGGCATCTGCCAGGCGCGCGCCGGATCGACCAGTTCGGGGCCCGACGATGCGAATCTGTGGCCGGCGAATACGAGCCCTTCGCGGTTGAACAGGACGATCCCGACATTCGGACGGTAGGGTTTATCGGTCACGCGGTCACAAACGGTTTGAGCTGGGCGATCACGTCGTCATAGGTCGCGCGCTTGAAGGGAACGATCAGGCCGGGCAGGGCATCGAGGCTCTCCCAGCGCCATTCAGTGAATTCCGGTTTGTGTGCGCCGCCACCGGGATTTGCAACATCGATCTCGCCGTCCTCGCCGGTGAAGCGCAGCGCGAACCATTTCTGTTTCTGGCCGCGATATCGGCCTTTCCACGCGACGCCGACGAGGTGGTCCGGCAGGTCGTAGGTCGTCCAGCCCTTCGTCTTGCCGATCAGGTCGACGGAGCGGACATTCGTCTCCTCGTAAAGTTCGCGCAGCGCCGCCGCATAGGGCTCCTCGCCCTCGTCGAGGCCGCCCTGCGGCATCTGCCAGGTGTAGTCGCTGTTCTCGTTGCTGCCCGCGGCGCGCTTGCCGACGAAAACGAGGCCTGCGCGATTGACGAGCATGACGCCCACGCAGGGGCGGTAGGGGAGATCGGCTTTGTTCGGCATGGCCGGAAACTAGGAGGGATTGGTGCGCTTTACCACAGCGCTGACCGGCACCAGCGCAATACCTTTGGAGGTGAGCTGGCCGGCCCATTCCTCGATGCGCTCGATGGTCAGCGGCAGGGCGCTGGCAACGCCGATCACCGCGCCCTGTTTGCGGGCTTCGTTCTCGAGCGCGGCAAGGGCGGCGTCGATGGCCTGCGCCGTCGGCACGGCGTCGATGATTGTCTCGGCCCGGGCGACGGCGGTCCCCGTCTCGGGGCCGAGCTGGGAGATGAGGCTGCGCGCGGACGAGCCGTTATCGAGGAAGACGAGTCCGCGCCGCCCCGCTTCCGTCAGGATCGGCGCCAGCGCCTCCTCGGACGCGGTGAATTTGGCGCCCATGAAGGTGGCGAGGCCGAAATAGCCGGACATGCGGCCCATGGCCCAGTTCAGGCGGTCGATATTGGCGGTGGCGGGCAGGGAAGTGAGAAGCGTCTGCGGGCCGGGATCGTTGTTCGGATAATCGAACGGCTCCATCGGCACCTGCAGCATGACCTCGTGCCCGCTCTCGCGCGCCCGCGAAACCCAGCCCTCGAGGCTGTCGGCATAGGGCGTGAAACCGAGCGTGATCGTGCGCGGCAGCTTTTCCAGCACGCTCGATGTCTGTTCGCGGCTGATGCCGAGGCCGCCGATCAGGATGCCGATCTTCGGGCGCTTGTCCTCGGCCTCGGCGACCGAAGTGGCGGCGAACATATCGGCGGGGCGGCGCCCGTCCGGTGCGATCTTCGGCAGCGGGCCGTGTTTCGAGGTTTCCACCAGAGCCGGATCGAGCGAGCGCAGCGTGCCGGCCGGGCCCGCGCCCTGCGGAACCTTGATGATGAGCGGGCCGGAACCCGATGCGGATTGCGGAGCGGCGGCATCGGCCGCCGCCGATGCGGCGGGCGCGGCCCCGTTCTCGCCGGGCTGTTTCCGGGCGGCGGTCTTCGCCGCGCCGGGCAGCGGCCGTTCGATGGCGATGACGGCAACGGGCTCGCCGCCAAGGGGATTTTCGATCAGCGCCGTCCAGACTATCCCGACGGCGAGCACGGCCGCGGCGATGCCGACGACGATCGGTGCCGGATGGGGCAGGCGGCGCGGCTTGCGGGCCGCACGCGTCATGCCCAGAGGGGTGTTCAGATCGTCGTCCGCCGCCACGGGGGCCTCATGAAAAAGCCGCGGCGGATTTTATCCGCCACGGCTGATTCTCATAAGCCCGCTATGGTTAATTGGCGGTGCTCTTCTTGGCGTCCTTGGCCGGAGCCTTGGCGACCTGCGCACATTCCGAGGAAAGCTCGCCGGGCTTGGGCGGGAATTTCGCGTCGGTCTTGGTGCCGCGGATCAGCTCGTAGGCAAGCTGGATCTGCACGTCGTCCTTGGGGTCCGGAGGCACATAGGCCGAGGAGCCGCCCTCGTCCTTCTTCTCGCCTTCGTCCACCTTCTCCGATTCGACCTGTTCCTGCTTGGTCGGATCGGTCGGCTTTTCGTTGGTGCCGAGCAGATGGCCGCGCAGGCCCGCTTCGCCCTGCATCCGGTCCTTGCCCTTCAGCTCGTCCGGAATCTGCGGCTCGATCTCGATGTCCGGATTGATGCCGGTCGCCTGGATCGAGCGGCCGCACGGCGTGTAATAGCGCGCGGTCGTCAGCGACAAAGCGCCATTGGTGCCGTTGGGGCCGAGTTCGAGAATGGTCTGGACCGAGCCCTTGCCGAACGAGCGTGTGCCGAGAACGGTCGCGCGCTTGTGATCCTGCAGCGCGCCGGCGACGATCTCGGACGCCGAGGCGGAGCCGCCATTGACGAGCGCGATGATCGGCTTGCCGTCCACCACATCGCCCGGACGCGCCGAATAGCGGTCGATGTTCTCGGGCTTGCGGCCGCGCGTGGAGACGACCTCGCCGCGATTGAGGAAGGCGTCGACGACGCGGATCGACTGGTCGAGCAGGCCGCCCGGATTGTTGCGCAGATCGAGGACGATGCCCTTCAGCTTGTCGTCCGGGATCTCCTTCTTGATCGCGTCGACCGCTTTCAAGAGTTCCTCTTCCGTCTGCTCGGTGAACTGGGCGATGCGGATATAGCCGATGTCCTCTTCCGCGCGCCATTTGACGACGCGGATGCGGATGATGTCGCGCACCAGCTTCACATCCATCGGCTCGGTGTCCTTGCGCAGGATCTTGAGCGTGATGGGCGTATTGACGGGGCCGCGCATCTTCTCGACGGCCTGGGCAAGCGTCAGACCCTCGACCGCATCGCCGTCGATATGGGTGATGATGTCGTTGGCCAGGATGCCCGCGCGCTGGGCCGGCGTGTCGTCGATCGGCGACATCACCTTGACGAGGTTGTTCTCCATCGTCACCTCGATGCCGAGGCCGCCGAATTCGCCGCGAATATCGACCTTGCGGTCGCGGTAGCGGTCTTCGTCCATATAGGACGAATGCGGGTCGAGGCCGCTCAGCATTCCGTTGATCGCGTTGACGATCATGTCCTTCTCTTCGGGCTTCTCGACATAATCGGCGCGTACGCGCTCGAAGACATCGCCGAAGAGATTCAGGTTCTTGTAGGTATCCGCATTGGCGGCCCATGCGCGCGTAACGATCTCCGGATCGCGGGCCAGGGACATCGCGGTCGCGCCGAGAAGGGCGCCGGCAAGAACAAGAGAAACCTTACGCATCATCCGCGGACCTTTTCGGCATTGGAGACCCACCACGGGGCCGGATCGATCGACTGATCGTCTTTACGAAATTCAACATACAGAACCGGGCGCCTGGTGGCCGCTCCGACGACGGAAGCGATCTGGCTGGAAGCCGCGCCCATTTCCGCCACCGGCTCGCCCGTCAGCACGAACTGGCCCAGCGAGACGCTGATCTTGTCCATGCCGGCAAGCAGGACATGGTATCCGCCGCCGGCATTCAGGATCAAGAGTTGGCCATAGGAGCGAAAGGGTCCCGCATAGACAACCCAGCCATCGCAGGGCGCCGTTACCTGAGCCTGAGATCGCGTCGAAATTGTGAGCCCCTTGGCCGGCGATCCGGTTTCGTCGGTCTCGCCGAACTGACGCACCGGGCTTCCCGTTACCGGCAAAGGCAACATGCCCTTGGTGGAGACGAAGGCCATTGCGGGCGACAGCCGTCCGGGGTCCGACAGCGCGGCGAAATCGCGGCGCGGTTGCGCGGGCTCGTCCGGCGCGGGGGCTGATGCAGCCGCGGCTTCGGCGGCCTTGCGGGCGGCCTCGACCTCGGCCTCCATGCGGGCGATCAGGTCTTCGAGGGATTTCACCTCGCGGGAAAGCTCGGCGGCGCGCGCGGTCTGGCCGCGCAGGGTCTGCTCGCGCTCTTCCTGCCGGCGCTGGCGGGCCTCGATCAGAAGGCCGACGCGTTTTTGCGCCGAATCGAGATCGGCGCGTTCGGCGGCGAGCCGGTTGCGCGTCTCGGCGGCCTCGCGCCGCACGCGGGCCAGATCTTCCAGATCGCCGGCGAGCGCTTCGGCCTTTCCGCGGATTTCAGGCAGCACGGCGCCGAGGAGGATCGCCGAGCGCACCGCCGACAAGGCATCGTCGGGCCGCACCAGAAGGGCGGGCGGAGGCTGGCGGCCCATGCGCTGCAAGGCGGCGAGAAGTTCGGCCATCACATGGCGCTGGCCTTCAAGCCTTTTGCGCAGATCGGCCTCGTCGGCGGCGAGCCCCGACAGGCGCTGCTCGCTGGCCGACAGCCTGGTCTCGGTCTCGCGGATGCGCGAGGCGGTGGCGACGAGTTCCTGCGTGAGACGCGAGCGCTCCTGCGCCAGCGCCTGGATTTCCTCGCGGATGCGCTGCTGGCTGGCCTTGGTCTCGTCGAGCTTCTGACGCCGGGCATCGAGCTGTTCGACCGGCGCGGCGGGCGGAGGCGTCTGCGCGAAGGCAGAAGCCGCGGCAAGGCAGGCTGCGGTCAGGAGCAGGGCTCCGCGAATCTCGACCATGCGCGGTTCTAACATCATTCGCGGTGATAAGGATGGCCGGACAGGATGGTCGCGGCACGGTAGATCTGCTCGGCGAGCAGCACCCGGACGATCTGATGCGGCCAGGTCTGGCTGCCGAAGGACAGGACGAGATCGGCGCGCTTGACCAGAGCAGGATCGAGCCCGTCCGCCCCGCCGATCAGGAAATGTACGCACGCAGCGCCATCGTCGCGCCAGCGGCCGAGGCGGGCGGCGAAATCGGCGCTGGGCAGGGATTTGCCGGTTTCGTCGAGCACGATGACGGGATTTCCGGGCGCGATCAGACTTGCGAGAGCCGCGCCTTCCTCGCGCTTGCGGTCGGCGGGCCGGGCGGCGCGGCTTTCCGGCAGTTCGCGGATATCGAGCGGACCGAGCGCCATTGCGCGCCCCGTTTTGGCGGCGCGCTCCGCATAGCGGGCGGCGAGCAGGCGCTCCGGCCCGTCCTTCAGTCTGCCAATCGCGGCGATGACGATCTTCATCGCCGCATTATAGCGGTCTCAGCCCGCCATCTTCTCCACCGGACGATCCGCCGACCACATCTTTTCCAGATTGTAGAAGGCGCGCACTTCCGGACGGAAGATGTGCAGAATGACATCGCCGGCGTCGATCAGAACCCAATCGGCCGCATTCAGGCCCTCGACGCGCATGCCCTTGAGGCCGCCGTCTTTCAGGCCCTGCACGACACGATCGGCAATCGAGGCCACGTGGCGGTTCGACCGCCCCTCGGTCACGATCATCACGTCGGCTATGCTTGATTTTCCCGTAAGATCGATCCCGACGGTATTCTCCGCTTTCGCGTCTTCGAGAAGACCGAGGATCAGCGCATTCAGGTCCGCGGCGGCCGGGACGGCGGCCGTGGCACCCGTCGGGAGCGGACTCACGGTCGCCCCCTCAGACAATGACATTTGCAGCTTGTATGCCCTCGCATGCTCGGGACCGCGCCCATGCGCGATCACCGAATCAATATAGGTATTTGATGAAGGTTCCATCAAGCGCGCGCAGGCCTCATTTCCCGGCGGATTTCGCCCGGATGGCGCTCGAGGACAGAGGCGATCTCGGCCCATGGATGAACACCCAGGCCGGCGGGTCGAGGCTCGCAAGGACCGGCGCGTCGCTCTCGTCGATACGGTGGCGCGCCAAAGTCAGAGCCGCCTGCCCGTTCAGCGCGCGCCGCGCATAGCCGGGGCGGTCGAACACCGCGAACGGCAGCGTTTCAGCGATGCGGCGCCAGTCCTTCCAGCGGTGGAACTGCGCCAGATTGTCGGCGCCCATCAGCCAGACGAAACGGACATCGGCGCAGCGGCGCGTCAGCGCCTTCAGCGTGTCCATCGTGTAATGCGTGCCGAGCGTGCTTTCGATGCCGGTTGCCGCGATGCGGCGGTCGTCGATCATCTCGCGCGCGAGCGCCAGCCGCTCCTCCAGCGGCGCGAGATCGTCTCGATCCTTGAGCGGATTGCCCGGCGTCACCAGCCACCAGACGCGGTCGAGCTGAAGGCGGCGCAGCGCGGTCTTCGAAATCAGAACATGGGCCGCATGGGGCGGATTGAACGAGCCGCCGTAAAGGCCGATGCGCATGCCGGCCGAAAACGGAGGCAGATCGGTCACGGCCGCGTCTGGCCCGTGCCGTGCACGCGGTATTTGAAGCTGGTGAGCTGTTCGAGGCCGACGGGGCCGCGTGCGTGCATACGCCCGGTCGCGATCCCGATCTCGGCGCCGAAGCCGAATTCGCCGCCATCGGCGAATTGCGTCGAGGCGTTGTGCAGGACGATGGCGCTGTCGACCTCGCCGAGGAAACGCGCGGCCGCCGCCTCGTCGTCGGTCAGGATCGCATCGGTATGCTGCGAGCCGTAGGAATTGACGTGGCGGATGGCGTCGTCGAGCCCGTCCGTCACCGCCGCCGCGATGACCGCATCGAGGAATTCGGTGCGGTAATCCTCCTCCGTCACGGGCGTGACGCGCGCATCGACCTTCTGCACTTCGGGATCGCCGCGCACCTCGCAGCCGGCATCGAGCAGCATGGTGACGAGCGGCTTGAGATGGGTGTCCGCGATCGCGCGGTCGACCAGCAGCGTCTCCGCCGCGCCGCAGACGCCGGTGCGCCGCAGCTTGGCGTTCATGACCACGCTCTTTGCGAGTTCAAGGTCGCAGGGCGCGTGGACATAGACATGGTTGTTGCCGTCGAGATGCGCGAACACCGGAACGCGCGCCTCCGTCTGTACGCGCGCGACGAGGCCCCGGCCGCCGCGCGGCACGATGACGTCGACATTGCCGTCGAGACCCTTGAGCATTTCGCCGACCGCATCGCGGTCGCGCGTCGGCACCATCTGCACCGCGCCCATGGGCAGGCTGGCCTCGACCAGCCCTTCGACCAGAGCGGCATGAATGGCCGAGGACGAGCGGAAACTGTCGGAGCCGCCGCGCAGGATCACCGCATTGCCGGATTTCAGCGTCAGCGCCGCCGCATCGGCCGTGACATTGGGGCGGCTCTCATAGATGACGCCGATGACGCCGAGCGGGGTCGCGACGCGCTCGAAATCGAGCCCGTTGGGCTGCTGCCAGCGCGCGAGAACACGACCGACCGGATCGGGGAGGGCGGCGATGGATTCGATGCCGGTCGCAATCGCCTCGACGCGCTTCTCATCGAGGACGAGGCGGTCGACATTGGCCGTGCTCGCGCCCCCTGCCTTCGCACCGGCGACATCTTCGGCATTGGCGGCGAGGATCGCCTTTGCGTGGCGGCGGATGGCGCGCGCCATTGCGAGAAGGGCGGTGTCCTTTGATTCACGCGGCGCGGTCGCGAGCACGCGCGCGGCGGCGCGGGCATTGCGGCCGATTTCCGCCATGGCGGCGGAAATATCGTTTGCGGAGGGCACTGTTGCGCCGGTTTGGGCGTTCTGATCGGAGGCGAGGCTCATGACAGGCTCATGTCGAAAGGGTCGCGGACTTCTATATCCGACACACGGAACTTTGGCACGCCGCCAAAACTCCCGCGCGGGATTCATATAGGCACGTCAGGCTGGCATTACGGCTCCTGGAGGGGGCCGTTCTATCCGCCCGACGTGCGCGTCAAGGACCAGCTTGCCTATTATGCCAGCCGGTTCCGCACGACGGAGATCAATGCCAGTTTCTACCGGCTGCCGACGGAGAAAGCCGTCCGCGACTGGCGCGATACGGTGCCGGAGGATTTCCTCTTCGCCTGGAAGGCCTCGCGCTACATCACCCATCTCAAGCGGCTGAAGGATTGCGCCGATCCGGTCGCGCTCGTTTTCGGCCGCATGGAGAAGCTCGGCACGCGGTTCGGGCCGGTCCTGTTTCAATTGCCGCCGCGGTTCCATTGCGACCGCGAGCGCCTCGCCGGCTTCCTGAAACTGCTGCCGAAGGCGCGGCGCGCGGCTTTCGAATTCCGCCACGAAAGCTGGTACGAGCCGGCGATCTTCGATCTGCTGTCCGAGCACAACGCCGCCTTCTGCATCAGCGACCATGCCGCCGCGCCGGCCCCGTTCGAGGTGACGGCCGATTTCGTCTCTCTGCGCGGGCATGGGCCGAGCGGGCATAATCACGGTACGTATCCGGATGCAGAACCGGGCGAATGGGCGGGGCATATCCGCTCGTGGCGGCGCCGGCGGCGCGAGGTTTTCGTCTATTTCGACAACGACCAGAAAAGCGCCGCGCCGAAGGATGCGGAGCGGCTCGGCGCCTTTTTCAGCCGGTGACGACGAGATCGTCGCGATGGATCATGGCGCCGCGAAATGGCGCGTCGAGTTCGGCCTCGATGGCCGCCGAATTCTTGCCCATGATGCGCCGGGCATCCGATGCGTCATAGGCGACGAGGCCGCGGCCGATCTCGACGCCTTCCATGTCGCGTACGGACACGGCATCGCCGCTCCTGAAATCGCCGTCGGCGCGCACGACGCCCGCCGGCAACAGGCTCTTGCCGCCGCGCAGCGCACGGACCGCGCCGTCGTCGAGATAGAGCGAGCCGCGCGGCACGAGCGAGCCTGCGATCCAGCGCTTGCGCGCGGCTGACGGATTGCCGGCGGCCAGGAACCAGGTGCAGCGGCCGCCCTCCTCGATCCGGCGGATCGGATTCATGACCTGTCCGGACGCAATCACCATATGCGCGCCGCCATTGGTCGCGATCTTCGCTGCGTCGAGCTTGGTCTTCATGCCGCCGCGCGAGAATTCGGAGCCCGCCGCGCCGGCCATGGCCTCGATCCCTGCATTGACGCGCTCGACCACCGGAATGTGCTGCGCATCCGGGTTCCGCGCCGGGGGCGCAGTGTAAAGACCGTCGATATCGGACAGAAGGATCAGAAGATCGGCACCCGCCATGGTCGCGACCCGCGCGGCAAGGCGGTCGTTGTCGCCGTAGCGGATCTCGTTCGTCGCCACCGTGTCGTTCTCGTTGATGACGGGAACGGCCTTGAAGTCGAGCAGGCGCTGCAGGGTCGCGCGCGCGTTCAGATAGCGGTCGCGTTCCTCGGTGTCGCCGAGGGTCAGGAGAATCTGGCCGGCCGTCAGCCCGCGCGCGCCGAGCACTTCCGACCATGCCCGCGCCAGTACGATCTGGCCGACGGCGGCGGCGGCCTGGTTCTCCTCGAGGCGCAGCGCGCGGCCCGGCAGATGCAGCATGGTGCGCCCGAGCGCGATCGAGCCGGAGGAGACGACGAGAACATCGCCGCCGCGCCCGGCGATGGCGGCGAGATCGTCGGCAAGGCTTTCCAGCCAGGCGCGCTTCAGTGCGCCTTCGGCGTGGTCGACGAGAAGCGCCGAGCCGATCTTGACGACGACGCGGCGGAACTGGGTGAGTTTGGGTGTGGACACGTGAGGGTCCGGAAATTCGAGTGAAACAGGCGCTAGCACAAAGTCAGGTGGGCGTCATGGCCGCCCTCCCTCCCCTGAAAAGGGGAGGGCGACTCGTGCGAAGCACGAGCGGGGTGGGGTGGACGGCCATATTTGCCCCCACCCCGGCGCTGACGCGCTCGACCCTCCCCCGCTTCGCGGAGGAGGGAGGGTAGCGAGTCCGATCACGGTCGCCACTCCGTCTTTACGGGCGCACTGGCCTCGGCCTCAGCCATACGGTCCTCTTCCACGGTCCGGAACAAAGCGCGCAGCGCATCGGTGACGCCGGCGCCCGAATGGGCCGACATCAGGACCGGTTCCTTCTTCGCGGCCCGTTTCAGGCTCGCGATCTGTTTCTTGCGCGTCTCGTCGTCGAGCGCGTCGGCCTTCGTGAGGGCGATGATTTCGGGCTTGTCGGCAAGGCCGCCGCCATAGGCGTCGAGCTCTGTGCGCACGGTCCTGTAATCCTTGCCCGCATTCTCGCCGGTACCGTCGACGAGATGCAGCAGAACGCGGCAGCGCTCGACATGGCCGAGAAAGCGGTCGCCGAGACCGATGCCTTCATGCGCGCCCTCGATCAGGCCGGGAATATCGGCCAGCACGAATTCGCGGCCGTCTACCCGCACGACGCCGAGACCGGGATGGAGCGTCGTGAAGGGATAGTCCGCGATCTTCGGTTTGGCGGCCGTCACGGTGGCGAGGAAGGTCGATTTGCCGGCATTGGGCAGGCCGACGAGACCGGCATCCGCGATCAGTTTGAGGCGAAGCACGATCCAGCGCTCCTCGCCGGGCAGGCCGGGATTGGCATGGCGCGGGGCGCGGTTGGTCGAGGTCTTGAACTGGGCGTTGCCGAAGCCGCCATTGCCCCCCTTGGCGAGCAGGACGCGCTGGCCGACCTCGGTGAGGTCGGCGATCAGGGTTTCCTCGTCCTCGTCGAAGATCTGGGTGCCGGCCGGCACTTTGAGCGTGATGTCGGCGCCTCCCGCGCCGGTGCGGTTCGCGCCCTTGCCGTGATCGCCCCTCTTGGCCTTGAAGTGCTGCTGGTAGCGATAGTCGATCAGCGTGTTCAGCCCGTCGACGCATTCCGCCCATACATCGCCGCCGCGCCCGCCATCGCCGCCGTCGGGGCCGCCGAACTCGATGAATTTCTCGCGGCGAAAGCTCACCGCGCCGGCGCCGCCGGTGCCGGACTGGATGAAGACTTTCGCCTGGTCGAGAAATTTCATCGTGCGTCAGCCTCGATGTTTGCAATGATGCCGTCAACGGCGCGGGCGCTGCCCCAGGCCAGAAGGCTTTTCCAGATCGCCCGTTCGAGACGGAAACGATCGACCGGGAACGAGCCCCTGAGACCTGCGGAATGCGACAGGCCGCAGCCGATCCACTGGAAGCCGCATTTTTCGATCACGCGGCGCGAGGCCGTGTTGGTGAGGCGGCAGGACACGCCGAGCCGCTGGGCGCCCAGGGTCTCGAAGGCATGGCCGATGAGCGCGCGGGCGATCTCGGTCGCAAAGCCGCGGCCGCGATAGGGCGCGCCGACCCAATAGCCGAGCGTCGGTACGCCGTCGTCATGCGCGGTGAGCCCGCCGCAGCCGATCAGGGTCTCTTCGCCGCCGATTGCCGCGAAGGCGAGGAAGGTCTCGATCCGCGTCTCCTCGACATGGGCGATGAATTTGCGCGCATCGGCCAATGTGTAGGGATAGGGGATGACCATCGTGTTCTCGGCGATCTCCCGGTCATTGGCCAGACGCGCGACAGCTTCGGCATCGCCCGCCCGCGGACGGCGCAGGGCAAGGCGCGCCGTCCTGAGGGTACTGTCCTCGCTCTCGGTGAATTCCAGCTTCTCGCAGACCATTTTCCCGTCTCCAGATGCGACGAAGGGGAGGCGGTGTCCCGTCTCCCCTTCGAAATCTGAAGCCTTTCGGCTCCGTCCGGGTGTCTGGGACACCGGCGGAACCGTCGCTCGATCCGCCGTACTATTCCGCCGCTTCCATTGCCGGTGCTACCGACACATAGGTTCGGCCGTTGGCTTTCGACGTAAACGTGACTTTGCCGTCCGTGAGGGCAAAGAGGGTGTGGTCGGTACCCATGCCGACATTGGTGCCGGGGTGCCATTTGGTGCCGCGCTGGCGCACGATGATGTTGCCGGCAATGACCGACTGGCCGCCCGACTTCTTCAGGCCGAGACGGCGACCGGCCGAATCGCGCCCGTTGCGCGAGGAACCGCCTGCTTTTTTATGTGCCATCTCTGATTACTCCTCGGTCTTGGCGGGCTCTTCGGCCTGCGCCTTCTTGGCCGGGGCCTTCTTTGCGGCCTTCGGCTTCGCGCTGGCGTCCTGGCCCTTGGCCAGGATTTCCGTGATCTGGATCACGGTGTGCTCCTGGCGGTGGCCGCGCTTGCGCTTCGAATTCTGACGCCGGCGCTTCTTGAACGCGATGACCTTGTCGCCGCGCCCATGCTCGACGATTTCGGCCACGACGCGGGCGCCGTCCACGAGGGGGGCGCCGAACACCGGGCTGTCGCCGCCGAGGGCGAGAACTTCGCCCAGTTCGACGGTCGATCCGACATCGCCCGAAAGCCGGGCGACCGTAATCTTGTCATTGGCGGAAACATTATACTGTTTCCCGCCGGTCTTGATGACTGCGAACATCTCGATCTCCGTGTTCGGCCTCGCCTCGAGGGCGGGCTTCTTGGCAGCCTGCGGTGGATGAAACGCCCCGAAAGGCGAAAAAACGAATAGCGCGGGAATTTTCATCCCGCGCCCTCGGCCGTTTCCATACTCTTTATCCGGGGGCCGCGTCAACAGAACCCGCCCTTTGGCTTGCGGCTCCCGAGCCTTCCCTATAAATGACCCCTTCCCATCGAAATCGGGACCGCGGAGAGGTGCCAGAGTGGTCGATTGGGACGGTCTCGAAAACCGTTGTGCGGGCAACTGTACCGTGGGTTCGAATCCCACCCTCTCCGCCACTTCAGATTGCGCAGCTATTCTAGATAGTTAGGCGTCTGATAGTGCGAAAACTGTAACATGAAATTGTAACATCGAAACGGGAAATGCTCCCGCCCGCCTGCCTCGTCAATGAGGCGTCGACTCCGTTGCACTAACTGCGGTGCCAAGGCGGATCGTTGACACTCAATCTGCCGAAGGTTTGGAGGTCCGGCAAACAAGCCTTTTGGAGGAACAGCGTCACTAGCCCACTGCTGAAGAGCCTCGTTGACCTGCTCGCTTTTCCTACGCTGGAAACCGGGTGTCGAGGTACGCTTTATAGGACACGAGTATTTCGGTCTCCGTTTCAACAGACGCAGCGAGCCTCTCAGCAATTGCGTCTCTAGCAATCGATACCGTTGTCCATTCCACTTTCGTGTCTCCGGCAGGGTGCAGACGCGCAGCATAAAGTGCTTCAATTTCGACGCGATGGGCTGGGTCCATTGCATCGGGTACATGGGCATGAATGAGACGCCTCCCGAAGTGCTTGAGACGCAGGTCTTCGAGCCGCTCGACGATAGTGGAACGAGATTCCCAAGGCGCTTTATGGAATGCCGCCATCAACGCTTCGTCGTCACGTCCGATGAAGCCCAAGTAGATGTGTTGCTCAATGTGTTCAGAAACAGGCTTGTCCTCCTTGGAGGCCTCGAAAGCAACCCTGAGCCGTTCGATAAGAGCCTCGTCACTTTTTAGCGCGTGCGCTCGGTTCGTTAGCTCCTCAATCGACAGGCCGTGACGAACGGACTCAGGCAGCGCGGCTATAGAGGCGACCAAGGGGGCTGCATTGGTACGTACCCGGCGGACTGGCCTAGGTGACTTTTGCAGCCGGGCAACAAGAGCGTCGTCGTCAAGCGCCGACAGAGCTTCTAAATCGACAGTTAAGTCCAAGCACAAGCAAACGCCTGCCTGTTCTTGATCTGTCGCGAAACACGCAACGGGGTAATGGTACGGACGATTGAAATAAAACTCTGTCAGAACAAACACATTTTCAGAATGCACAAAATCGGCGACCGTGGCCTTCTTTGAGAAGCGGACGAAGCGGTCCCAACACGGCGCGGCATTCTGACGGATACATTGCGCTAAATGAATCGTAGCTTCTACGTCAGCCAACGCGTCATGCGCGTTCTCATGATCAAAGCCGTTTAGCGGAGCGACTTGATCTAGCTTGTAAACTGGAACGCCTTTATTTCCCAAGGGTATCTTTAAGCACTCTGGCGCGAACACAGAAGCCGCCTGCACCAGCGCGAGGGCGTCGGCACGGCAATTACCATTGGTATTCGTCAGGTAAGGCGGATGGAGATTTTGAAAGAGCGCCTGTCTGAGAAGGTGCTCATCGAAGCTCATAGAGTTGTATCCGACAAAGATCGCAGGCGACCATTCAAGAAGCTTCTGGCGTATCGTTTGCAGCATCTCGTAGTGCGATGGCAGTTCGGGGTTTGTAACGTCCCCAATCGACTTGCCAGTCACACACAAGGCAGCGGGGTGTGGCAGTACATGCGGGAGGAGGCGGCTACGAATTTCAAACCGATCCAGTTCTTGGAGCTTCTCGTCGGTTTTGATCGCGGCGAACTGGAGGATTTGGTCAAAGTCGGTTGATACGCCGGTTGTTTCGGTGTCGTAGAACACGAACGCCATGGCAGCCTCCCCATTACGAGAAGGCTCTCACGATAGCTGCGCTTTCGCGCATTGCAAGTATAGAAAGAACGCGGCCCCCGCCAAGCGTAAGCTTGGCAGGGCCGGAAAAGGAATGAGGGCAAGGCTACGCTTAGTAGCGCGCCGGGATGGGCTGACGAATCAAGGATGCTTCCCGGTCGAGGCTTGCCGCAACGTCCGGGAGGATGCTTTCCGGCCAAATATCGGCGATCTCGCCTAGCGCCATTCTTATCTCGCTGTCGTCGGTCTTGCCGGTAACGTCGCAATCGAAATCGCCAGCGAGAAGCCGCTTCACAGCTACGAGAAGGGCGGCGTAGTCGGTTTCGTCGAGATAGCGGGTGGTCGTCATGTTCGGTTCTCCAAAGCCGCGTTAGCGCGGCGATGGAGATTCGCGCGTCAGAGATTCGGCGGCAAGAGTCAGGCGGTGCGCTAAACTGACGCCATAAGTAAGTACTGACTTTATCATTGCGGCTTGCTGTTGGACTTCTCAGCCGCTTTGACGCGGGCCATCATTGCCGCCCACGTTTGTTGCATCGGCTTGCTCCAAAGCTTGCGAGTGGCTTCGAGCGCTTCCTTGTGGGCCTTCGAGATAACATCAAAGCCGTTCACCAATCGTGCAATGCGAGGTGCTGGCAGCTTGGGTAGGATTTCTTGATCCGAGCAGGCGTCGCCCTTATTGCGTGTGATCATCACGACGTCTTTAGAAACAAGATTCACACTTATAGTACTGACACGGCAGGTAGCTTCGTCTTCCAGTAGAATTTCGCTCTGATCCCACTTAATGACCTTCATCGTTTCCGTTCGGACTAGAAGATGGCTGCTGCTGTCGAGTTCGGACAATGAGGCCTCAGCCAAATAGCAGCGGTTAGCGCTGCGATAACATTTGTAGTCAGTGTAGTTCACTGGATACGCATGCTGCTCTCCGTCGATTATCCATGTGCCCCCAAATCCGGCGTAATTGCCATTTGTCCAAACGGACGTTGCCCATCCGGGATAAATCGGGTGCGCTGCGCTATCGATCTTGTTCCCACGTTTCATGAGTTCGTCGAATTCACCAAGCTTGAGGACACCGTCGGGAGCGGCTCCAAGGTCGGACTGGAATTCACGAATAGCGACGGGCAAATAGCCTTCGAATGGCAATACGGGAACAGTTGCCCCGTAGAACAATTTGCTTAGCGTTATCGCGGCCATCGGTTTCATCGCGGCGCCGAGATTCGCGTCCATATGCGTCATAACTTCAAAAGCCGGAAGACCATTCATCTGCTCTCGCGGCAGCCGGTCGATCTGTTCTTTGGACATTGATCGCCAGTTGATCTCGGAGCTGCCGGCTGGCGATATGCAAAGCAGAAAGGTCGCAATCGGAACGACGTATTTCATCTTACACCCCCGATTGAACGGTGCGTCATGTATGCTTTCTTGGCAAGGGCACGAAGGCCGTTCGGCAAGAACAGGACCTGCCCTCTCAATGCCTTCCGCGCTCTCGGCCAATCCTTGGCGCTGTAGCGAAACCAACCCGGAGGGTGATCTTGCAAGCGGGTATCCAGTTGGTATTGCCGCCCGGGCGCATCCCACTTCCCACCGGCTGAGATCAGCGCCTCGCGTACTAGCGGGAGATCGGAAGGGCCAGGAACGGAAATCCCCCCGTGAACATGCAGCCGTCCGCTCTTCGTAAGCTCTAGGCTCAGCCAGTAGAGCAGCTTCCGGTCGGGCAGGGCGGCTTTCAGCCGTTCCCTTATCCGCCGCTCCAAATAGGCCATCGGCCCGGCCTTGTTATCGTTCGCCGCCTTCTCGATTGCCGGTCCTAGATTGAGGGTGAAGGCGTAGGCCTCGCCGTTGTTTGTCAGCGCTTCGTTTGCCGCCCAAAGCTTCGCAACGTCTGTCGTGAACTGCCATGACGGCGGGGCTCTTCTGTCGCTGTTTACCGCTGTCTCTGTGTTGTCGTTTGCAGGAGTGGGATGGGGTTGAGGGGGTGTTTGGAGGGGTATTTGGTGTCCTACTGAAGAGCCGTTCGCCGGTGTCTGCCGATGACGACGCCAGCTCCCTGTCTTTCTAAGGAAATTCGTATCGCGAGAACGCGAACGCCGGGCGCGCTTTCGTCCCTTTTTTATCACTCGTTTGGGCAGGCCGGGGGTGAGGGATTCGCCCGCTGTCGTCTCGTCTCTTGGGAGAGATGCGAACATGGTATCGAGCGCTTCGAGCAAGGGATTTGCGTCGCGCCCGCGAGCTTCGTCTTCCTGTTCGGAGTGTAGGACGATCTCGGCGACCTCACGCTCAAAATCATCCCAATCGGACAAGTTTTCATTGTTTGTATTCGGCACAAGCATTACAATTCCTCATTCACAAGCAAGCATGGCCGTCCGATCTCATCGCCGAGTCGGGCGGCCTTTTTATTCAGCCGATGTGTGCTTGAGGCACACGCACAGGCGTTCGCCCGGCGGTTAGCCGGGAGACTCTCAAATCTCTCTGTGTGTGCGTGCCGCTATTGTATCAGAACAAGGTGCCAGTGCTATCGATTTCTGATCGAGGCTCGCGGCCCAAGCGAGGTTGCGCCGGTACGCTCAGGGTGACAAGATTCCCCGAAGGGGGGCTACGTCATGAAACTCCGAAGGGCAGTACTAGCGAGCTTAATATGCACGCCCGCGTGGGCACAGCCGCCAAACGATGACGCATATAGAGCCACCAAGGACGAGCTAATCGCCCAGCTTATGGGAATAGGTTTCCCGAAGGCTGGGATCAACTCAATGGGTATCGGGGGTATGGTCATCTCTTTCCATGAGATATGTGGCGAGCATATGTATTCACGAGAAAGCACGGGGAATTTTCTCGCATCTCTTTTGGAGGAGTCGGGTCTCCCCGAGGAAATCTTCAACAAGTACACGGCGCAGTTTGCGGTGATAGAAATGGACATGCTGAGAAGGAACGAGGCCTACGCCATCACCGCATGTGAGAAAATGAAACAGCCCTAGTTACCGATTTAGGACGCCGCCCGGTCGTAACTGCATTCGCAATTCCTTTCCGACCAAATCCCGGACGCTATTCTCGACAACGTTGCCAATTCGTCCTGCCAGTTCTTCGTCAGCTTTAGCGTCGCGTGAGCTACCTTCGACAGTGATATTGATTTGGGGCGCGACGTTCACGACCCGGTTAGAAATTGAGTCGGACTGAGCAATCACCGACGGGGCTAACATCGGCGCTTTACCCGCATTGATCGCTTCCAAGAGGGCACGGTTTCTTCCGGTCGCATCCGCATTGATGACGTACTCGCCACGATGCACGATGCCAGCCGGTTCGCGCTTTCCTCCATCGCCGGTATAGCCGCCTTCCGCGAAGCCGAAGAGCCTTCCGACAATTCCGAAGACTCCCCCGCTAGCGGCTTGCCCCGGCGCGCCGAAGGCGTTCTCAACTAGGCTGTCGAGTGCGATGTCGATCAGCTTACTTGCGATCCGGTCGAACGTTTTGAGTAGAACTTCCGCGCCCGACTTACCGGCCCGGAGATCGGCGATCATGCCGCCGAGAACGTCGCGCGCGCCGCCTTTCAGTTCGGCCATCGCGGTTTCGAGCTGTTCGACGCTGGCGCGCTCTTCCTCGATTGCAGTGACAAGCTCTGTGATTTTGGCGCGTTGTTCATCGGTCGCTTGTGCGCCCGCTTTTCGGAGCGAGGCGGCGATCTGCTGTTGCACTTCCGACGCGCCAACAAGACGTAGCTCTTCTTCCAGTTCGCCGATCAGCGCAGTGATGGCTTCCTTCTCACGGCGGATGGCGTCCAGTGTCTTATTACGATCCTTGTCGGCTGGCGTAGGCGAGGCCGGAAGCGGCTTGAGATCGTCGCGGGTGAAGATCGGCTGGGTTTTCTCTCCGCTTTCCAGTGATTCACGAAGCCGCGACATTGCATTTGCACGGTCACGCTCTTGCTGTCGCCGCGCCCGTTCAGCCGGTGGGAGAAGGTTTTCGGGGTTAGCGAGTTCGCGCGCGCGGCGGTATTCCGAAATGAACCATTCAAAACCCGATGCGGCGTTGATGATCGCAGATTTTAGATTGCTGCCGACGGTACGGGTAATCTGATCGAACTGCCGATCGAGCGCGGCAGCCCGGTCGACCAATTCCTTGTCGAGAACGTAGCCCGCTTCCCGCGCCGCTTGCATTGAAGAGCGGATCGACGTCTCTCCGCGTTCCAAAAGCTGCACGAATTGCTCGCCGCCCGTACCGCCGAAGATTTCATCCGAAACCCGGATTTGCGCCGCCTTGTCGAGCCGCTGAAGCCTTCCGATGATTTCTAGGAATAGCTCGCTAGGGTCTTTTAGCTTCGCCTTCAGCTCATCCGCACTAAAGCCGAGACGCTCGAAAGCCTCAGCCGCTGAACCCTTTCCGGTCGATATGAATTCGTCGGCGCGGAGCTGAAGTTCTTTGATGCCATCCGTGAGAGCATCAATCTTCACGCGGCTTTCGGAAGCTGCAGACTCCAATGCCTGAAAATCTTCAACGCCTATGCCCGCGCGGGCGGCCTCTGCTTTGAGATCAGCAAGTTCGCGGGTGACGTTGCGGACGGCAGAGGGAAGTTGAGATAGGGAAGTGACAGCCGCGCCGCCTAAAAAGCCGCCCGCGAATGCCGTGCCAATGCCGCGCAGATTTGTGATGACGGTTGCCGATGCCTGGGCCGTGTCACGGCGCATTCGGTCGCCCGCACGCTTCGTCCGGTTTTCGACCTTGCTCCAGTTGTCGTTTGCAACGGCATTGGCACGCTTAAAATTTCGTTCGAATTGCGAAATGCGGGCTTCGAGATCGACAACTAAGCGTTCAGTGTCTGTGACTGCCATTACATATCCTAGAAAACGAGAAGCCCTTCCGGGCGAGCGGTAGCGTCGGAGTAGATTGAGATCTGACTTTCACCCGCCGCGGCGCGCGCAACGGCCATCGCAGCGGCTTGCGCGCCGTCGATGCGGTCGCGGCTCTTGCCTTTGTGAAACGATTTGTTCCCGGCCTTGTCTGTCTCGACGGCGATGTTCGAGAAATTCCAGCGCAAGACGGGATGCCCGCCGTGCCGGAACTCACGGCCAACGATGGCGCGTTCCAGTTCCTTCACGGCGGGCGCCATCGTTATCCAGCCTTGCCGCATCTCGATTGCTGGGTAGCCGTCATCGGCAAGATTGCTCATCATGTTGCGGGCAAGATGCGGGTCGAAGGCGATCTCGCGCACGTCGAACCGTTCGCAGAGATCGCGAATGGTGTTTTCAACCGCGCGAAAATCGACAACGTTTCCCGGAGTCGGCGTGATGAAGCCTTGTTCCGCCCAAAGCGGATAGGGAACGCCGTCGCGATCCGAGCGGGCGCGCAGATTATCGCGGGGACAGAAGAACCACGGCCAAACGGTATAGCCGCTTTCGTCGGCACGCCACGCCGCGACAATCACGGTGAGATCGGAATTCGACGACAAATCGACCGCAAGCCAGCATGGGCGATCTTCAAGCGAGCCGAGATCAACCGGCGCGTTTCCTTCGTCATAGATTGCCATCTCGACAAAGGGATCAGCCGAGTGGTCGAGCCAAACGTTCAGGTGAAGTTGCCGGAATGCCTCGCGGTCGCCGGGGCGGCTTTGTGCCTCGCGGGCGAGTTGGCGAAGGCCTTCGATGTCTGGATAGGGCGGATTGCAGGATAGACCCGGATTGGCCGCGCGCCAGTTCGCTTCATCCTTCCAATCCGCATCGGCGGACGTCTCGAAAAGGATCGGCAGCGTTGCCGGATCGTCGATTTCGCCGCGCGCTACTTTGCGGGCGTAATCGACTATCTCGAAAGCAATGTTGTCTTGACCGCGCCCGGCGGTGGTCGCAATGACGCAAAGCGCGCCGGGCGTCTTCGGAAGGCCGGAACGCAAAACGTCCCAAAGGTCGCGCTTCTTCCACGCGTGCAGCTCATCGGCCAGCACAAAGACCGGCGTGCGCCCATGCTGAGTGCCGGCGTCGGCCGAGATGGCTTCATAGAATGACGCATCTTGCTCAAATGTGATCCGCGACTTGTGATCGACGATGCGGACGGCGCTTTCGATCTTGGGATAGGCACGACAAATACCTATCGCTTCCGCATACCCGAGACGCGCCTGTTTGCGATCAGCGGCGGCGCTAATCACTTCGCCGCCCGGTACGCGTTCGGGGCCGATGGTGTGAAGCAACCCGAGCGCAGCCGCGAGGGATGTTTTCCGGTTGCCGCGCGGGAGAAGAAGAACGACCGTGCGGACAATACGCGTGCCGTCTTGATGGCGCGGCCCATAGATGCGGCGCACGATCCGCTCTTGCCAGCGGTCGAGCTGAAACGTCTTACCCCGTGCCTTGCTCTTCGGATGCCGAAGTGCCTTCAGGAAGCGAACGGCCCTTTCGCCGTAGCCGAACGGATCGGGAATGGGGGAGTCGTCAAAAACCCAAGTCGGCGCTGTCGTCGTCATCGGGGCTTTCACGAATGGAGGGGCGCGAGCGGCTGACCGGTGTTAAACCGAGTTCTCCCGCGCAGAGACGTGCTGTTGTCATCGCCGCATTCTGGATTCCGAGCGCCGGGTGACGCTTGGGGCCGTTTGGGGACTGGATAATCAGGCCGTCAAGATTGAGCGTCTTCTGACACTCGCGAACGGTGCCGGTCGCGGTGCAGTAGCTTTCCAGCGTGCCGAGATCAGCTTCTGTCAGCACTTTGCGCTCAAGGGTGAGGATCGGCGCAACGCGCTTCCATTCGGCCTTGGCATGTTTGGAGAGCCAGGACGGCGCGGGTGGCACTCTGTCGAGTGAGCCGGGCGTAATGGCGTCGGGCTTTCGACCACGCATCACAAGCCCCTCGCGAGCACGCGGATTTCGAGACCACGACGGCGCCCGATCTCGGCAACGGCTTTGATGTCAAAGGAACGGCTTTCGTAAACTAGCCGATCCGCGACGGTGATTCCGTCAACAAAGCGCGTGAGGAATGTGATCGCCGTCTCTGTCGAAGCGCCATGATCGCGCGTTTGTTCGGTCGCATCCGCATCCACGATCTCGGCGCGAAGGTCGATCAGACTTGTCCATGTCTCGCTAGGCGTTCCCGCCGCGCTGAGCGTGGTCGTGGCGCGCTGAATGGTAATGGTGCGGTCAAGTTTTCCGGCCTTCATGCGATGGCCTTCAAGATCGCTTCGACCGTGATGACGGCGTGCGATTTCTCGCTTGCTTTGTCGATTACATAGCGCGCCGAAATGGGGTTCAGCTTGTAGGTTTGATAGCCCGTGATGCTGAACGGCATAGAACGGATGGAGCCGTTAACGTGACCCGCGATGACTTTTGCGGCTTCTTCGCTATCGGCCCAAACGTGCAGGTCTAGGAACACCTGTTCAAAGAAGGTGCTGTAATTATCAGAATAGAGCGTATGTCCGTCGCGGAGCAGAACACACGGAAATCGCTCCGGTCGTGATGCAGTGGCAAGGATCGCATCGGCGGGAACGAGAGCCGTGAGGTTGCCATCCGCAATGAGGCGAGAGCGGACAGCCCTTTGGAGCGCGAGGGAAGGGTCGCTCATTGCTTCCATCCCTCGCGAACGGCCTTCGAGATCGCGCGTTTGATACGGTTCTCGGCACGCTTTCGAGTAAGCCGGAACGCGGGCCAGAAGAACGGCTGAGCCGGAGCATGTTCTGCGCCGTGTTCGATAAGGTGGGGATAGCGAACGTCTTCATCGCCGACCGTGATGCGCACAGTCAGCGGTGGAACTACTGCAGAGCCGCCCGGCTGCGAATAGGGTGGCGTCATGTTGCCGGGTGTGGTCACGGCAATGCTGTTCTGCGCATCGCCTTCATCGACCGGTATAAGGGCGCGCATCCTGCCGGCGATCTCGTCGCCGCTCTTTGTTAGAGCGGGCAGGACCGCCTCTCTGACGCCCTCCGGGATCGCGTCGAGCCGCTTCTGTAGGCGGATTAATGCCGGACTCTTCGTCATCAGAATGCGAAGCTCCGGTAATTCTGGATAAGCCGGAATACTTCCTCCGGTACGTCCTGGCCCTCGCGGTTCTCATACCAATGCGCGACAAGCACGCGAACGGCCTCTTTGACTGACGCGGGGGTGCCGCTCAGTCCTTCCATCACGTCAGGATCAAGGAACCCGGTGATATACGCGGATGCGGCCTCGATCTTCGCTTCGATCAGCGCGTCATCGTCATCGAAGGTGATGTTCGAATGGGCCTTAAACTCGTCTACCGTAATCACGACTGAAAATTCCTATTTGGCGTCAATCTTGCGCGGTGCTCCCCACGCCGGTCCCCGCGCGATGCGCAAAGTTTCTGACAGCCCCGGTGGGCGCGTGCTAAGTCGGGCTTATGGAAGAGATGCCTATTGACTACTTTGATTCGTACGTCAGCCACGAAGGCTTCGACGTGCCACGACTCATTCACGACGATTTCTTCGTCGCGATTAAGCTGTGTTTCAACGCCCAGCTTTACACTTCGGCGGATAAACTTCTCATGTGCTTCATCGATGCGATGGGCTTCGTCAGGTTCGGCGATAGTGCGGACACGTCGTTTCCATTCAAAGAATGGTGTAGGCGCTACATAGACCTCGCAGCTCTTGGAATCACCGCCGATGAACTCTGGGAGCATCGCAACGCGCTCATACACACGACCACCTTGCGGTCCCGTAAGGTGCTTGCGGGGAAGACGCCCATGCTCATCGCCTACATTGGAAAGCTGCCTCCCGGAGTCGCTGCTCCAGAGGGTCAAAAGTGGTTTGACCTGTTCGCGTTGATCAAAGAGATCGCTGCCGCAGTTAAGCGGTTTCTGGAAGACTTTGTGGCTGTCGAGCGGGAATTGTTCGTCGAGAGATACGATCAGGTGGTCTCTGATCGCCGCGTGGCGCGAATCCGGAGCAGTTAGGTCATGCTCCATTGCATTCTCTCCGTTCCTCGCGCTGCTTTGTATGTGAGTGACAGGGGATGCAGAGGGGCTGCCAGTTCGACCGCGACCAAAAGAGCTTCTTGTTGCCTTTATGCGGTTTGATGTGATCGACGATCTTGGCCGGTGCTCCGCAGCGAACGCATACGGGATGTGCAGCTAGATATTCGGCGCGCGCTTCATCCCATTTGCGCGTGTAACCGCGTTGACGTGCATTGAGGCGCTTTGCGTCGAAACGCGCCTTTCGCTCCGCGTCGCGCTTGATTTGACAAGCGCAACGGATGCCAGAGGCAACGATCCGTCCACATGAGCAAAGGCGTGGGGCGCGTAGGGGCATTAGTGTGCGGCCCCCATTGCCTTGAGCGCGGCGAGCCCTTCCCGGTCAAAGGCCGTATCGAGCGGATCGAATTCTTTCGACGTGTTCGCGCTATTGCCGAAGATCGACTTCAAAAGGTCGATGCGGCCTTTGTTTGCCGCGATGATCTCGGCCGGCGTTGCGTTCCATGCGGTTTCAGGCGTCCAGCCGAGAACGCCGGTAGCGACTTCAAACAAGGTGGTGAAGTGCTGTTCGAACGTGATGGCCGAAGAGTTCGAGCGCTCAATCTTGATGCGATGTTGCTGACCCGTCTCTTCGCTCTCCGCACCTGCCATTTCCACGATGAGGGGCAGAAGCGTGCTGACGACACGCGGCAGCCAGTCAATCGCGGGACGCGAGCAGAGTTCTTCTAGAACGGCTTCCCGGTCGATGGGCGTGGTCGAAGTAAGCGAGATCATTTCAGCAATAGCGGAATAAGAGCCATCCGCGACGGATCGAGCGAGAGCATGGAAACCGCTGTAAGAGCGATGAAGATGGAGCGCAGCCCGCAGCGTTGGCCGTAAGACCAGTTGCGAAGATAGGAGCGCAACCGAAGGATGGCTGGCTGCGAGCTGCATTCTTGCATCCCTTTAGGCGACCGGACGCGAGGCCGCGTCGCCAAGGAGGGCAACGGCACCGATGGCAATCGAGGTGCCGCCAGCCTTCGTCAGCACGGGGCGGATGAAGCGCTTGAAGCCGCGATAGCCCAGCTTGTAGGCGGAATCAGCTTCAAGCGTAGTCGGGGCGTTGGTATCAACCTGATCGGCAGCAACGTCCGTCCAGTTCGAAGAACCGCTATCCGACTCCTGAAGCTTGATTCCGAAATCTCCATCACCGGCAATCGCGCCCGTATTGACGGCAAGGCTCACGCGGTTAAAGCCGTGGAGATCAACGCTCTCGCCGTTGGCGGCGGCGCTGGCGACGGCCGGCTTGAGAGCCAGCCGCACGCCGATGTTTGAATAAAGATCGCGCATGAAATTGTCTCCTTAGCTCGTCGCCATCTTGAGTTTGCGGAACTTGCCGGGTTGAAGGACGTCGCCGCCGACGCGCCGCGTGGCGTGAATGCGGGTGATACCTTCGGTGGCGCGGCTGTACGGATTGACCAGCGTTGAGAATTCGAGTCGGTCGACGATACGGAATCCGCTGAAGTCGCCGTAAATGATGGGGAACTTGCCGGAGGCCGGCTCGTCCACCTCGACAGCTTCCAGAACCGGACGGCCAAGAATCGTTTCGGGCTGGCCGTCCGCATAGGAGGGCTGCCAGAGATAATTGCCGGTCGTGCCGTCTCTCAGCTTGCGGATCGCGGCAAGCGTCGTGCCGCTCATCACCCAATGCCCGCGATTGCGGTACGTCGCAGGAACTTCATAAAGCAGCGAGATCAGGGCGTCGGCGCTGAGATTGGTCGCATGACCGTTCGCCGTATAGGCGATGTCGGGATGCACCATGAAACCGCGCGGGTCGAGATTGCCCGCACCTTTGACAAAGGCGACGGCTTCCTTCTGGCCGAAATCCTCGGCTAGAGCGAGCGCCACTTCCTGATCGGCTTGCCCGGCGCTGTCGGCGAGAAGCTGATTGGAAATATCAACGTAGGTGTTGATCTCCTTGATCGGCACCTCAAGCTGGCCGAAGTTGGGCTCGCTCTCTTCCGATTCCTGAGTTTCACCCTTCCACTTCGCATTCGTAATGCCGGTGCGGGCCGGATACTGCACAGAAGGCGCGCCGGTCGTGCGAACCGATGCGATGGTGCGGATCGGCGAAAACTCGACAAGATTGCGGATGATCTCGGCGCTCGTCTCCTTGGGCGCGAGATAGCCGCCCTGCGGATCGTTCGCGACTGTGAGGGCGTTAAGTTCCTCGACCGGTGCGCGGTCGCCAAAGCGCAGATAGGCCGCGAACGCCTTGCGCGAGAGTTCGGTTTCGGCGGGCTCGTCATTGGCCGCGATGGCCGGGCGATTGAGCTTTGCCTCAACCTTGTCGAGACGGTCGCCGAGCTTCACGACGCTCTTCATGGAATCCGAAAGCTCATTCATTTTGGTTTCAAGCGCCGCAATCTCCGGTGCGGCTCCCGTTTCGTTACTGTCGGGCATGTACCCGTTCTCCTCGGTTGGGGCCGACTTGGCCGCGATGATCCGAGCGCCGGGGTGCGCCGGAATAGGGACGATGGAAATCTCGTGAAGATCGAGCGCAGCGATTGTGCGCCCTCCGCCTCTGCGGGATTGAGCGCGCTTCGTGACGAAGCCGATGGATAAGCCGGTGACAGCGCCCTCGCGGATCAGAGCGCGGACTTCGCGAGCGCGTGAAACTTCGTCGATCAGCAAGCGGCCTTTTACGGTCACGCCTTGATCGGTTTCGGCGATCTCGTCCCACACGCCGACAACCTGGCCCTGATCGTGCGCGAAGAGCATCGGCAAACGAGAGGGCGTATTGATCGCACCCTTCTCGATTACGTCGCCGACGCGATCAGCGGAACCGAAGGGCCATGCCATGCCGACGATCTCGCCAGCATCGGAGACGGAAAGCGGAGCTTTGACTTCCAAGCGATCCATCACGCGGCCTCGTATGCCTTAGCGATGTCATCGCGAAGCTTAGCATGAGCGGTGTTCGCTGGGACGCCAGAGTAAAGAGCATCGAGAACGTCAACCGCGAGCGGGTATGTCTCCGCAAAGGGACGATCTTCGACGTAAGTGCGAACAAGGCGCGCAGCGTCGTGCGGCGATGTTCCGCCGCCGATTAGGCCGAGGCGCAGGGTATGAATGATATCGGCGTTCCGAAATTCGCCCGCGATCATTCGACGGAAAAGTGCGCCGATGCCGGCGCCGGTTTGAGCTTCAAGCTCCGTCACGACTTTTGATGTGATGCAGAACCGATATTCAGCGTCGCCGAATAAGCGAGTGATTGAACGCTCAGACATTGAGAGCAAGACGCCTCTCGCGTTCGACAAGGGCGGCTTCGATTCCGGGCTTTGCATGAGCGCGGTTTGTTGCCCGCGCGCCTTCTAGCGCTGAGCCGAGACTGCGGGCTTGCATCTTCATTACTTCGTCGAGAATGGAGCGAAGCAGGGCTAGCCGTTCACGGCGGTCATCATCGGCCATTACGCGGCCTCCTTAATCGGTGGGGTAGTTGTGATGTTGGGGTTTTCGAAAATGTCGCCGCCCGCGTAGGGCGCACGGTTCTCGGCGGCGCGGGCTTCGTTCGGCGAGAGAATGCGATTCGAGATCGCTTTGCCGTAAGCGTCCATGCGGGAGGTGAGATCGCCCTTCACGAAGTCGTCGAGCAGAAACTCCGCAAAATGGGTTTTGCGATCTTCCGGGGAAATCAACTTGAGCCGGATTTCACCTTCCCAAGCCGAGAGCCAGCGGCGAAGCGTAAAGTCGATGAAATCGCGGCGCATCGCTTCGCTGTTCGCCCAAGTCGCGCGACCGAAATCCATCAAGAAAGTCGGAGAGATCGGCCATCACAGCTATATCCATGAAAACCCGCTGATCCAGTCGCGGGAGGACGAGAGCTATTGGCTGGATCTCGGCATCGAAATCATCAAGCGCGCCACCGGCGCTGCGCCGCGCGGCTGGCGGGCGCCGCTCTACAATTTCTCTAACCATTCGCTCGATCTTCTGACCGAGCGTGGCTTTGCCTATGACGCATCGCTGATGGGTGATGACATTCCTTATGTTATCCGGAGCCGCAAGGACGGGCGCGAGCTGATCGAGATTCCCAGCCATTGGGGCCTCGACGACTGGCCGCAATATGTACAATGCGCGGATCTCGATTACATGATGCCGATCCGCAGCGCACGAAACGGATTTCAGCTCTTCGCGGACGAGTTCGAGACCGCTTATCGATATGGCGGTCTGTGGGTTCCGGTCATTCATCCCTTCGTCAGCGGCCGGCTCGCGCGCTGGCATGTATTCGGCGAGTTCCTCGAAAAGATCCTGACCTCCGGCGATGTGTGGTTCGCTCCCCTGGAGGAGATCGCCGCCTATGTTCGCGCGCAGATCGACTCCGGCGCGTATGTCCCGCGCGTCGAACTCATCCCGCAATATCCTGCTCCGATCCGGCGCATGGTTCCAAAACGTCCGTGAGAGGAGCAGGGGTTGAAGCGCCTTGAATTCGACGTCCCAGGTCGGGGCCGTCTTGATGTTGATATCAATATCGTTCTGCTCGGGGCATTCACCGGCCGCGAGCTCGCGGATGTTCAGGCACATATCGACGAGATGGCGGCGCGCGGTGTAACGCCACCCACGAGCTTTCCGCTGTTTTACCGCGCCATGACGTGCCTGCTCACACAAGGGGGTGAGGCCGAAGCGTCCGGCTGCGATACCTGCCCCGAGGTGGAGTTCGTCGTTTTCTCCGTCAGTGGCGAGCAGTTCGTCACCGTAGGCAACGACCAGTTCGATCTTGATCTTGAAGCACGAGGCTTCGGCGAAAAGAGCAAGAACATCTGCCAGAAGGTCGTGGCCCGCACGGCATGGCCTCTCGGTGAGGTAAGCGCGCATTGGGACCGGCTGATCCTGGAACTTGCGCAGGAAGGAAGGCCGTTGCAGCGGGGGCCGGTAAGCCAGCTCGGAAGTCCGGCGCGGCTGTCGGAGAAAGCTGCTTGCGTGGCCGCGGTTCCGCGCGATGGCACGATGTTATTCTCGGGAACGATCCCGTTCATGGCGGAAATCGGTTCCGGAACACGGACGTTCTCGGCCGCTCTGATCGACCCCGTTCTCCGCCGCGAAATACGTCACGATTTCCGTATTTCAGTTGTCACCGCTGCAGCCGCAGCTTGATGAGGTAGAAGACTGCCATGGCCCACGGATATGAAGCCGGACGTCTCGATCTGCCGTTTGTCGGGCATTGCACATTCGGCAAGCGGCCGATCTGCACCGATCTCGACCGGATCGACGCCGATGTTGCCATTCTCGGAATACCCTACGATATGGGTACGCAATATCGCTCCGGCGCGCGGTTCGGGCCTCGCGCGATTCGTGAGGCATCGACGCTCTTTTCGTTCGGGCATGGCGGTGCCTACGATCATGAGGACGATGCGGTTTATCTTCCGATGGATCGGGTACGGATCGTCGATGCCGGCGATGTCGATATCGTGCATACGGACACCGCGACGAGCCATGCCAATGCCGAGGCCGCCGTCCGCAAGATCCTGAAAAGCGGCGCGCTGCCGGTCATGCTCGGCGGCGATCATGCGATCAACATCCCATGTATCCGTGCCTTCAGCGACCGGGAGCCAATCCATATCGTTCAGATCGACGCGCATCTCGATTTTGTCGATGTGCGCCATGGGGTACGGGAGGGACATGGCAATCCCATGCGGCGTGCAGCAGAGCAGGCGCATGTGACCGGCATCACGCAGATCGGAATCCGCAATGTCTCGTCGACCGCGAAGGAAGGCTATGAGGATGCGCGCGCTCGGGGATCGAAAATCCTGTCGGTAAGGCAGGCGCGCAAGCTCGGCACGCAAGGCGTGCTGGCGGCGATACCCGAAGGAGCGCGTTATTACGTAACGATTGATATCGACGGCTTCGATCCGTCGATCGCGCCGGGCACCGGAACGCCCAGCCATGGCGGCTTTCTCTATTATGAGGTTATGGAAGTCCTGCAGGGGCTGACCCGGCGTGGCGAGGTCGTGGGCGTGGATCTGGTGGAAGTCGCGCCGGCCTATGATCCGTCCGGCGTGACGGGGTTTCTGGCCGCCCAGGTTCTTCTCAATTTCCTTGGCTATATTTTCGAAGCGCGCCGGATTGGCCAGGATTAGGCTGCGGCGCGTAAAGGCCGGAGCCTATGCTTCCCGGGTGCGGCGGGCCAAGTTAGCCCAGTGAAGCTCTAGGGGACTCGTGGCAATTCGATCACCTGCGCGATCTGCTGGGCGTATCCGAGCAAGGATGGATCACTGCCCGGGCGGGTGCACAACATGACTCCGACCGGCATCCCGGCGACAAATCCCACCGGTAGGGTGGCGATCGGCCCGCCCAGCGCCGTGAACGGAATGATTGACCTGCTCCCCGTTTTGTCCGCACTTATAAGTTAGCCCTGTTCACGTTGTGGTCCGCTCTGGACCGGTTTGCAAATTCGTTCGGGGTGAGCCCGTCGAGGCTCGTGTGCGGGCGGTTCACATTGT
>JAEWFF010000080.1 GCA_023388965.1 Pseudomonadota bacterium | reverse complement strand
TGCCACGTCGCATGGCTCCGGCGCAGAACGGAGGGATGCCCGAGTGGTTAAAGGGGACGGACTGTAAATCCGTTGGCTATGCCTACGTTGGTTCAAATCCAACTCCCTCCACCACTGCGCATCGGACGCCATGATCAGGCGGGTATAGCTCAATGGTAGAGCAGCAGCCTTCCAAGCTGAATATGCGGGTTCGATTCCCGCTACCCGCTCCAGACAAGCCGAGAAAATTTGATGAGCGCGAACGGCGACATGCGCCGTCCGCTACTGTCAGTCCCTGACTTCGGTATCCGGGCGATCCTGGCCCGACGCGAGTTCCTCGTGCCAGGTCCCGTCAGAGGTTTCGTACTGAATGCCCCGGGTTTCGCCGGCAACTCGCTGTTCGCCTGCGGCCCGACGCGCTGCCGCGAGGGCAGCGTCGTGCGACGGGAAGGTCTCGGAGAAAACGTCGCCGACCTTGTAGGCCCAGCCGCCGTCATGCTCGACGATGCGATAGATGACTTTCATCAAAATACTGCCAGATAGCGCAGCAGCGAAACGACGCCGATGATGATCACGATAATCCGCGCGATCTGTTTTGCCCGACCGTCGATCGGCAGCATGCCGATCAGGTAAAGCACCAGTACAATAACGAGAAAAGTGATCAGAAGGCTGATCAGAACGCTCATGGCAATAGCCCCTCAGTTGCAGTCGGCGGTTAACTCGCTGGGGTGTGCAAAGGTTCCATGACCCCAACTGCAACGAGCGGTGACTTGGCTGCGCCGAGACCCCGGGGCGGTGCGCTTGTGAGCCATTGCGGAACGATATTCGCTACCCGCTCCAGATTTCACAGTGCAGCACTCACGCCATTTTGACGCACCGGGGCCGATGAGCGGGCCTTGCCGGGCGGCAGGCCCATGGTCCGCTTGTAGGCCCTGCTGAAGGCCGCCTGCGAGGCGTAGCCGAGCCTGCGCGCGACCGCGTCGATCGGCATCCTGTCCCTTGCCAGCCACTGCGCTGCAAGCCGCATGCGCAGTGCGGCCAGATAGCGCAGCGGCGTCGTGCCCGTGACGGCTGCGAAGCGCTCGGCGAAGACAGAGCGCGAGCTGCCCATCTCGGCTGCCATCTCCGCGACCGTCCAGTCCCGGCAGGGTTCGCGGTGCAGCGCGGCGATCACGCGACCGAGGCGGGGATCGCGCAGCGCCTCGATCCAGCCGGAAGCCTCGCCGCAACCGCATTCGACCCAGCCGCGCACAATGGTCGCAGCCACCACGTCGGCAAGCCGTGCCAGAATGCCTGCGGTGCCGGCGCGCTCTGCTGCCATCTCCCGCTCCATGGCTTCCAGCAGCGGGACGATTTCCGGCTGCCGTCCCATCAGGCTGCCGACGGACATCACCTTTGGCATCAGCCCGACGAGCGGGTGCAGCGTGTCGAGTTCGAATTCCATGCGGCCTGTGAAAACCAGTACGTCCTTCGTCCGGCAGCTTCCCTCCGCAAGCGCGGTCACCGCGCAGACATTGGAGCAGAGAGGCATCCTGTCGAAACTTTCGACCGGCCTTGGCCGCACGCCCGGCGCGGAGACAAGCGCATGCGCATCGCCTCGCGGCAGCAGCACGGCATCTCCGCAGGCAAGGGTGAAGGTTTCGCCGGTGTCCGATTCGAGCTGGAGGTTGCCGGCTGCCACGAAATGGAAGCGGGCGTCTTCCGTTGCGTCGAAACTGACGCCGCAGGGTGGTGAGAGCCGCAGCTTGCCGTAGCTCGCGCCGCGCAGGCGCATGCCCATCAAAAGTTCGCTGACGACATCACCGCCGAGAGCGTTTTCTTGCATTTCGGTGTTTCGATCAAGCATTCCGGATAATATGGCATGGATCATCCGGCCATTCCACCCATCTGCATGGAACTTTCTTTTCGAGCGAGAGGTTTGCAGATGCACGAGTCGACTGTTGTTGGGGAATCGGGAGAGGGCGAGGGTAAGCCGGCCTGGCTGGCTGTGGTGTCCATGAGCCTGGGCGTGTTCGGGCTGGTGGGTGCCGAGTTCCTGCCGGCCAGTCTGCTGACACCGATGGCCGCCGAACTGGGTGTAACCGAGGGCATGGCGGGGCAGGCCGTCACCATCACCGCCGCCGTTGCGCTGCTGACCAGCCTGTTCGTCGCCACTGCGGTGCGCGGCTTTGACAGGCGCAGGGTCCTGCTCGGTTTCTCGGTCCTGCTGATCCTCTCGAACCTGCTTGTCGCGGCCGCGCCGAACCTGCCTCTGCTGCTTGCCGGGCGCATCCTGCTGGGCGTGGCGCTCGGCGGCTTCTGGACGCTGTCGGCTGCGACCATGATGCGGCTGGTGCCCGAGCGCTACGTCGCCAGAGCCCTGTCGATCATGTTTTCCGGCGTTTCGGCGGCGACGATTTTCGCCGCCCCCGTCGGCAGCTATGTCGGTGACCTTGCCGGCTGGCGTGCGGTCTTTGTCGGGGCAGCCGGATTGGGTCTGCTGGCGCTCGTCATACAGTTCGCCGCGCTGCCCTCGCTGCCGCCGCGCGGCACCACCCGCTTCGGCACGATGCTGGAGGTGCTGTCGCGGCGCAGGGTAGGGCTTGCCATGGCGGCGATCCTGATGGTCTTCACCGGTCACTTCGCCTTCTTCACCTATATTCGCCCGTTCCTTGAAACTGTCACCGGCGTCGGCGTGACGGGCGTCTCCACGGTTCTGCTCGGCTTCGGCATCGCCAACTTTCTTGGCAACTATCTCGGTGCTTTCCTGCTGGAGCGCTCGATGCGCCTGACGCTCGTCATCATGCCGCTGACCATGGGGACGCTCGCCGTGGCGCTGGCGGGCATCGGCGGCAATCTTGCGGCCGATGCTGCGATGGTCGCGCTATGGGGTCTGGCCTTCGGCGCGGTGCCCGTCGCCTGGTCGACATGGATCACGCGCGCCGTACCTGATGAGGCCGAAAGTGCGGGTGGGCTTTTTGTCGCTGCGATCAACTTCGCGATCGCGACGGGCGCGGCAGCCGGTGGGCTGATCTTTGATGTCAGTGGCGTCGGCACGGTCTTCCTGCTCAGCGGTGCTGTGCTGGTCGTGGCCGC
>JAEWFF010000059.1 GCA_023388965.1 Pseudomonadota bacterium | reverse complement strand
GCCTTGCGGGGGGTGTTCGAGCTCATCTGATAAATCCTCGGCGATCCGAATTGGGGTTCTGTTCTTGCAGAATTGAATTATGAATGCAAAATTGAACCGAACGTCAATCCCCCGATAATAGGAAGACCCACTCCGCGGCCCGGAAACGCGCGCCGCTGCGCCGAATTTTCCGAGTTTCCGCCTGCAATCTCCGACAATCCCCCTGTTTGTTCCTGCTTGCGGCCTGCTGCGCGCGCGGCAAGAGGAGCGACCTTACGTCGCTGTAAAGACGGCGTTTGAGACGCCCGCTCGATCTGGACCACGTCATCCATAGGCCGTGAATCTGGCAGCAGAAGTTCGACCGCGGATGACTCGTCATCAAGGGCTGTCTGCGAGACAGACCACTTCCTTGAACTTCTGAAAGACGCGTACCGACGGGAATTCAGTCGTCGGTGAAGCCGGTGTCCTTGATCTTCCCCGACGTCTTCCGGACACCGCGGGCGGCTATCGGGATCACGAGATAGATCATGATGATGCGGGCGGCGTGGCAGGTCGTCACCAGCGCCACGTCGATGCCGAGCGCCAGCGTCAGAAGCCCCATTTCGGCGATGCCGCCCGGCGCGAAGGCGAGCAGAAGCTGCGGCAGGCCGAAGCCTGTTTCCCACGCGCATAGTATGGCCGCGAGAGTGGCAATCGCGATCAGCCCTGATGACCAGATGATGCCGTGGACCAAGGCGCTGCGGAATTCATGCCATTGCAGATCGACGAACCGCGCCCCGATATAGGCGCCCAGCACGACCTGCACGACAAAGATCGCGGTCGGCGGCGGAGAACCCGCCGTCAGATCGGCAAGATGCGCGGCGGCGCTGACCAGCAGCGGCCCGAGGGTCGCGCCTGCGGGCATTCTTGTCAGGCGACCGAGCGCATAACCGACCACACCGCACAGGATGAGTATGCCCGCATCGCCGAGGCCGATCATGTCCGGACGGGCGGCCGTAACTTCCAAGGCCGGACCGCTTGCGAAATAGGCAACGATCAGCGGCGTCAGCACAACGACCATCAGCACGCGGATGGAATGCGTCAGGCCGAGAAGGACGATATTGGCGCCGAGCGATTCCCCCACGACCGTCAGATCGCTCAGCCCACCCGGCACCGCGGAGAAGAAGGCCGTCGGCAGATTATAACCGGCGATCCGGCGGAAATAGAACACGCCGAACAGGCTCGCGACGAACACATAGGCCACGAGAAACACAAGAACCATCGGCCACCGGGACAGTTCGTTCAGCAGGGACGACGTGAAGAAGCTGCCGAGCAGCACACCGAGGACAGGCTGCAGGATTTCGCGGAAGATGGACGGCACATACACGTTTTCGATGAACTGTGTCGCCAGCATGCACGCGGCCAGCGCACCCAACATCCACGCCATGGGAATGCCGAACAGGCTGAACAGCGCGCCGCCCGCGGCTCCGATCGCCAGTGTCTTTATGGTCGCCAGGACGGCGGGCATGTTCATTCTTGCGTCAACATTCCAGTTTGAACCGCGCTCGCCTCTAGCGCCGGCCAGCGTGCCGGGGGGCGTATTCGAGCCGCTTCAGAATGGTCCATGCAATTGCGCGCGGCAATCCCGGCGTACCGACGACTTTAGACGTACCGGCTTCGCCTCAATAATCCCATTGTGCGCCGATACCGACTTCGCTGCCGCCCTGCGGGTTCGTGGCTCCCTGCGCACGGATATTGCTCGTAATGTCGATATCGATCGTCGCCTTGGTCGAGCCGGGCTCGGTGCCCTGTTTCACGCCGAAATAGATGCGGTCGTTCAGGCGCTTTCCGATGCCGATCTGTCCGCCTTTGCCGTCATCGCCGGTGCCGATATCCAGCGAATCCACGCCGAGCGACTGGCGGATGCCTTCCATGACGCCCGGCCCGCCGCCGGAAAACTGCATGATCGTCTGCGCGACCTGAAGCGCCTGCCCCGCAGTGAGCTGTGCCGACGAGCGGCCGAACATGAGGCGTGCAATGACCTCGTCCTGCGGCAGGACCGGTGTGGAGGTGAAGCTGATTTCCGGCGCGGAAGCGAGACCGCCGACCACGACATTGGCCGTGACATCGTTTGCGCTCGTACTGGCGACAAAATCGAGGCCGGGGTCCAGTGTACCGGCGAAATCCACCTTGCCGCGGGTGAAATCGAGCCTCTTGCCCATGACGTCGAAACGGCCGCGCCGCATTTCAAAAGCGCCGAAGGGCGTCGGATCAGCGCTCGTGCCCGAAATCCGGATCTCGCCGCCCAGTTCGGACTCCATGCCCATACCGCGCACGAAGACATTGTTCGGGGCGGAAACGGTCAGATCGAGATCGGCGGCAAAAGCCGATGTGCCGCCGCTTTGCGCGGGCCGCTTCTTTTCCGGCCCCTTCTGCCGGCCAGGAGTATTGACGTGCCGGACCTCCAGATTGTCGAGCCCGCCGGGCATGCGTTCCGGGATGATGAAATCGAGCGTACGGACATCGAGACGGCCATTGACGCGCGGCAGGCTCGCAAGCTCGCCCTCAAGGGACAAAGTGCCGTCCGTCACGAAACGCAGGAATTCGCTCTGCACGAGCGTCGCATTGGTGAAGCGGATGGAAAACGCGCCGGGAAAGCCCCGCCCCGGATCGGCCTCCGCTCGACCTTCGACGGCAACCGTTCCACCGTTCGGTGTATGTGCGGTCAGGTTCGAGAGCGTCAGCGTCTTGCCTTCACCCTGCGCCAGCGCCGTGATGCGCTCCAGAGTGATGCCGTTCACCACGTCCTCGAATTTTCCGTCCGCAATCCGGACGGTGCCGCCGATCTGGGGATCGCTTGTCGTGCCTCCGACCCGCGCATCGACAATAGCTGAGCCCGCAAGGCGCGCGCCCGATGTCGCCAGCATCGGATTGGCGAGGCCAAGACCGATCGTGCCTTTCGCCGCAAGATCGATCTGGCCGTCCGCAATCGGCACCGAGCCTTTCACCGAAACGCCGGACAGGGAAGGCCCGCTGATGGAAAGATCGACGCCGGCGCGCCCGCCGCTCAATTGCCCCGCGGCCTTGAGATCGAGCGGCCCTACGCCGGAGCGGGCAAGATCGGGCAAGGACAGGCGCGACACCGTCAGATTATAGGAGCCTTCCGGCGCAGCGGCGGGACCCGTGACGGCGATTTGTCCGGACAGCGATCCTGTCAGCGGCAGGGATGGATCGACGAAGGAAGCAAGCGACAGCGGCAGCGACGACAGGTCGATGGACATATCCATGTCCTGACCGGCTCTGCCGCGAATATCCGCCTGCCCGCTGCCGGCCGATACGAGAAGCCGGTCAATCGTGACGCCCCCATCGTCGAATGTGAGACGCGCCGGGACTTTCAGGGCGATGGAATTTCCTGGCTTTGCAATGTTGAGTGCGCTCAGGTCAAGGATGCGCGCAGCGCCGTCGCGGCTGAAAAGTCCGGCCGCCGAAATATCGGCGCACTGCGCTCGCGCTTTCAGCTTTATGTCCGTACCATTCGTGCCGGGCACGGCATCGAGTGTTGCCGATTCCACATTAACGGCACCGGCATCGAGACCGGCCAGTTCCGCCGAGCCCCGAATGCCGCCGAGATTCTGCGGATCGAGCACATGAAGTGCGATGCGCGCCGTACCGACCTTGATATCGTCGGCCTGGACGCCGGAGGCGTCGGCATTCACCTCGACCGCCTGAATGCCCGCTTCGTCCGAAAGGACGATATGTGAATTCAGCTTTCCGCCGAGCTTTTTGAGCGCGAAAGCCGAAAGCTCGGAAAGGTCCGGAGCGTCAATCCGGATTTCGCCGGTCACGGGCGAGTCCGCAGGCAGGCTCAACGAGCCGTCGATCCGTGCCGAGCCGATGGCAAGGGCGAGGCTGTCGAGACTGCGCCGCTTCTCGTCCGGCGTTGTCAGCACAGCCTTGCCCTCGACCGGCTGGCCGCCGACAAAACCGGACAGGGCGGCCTCCGCGCTCGGACGCGCCGTCAGATCGCGCGCCGTAATGTCGAGCGACAGGTTCCGGATCGGCTCGCCCATCGCCTTTCCATCCGCAATCGTGATCTGCGATGCGAGATCGAGATTGTCGAGCGCCCCCGAAAATGTCGCACGGCCCTCGGCGCGGCCTTCGAGCCGCTCATCGAATTGCGCGAGATCGGCATTCAGGTCAGCCGTGAGGTCCGCACTTGTGGCCGCGATGTGGCCGTTGACGCGTGCATCCGCGCCGAATGCGGACAAAGCGAGATCGCGTACGGATATGCCGCCATCGCTTTGCCGCACGATCCCGCCCTTCAGCGCGAAGGTTTCTCGATCTCCAGCGCGGCCGTTGCCGTCCAGCGAGAGAGTGAGCGTTCCCGCCTCTCCGATCTGCGCGGTCGTCGTGAGCGAAACGCGGCCCAGATCGCGGCCCGCGGCCACGAGATTTTGTGCGGCGATATCGGCCGAAATTTCCGGCTGCGCGATCCGGCCCTTGATATGGACATCCGCACCGAGTTCGGCCCATGCAATATCCGGCAGAAGCGCGGCGAAGACGGACGGTTCGGCGGCATTGATCCTGGCCGCGAGATTCATCCGGTCGTCGGCCGGAGCGATCTCGCCCGCGACCGAAATGCCGGCTGCTGCACTACGCAATGTCAGGACATCGACCTGCGCGCTCATATCCTGAGCGATCCGCATATCCGTATCGAGCTGGGATGTGCCTTCGACAAGACTCGCAAATTTCTCAGGCACAAGGCGCGAAAGATCGGCGTTCATATTTCCGAGCACGCGGATGCGCTCGCCGTCGGCCTCCGTGCGGACGACACCGGACAGCGATCCGCGTTCGCCGGCCGATGCGGCGATGTCGGCCTTGAACGCGGCGAGCGGGCCTTCTCCCGCGACCTTCAATTCGACCGACGGCAGGTCCTCGACATCGAGAAGCCGGGCGATCAGACCGCCCGCAGCCTCGCGCGCCGTAACATCGAGCGAGAGCGTACCCGAAGCGGGGACATAGACGAGATGGCCGGCAATGTGACCATCCGCATCGAGCCGGCGGACCTCAAGATCGGTCGACAGGCCGCGTGCGGGTTCGCGCAGGAAAGCCGAGCCCGACATTGCGAGCCGTGCCGGTGCGCCGAGAACGTCCATGCCGAGCGCGATCTCCGGTATGGACAGCTTCTCCACCGCGATCCGGAGACCGGGAAGACCGCCGCCGCTCTCGGGTTCGGAGGGCGGCAGATCAGGCTTGCGCGCGACGGAAACACGCTCCGCTCCGGCGGAACGCACCTGTATCTCACCGCCCAGCAGCGCGAATGGGCTCCAGGCGAGATGAAGCCCGTTCACCTCCGCGAATTCACCCTCGCGGTCAGACGCGGCGATCCGACCGATCCTCAGATCGGACGGGACGAAGCCCTCGATGCCGGAAATCTCGACCGTCAGATCGGGGGAAGACGCCAAAGTGCTTGCCAGCGAAGCGAGGCGGGCCTTGCCCCATCCCGTCTGCACAACGCCGAACAGAACGCCGAGGCACAGAACCAGGAACAGGGAGGCAAAGGCAGAAAAACGCAGAAGGCGCCGGGCGCGCCGCATCAGAAGGCCTGCCCCACGCTGACATAGATTCCGTAATCGGAATCGTCCGGCCCGGGATTGAGCGGAAAGGCGAGGTCGAGGCGGATCGGACCGATACCGGTGTAATAACGCAAACCGAGGCCGGCCGCGTAACGCATATCGTCGAAATCAGGTACTTCGGAAGCAAAAGCCGCGCCCATATCGACGAAGGGAACAATGCCGATCGTGTCGGTCAGCTTCACGCGCGCTTCGAGAGAAGCCGCAAAATAGCTGCGCCCGCCGATGATATCGCCGGCCGCATCGCGCGGGCTCGCCGACTGATAATCGAAACCGCGCAGCGAGCCCCCACCGCCGACATAGAACCGGCGCTGGGTCGGAATGTCGAGAAGATCGCTGCCGAAGATCGCGCCGGACGACACCTTTGCGGCGAGAATGTATTTATTGTCCTCGTCGAGCGCCCGATAGGTCGAGAAGCTGGCGTCGAGCAGAAGCGGCCCGGCCCCGCTCTGGCCGAGATAGGCAAAGGGCTCCACCTTTGCATTGATGCGTACACCGCGCGACGGATCGAGAAGGGAATCCGTCGTGTCGTAGACCAGAGTGGCCGGCACGCCGACGATCGTGTCGTCGCGAAAACCCTGCACGTCCTCCACTCTGGATTGTTCGAGATCGAGGCCGACCTGCACGCTCAGTTCGTCGCTGAAGCGATGCCGTACGCCGCCGAGAAAAGTGGCGGCATCGCGCACATACGCATTCGTGACCTCGCGCAGAATGGCGGCTTCGGCCACCAGATCCTCGGCCGGCGTGTAGATGCCGGGTTTGGTGAAGCGCGCCGCGAGCCGATAGCCGAACGGATCGGCATCAGGAAGGGCCTCGATATCGTCACCGAACCATGACACCTGCGCGTCAAGACGCAGCATCTCCCCCCCACCGAAAAGATTGCGATGGCCCCAGAATGTATTGGCACTGACGCCCTCGGTCGTGGAATAGAGCGCGCCAAAGCCGACATAGCGCGGATCGCGCTCGCTGACCTCGACATGGATCGGCAGCGTGCCGTCCGGAGCCAGCCTGTCCGCCTCGCGGAAACGCACCGAACCGACGGCCTCATATTCGGCGAGCCGCTTGCGGACCTTGGCGAGGCGCTCCGCCGAATAGGGCTCTCCGGGGCGGATGCCGATGCGCTCGGCGATGAATTCGGGCCTGAGGCCGGACGTGCCGGACACCGTGAAGTCACCGAAACGGGCGGGCGGCCCGGCATCGACCATATAAGTGACGCTCAGCCGGTTGGTCGCATGATCGGCGACCACGTCCTTGCCCGTGATGCGCGCCAGCGCATAACCCTGATTGCGTAGGGCACCTGTAATGACGCGCTCGCCGGACGTTATGCGGCCCGCGCGCGCCTCTTCCCCGGGTTCGAGGTTTACATCGTCGAGTTCGATGGCGGCGCCAAGATCGCGCCCTTCGGCATCGACAATACGTATATCGCCGAAGGTGAATTGCGGGCCCGTAACCACATCGATCTCGACGGGAACCGGGCCTGCCTGCCGCGCCGCCTCAACGGACGAAAAGGCGTTCGGATCTCGCGGCGAAACGCCGGCGACACGGATTTCGACCGTGCCGGCATAATAGGCCTGGCTGTAGAGCGCGGCGAAAACGCGCTCCTCGTCCGCGAGCGCGCGCTGAACAAGGCCCGCGGCGCCCGAAGGCGCGCTCTTTTTCAGGCGTTCGAGATTGGACGCATCTTCGACGGCGGATTCGACATCGTCGTCGCCACTGATCCGGATATCGAGATTATAGGCGACTGCGTCGGGAGCCTGCGGCCCGTCCGGCTGGGAGCGCGAGAAGAGACCGGTCAGGCGATCGAGCAAAGAACGGTCGTCGGCTGCGGCCTCACTCGCGGAAAAGCTTCCGGCGAGCGCCGCTGCAACCGTAAGAACCAGGACATGCGACCCCCGCCGCTGACCATTTCTGAACGCATCCCCAAACACGCGCCCCGGATAACATAAAGAGCTGGACAGCCAAAGCATCCAATTCGCAGGCACCGGCCATCAGCGCAGAACGAAATCCGCAATCCGGTGAGATCGCTTCAGGCAACCCGCGTTGCGTTCTCGCGTTCGGAGCCGAGATATTGCCGAATCTTGGCCGCCGTCATCGGCGCGGCGAACAGATAGCCCTGAACATGGCTGATGTTCTTCTCGGCCGATATCAGTTTGAGCTGCTGCTGGGTTTCGACGCCTTCCATGACGACCGACATGCCGAGTTCGGCGCTGAGCCGCGCAATGCCGCGCACGAGGGTCCCAACCCGGGAATCGCTTTCGATGCCCATCAGGAAGCTGCGGTCGATCTTGACCTTGTTCAACGGGAACGCATGCAGATAGCTGAGGCTCGAATAGCCCGTTCCGAAATCGTCCAGCGCGATCCGGACGCCCATATCGCGCAGGCGCCGCAGAGTGGCGAGGATCGAGGACGTATCCTGCAGGAGAACCGTCTCGGTGATCTCGAGTTCGAGCCGGTCCGGCGACAGACCCGAGAAAGTCAGGGCATCGCGGACGACATCCTCCACGCTGGTGCGGCGGAACTGGATCGAGGAGAGATTGACGGCGAGCCGCACATCTTCCGGCCAGCGCGCGCATTCCAGGCACGCTTCGCGCAGAACCCAGCTTCCGATTTCGACGATGAGCCCCATCTCCTCGGCGACCGGAATGAACTCGCCGGGCGAGATCATTCCCCGTTCGGGATGCCGCCAGCGCAGCAATGCCTCGCAACCCGAGGCGCGCTTGGTCTTGAGGTCGATGACCGGCTGATAATGAATCTCGAAGCCGCAATTGGCGACGGCATCGCGAATATCGAGTTCAAGTTTCCGGCGTGCCTGTGCCTTGACGTCCATATCGCTCTCGAAGAAGCAATAGCCGCCGCGGCCATCGCCCTTGGCGCGATAAAGGGCGATGTCCGCACACTTCAGAAGCTGATCCGCGGTTGTGCCGTCTTCGGGCGCCATGGCAATGCCGATGCTGGCGCCGATCGCGATCTGGTGGCCTTCGACCGTGTAGATCTGGCTGAGCGTCTCGATGATGCGCTCGGCGAGAGCCGCCACACTTTGCCGTCCGGAACGCGTCGTCTGCAAAACGACGAACTCGTCGCCGCCGAAGCGCGCGACGAGATCGGCACTGCGCACGGTGTCGCGAAGCCGGTCCGCGACCTGACACAGAAGCGCGTCGCCGCAGGGATGGCCGAGGGTATCGTTGACCTGCTTGAACTCGTCGAGATCGACGAACAGCACGGCGCGCGAGACGCCCGCTTTGCCGCTGGCGAGACTGCGCTCGAATTTGGCCGTGAACGATGTCCGGTTGGGCAGCCCGGTCAGCGCGTCGAAGCGCGCAAGATGCTCGATCTTGGCCTCGGCGCGCCGCCGTTCGGTTATGTCTTCGACGATCACGACGCAGCCGCCATTGCCCATCGGCTGGAAGATGATGTCGAGGGTCTTACCTTCCTGCACGCCGATGGAAAGCGTCCTGCGGCGGCTCGCCGACAGCGTCGACTTGAATCGGGCGACGAAACGATCGGCCTGTGCGGGCAACACCATTCCCGAGCGGGCGAATTCCTCCAGCAGATCCTGCGCGAGAAGACCGCGGCGGTCGATATCGGAGGACAGACCCAGCAATTGATTGAACCGGGAATTCGCGACGACCATCCGTTGCCCTTCGTCGAACATGCACAGCCCGTGAGGCATGTTGTTCAGCGCGGTGTCGAAGCGCTCGGCCAGGGATTTGACGTCCTGGGTGGCGATGACCGCGTTGAACAGAATTCCGCGCAGACGCGCCGAGATGAAACGGATGCTCAGAAAAAACGGAATGAGAAGAACCGCGAGAAACGCGTGATAGGGATCGCCCTGAACGAGCAGTCCGAAGATCATCGGCGGTGCCGCGCACGCTGTCTGGACAACGACGAGTTGATCGCTGCTGAAATTGCGCCCCGTGATCCCGACCAGATAAGCGAGGATTACCGAGAAGCTGATCAGGTGGACGACGGCATCGGAGGTGCGGGCGAAAGCAAGAAAACACCACACGCCGAGCAGCGTGACGTGAATCGCCGATCCGTAGATGTAGCGAAGCTCCCAGCGCCTCGCTTCCTTGGCGGAATACGGCTTCTGCTTCTGCCGCGCATAGGAGCGCATGTCGCCGCCCCGTGCGATGCCGACGGCCACCAGCGCCACGGCACAGGTCAGAAGCGTCCAGTCCCCCGTCTTGAGAAACGTGACCAGCGCAGCAATTGCGGAACTTACTGAGCCGGCGAACAAGGAACGCGCATCCGCGTACAAGGCGTCGACCGTCGAGATATAGATCTCCAGCGGCAGTGCTTGGCGCGGCGGCTTGGGGGCCAGGAACGACAGGGAGATCATGCCACTACAGTTTTCGACAAGTCGTCACTTTGGAGCAGAATCGTTCACGACTCCTGCACACGGCGCGAACAATTTTATTATCCGCAGCACCTGACTTCACTCAAGGCATTCACCCAGCGGCGCAAGCATCCGCCTAAAGTCGGACAAACCAACAGAATTTTAACCATTCTTCTCTTTCGGTTAGGGTTAACAGAAGGTTAAACTCTCCCTCGGGTCGGCCCTGTTCGACTGAGCGGAGGGAATCATGGTCGCTGTTGCGTTGGCCGTACCGAGCTTCTCGGAACGTCTTGTCGATTTCCTCGACATCATCGAGTGCCGATGTCTGACGCGCGATGACGATCTGGAGAGCGTTTTCCGCCTGCGTTACGACGCCTATGTGCGCGAAGGCGCGATACCGCGCGATTTTTCGAAGCGCTTTACCGACAGTTTCGACCGGGCACCGAATGTCTGGATTTTCGGCGTCTATCTCGACGGAATGCTGGCAAGCTCGATCCGCGTGCATGTCGCCTCTCCGGAACATCCGGATGCGCCCGCGACCTCCGTATTTCCCGATCTGCTGATGCCGGAAATCGACAATGGACGGACCATCGTCGATCCGACCCGCTTTGTCGCCGATCACAGATTGGCCCGTCTCAACCCCGAACTTCCCTATGCGACCGTGCGGCTCGGCTTCATTGCCTCGGAGCATTTCGGCGCCGATATCGGCCTTGCGACGGTGCGCGTCGAGCATCAGGCCTTCTACAAGCGCCTGTTCGGCCTCAAGCCACTCGGCGAACCGCGCGAATATCCAAGCCTCGCAAAGCCCATCAGCCTGATGGGCATCGACTACCCGGCTGTCCGCACGCGCATTCTCGAGCGCTATCCCTATCTGCGATCCACGGCGGAAGAACGCGCGATGCTGTTCGATGGAGCACAAGGCGCGCCTGTCGAGCGTCCCTTCGGCAATTCGAGAGGTAGAGACGTGCCGTCCGTCGCGCAGGCTTACGCTTAACGGCAATCTTTATGCCGCGACGCACCGTTTCTTCGTGCGCACCGGCAGACGCCGGGTCGAGACATCGTCGAGAAAACGCTCGAAGATCGCGTTGAACTCGTCCGGCCTTTCGGCAAACGGCGCATGGCCGGCCTCGCCGATCACATGGCAATGCCCGCCCCAGAGGTCCGCATAGGCGATGTTCGCAACATGATCGAGACGCGCGAACGGCTCGCGCGCGCCATTCACGACCGCGACCGGCACGTCGCTATTTTCCACGAGCCATTTCTGATCGGTTCCGAGCCCTCTCAGCATGCTCCGGAATAGATAAGGACGCGCGCGGGGATCGGTTCGTGCGATCACGTCCAGAAATGCAGGATCGTAGGCCGAGCCCAGACATATGCGCGCAAAACGCATCACATCTTTTGCGCTGAACTTCTCCTTCGTCGCGAGCAGCGCGCCGCGGTGAATCTGGAAAGCCTTCATCATCCCCAGCGGCCCCCGCGCGAAAGGCGGCGTGCCGACGATCATCAATCCTCTGATGCCCGCATGCTGCGCCAGCATCTCGATTGCGATGTGTCCGCCGAGCGACCAGCCGAACACGGCCGCTTCGCGCACATCGAGAGATTGGAGGACATGGATCGCCGCCTCGGCATAGCCCGGAATTGAATAGGCCGACTCGTCCGGCGCATTGCTCGATGCGCCATGGCCCGGCAGATCGATGGAGATCATCCGGTGGCGGGCTGCGGCGGGGCTGTCGAGCTGATTGAGGAAAACCTCCTTGCAACTCGAATTGCCGTGGATGAGAAGAACGGGCATGCCCGTGCCGGAACTTTCAAGAATGGCGATGTCGCCCCTTGGCGTCCGGACGGTCTTGCGGGTTAATTCCATGCTGCGGCTCATGCGGGCAGCATGCGGGAGGAAAAGTATACGCCGCCTTTAGACCGGCTCCCCGAACCTTGAATAGATTGCTGCGGCACGGCAGGAGACGAAGCCCAGGAGGAATCGCGCCACATGACGAGCACCCCCGACGAGAACGCCGCCTATGTACTTGGCCATTCCGACAGCGAACTGGCCAGATTGGAGCGGCAGGCGGCATTTTTCGCCGACATGACCCGCGACATACTCGTGCGCGCCGGGATCGCTCCCGGAATGCGTGTGCTCGATCTCGGATGCGGCGTGGGCGATGTCTCCTCGATTGCGGCCGAACTCGTCGGACCTCAAGGCAAGGTTCTCGGCATCGACATATCGAGCGAAGCCCTCACGGTCGCCGAGCGGCGTATGCGCGCGGCCGGCCTGAATCAGGCCGGCTTCACTGTCTCCACGATCGAGGATTTCGACAACTATGACGGGTTCGACGCCGTCATCGGCCGTTTCATACTGATCCATGTTCCAGAGCCCGCCTCTCTTCTCGACATGCTCGCGCAGCGTGTGCGTACCGGCGCGACTTTGGCCTTCGTGGAAATGGATTTGAGCACGGCGACCGCCCTTCCGCCTCTGCCGCTGCTCGGACGCTGCGTGGACTGGATCGTCGAAGTTTATCGCCGGGCGGGCCGGGAAAGCGATATGGGCTCGAAACTGTTTGCCACATTCCGCGCCGCGGGCCTCGATCCGAGCATGATCGGCCATACACGTATCGCGAGCGAGACCGACCGGGACGGCTTTGCCTTCGTGACACAGTCCATACGAAGCCTGCTGCCGGCCATCGAGAAGCTCGGCATCGCTCGGCCGGAAGATGTCGGCATCGACACCCTGTTCGAGCGCCTTGCCGCGGAAGCCGAAGGCGGCAGCCATTGCATCTTCTATCCACGGCTGATCGGCGCCTGGGCCACGACGGCGCAATCAACCCGCTGACGATACGAAAGGCTCCGCATTACAGGAACGCACGCGTTCAGCTAATTTCAATGAAACGCCCTTAGCTTCGCGCATCGCAAGTGGCGGACATCGAGCATGAACAATCGTCTGGGCGTAGCTTTAAGCGTAAGCACTATTTTCATCGGGGCATTCGCCCTCGCGCCGGATGCGCAGGCGGGCGGGTTCATCATCCGCAGCCAGAGCGCGACCGGCTTCGGCATGGCGCTCGCAGGAGCCGCTGCCGGCGAACAGCTGTCCTACAGTTTCTGGAACCCGGCGGTTCTGTCCCATGCCGAGGCCTTCGAAATCGAGGCGGGCATGGCGGCCGTACTGCCATCCATCGATATCCATCCCACGACGCCCGCCGGTTCGAGCGTCGATATCGGCACCAATGCCCTGGTGCCGGCGAGCTTCGCAGCGCTGCCGGTCAACGACCGCCTCACTTTGGGTCTGGCCATGACCAGCCCCTTCGGCCTTGCGACGGAAGCGCCGGACAATTGGGCGGGACAGATCTATTCGCGCTCCTCCGAAATCTTTTCGCTCAACGTCAATCCGATGGCGTCCTGGCGCGTCAACGACATAATCTCCATCGGCGCCGGCGTGCAGTTCCAGTATTTCAAGGCGGACCTGACACAGGCGGTGGCTGCCGTTCCCAATGCTCCGACCGCCGCTCTGGAAGCCGACGATATCGGAGTGGGCTTCAATCTCGGCATACAGGTGCAGCCATGGGACGGCACCTCGATCGGCCTCGGCTATCGCTCGTCAATCTCGCACGACCTCGACGGCCATCTTTCGATGCCCCTCAGCCGTACATCCGCGCGCGCAACGCTCGACACGCCGGACATCGTCAGCTTGGGATTGCGACAGGATATCACGGATCGTTTCCGCGCGTTCGGCACGGTCGAGTGGAACAATTGGAGTCGCCTCGGCAAAATTCCTGTGCAGGGCCCGACCGGCCTCGAACCGACGCTCCATCTCGACTACCGCGACGGCTGGCTGTTTTCGCTCGGCGCCGAATATGACGTAAACGAGCGGCTGACGCTTCGTGCCGGTGTCGGTTACGAAGTCTCGCCCCTGACCATTGCCAATCGTGACACCCGCCTACCTGAGGTCGACCAGTTGATCCTGTCGACCGGGCTTTCCTATGCGTACAGCGACCGCGTCACCGTGGCGATGAGCTATCTCTATTCCAAGGGGCTCGGCGACGGTGAAATCGACATCCGGTCAGGGAATGACCGCTGGCTCGGCATGGATTTCACCGGAACCTCGGACCTCGACGTCAGCATCGTTTCGGTCGGGCTGAACTACAAGTTCGGAAGATAGAATTACGGAGCGGGAACGCCGAACGCCTCCGCATCTGCACAGGCCCTCCTAGTGGATTTCGATGAACCGCATATAACCCCGACGCTCGATGACCGTCAGAGCGGCGTTCAGGCCATGCCGCGTGAACAGAAGATCGGCGCTCGATGTCCCGAGCGAAAGATTGTCGATATACATACGATCGATGAAATTGGGGATGACGGGCAGGTTGAACTGCACCTCCCGCGCATCGTGCGCGAAGGACAGGCCGAGGCTCGCCTGAACAAGCGCAAGCGGAGCCGCCGAGGCCCAGGCCTGCGGAGAACAGGCGACCGGATAGGGGATCGGCCCCTGCCTCGCCTTGCGGCCGAAACCGCAGAACAGTTCGGGAAGACGGCGCAGCTCGATATAGCTCGCGGCTTCCATGAGGCCGCGGAAAATGCGCAATACGCCATCCTTGCGGCCGTAGCGCGCCAGCCCGAGAGCGATCAGCGCATTGTCGTGCGGCCAGATCGATCCGTTGTGATAGGACATCGGATTGTAGCGCGTCTCCATCGAGCCGACGGTGCGTATGCCCCAGCCCGAAAACATGTCCGGCTGGAAAAGGCGCGCAGCCGTCTTCCGCGCGTGCTCCTCGCTGGCAATCCCCGCAAACAGAGCATGGCCAGCATTGGACGACACCACGGCGCATTGTTTCTTGGCGCCGTCGAGCGCCAGGGCGTAGGTGCCGATGTCGGCACACCAGAACGCTTTCTGGAAATGCGCGCGAATGCTTTCGGCGCGGCCGGCATACTCGACACTCAAGGTTTCCTTGCCGAGCCGGGCCGCGATCTCAGCTGCCGCTGTCCATGCACCGTAGACATAGGCCTGTACTTCGCATAGCGCGATGGGCCCTTCCGCAAGTTCGCCGTCGGCATGAAAGATCGAATCGAACGAATCCTTCCAGCCCTGATTGACAAGACCCGTGTCACGCTGGCGGCGGTATTCGACCAAGCCGTCGCCGTCGAGATCGCCATGATTTTTTATCCACGAAAGCGCGGCCTGGATGTTCGGCCATAATGTACGCATCGTTTCGACATCGCCCGTGCGGCGCAGATATTCGCCCGCGAGCATGACGAACAGCGGCGTGGAATCGTTGCTGCCGTAGTAAAGCCCGAAAGGTATCTCGCGAAGCGCAGCCATCTCGCCGAAACGCATTTCATGCAGGATCTTGCCCGGCTCCGCGTCGCGATAGGCGTCCATCTCCTTTGCCTGCGTCGCCGCCAGAAGATTGAGAACGCCGCGCGCGATCTGCGGGTCGACCCACAGCATCATGAAGGCGGTGATGATTCCGTCGCGGCCGAAGGGCGTCGAGAACCATGGAATGCCGGCATAGGGATAGGGACCGGTATCGGTGTCGGTCGTCAGCATGGTGATGTCGGCCATGCTGCGCGCGGTCACCTCCTCGATCAGCAGATTCGAGCTTGATATGCGCGGACGCTGCTCGGCCGCACGCCGCAGCGAGCGGCGCAGTTCGGCAAAGCATTTGAAGAAATCGCGTATCTCGAAATTCTCATCCTCCGGCGCGTTGCAGGCGGTGCGCATGAAGATGACCCGCTTTTCGTTAGGCTTGAGGTGCAGATCGTACCAGGCATAGCCCGTGCCTACATGGTCCGGCGCCGGCGCGAACTGCAGGAGCGTGCGGCGCTCCACATTGTCGAGACCCTGATAGGAAAATCCTACGGCATTTTTCGTATGTATTTTTACATCGCGGAGGCCGACGGCCTTGCGCACCTGCCCGCGCGCCTCGAACAGATCGGCGAAATCGCAATCGAAGGTCAGGCTGAGGCGGATCCGGTATTCTTCTTCGCCGTAATTGAAGATGGCGATCCGCTCGAAAAGCGCGCCGTCCCAGATGAATTTCAGACGGCGCAGATGCACCGTGTCCTTGGCCAGGACGAGTTGGTCGCCCTCGAAGAAATCGGGATTGGTGAGATCGGCTGTAAGGGCGGAATTGTCGGCGATGTCGGAGGACAGCCGCATGGGGCGCGCGCCGTTGATGCGCAATTCGAAATGCGACAGATGGCGCGTATCGCGATGGTAGAGCCCATCGGGATTGCCGGGAAAGGCGACGAGATCGCCCTCCGTGTCGAGAACGGCGAAGGTGTCGTTATGCTTCAGCCGTACGGGACGCCCGCCGTCGAATGAGACGCGCGCGGAGATGTAGAATTGCGAAGCCGAGGCCTCGTTCATCTGCTGCTGCCCCCTGCTTCAGTCCCTGTCAGGCTGTGCCTGTCGCACTGTGAACAGTCAGACCGGGATATGGATCGGCGGCGGGCTTGGTGACGAGGCTCGCTGCTTTCGGCCTGCGCGATTGCACAGGATGAACCAAATTCTCGTACAGATCGAGATAATCCCGCGCCATGCGCTCGGCGGTGAAGCGCGCCTCGAAAGCGGCGCGCACCTTGCGGCGGTCCAGCGACAGAACCGTCGGCAGCGCCGCATGCGCCTCCTCCATGCTGTCGACCGTAATCCCGCTGATACCGTTGTCGATGACTTCCGGCACCGCGCCGCGGCGGAAGGCGAGCACCGGCGTGCCGCAGGCCATCGCCTCGATCATCACGAGCCCGAAGGGCTCCGGCCAGTCTATGGGGAACAGCAAAGCACGGGCGCGGCCGAGGAAATGGCGTTTCTGTGCCTCGTCGATCTCTCCGACGAATTCCACGCCCGGCCCGCTCAGCAAGGGCTCGATCATTTCGTGGAAGTAGACGAGGTCCGCGCGGTCGATCTTGGCCGCAACCTTCAGCGGCAATCCGGCAGCCTGCGCGATCAGGATGGCGCGATCGAGCCGCTTTTCCGGACTGATGCGGCCGACAAAGGCGAGATAGCCGCCGTCACCCTCCCCATAGGGCAGAAGGTCCGACGGCAGGCCGTGATACACGGTGCCGAGCCAGTTCGCCTGCGGCAGGGCGGTGCTCTGATTTGCCGAAATCGACACCAGCGGAATGCGATCGAATTCGTCGTAAAGCACGGCGAGGTCCGCCAGATCCTGCCGGCCGTGCAGGGTTGTCACCATCGGTACAGGGCCCGCGCCGAACGCCGCGTAATGCAGATAATCGGTGTGGAAATGCAGGATGTCGAAACTGGAGGCCTGACGCATCAGACGGCTGAACATGACCATGTGATGGACCAGCGGATCGATGACATCCGGATCGAAGCGCAGGGCCCGCCTGCATCCGGGCACGAGCCTCGCTCTGGTCTGACTGTCGCCGGAAGCGAACAGGGTCACATCGTGACCTAAACGAACAAGTTCCTCCGTGAGATAGAACACGACCCGTTCCGTGCCGCCGTAGAGTTGCGGAGGGCAACTCTCATAAAGCGGCGCAATCTGTGCGATGCGCATCTACACACCCTAAACGCGGGATGGCTCGCCCCCGGCAGCGCAACAACACGTGAGCGTCGCAAGAGGTTCCGGCGGCACAGTCTGGCGGCCCGCCGCATCTCCCGGGCGGGAATGTTGGTCTCACAGGGATGAGGGCCGACGCACGCCGGCCGTCGGATATCGGCTTACGCGAACGGGATCGCGGGGCGGCCGCTGGCGATCGCGGCATCGAGCAGATCGAGCCGGTCCTGACCCCAGAAGGGTTCGCCGCGATAGAAATAGAACGGCGCCCCGAACAGCTGGCGGTCGATCGCCTCTTGGGTCAGATCGGCCTCCGTCCGGGCGAGAGCCGGATCGGCCGCCGCCTCCAGCAGGGCCTGCCCGTCGAGCCCGCCGGCATTCGCAAGCTGCACGAGCGTGTCGCGATCCGCGATGTCGAGTTCGTCCGCCCATACGGCGCGCAGGCCCAGATGGGCGAACTGCGTCACGTCCTGGCCATCCCTGAGCGCAGCGAGCAGCATACGATGTCCGACCGACGGATCGGCGGGATAGAATTTCGGATGGATGACGAGCGGAATGCCGCGAATATCGCGCCAGCGATGCATCTCGACGATCCGGTATGCCTGACGCTGCAGCGGACGCTCCCTGACCGGCTTGCCGCCGCCCGCGGCAAAAACCGCCATGAGATCGACGGGCTTGAAGATCACTTCGGCATCGTGCCGCTGCACGAGATCCTGAAACGTCAGGCTGCCGATATAGGACCACAGCGAGACAAAGCTGAAATAATATTCGATGCGCGGCCGGCCTGCGTTCATCGTCACTCTCCTCATATTCCGAGATAGGCGGCCCGGATGGCAGGGTCGTGCGCAAGATCGGCGGTCGAGCCGCCGATTCCGGTCCGGCCCTGATCGACCACATAGGCGCGGTGCGCCAAATCGAGCGCTGTCTGGACATCCTGCTCGACGACCAGCAGAGCCACGCCCTCCTGGTTGACCCGCTTCAGCGTCTCGACCAGTTCGTCGACGATATTGGGCGCGAGGCCCAGCGACAATTCATCGATAAGCAGCAGCCGCGGCGCGGCCATCAGCCCGCGTGCAATCGCGCACATCTGCTGTTCGCCGCCGGAAAGCGTCGTTGCGTCCTGGGACGCACGCTCCTTGAGACGCGGGAAGAGCGCGTACACATGATCGAGATCCTTGCGGATATTGTCGCGCCCGTCGCGGCGCTGGAAGGCACCGAGCAGAAGATTGTCGTAAACCGACAGCCCGGAAAACAGCCGCCGTCCTTCCGGCACATGCACGATGCCGCGCGCCACAAGCTCCGGCGCGGAACGGCCGGTGACATCTTCGCCGTCGAGCCGTACATGGCCGCGCCGCGGCGCAAGCAGTCCTGACAGGACCCGCAGAAGTGTCGTCTTTCCGGCGCCGTTCGAGCCGATCAGGGCGACGATCTCGCCTTTCTCGACGGCGAGGTCGATATTCCAGAGAACCTGCACATCGCCGTATGCCGCGGCAAGATCGGCGACTTCGAGGAGGTTCGTGCTCATATCCCGCTCCCCTGCATGTGCCGCTCCGCGAAGCGCTTGCCGAGATAGGCCTCGACCACGGCGGGATCGCTGACGACATCCGATGGAGTGCCGTCGGCAATCAGCCTGCCGTGATGCAGCACGACAAGCCGTGTGCACGTGTTCAGGACGACCTTCATCAGATGCTCGACCAGAACGATGGTCACGCCCCGTGCTGCAACCGCCCGGATCAGTTCGAGCGCATTGTCGATTTCGGTCGCGTTCAACCCGGCATTCACTTCGTCGAGGAAGAGGAGCTTCGGATTGAGCGCAAGGCCTTTTGCGAGTTCGAGCCGCTTGCGCCCGGCGAGCGTCAGCGAGGTCGCGGCTTTCCCCGCTTCCGGCAGAAGCCCGCAGAACGCGAGATGTTCGGCCGCGGTCTCCCTGGCCTCGGCAATCGCGTGCTTGCCGCCACCGAACATGGCCGCCGCCGCGACATTGTCCAGCACGGTCATGCGCGGGAACGGCTGCACGATCTGGAACGTACGTGCGATCCCCCGTCTCGTTATCTTGTCCGCACGCAGTCCGCTGATCTGCTCGCCAAGGAATGTGACCGTGCCGCGCGTCGGCTTGTGAACGCCGGTCACGACATTGATGAGCGTCGTCTTTCCGGCGCCGTTCGGTCCGATGAGACCGACGATCTCGCCGGCGGAAAAAGACAGCGACACATCGTCGAGCGCGGCAACCCCGCCGAACCGGCGCGTGATGTTCGAAAGCTCAAGAAGCGGGCTCACATCATTCTCCATGGCCGGACCGCCTCCGCCACATCGCAACGATGCCGAGTTTGCGCAGGTCGCCGATGCCGCCCGGCAGGAACAGGACGAGGGCGACTACCAGAAGCCCGAGCAGGCCCGAATGGAAGCCCAGCAGATTGCGCCACAGGAGCTCTTCGAGGGCGAGGAAGACGAACGCGCCGATCACCGGCCCGATCACCGTACCGACACCGCCGATCAGCGCCATCACGATGGGTTTCACGGACAGGAGTATGTCGTAGACATCGGTCGGGTCGATATAGGTCACCCAGGACGCATAGATCGCTCCGGCCGCGCCGGCGACCAGCCCCGACAGCGCGAAGGCCGCGACCTTGGCCCGGCGTGTATTGATACCGATGAGCGGCGCGGCATCCTCGTTCTGCTCGATGCAGCGTAGCGCCGTACCAAGCCGGCCGGCGCTCACCCAGAACGACAGCCCGACCCCCATGGCCGCGACGAATGCCATGCTGAGGAAATAGAACAGAGCCTGCGCGTCGACATTGCCGAGATCGAGCAGCGGCAGGTTGAGCCCCATGCCGCCACCCGTCAGATCGACCCAGGAATTCGTTATCTCGCGCAACACGTCCGCGACGACGAGGCTCGCGATCGCGAAATAATGCCCGCGCAGATGCAGGATCGCGCCGCCGAGCACCGCCGCAAAACCCATCACCACCAGTGCACCCAGCGGCCAGGCCAGCCAGAACGGCATGCCCAAATTCTGCAGGATGCCTGCCGCATAGGCGCCGAGCCCGAAAAACGCGGCGGTCGCAAACGACGGATAGCCGGCAAAACCGCCGATCAGGTTCCACGACAGCGCGAGCGCGGCGTACATTCCAACCATCGTCGCCAGCCGGAGAATGTAATTATCCCCGAACGCCGCAACGGCGAACAGCGCAGCGAGAACCGCGACGATGGCAAGGACCCGCTTCACTGGAAGCCCCTTTTGCCGAGCAGGCCCGACGGGCGCACCATCAGCAGCACGATCAGCAGCAGGAACGCGATCGTCAGCGCATGTTCGGGGCCGAAGGCCAGCGAACCGAAGCTTTCGATGACGCCCAACGCGAAGCCTCCAAGAATGACGCCGGGAATGCTGCCGAGCCCGCCGAGGACGCAGATGACGAAAGCCTTGCCGAGATATCCGGACGCCGCCACGGGAGAGATCGGGAATATGCCGCTCAGGAGCGCGCCGGCGGCGCCCGCCATGAAGGCGCCGAGCGCGAATGCTAGGCCGTAGGTACGGCCGATATCGATGCCCATCAGCGCCGCGGCCTCCCGGTCCATCCGGACGGCAACGATGGCCCGGCCGAGCTGTGTCGCACGCAGCAGAAGCCAGAGCGCCCCGACAAGCGCGAGCCCCAGCCCCGTCGCGACCACGCGATCGACGGGCACGAGCACGCTGCCGAGTTCGAACACGCCAAGCGGCGGATCGAGCGTCACCTTGCGGTAATCGGCGCTGAACGCCGCGAGCATCAGGTTTTCCAGCAAGAGATTGAGCCCGAAGGTCAGGGTGAGGCTGAGCAGAACCGGCCGCCCCATCACCGGATCGATCGCCACGCGCTGGATCGCATAGCCCAGAACGAACAGCACCGCCCCGGCGGCGGGCGCGAAGACGAACGGATTGATGCCCAGAAACTGGTGGGCAAAGAAGGCCAGATAGGCGCCCAGAACGATCAGCGATCCGTGAAGGATATTGATGACGTTGAGCACGCCCCAGACCAGCGAAAAGCCGACGGCGATGCAGGCATAGAGCCCGCCCAAAGCCAGTCCGTTCGCCAAGACTTGGAGGTAGAGCACGTTGAGCCCCTTACGAAGAAGGACGGCGCAAGCGCCGCCCTAGCTTTTATCGTCTGTTGTCCCGGAAGTGGTGGCCTATTTTCCGATGCCCAGGCGGAATTCGCTCTTCGCGACGTCTGCCGGATAGATCGCCGCCACCTTGCCGTCCTGTATCTGATAGACCGGCGGGACGTAGGAATTGGCCATGCCCGTCGGGCCGAACGAGATCGGCGCGAAGAAGGTGTTGAAGCCGCCCTTCTGCAGTTCGGAGCGTACCGCATCCCGATCCGTGCTTCCCGCCCGCTCGATGGCCTGTTGCAGGATGACGCCGACGGCGGCGCCGGAGGCCTGCGTGAAGTCGGGCGCGGTGCCGTACTTCGCCTTGAACAGTTCGACGAATTTGGCCGTCGAGCCGAACACGTCCTCGCTCGTATAGGTCAGGACAGGGTGAAACCAGCTCGCCGTCGTGACGTTCTCGGACAGCGGCCCCGTGGCGCTGATCCATTCCGGATAGGCCGGGCCGTTGATCATCGTCAGGGCTTCGGCGCTGACGCGCAGATCGCCAAGCTGCTTGCGCACGAGGATAAGGTCGTTGATGTAGCCCGTAACGACGATCCAGTCGGGCTTGGCGGCCGCGAGCTGCGTCAGGGCCGCGGCGTGGTCCAGGGTGCCGATGGCGTATTTCTCGAAATAGACGACATCGAGATTGCGCTTCTTCGCCGAGGCTTCGAACTCGTTCGCAAGCGACAGCGGGTAAAGGTCGTTGCGCGACAGGATGGCGACGCGCTTGACCTCGGGATTCTTCGTCGTGATCAGCTCGGCCAGCGGCTCGGAGAGCGTGCTGTTTTCCGTATAGAGGCCGAACAGATTCTTGTAGCCCTGGTCGAACACCTCAACGGAGGAGGCCGAGGACGCGATCATCGGCACGCCATTCTTCTCCGCGACGGCGCTGGCGGCCTTCGTCGCGCCCGAGCCGAACGGCGAGAACAGGAAGTCCACCCGGTCGTCGGTGATGAGCTTTTCAGCGAGCTGAACGGCCTTCGGCGTGTTCGACTGATAATCGTAGAATTGCAGCTTGACCGGGAGCTTTTTGTCGCCGACCTGGATGCCGCCGGCGGCGTTCACCTGTTCCAGCCACAGATCGTAACCCTGCCGGAGCTTTTCGCCTTCCGGCGAGAGCGCGCCCGTTACGGGTAGGGGCGCGCCGATCTTGACGGCTTCCTGGGCGGTGGCCGTGGACATCAGCGCCACAGTTGCGAGGGCGCCCAGCCACGCGATCGAAGAAACTCTCATCAAAGCACCTGTATTTTGTGTAATATTATGAATATAACGCCTCGACTATGACTTATATAAATAATGCGGTTTGAGCAACAGGAACCGCTGGCCGCGCCGGACTCTGCACGACGCGAGCAAACGCCCTCACCCGGCCCGAGAGCAGGCGGCATCAGCGGGCGGCTTATACCGGCGAAAATATCGCGAGAAATGTCTGGTTCCGCAGGAACCGTCGGTGGAGCGGCCTTCGGAGCTTAGGCGAACGCGCTCAGGCCGCGCGCGAGATGCGTCCCGTGTCCCTTGCGTCCTTCCAGCTTGCCGTCGCGGACGACGACCTTGCCGCGCACCATTGTCAGGACAGGCCAGCCGGTAATCTCCAGCCCCTCATAGGGCGTGTAATCCGAGCCGTCTTTCAGAAGATCGTGGGTGAGCGTCTGCCTGATCTCGGGATTCCAGATCGCGATATCGGCATCGGCCCCGACCGCGATCGTGCCCTTGCGTGGGTACAGCCCATAAGTCTTGGCGTGGTTCGTGGATGTCAGCGCAACGAACCGGTTGATGTCGATGCGGCCCTTCACGACGCCTTCGGAAAACAGGATCGGCAGCCGCGCGCCGACGCCCGGAATGCCGTTCGGAACCCAGCGGAAGCTGGTGCGGCCTTTCGGCGTCAGCTTGCCCTGCGGGTCGTCGTAGCGGAACGGGCAGTGATCCGAGGAGAATACGGAAAACACGCTTTGCTGCAGCCCTTCCCAGCAGGCGGCCTGGCTTTCCGTGTCGCGCGGCGGAGGCGAACATACATACTTCGCCCCCTCCATGTTCAAACCATCCAGATCGTTCGCGGTCAGCGTCAGATATTGCGGGC
>JAEWFF010000056.1 GCA_023388965.1 Pseudomonadota bacterium | reverse complement strand
CGGCCGGCGCCAGCTTGAACAGGACGGTCGGTGACAGCGCCGCCTCGATCATGCGGGTGCGGAACGGCTGCAGGTCGCGGTCGACCGCCATGAAGTTGCGGGCATGGCGATCGGTGATGCTGCATTCCTGTTTCAGCCAGGCGCTGAATCGCCGGACGGCAGTTTTTTGTACTGACGCGTCCTCGGCATCCTCGGCAACAAGGATCGCTGCCGATGGCCGGCATGAACGGTCTCGTGAAGCGCGCCGGACTGCCATCGCGGGGACCTGTCGTATGAGTGCCTTCTTCCGCATCGAGCGGATGCTCGTCACACGAGGCAGCCATGTCCTCTACGATGAGAAGTTTCATGCCGGTGTGAATATCATTCATGGCTCTAACGGATCGGGCAAGTCGACGCTCGCAGATTTCATCTTCTTCGGCCTTGGCGGTGATCTGCGGGAATGGAAAGAGTCGGCGTCACGCGCCGAGCAGGTCTATCTGCAGATAGTCGCGCTGGCCGGCTTGTTGACACTGCGGCGGGACATCTCGACCGATGGCGGCCGGCCTATGTCGATCTTCTTCGGCAAGCTTGGAGATGCGCTCTCCTCTCCGGAAGAGATGTGGCAGACGCTTCCCTATCGACGGCCGGACCGTGGTTACAGTTTCAGCCAGGTGCTGTTCAACGCGATCGGCCTGCCAGAATCGATTAGCGACGGTGCCAGCAACATCACGATGCACCAGCTGCTGCGGCTGCTCTATGTCGATCAGCTAACGCCGGTGCAGCGCATTTTTCGGGTGGAGAACTTCGATACTTGGCAGACGCGCCAGGCCGTTGGCGACCTGCTTTCGGGTATCGGTGGCTACGATCTATTCAACAAGCAAATCGCGCTCAGGGAAACTGGAAAGCTCTATGATGCTGCGGTGACAGCCTATCGAAGCCTCGTTGCCGTTGCGACCGGCTATGGCGAGAATATTCTTGCGGAGCATATCGAAGCAGCGATTGCCAAAATGAACGACGAGCGCGAGCATCTGCTGAGGTCAATTGAAGAACTGGTCGGAGCGTCGGCGCCGAAAGCGGAGCGCGAAGATCTCAGGAAAATGCGCTCCGATGCGATCAAGGATTATAACGGCGCCCGGCGGGCTGTCGTAAAGTTGCAGGAGGAGATTGAGGTCCTCGAATATGAAATGTCTGATGCTGAGGATTTCATCAAGCATCTCACACAGTCTCTCGCGGATTTTGGGGACGCCTCGATCACCTTCTTTGCACTCGGTCATCTTGCGTTCGAATATTGCCCGTCCTGCTTTGCGCCGGTGCAGCCCAAGGATGGGGATCATTGCCAATTATGCGATACCAAGCGCGTCGTTGACGGTGATGATAGCCGTACGCTTGCGGTTCGCCTTGATCTCCAGATGCAGCTAAAGGAATCGGAATCGCTCCAGGCTGAGCGTAAGGCTGAACTCAGTCAGAAGACCAGTGCGCTTCGTATCGCGCGCCAAGCGCTGCGACGTACGTCATCGACGATCGAGCTTGCTCAGTCGGGAACAGTGACCGGCCGAGAAGGCGCTATAGCGGAGCTGAGCCGCAAGGTTGGTTTCATCGATAGCGAACTTGAAGGGCTCCAAAAGCGCCTCGAACTTGCGAAGCGAATCCGTGCGGCATCCGAAGCGAAGGAAGACCTGAACACGCGCCTTACGCGGCTTAAGGGGGAGATTGAGGCGATCTTGCGCGCTCAAGGAAAACGCAAGCTCGAGGCCTATACGCTCATCTCAAAAGAGACGAAGAAGCTTCTCGATCAGGATCTCCAGGAGCATAGCGACTTTGGCGACATAGCGAACGTATCGTTCGAGTTCTCGGGCGATTGGGTCGCGATCAACGGCGAAAAGAACCGTGCGGGTAGCGCGAGCGGCATGGTTATCCTCAAGAACAGCTTTGCCGCTGGGATGCTGAGCGCGTCGCTCGTTGACCAGCGCTTCAATCTGCCGCGCTGGATGCTATTCGATAATGTCGAGGACAAGGGGATGGTCGAGGAGCGGTCGTGGAACTTCCAGCGCCTTCTGGTCGCGCTGTCACGGGCATCGAAGACCTCACATCAGATTATCTTCACCACCTCCAAAATCGCGCCTGAGCTCGACCGACCGGACCTGGTCGTCGGCCGACGGTACGAGCGGGCGGCCCGGTCATTGAATTAACGAACCACAGGGGCCAGGAGGGCAGATCGAGTCGCTCCCACAGCGTGGTGGTATCGAGAACGTCTTTAACGCTGCTTTTGGCGCCCTCTATGCTTGCCGTTATGCCAATGGGCGATCTGCTCAAAATCAGACATTACCAAAATCCGCTTTGGGTCAGAAGCAGACATTGGCTCGTTGCTGCGATAACGGCGTTCACGCGCAGCCTTCCCGCCGCGCGCGCAGGAAGCCTTCCTCCCCGCGCGAGGATCGATGCCGGATGGCCGAGACGCTGTGAGTGGCTCGGTTCACGAGAGCCAGATCCGAAGGACGCGCCGTTCCACTATTTAGGAGCGCTGCGAAGCCGCAGGCTCGCTTGGGGTAAATGTCGCCGCGCAACGAGATTGTCGGCACACATAAGCTTCGCCGCGCCCTCTGAACTCAGTGATCAAAGTTCGGATTGATAGGCAACGCCGGAGAGTTGCGCGCCAAATGCGCCCGCGTTCTTCTTGCCGCTCATTTAGCGTCCGCGGTGTAGACGGTTCTGCCGTCCTTGACTGTTTCGAGTACCTCGATGTCCTTGATCGTCATCGGATCCACTGTGAGGGGGTCGGCGGAGAGCACGACAAGATCGGCGCGCTTCCCGGGCTCGATGGAGCCCTTGCTGTCTTCCTCGCGATATTGATAGGCGGCGTTGATCGTAATGGCCTTCAGCGCCTGCAGCGGCGTAATGCGTTCGTCGGGGCCGATGACTGCGCCACTGCGCGATACCCGGTTCACGGCTGTCCATATCGTCATCATCTGATCCACCGGCACGACGAAAGCATCCGTGTGGTTGGTGGGCTGCAATCCAGCCGCAATCGCGCTCTTCATGGGGCTGATGGCGTGGGCTTGCTCCTTGCCCCGGTTCAGAACATGCGTGTCCGCGAAGAAGAATGTATGGTCGGTGAAGAACGACGGGATAATGTCGTACTTCTTGAAGGCCTCGATCTGGTCTGGCCGGATGAACTGGGCATGGATTGCGACCGTGCGACGGTCTTTCGCGAGATCGTCTCCAGCCGCATGTTTGTGGGCCGCGATCAGGAAATCGATGGCCGCATCGCCATTGGCGTGAAACAGCACCTGGAACCCATTATCGTAACATTTTTTGGTACCCGCGAGCATCAGGTCGATGGGCAGACCGGGCTCGCCCTTCCAGTCCTTCTCTCCGGCCGGCCCCCCGGTCAGGTAGGGCGTCGTGAACCAGGCTGTCTTGCCCTGAGGCGAACCATCCGGTGTGAGTTTGCAGCCGCCGAGCTTCAAGTTGTTGATGTAGGTACCGAAGGTCGAGGGATCGTTTGTCTCCAGCACCGCGTCGAGATCGAGAATGAACGGGTAGGCAACAAGATCGATGAAGAGGCCTCCTTGCGTGGCGATGCGCTTGAGCTGCTCGATCTGGGGCGCATGGGTTGCGCCTTCCTGCGCCGTCGTGACGCCGGCGGCCGCGTATAGCATCTGCCCGGCCTTGGCCGCGGCGACTTCAGTTTCCAGCGTGGGGCCCGGCATGTTCGAGAACATCGGTAGATAGGCGGTTTCCATCACCAGCCCCTGCAGGTCCTGGGTATCGCCCTTACGCAGGATAACCCCGCCTGCCGGAGTGGGCATGCCGTCCTTATAGCCAAACTTGCTGAAGGCCGCCGAATTGAGCACCGCCCCGTGCATCGAGACGTGAATGACCGCAACGGGATTCTCGGGAAACGCCACATCGAGCGCATCGCGCGATAGCGGTTGGCCCTCGGGCATCAGATTTTCATCATAGCCATAGCCCAACAGCAGCTCGCCGGGCTTCAGGCCCTTCGCTTTGGCGCCCGCCTGGAGCGCGGCAACGATCTCCGCAGGATTGTTCGCCGGGCCGACCGGCGGCGCCGAGACATTGATCCGATCAGCGATCGACAGTGAATCGATGAAATGGCTGTGCGGGTCGATGAAGCCGGGCGTCATGGCCCGGCCTTCCAAGTCTCTGAGGACGGTGGCTTTGCCTTGCTCGGCCTTGAACACGGCATCCTTGCTGCCAACGGCGGTGATAAGACCATCCTTGATCGCCACGGCTTCGACGCTCGGCGTCGTGTCGTTCACGGTGATGATCGTGCCGCCGAACCAGATGACATCGGCATCGGCCGCAAGCGCCGGACCGCACCCGCACAACAGAGCGACCACGTAAATACTACGATGAAATGTCATGAGGTGTTCGCCGCTCCGCAGGTGATGCGATGTCATACCATCGATTCTATCGCTCGGCGCAATCAACGTTGTGCCCGCGCCGGGATGACGCCTTTGGCGCCAAGCCCCGGAGCTGCTCTTCGGCCTGCCGGGCGGGGGCGATCTGAGCCCGGCGGAGCGAAATCCGGCCGGCATGCATGAAGTAGACATGGCCCCGACACCCGAGGAGTTTCGGCACGCCATCGACCGTGGCGAAACCGGAGGGAAGGTGTCCTTCCCCGATCCCGCGGCAGCGCCATTGGGAACAGATGAGGAAGCGGTTGGAACGCCCGTATCGGAGATAGCCGTCAGGACGGCACGCGATCAGGAAGTTCAACGGGCGCCGGAGCCGAACGAGGGCGGATCGGAATCGTCATTTCGGTCTAGCAGCGTCGTCCTCAAAGGTATCGCAATGGCACTCGTTCTCGCGGCTGCCATTATCTTCCTGAAGGGACGTCTATTTGCGCTCGCCGTCGTGATCAGAGGTCATGGAGCGCACCGAGAGGGGTAGCACTCCTCAATTTTGGGAAGCCCAATCTTCCCAACTGCTTACCCCCATGTCCGGGCGATCGCCGCGTGATTAGGGATCGCCGGCAGCCACATCGAGCGCAGCGAAGCTTCGCCACGCGGCTTGAGTCCTGCACCATGAACGGCCAAGACAGTCGCAGGCATGCAAACGGGGGCTGTCATGTTCAGATTCATTGCCGCGATACTGACCGTTGTGTTTTTCACCTGTGGCGCTCACGCACAGACAAAAAAGCCGCCCGCGGCTCCGAAAAAGCTGCCCGAAATATTTCACGGCATCTGGCAGCAGGTGGAGGCGGGCAAGTTGCCTTCCTGCAAAGCAAAGGATGCCGCGCTGCGCGAGACCGTCAGAAGCGATGGCGTGGAAACACCAGAGGGCTTTTGCAGGCCCATTATGGTGAACGAACTGTCGCGGGTGAGCATCCGCACCCTTCTTGCATGCAAGGTTGATCGCACCGAAAAGTATCGGCTTGAGGAATGGCAGTTTCAGAAAATTGGCAATCAACTCCAGCTCTTCGTGAGAGGCTTCGATCCCTCCGATCCCGACAACGAACGCTTTAAAGCGCGCTGCAAAAGCGTGGAGGAAGACAAGGAGGAAGTTCTGCCGAAGATCGCGCAATCGGCAGGGCCAGCGAAGGATGCAAATACTCTGTGCTACTTTGCCGACCATGCGGAACTGTTCATTTCGCCCGAAGGTGACGGTTATGAAGGAATGCTGGAGACGAAGGGCAGCGAATGCATGTTCCTGGGCGATGCCAAAAAGTCCAAGGACGGCTTCGTCATCGAAGATTCGGTGTTCGAAACCGGATGCAAATTGTCGGTCGTGATCGATGACAAGGAGAACGTCACGTTCCGGGCATCGGCACCCGAGTGCAGCCGCCTTCTGTGCGAGGGGGAATCGTCATTTGAAACGATCCGGTTCGCGGCACGAGACCGCTTTCCATGCCGTGATAAGGGAAATCGATAAGAATCTGGGCGCACGCGGAACTGCCACCCGCGCAGGAGGCACCGCGGGTGGTCGGCAGAGCAGGCTTGCTCGGTTGCTGTATGGACGTTAATTTGATTCTGTGAAACGCACTCTTTCTCTTCTTGCCTTATGGGCGATCACCCAACCGGCGCATGCCGCCGACACCGGGCCGGTGGAAACGCTTGCCGTTCTGGTGATGGACGATGCCCGCATGAGCCAGGTTCGTTATCTGAACCTGCTGCTCGATAGATCGAATATCGCCGTGGCTGATTCCGAGATGGACAACTGTCTTAACCGGATGGTCAAAGCTGACGATGTTGCAAACTGCATTCGCTCTGGCGGCAGCTTAAGCTTAACACGCGAACTCATTCTTGTTCTGAATGACGCCGGCTCTGCGGATCGGGAAAAACCGGGGCTTGCCAGGCTCGTTTGCGTCGGAGCGAGCGAAGCTGCTAACGATTCCAATCGGCAGTCGATCACATTGTGGCCGGGAGCGTATGGCCTGCGCAGCGCGACACGATATATCGAGGATGGCCAGCGGTTGCGGGACTGTGTGACGGCCGCCCGAGCGGAGACCGTTCCATGAAGGCGATCCTCGAGACGAAACTGCCAGATTTACGCTCAGGCAAACTGATCGCCATCGCATTGCTTTGCCTGGCCGGGTCTCCTGCCTTGGCGGAGGAAGTCCCTCTCCTGACAGCCTATGAAGGCAAATACCCCCATGACGCTACATTGCCGCATTTCCTGATGCATCCGCTGGTCAGAGCGGCCGTTGAGCGCGTGGTGCCGGATGCGGAGGTCCGCCAGCGGATACTTGCGCCGGGTGGTCCGAAAACGCCGATCTGGATTGCAAATGGACGCATCCAAAGCTGGGGGTGCGAGGCGCATCGGTGCGGTCCTCACAACTGGATGATTTCCATGGAGCTTGATGGGAGCGCGCCGGAAATCTGTTACCACGAAGCTAGTTCGTTGGATGCCGGAGCGCGATGGTATCGTGAAGGCGAGAGCGAGGTTCGGGATTACCAGTGCCCTGCGGAGGAGCCGGGTAGTCGTGAATGAGCGAGCGGTGATCGTCAGGCCTTCAAACCACGATTAGTCCGTTCTCATCTTCATCATGTTTGGTGCGCCGGACGGGATTCGAACTGCTGTTGGCTGTTTGGTTGCGGGATGTCTGCTTCGGGTCACCAGCGGTCGCAGTCGCTCCATACATCCGAAGCGAGCCGTTTTGGTCCGTCTTGTAGCCAGCGGCCAACTCTCGGAAATTATTTCCGGCACATGTAGCAAATCAGATCCTCTGAAATTGCTCGCTCTTAACCGATGCCACGAAACCGGAACGAGAAAAATGTGGAAACTTCACTGCGCGGGACTTCGAGACTAACGGCCGGCCCCAACCAACTTGCACTCTAACTCAAGTCTTAGTCTCTCTCAGCCCAACTGTCATTACACCTTCCGGTACGCATCAAAAGTGCCACGAGATGTAAATGCGACTAGCCCACTGCCGGTTCTTCGTGACAGCTATCCCGCCTCTCGTCCTATCCGGCTTGGTGTATGGCTCCCATTCGGGAAACAGAACCGGACATCCTCTGCCCCTGAGCTCTCGCACGCGCTCCAGAATGCAAGGTTAATCATAAGCGGATAGAAAGAGACGACGTGTCCGGATCCGGCCGTTTTGAACATCCTCAAATCCTCGATTGCAACGTCTGTTCAGCGAGAAAACGATCTGGTGCTGCTTTGTTGGACGACCGGATGCGGGCTGTGCGCCCGAGAAGAACGCGGTGTGATCGGCATGCGCCCTGGTATGATATTCGTCTATACATTTTGGAATTCTGGAGGACTTCATCGCCCCTTACCGCGTGGAGCGCTTGCGAGATAGGGGGAGAAATCCACTCCTTCTGGCAACGGCAAAGTGGCCAGTTGCTCGATTTCGGATGCCCGTAAGGTTTTCTCGCCGTAACGGCGCCCGACTGTCGCGGGGCGATGGCCGACCTGCCGGTCGGCAGTCTTTTCAGACAGCTTCCTGTCGTCCATCCAGTCTTTGGCGGTGTGCCGGAGGGAATGAAAGACTTCTGAGCGTGTGACGTGGACGCCTGCTTTTTTCATCTGGCGTCGCATCCGTGCGCCGGCCGTTTTCGCCGGATTTTCTGCCACATGAAGATCTTCGAATATGAAGCCGGATCGGCTGCACGCCCAATCCACAAATCCCGCCTGGTCAAGAAATGTGTGCAGCGTAAAAAGCCGTTTCGATTGGCGATTCTTGACTGCACGATTCTGTTTCTGACCATTGACGAGATGTGCTTGCCGTAAATCGACCGTCCAGAAACCGTGGACCCTCTTGATATCCTGGGACTGGATTCCGACCAGTTCCCCCAATCTCGCCCCGGTAAGCAGGCCGAGCAAAGGCAGCCATTTGTCCGCCGGCCTTCGTGCCGCCGCAGCAAGCGCAAACCATTTGCTCAGTTTCTCCGGAGTGAGAGGTTCACGTTCAATCGGATCGGAAGCAGCTTCGGGTAATACCACACCATCAAGCCCAAGCTCCCGGACACCGTAGAGTCCCCTGGTCGCCCGCTTCCAAGCTTGAACGAACGATCGCAAATAGTCATTGACCGCATCCACAGACAGAGTGCTGAACGGACGCCCGTGCCGATCATTGTAATCGGCAGCATCCGGGAAGGTCATGCCGACGAGTTCCTTTTCCTTGTCCCAGCAGGCGGGCACCCGCGCCAGCAAATTGGCAAAATCCTGCATGTCGAGCGGCACGTACTGGTCTACAGGCAGGTCGCCTTTCACTTCGATGAACCGCCTGACGCCATTTTCCATCCGGCGGTAATATGTGCTCTTCGGCTTCGCTTCCCGATATTTCCTGATGACGGGCCCCACCGCTGCGCTGAGCGTCGGTAATTTTGGCATTTGCGGAGATTGATCCCGCAGTGACAGAACCATCTCCTGAAGTTTGTCCATGCGGAGGCCCAGATCGCCGCTGCTGCCGGCAGCCTCGCGGACCAGTTCGAGATGCCGCTCGGCGAGGCTGAGAGCCTCCATCCGGGCGCGGGCCACGAGCTCGTCCGGAGGCGAGTTCAATTCCACCACATAATCGGCAGGATCGATCACGCCCCTCTCGACGTCATCGCGTAAGGCATCATACCAGAGCGCATGGATCGCGGCCTCGTAGTGCTGCTCCCCGATATCCTGCAGCGCTTCATCGATCTTGCCGAGCGTGGTCTGGATTTCCTCGCGCGATGTCATTTTACCTCTCCTTGCGGCGTGGAAGGCGGCCTCGCAATGCCCTGCTAGAAGCCGGGCGCGGCGCGCGGCTTCCCGGGCCTCGACCCGGCCGACCCTGATCCACAGGGGAGAGTTGCCTAAAATGGTTACGAGATCGCGAGGAATGCGGATCTGGAAACTGAAGACTGCGCCGCGGCGCACGAGGTGATTTGCCATTGCATACATCCCTGCATACGGATGCACTGGCAAAAAGGCCGAACCACCAACTATATCAGCGACTTAGATAGAACGACAAAATGGCGCTCCCTAGGGGACTCGAACCCCTGTTTTCGCCGTGAGAGGGCGACGTCCTAGACCGCTAGACGAAGGGAGCGCGGCGCGCCGGTCGGATTTCGAGGGCGCGAGGGGTTTCTAATAAGGCGCGGAACCCTGCCCTGCAAGAGGGATGAGATTTGCCCGGCGGGACAGCCGGGTTCACGGCCGCCGTCTTTGGCCCCGCGAGGCGTTTGAGTTCACGGCCGCCCGCCCCCGTTGGGATTTGCCGTGTCAGACGACCGGATCGACGGCGCCGTCCCTCAAGAATCACGGCGCCAGCCCCTCGATCTTTCCGCGATAGGCCAGTGAGGCGGCTTCGAAGACGAGGATGGACTGGCGGCCGTCCTCGGCCTCGACGGTGACGAACAGGCGCTGGCCGTCCGAGGTCGTCGAAGTGATGCGCTGCCCCTTGCCGATCGGAAGCACGCTTGCGATCTCGCTTTCGCCGCCGGCGGCCGGTGCCTCCTGCTTGACGACACGCCATACGATCACCGACATGACGAGCAGAAACCCGAGCGCCATGATGCCGGTCGAGATTCCGACCAGCATCCGCATGCGCCGGACCACCTTTTCCTGCGCCGGGCTTAGCTCTTCCTCGTCAATCTCAACGGCTTTTCTTGCCATATGAACGATCCTGCCCCTGAAGTTCTCAGCATCACCATTCCGGCCGAGCTCGGCGGCGAGCGGCTGGACCGCGCTCTGGCCACGCTCCTGCCGAGCCTGTCGCGCACCCGGATACAGGCGCTGGTGAAAGCGGGCAAGGTAAGCCTTGGCGGAATGGTGGCCGACAATCCCAGTTTCAAGATCGCGGGGGATGAGGCGGTCGAGGTGGAAATCCCGCCGCCGGTGGCCGCCGAGCCCGAGCCGGAGAACATTCCGCTCGATATCGTCTTTGAGGATTCGGAGCTGGTCGTCATCGACAAGCCGTCCGGCCTCGTCGTCCATCCCGGCGCGGGCAACTGGACGGGCACGCTCGTCAACGCCCTCCTCCATCATTGCAAGGGCTCGCTGTCGGGGATTGGCGGGGTCGAGCGGCCGGGCATCGTCCACCGGCTCGACAAGGACACTTCGGGCCTTCTCGTCGCCGCCAAGACCGACCGCGCCCATCGCGATCTCGCCGCCCAGTTCGCCGATCACGGCCGCACGGGCGATCTGGAGCGCGCTTATCTCGCCCTTGTCTGGGGCGTGCCCAACCGGCCGCGCGGCCGGGTCGAGGCGCCTATTGATCGCGATCCGCGCAACCGGGAGAAGATGCACGTTTCCCGCCCCGGCAAGGGCCGCGAGGCGGTGACGCATTGGGAATTGCTCGAAACCTACGGCCCCGCAGACAAGCCGGTCGCCAGCCTTGTCACATGCACGCTCGAAACCGGGCGCACCCACCAGATCCGCGTTCACCTGGCCCATATCGGCCATCCGGTTCTCGGCGATCCGCTTTACGGCACGGGCTACAAGACCAAGGCCGCTCGGCTCTCGGAAGGTGCGCGCGAAGCCCTCAGTGCGCTCGACCGCCAGGCGCTCCATGCCTGCCATCTCGCCTTCCGCCATCCCGGCACGGGCGAATTGATGAGCTTCGACAGCGAGTTACCGGAAGAGCTCGCCGCCCTCGTCGAAAACCTGCAGGCCGGGCCCGACGCCTGATTGCGGGCTGCCCCGACATGCTCTCACGCCCCTGTGACGGGCATGCCCCCTTATCGTCACATTGAACCGTGCCTATATAGTCGGAGATGGCCGGCGAAATTTTTCGCGGCCAGTTGCGGCTCCGCTTCGGGGGGCCGACGGGGAAGGTTAGAAACATGGCGCGTGCGGCGCTTCCAGTCATATCGGCCGATACCGGCCTCAGCCACTACCTCAGCGAGATTCGGCGTTTTCCGATGCTGGAGCCGAACGAGGAGTTCATGCTCGCCAAGCGGTGGCGCGAACACGGCGATCCGGACGCCGCGCACAAGCTCGTCACCAGCCATCTGCGGCTCGTCGCCAAGATCGCGATGGGCTACCGCGGCTATGGCCTGCCCATCGGCGAAGTCATTTCTGAAGGCAATGTCGGCCTCATGCAGGCCGTGAAAAGGTTCGAGCCCGACAAGGGCTTCCGCCTCGCGACCTATGCGATGTGGTGGATCCGCGCCGCGATCCAGGAATACATCCTGCGCTCGTGGTCGCTGGTGAAAATGGGCACCACCGCCAACCAGAAGAAATTGTTCTTCAACCTGCGCAAGGCCAAGAGCCAGATTTCGGCGCTCGAGGACGGCGACCTGCGGCCCGATCAGGTGCAGCAGATCGCCAAGAAGCTCGGCGTGCCCGAGGAAGACGTCATATCGATGAACCGGCGCCTGTCGGGCGATGCGTCTCTGAACACGCCGCTACGCGGCGACGAGGCGGATTCGTCGGAATGGCAGGACTGGCTGGTCGACGATTCCGTCAGCCAGGAAACCATCCTCGCCGAGTCCGAGGAACTCGACAATCGCCGCGAGGCCCTGAAGCGCGCCATGACCGTGCTGAACGACCGCGAACGGCGCATTTTCGAGGCGCGCAAGCTCTCCGAAGAGCCGATCACGCTCGAAGCCCTGTCGGAAGAATTCGGCGTCTCGCGCGAACGCGTGCGGCAGATCGAGGTGCGCGCCTTCGAAAAGGTGCAGAAGGCCGTGCGCGAGAACATCGCCGCCGTCGAGGCCGGCGCGGCCTGAAACTTACCGTAATTACGGCGTCGCGGGGGCGCTCGCTTCCGGAGCGGGCGTCTGCGGCGGCAATGCGCCGTCCCATGCGTTGAAGGCGGCAGCAAAGGCGCGCTCGCCCGGCGTGCCCTTCTCGATCGTCAGCACAGCGCGGCGGCCGTTCTCGTAAAGGATCGGAAGGTCGATCCAGCCGCGCGAGCGGATGGCCTGCATGTTCTGCTCGTGGTCGGCCGGCGTCTTTTCCAGGCCGATCAGGAAGATGTTTTTCGTCACCTTGGCCGACATGCCCTTGAGCGCCGAGCCGCCATCGGCCTCGGTCTGCTTGAACAGGATGCCCGGCACATTGCCGACGCCGCCGTTCACGAAATCGTCCGGCAGCGTAAATACGATCTCGATGAGGTGGCTGGCCGGCAGCGTCTCGTCGAGATTGCGCGTCATGGTCAGCATGGCCCGCATGCCGCGCTCGGGGATCGAGATATCGCCGACGAGCTGCACTTCGGACGGATTGCTCGGCACCGGCTCCGTGCGCCAGTTGATGGAACCCGTCGTTGCCGCCGCGCCGCTCTGTGCGTCGGGCGCTTCGTCATAGAGCGTCGCGCGCTGCGATACGAGCGCGCCCGCATCCGACGGCGTGGCGGGAGAGGCCGGCTGCTCGGCGGCGGTTTCGGGCGCGGGCTCCGCGCTGGTTGCGGGCGGCGTCTCGACCGCAGCATCGTCGCCGGGCACGGCATCGCCCGTACCGACACGATCGTCCACTTTCGGGCTGCTATCCGCCGGCTCGGCGATTTCGACCGCCTCGTCGCCGAAGAAACCGGCAATCTGATCGCGGGCGAGATAGGTGCCGACGCCAAGCCCGATAAGGGCGATGATGGCGATCAGGCCCACCATGCGGGCCGCGCGCGGGGCCTCGCTCTGCCCATCGTCGCGATCGTCCTCGCCGGGCGGCGCGATCTCGCGCTGGGCGAAGGTGCTCTCCATTGCCGGCGGGCGGGCTTCCGGGAGCGGGCCCGGCACGCGGGGACGCTCGAAATTCGGTTCGGTGCGCTGCGGCGCGCCGCGCTGGGAGGCGGGCTCGAAGGCCGCGCGCGTCGTCAGCGCGCTGGCGCGGGCGCTTGCGGTGGCCGCGCCGAGCGAGGCGGCGGCGGCGGCGGCGGCATGGACTTTGACCAGGCCATCGCCCGCGACCGAGGTGGTGGCCGGGCGCGGAGGCGCCGGCGGCGCGGAAGACGGGCCCGCCCCGACTGGCTGGCCGGATGACTGGCCCGGTGCCCGTTCAGCAGCAACCGGGCGCGGCGATGCAGGGCCTGCGGCCGGCAGCTGGGGCGATTGTGCAGGCCGCTCGGCGGCAGACCGTTCGACAGCGGCTCGTTCGGCAGCGCCCCGCTCGGCGGCGGGCGAGGCGGCAGGCCGCTCCGGCGCGGCCGGCGGCGGCTGCGTTTGCTGCTGCTGGCCGGCGCGATGTTCGGATTCGATCCGGCGCACCGCCTCTTCGAGCCCGAGCCTCTCCTTGGTGATTTCGGCTTCCGCCAGCGGCGGGTCGTAGCTGCGAAGCTGTTTGACGATGGCCTGACGCGCGCGCTCATAGACCGTCCGGCGGGCTTCCGCCGTGTTCGGGTCCAATGCCGAAATGGCTCGCGTCAATACTGGATAGTAATCGGCCATGTCTTCTTTTTATCGCCCGGGAGTGTGCGCCAAGTCACCTGCAAGACTTAGTCTTCGAAGGGGTCATGGACAAGAATTGTGTCTTCTCTCTCAGGGCTCGTGGATAAAAGTGTGACGGGACAGCCGATCAGCTCCTCGATTCGCCGCACATATTTGACCGCCTGCGCCGGCAAAGCGGCCCAGGAACGCGCGCCCTGGCTGGATTCCTTCCAGCCCGCAATGGTCTCGTAGACCGGCTGTACACGGGCCTGCTCGCCCTGGCTCGCCGGCAGACGGTCGATCCGCTTGCCGTCGAGCATATAGTGCGTGCAGACCTTAATCTCGTCGAATCCATCAAGAATATCGAGCTTCGTCAAGGCGATACCGTCTATGCCCGATGTCCGCACGGTCTGCCGCACGGTCACGGCATCGAACCAGCCGCAGCGCCGCGCCCGGCCCGTCACCGTGCCGAATTCGCGGCCACGCTCGCCGATCGTCCGTCCGGTCTCGTCGTTCAGTTCGGTCGGGAACGGTCCTTCGCCGACGCGCGTCGTATAGGCTTTGGCTATTCCGAGCACGAAACCCACGCTTTTGGGCCCGAGGCCCGAACCGGTGGCAGCGGCCGCGGCAACCGTGTTCGACGAAGTGACATAGGGATAGGTACCGTGATCGACGTCGAGCAGCGCGCCCTGCGCGCCCTCGAACAGGATGCGCGCGCCGTCCTTGCGCTTCTCGTCGAGCAATTCCCAGGTCGCGTCCATATAGGGGAGAATCTTCGGCGCGGCGGACATCAGCTCGTCGAGCAGCGCCGACGCCGACAATTCATCGAGCCCCAGCCCGCGGCGAATCGCATTGTGATGGACGAGAAGCCGTTCGATCTTGGCCGGCAGCGTCTGCGGATCGTCCAGATCGCGCACGCGGATCGCGCGCCGGCCGGCCTTGTCCTCGTAAGCGGGGCCGATGCCGCGCTTGGTCGTCCCGATCTTGGTGCCGCTGGCGGCGGCCGCGTCCTCACGCAAAGCGTCGAGTTCGCGGTGCAGCGAGAGAATCAGCGTGGCATTGTCGGCGATACGCAGATTATCGCGCGTGACCTCGACCCCCTGCTCCTTCAGGCGCTCCACCTCGGCGATGAAGGCATGCGGATCGACCACGACGCCATTGCCGATGATCGAGAGCTTGCCGCCGCGCACGATGCCGGAGGGCAGCAGGCTGAGCTTGTAGACCTCTCCGTCGATGACGAGCGTGTGGCCGGCATTATGGCCGCCCTGGAAACGGACGACGACATCGGCCTTTTCAGACAGCCAGTCGACGATCTTGCCTTTGCCTTCGTCACCCCACTGGGCCCCGACGACCACAACATTGGCCATAGCTGATCCGCACCTTCCAACGTGAAAAAAGCCCTGGCGAGGCCCGGGCTTTCAAGGGTGGTAAAGGATCGGCCCCCCGGTATCAAGCCTAACGGATGGCTTGCCCAAATCAGCAATCGCGGCCAGTCATGCGCCTCATGAGCGCCACGCCAGAGGCCGGTCCCGGCCTGTTCGACCGCCCTTACCTTCTGCTGACGCTCACCTCCCTCTTCTGGGCCTCGAATCTGGTGATCGGCCGCTATGCCGCGCCCGATATTCCCCCGCTTGCCTTCGCCTTCCTGCGCTGGGCCGGAGCGGCCCTGATCGTGCTACCCTTCGCGTGGAAAGGGCTGAGGAGCAATTGGCCCGTCATCCGCCGGAACCTGCCGATTCTGATCTTTCTCTCGGCCACCGGCATCGGCCCCTACAATGCATTGTCCTATTGGGCGCTGGCCCATACCGAGGCCATCAACGCGGTGCTGGTACAATCAACCGCACCGCTTCTGATCGCGATCTGGTGTTTCGTCCTGTGGGGCGACCGGCTGACCCTGGCCCAGTTCGGCGGCATTCTCGTCTCGCTCCTGGGCGTCCTCGTCATCGTCACACGGGGCGTTCCGGCCCATCTCGCCGCGCTCAGCTTCAATATAGGCGACATGATCATCATTCTCGCTCTGGTCCTGTACGGCCTTTATTCTGCGGCCCTCCGCAAGCGCCCCGCACTGGATCAGCTGAGCTTTCTCGCCAGCATCGTCGTGTGCGGCACGGTTCTGCTCCTGCCGTTCGCCGCCGCTGAATTCATCGCCGGCGGACGCATCAATTTCACGCCCTCGACCTTCGCCGTGCTCGGCTATGTCATGCTGTTTCCCTCGCTCATCGCCTATCTGTTCTTCAACCGCGGCGTTCAGCTCATCGGCGCCAACCGCGCCGGTCCCTTCTTTCACCTGATGCCGGTTTTCGGCTCGATCCTTGCGATCCTGTTTCTCGGCGAGGAAATGCATCTGTTTCACATCGTCGGATTCCTGCTCGTGCTCGGCGGCGTCTTCGTCGCCACGACCCGCCGGAGCGCGCCCGCACAATGACCGCCTGCGGCCTCGATTTCGGCACGTCGAACACGACGCTCGGCACATTCGCGGACGGCGCGCCCGTATTGACGCCGCTCGAAGGCGGCGAGCGCACCATTCCGAGCGCGATCTTCTACAGCCCCGTCCGCGCGCCGCAGATCGGACGCGCCGCCATCGCCGCCTATATTGAGGGCGAACAGGGCCGCCTGATCCGCAGCATAAAATCCGTTCTCGGCTCCGCCCTTCTCGAGGAAAGCACCCTGCTCGGCCGCGAGCGCGCGCCGTTCCGCCGCGTGGTTACGGATTTCCTCCGCCACATCAAGGTGCGCGCCGAAAAGCAGCTTGGCCGGGAATTGACCGAGGTCGTGCACGGACGCCCCGTCCATTTCGTCGACGGCGACGAGGACGGCGACCGCCGCGCCGAGGAGGCGCTGAGGAAAATCGCCGGCGAGGTCGGCTACCGGCATGTCCTGTTCCAGTACGAGCCGATCGCCGCCGCGCTCGACTACGAACAGAGCGTGACGGGCGAACAGATCGCGCTGATCGCCGATATCGGCGGCGGCACGTCGGATTTCTCGATCGTACGGCTCTCGCCGCGGCGCGCAATGGCCGCCGACCGTACGGGCGATATTCTCGCAAACGATGGCGTGCGCATCGGCGGCACGGATTTCGACCGCGAACTGAGCCTTGCCTTTCTCATGCCGCTGATGGGCTATCGCAGCGCCATGAAGCGCAAGGGGCTCGGCGTGCCCAACGGCTATTTCCACGATCTCGCCACCTGGCACAGCATCAACCGTCTGTACGATCCGAAGCTGATGCGCGAGCTTGCCGAGGTCGAGCGCGAGGCCGCCGAGCCGCATCTGATCGCGCGCCTGATCCGCGTGGCGGAGGAGCGGCGCGGCCACGCCCTCGCCGCCGATGTCGAGGACGCCAAGATCGCGCTTGCGGATATGCCGCGTTCGCGGATCGATCTCGATTGGCTGGAAGCGGGACTTTCCGTCGGCCTCACGCGCGAGGACCTCGCCTCGGGGACGGCGGCTCTTTCGGCGCGGATCGGCGCGCGCGTGAACATCTGCCTACATCAGGCCGGCCTTGAGCCTGAAAAGATCAACGCTCTGTTCCTGACCGGCGGCTCGACGCGCCTTGCGCATGTACGCGCGGCCATCGCCGCGAACCTGCCGGATACGAAAATCGTCGAAGGCGACATTTTCGGCTCGGTCGGCCTCGGCCTGACGCTCGATGCAAAGCGGCGGTTTGGGTGATGTATGTCCCGGGGCCGCTTAACTCGGCTGTTGCCGAGTTAAGCCCTATAAATCGTAACTCGGGCAAGCCCGAGTTACGTGCGGAGCCCGGGACCCATACGCCGTGACAGCGCGATTCTATCTCTGATGCTGCGGGGGTCCCGGACAGGCGCTCCGCGCCTTCCGGGGCACAGGGTCAGAACACCAGCGGTTTCGCCTGGCGGACCTGTGGCAGCTTGCGCACCTTGTCCATGACGGCGTCCGAAACCTCGCCGTCGATCTGGACGAGCGCGATGGCATCGCCGCCCTGCGAGGCGCGGCCGAGCGCGAAGGTCGCGATATTGACGCCCGCTTCGCCGAGAAGGCTGGCGAACCCGCCGACAAAGCCCGGCCTGTCCTCGTTCGCCACATAGATCATGGACGGCGCGAATTCGGCATCGACCTTGATGCCCTTGATGTCGACGATGCGCGGTTTGCCGTCCCCGAACACGGTGCCGGAGACCGAGCGCTCCATGTTCTCCGTCACCACAGTCAGGGTCACGAGCGCATCGTAATCGCTGTCGGCTTCGCTCGTCATCTCCTCGATGACGATGCCGCGTTCCTTGGCGACGCTCGGCGCGGAGACGACATTGATGTCGGCCAGCATCGGCCGCAGCAGGCCCGCAACTGCCGAACTCGTCAGCGCGCGCGTGTTGAGCAGGGCCGCCTCGCCCTGATAGGTGATGCGTATGGACTTCACGCCCTCGTCGGTGAGCTGGCCCGCAAACGAGCCGAGCCGTTCGGCAAGCGTGATGAAGGGGCGCAGTTTGGGCGCCTCTTCCGCCGAAATCGAGGGGAAGTTGATCGCGTTCGTAATGGCGCCGCGCGTCAGATAATCCGACATCTGCTCGGCGACCTGAAGCGCGACATTCTCCTGCGCCTCCATCGTGCTCGCGCCCAGATGCGGCGTGCAGATCACATGCGGATGGCCGAACAGCGGATTGTCGGTCGCGGGCTCGGTCGAGAAAACGTCGAATGCCGCGCCGGCGACATGGCCGGTCTCGAGCGCCGCGCGCAGCGCAAGCTCGTCGACAAGTCCGCCGCGCGCGCAATTGACGATACGTACGCCCTTCTTCGTCCTGTTGAGCGCGTCGGCCGACAGGATGTTCTTCGTCTTCTCCGTCAGCGGCGTGTGCAGGGAGATGAAATCGGCGCGCGCCAGCACCTCATCGAGTTCGACCTTCTCGACACCGAGCGCCTGCGCCCGCTCGGCCGACAGGAAGGGGTCGAACGCGATCACCTTCATCTTCAGGCCGATGGCGCGGTCCGAAACGATGGAGCCGATATTGCCGCAGCCGATCAGGCCAAGCGTCTTGCCGGTGATCTCGACGCCGAGGAAGCGCGCCTTCTCCCATTTGCCGGCCTGCGTGGACTGGTCGGCGGCCGGGATTTCGCGCGCCATCGCCAGCATCAGCGCGATCGCGTGTTCGGCGGTCGTGATGGAATTGCCGAACGGCGTGTTCATCACGATCACGCCCTTGGCGGTCGCGGCCGGCAGATCGATATTGTCGACGCCGATGCCGGCGCGGCCGACCACTTTCAGCCGCCCGGCATTGGCCAGCACCTTGGACGTGACCTTGGTGGCGGAGCGGACCGCGAGCCCGTCGTAATTACGGATGATCGCGGCCAGCGCCTCGCGGTCCTTGCCGAGTTCGGGCCGGTAGTCCACCTGCACGCCCCGGTCGGTGAAGATCTTGACCGAGGCGGGCGAGATCTTGTCGGAGATCAAAACCCGCGGGGCCATATCGTCACGCAGCCTTTGCCAGCCCGGCCTTTGCACGCACGAACGCCCAGTCCAGCCATTCGGTCAGAATGGCAAGATCCGAAGCTTCGACGGTCGATCCGGTCCAGATGCGAAGGCCGGACGGCGCATCGCGATAGGAGCCGATATCGAAAGCGGCCTTTTCGGTTTCCAGAGCCGCCGCGATGTCCTTGGCGAACCGCGCCTGCACTTCGGGCGGCTGGCTCGTCACCAGAGGGTCGACGATCATCAGGCAGATCGAGGTGTTCGAGCGCGTCGTCTCGTCCACCGCAAGGAAATCGACCCACGGCGTCCGCGCGACCCAATCGGTCAGCACCTTGCAATTGGCGTCCGCACGGCCGTTCAGCGCGTCCAGACCGCCGATCGATCTGGCCCATGTCAGCGCGTCGATATAATCCTCGACGGCCAGCATCGACGGCGTGTTGATCGTCTCGCCTTCGAAGATCGCCTCGTTCAGCTTGCCGTCCTTCGTCATGCGGAAGATCTTCGGCAGCGGCCATGCGGGCGTATGGCTTTCCAGACGCTCGACCGCGCGCGGCGACAGGACGAGCATTCCGTGGGCCGCTTCGCCGCCCATCACCTTCTGCCAGGAGAAGGTGGTGACATCGAGCTTGGCCCAATCGAGCTTCTGCGCGAACGCCGCCGAGGTGGCGTCGCAGATCGTCAGGCCCTTGCGGTCGGCCTTGATCCAGTCGGCATCCGGCACGCGTACGCCGGCGGTCGTGCCGTTCCAGGCGAAGACCACGTCGCGATCGGTATCGACCTTGGCCAGATCGGGCAGGACGCCGTAATCGGCCGTCATGACGCGCACATCGTCGAGCTTGAGCTGCTCGGTGATGTCGATCACCCAATCCATGGAAAAGGCTTCCCAGGCCATGACATCGACGCCGCGCGGGCCGAGCAGCGACCACAGCGCCATTTCGACCGCGCCGGTATCGGAGGCCGGCACGATGCCGATCCGGTGATCGGCCGGGATTTCGAGCACTTCGCGCGTCAGGTCGATGGCCTGTTTCAGACGCGATTTGCCGAGGGGAGAACGGTGAGAGCGGCCGAGGGGGGTGTCCTTGAGGACATCCACAGTCCAACCGGGCCGCTTGGTGCAGGGTCCGCATGAAAAACGCGGATTCGCCGGCCTGCTGCCGGGCATATCATTCGCCATGTGCCTCTATCCTTCCAGATAGATAGCCCCTCGTTGGGGAGGGGTGTCCCACGGGCGAAAATACGCGCGGCCGCTCCGATGTCAACACATGTTCCATCGGACCGGCGAAGAGGTCGCACCTGTTGCAAAAAAGAAAACGCCCGGCGGGGGTGCCGCCGGGCGCTGGAAACCGTTCTATGCGGCCCGATCAGTCGAGCAGATAGCGCAGGCCGACCTTGATGTCGTGGGACGTGATGTCCTCGAAATGCATCGGGTTGTTCGGCACAGGGTCCGAGCCATCGTTGCCCAGCATGTTCTTCGTCTGCCCGTCGCCCAGATTGAGGTAGCGGTAGCCGACCTCGAGCACGAGGTTCGGAGACATGGAATAGGCCAGACCCGCATAGAGGGCCCAGGCGAAGTTCCACTGCCCGTCACCCACCGCGCAGCCATTTCCGCCGACCGGACAGGTCGCCGAAGGTCCGTCGGGAGAAAGCGTGTTGAAGTCCTGCAGATCGTGGATCTTGACGTAGCTCGCGCCGACGCCGGCGCCGACGAACGGCGTGAACCGCTCCCAAGTGCCGATGTCCCAGTAACCGTTGGCCAGGAACAGCCATTCGGACTTCTTCGAGAAATATTCGTTGAAGTACGCCCCGCCGCCGCCCGCCGGCACGGCGATATCGAGGCCCTTGAATTCCGACTTGCCGCGGTATTCACCGGTCAGGTCCACGCGGAAGATGTCGTTGATTTGATAGCCGACGCCGAGACCGAGGAACCAGGACGGATCGAAATCCGTATCCAGAATGGTCACGGAGTCGAACGTGGCCGTATCGTTGAACGCCACGTTGTGGAGATTATCGACCTGCTGGAAGCTCACGCCGACATCGCCGCGCAGATACCAGCCGCCGAAGGCGGGAATGGGCTCGGGTTCGTAATAGACCGGCATATCGGCAGCCAGCGCGCCGCCCGCCAGGAGGATCGCGCCGATCGCGGTTCCGGCAAAGAGTTTGAACCTGGGCATTACCCCGTCCCCCTTCATGCATTTACACGCCGCTCACAAGCGGCCCTCATACCGGGAACTATCGGGGATAAGTCTTAAACAGGGATTAAGGTTAATTCCGCACGCACAATAATGACAATACGTTTACCGGCAATGCCTTGGCACCGCGTCCGTACTTCTTAACGGATCGTTACCGGTTAACGGCCCGTTAAGATCAGGCCGCAGGAGCGCCCAGCGCCCCGATCACGTCGTCGACCACCGCTTCGACCAAAGCCCGGTCGTCGCCCTCGGCCATGACGCGGATGACGGGCTCGGTGCCGGACGGACGGATCACGAGCCGCCCTTCCTTGCCGAGCTTGTTGGTGGCGGCCTCGATGGCGCGCACTACACCGGCATTCTCCAGCGGCTTGCCGGCACCGTTTGTGCGCACATTTTTCAGGATCTGCGGCAGCGGCTCGAAACGGTGGAACACTTCGGAGGCCGGCTTTTCGAGCTTCTTGACCACGCTCAGAGCGTGGAAGGCGGCCAGAAGCCCGTCGCCCGTCGTCGTATGGTCCGACATGATGATATGGCCGGACTGTTCGCCGCCGAGATTGTAGCCCTGTTCGCGCATGGCCTCGGAGACATAGCGGTCGCCGACCGGCGTACGCACGATGCCGAGCCCCTGCTCCTTCAGATAGCGTTCGAGGCCGAGATTGGACATGACGGTCGCGACGATACCGGGCTTCGACAGGCGCCCCTCTTCCGCCCAGTCGGCGGCGATGACGGCCATCAGTTGATCGCCGTCCACGACCTGCCCCTTCTCGTCCACGAGGATCACGCGGTCCGCATCCCCGTCGAGCGCGATGCCGATATCGGCGCGCATTTCCTTGACCTTGGCGCACAGAGCGGTGGGCGCGGTCGAGCCGACATCCTTGTTGATGTTGAAGCCGTCCGGCTCGTTGCCGATTGCAATGACATCGGCGCCGAGTTCCCACAGCGCCTCGGGCGCCACGCGGTAGGCCGCGCCATTGGCGCAGTCCACGACCACGCGCAGGCCGTCGAAATCGAGATTGCGGCTCAATGTGCGCTTGGCGAATTCGATGTAACGCTCATGTGCGCCCTCGATGCGCTTGGCGCGGCCGAGCCGCTCGGAAGGGGCGAGCCTCTTGGTCAGATCGGCATCGATCAGGGCCTCGATATCGCGCTCGACCTCGTCCGACAATTTGTAGCCGTCGGGACCGAACAGCTTGATGCCGTTGTCGTCGTACGGATTGTGCGAGGCGGAAATCATGACGCCGAGATCGGCGCGCATGGAGCGCGTCAGCATGGCGACGGCCGGCGTCGGCATCGGGCCGAGCTGCAAAACGTGCATACCGACGGCGGTGAAGCCCGACACCAGAGCCGTCTCGATCATGTAGCCGGAAAGGCGCGTGTCCTTGCCGATGACGACGCGATGCGGATGATCGCCGCGATTGAAGACGAGGCCGGCGGCCATGCCGACGCGCAGCGCCAGATCGGGCGTGATCGTCTTGTTCGCCCGACCGCGAATGCCGTCGGTTCCGAAATATTTGCGCACCATTACCCTGTCCCCGTTCTCCGGAGTTTCTAGCCGATTATACGCCCGCGCCCGTTCAAAAGTCGTGTGCGGAGATTTCAGTAATTGTTAAGCAAAAAGCCCGGCCTGAGCCGGGCTTTCGCGTGTTCTGGTAAGCCCTTACGCCTGCGGCTGAGGCTCCAGCCCGCCATCGGGCTTGGGTTTGGGCTTGTGCTTTCCGGTCGAAGGCACCGCAGAGCCGCGCGGCGCCGGGGGCTCGTCCGCCCCCTCGCGCACCGGAGCCTTGCCGGCAAGAAGGCCGACGATCTCGTCGCCCGACAGGGTCTCGTATTCCAGCAGGCCCTTGGCGAGCATTTCGAGCTGGTCGCGCCTCTCGGTCAGGATCTTGCGCGCCTCGGCATAGCCGGCCTCGACCAGACGCCGGACCTCGGAGTCGATCTTGCGCGCCGTTTCCTCCGAAATGCTCTGCTGCTTGCCCATGCTGTAGCCCAGGAAAACCTCTTCCTGATTGTCGCCATACATCACGGTGCCGAGCTCTTCGGAGAAGCCCCATTGCGTGACCATTGCGCGGGCGAGCTTGGTCGCCTGCTGGATGTCGGAGCTTGCGCCCGACGTCACCTTGTCGGCGCCGAACACTTCCTCTTCCGCGACGCGGCCGCCCATCAGGATGGCGAGGCGCGATGTCATCTGTTCATACGACATCGACAGCTTGTCGCGTTCGGGAAGCTGCATGACCATGCCGAGAGCGCGACCGCGCGGAATGATCGTCGCCTTGTGGACGGGATCGGTGGCCGGAACGTTCAGCGCGACGATCGCATGGCCGCCTTCGTGATAGGCGGTCAGTAGCTTTTCCTGTTCCGTCATGACGAGCGTCTTGCGCTCGGCACCCATCATGATCTTGTCCTTCGCGTCCTCGAACTCCTGCTGCGTCACCATGCGCTTGGAGCGGCGCGCGGCCATCAGCGCGGCCTCGTTGACGAGGTTCATCAGATCGGCACCCGAAAAACCGGGCGTTCCGCGTGCGACCGTCCTCAGATCGACATCGGGGGCGAGCGGAACCTTGCGTACATGCACGCGCAGGATCTTCTCACGGCCGACGACGTCGGGGTTCGGCACCACGACCTGACGGTCGAAGCGGCCCGGCCGCAGCAAAGCGGGATCGAGCACGTCCGGACGGTTGGTCGCGGCGATGATGATGATGCCTTCATTGGCCTCGAAGCCGTCCATCTCGACCAGAAGCTGGTTCAGCGTCTGCTCGCGCTCGTCGTTACCGCCGCCGAGGCCCGCGCCACGGTGGCGGCCGACGGCATCGATCTCGTCGATGAAGATGATGCACGGCGCGTTCTTCTTGGCCTGTTCGAACATGTCGCGCACGCGGCTCGCGCCGACGCCGACGAACATCTCGACGAAGTCCGAACCGGAAATGGTGAAGAACGGCACATTGGCTTCGCCCGCGACCGCGCGCGCGATCAGGGTCTTACCCGTGCCGGGCGGCCCGACGAGCAGAACGCCGCGCGGAATACGGCCGCCGAGGCGCTGGAACTTCTGCGGATCGCGCAGGAATTCCACGATCTCGGTCAGATCGTCCTTGGCCTCGTCCACGCCCGCGACGTCCTCGAACGTCACGCGCCCATGCGCCTCGGTCAGCAGCTTGGCCTTGGATTTGCCGAAGCCCATCGCCTTGCCGGCGCCGCCCTGCATCTGGCGGCTGAGGAAGATCCACACGCCGATCAGCGCGATGAAGGGCAGCCAGGACAGCAGCAGGCTGACGAACCACGGCACATTGTCCTGCGGCGCGCGCGCGGTGATGCCGACGCCCTTGTTGTAGAGCCGCTCCACAAGCGAAGGATCGTTCGGCGAATAGGTCGTGAAGGTGCGCCCGTCGGTGAAGGTGCCGGTGATGTTCGGCCCTTCGATGACGATGTCGCGCACGCGCGAATTATCGACCTCGGTCAGAAGCTGACTGAAGGAAATCTCGTTATTGCCCGCGCGCTGGCCGGGACTCTGGAACATGGTGAAGAGTGCCAGCAGGAGCATCACGATGATGACCCAGAGCGCGAAGTTCCGGTAATTCGGATTCATCATTTGCCTTTCGGACGGGCGGGCGACGGCGGATAAAAAGCCGGAGCCTTTGGGCGAATGTAAGGTCCGGGCGGATCATTGCCAAGGGAAGTCGGACGGATAGGTTTCCAGCTACCAGAACAGAGAAAGGTTCTCGAATCTTTCATTCCCTGCGCGGCAATCCCCGGCGCGGCGGAGCGGCGGTGACGATCACCTCGCCTTTGCGCACGGAGATTTTCGCCCCCGCCAATGTGCGGCCGAGGGATTGGCCCAAGGACAAAGTCTCCCTTACCGCGCCCAGCAGATTTTCCGAGCGGGCAAGGCGGTCGGGCGTCTGATCGCCGTGCATATCGACGGCGCGGACAAGAAGCCGCAGGGCGATCTCTTCCGGCAGCGCGGCAAGAACCGCCCCATCGAGCACGGTCGCGCCCTTTTCCACCCGCGCGGCGTCGGCCCATGCGGCGGCCGCGACCCGGTCGAGGGCGTCGGCCATTCGGGCCATGCGCTGCGCCAGCACCGTAAGCCGCCCCGCCGTCAGCCCCTCCCGCTCCAGCACGGTCCGTGCGGCGCGCAGGCGCGGGCGCGCGAAACTCGAATCCAGGTTGGATTCGTCCTCGCTCCAGCCGATTCCCGCCTCGTTCAGGGTCGCAACCAGCCGCGCTTTCGGCACACCGAGAAGAGGACGGACATGAATGAGCGCGCCGCGCCGCGACACGGGGCGCATTCCGGCAAGCCCGGTCGGGCCGGACCCGGCGGCAAGGCGCAGCAACACGGTTTCGGCCTGGTCGTCCTCCGTATGCGCGGTCACGATATGGCTGGCGCCGATTTTCGCGGCATGCCGTTCCAGAAGCTCGTAGCGGGCGGCGCGCGCCGCTTCCTCAACGCCCGTGCGCGGTTTGGGTCCTTCCCAGCTTAGAATGCGGTGCGGCACGCCGAGCGATTTCGCCAGCCGGGCGACCTGTTTCGCTTCGGAGGTGGAAGCCGGCCGCAATCCGTGATCGACGGTCACCGCCACGAGCCTGATGGCGCGTCCCTTGGCCCAGCCGGCGGCAAGAACCAGCAGCGCGGTCGAATCGGCACCGCCCGAGATCGCCAGCAGGGTTGATTTCGCGTCCGCCAATGGGGAGAACAGCCGTTCCGCCTCATCCACGCTAACCCCTTGGCAGGCTTTCATTCCGCAACGCTCCAGTGCATCGAAAAAAACTCTGGCTCCGACACGGAATTGCCGTTCTCGGTGGCAAAGTTGCCGTGAGATTCTCGCCAATCCGATTGCGTGGGGCGGATCGCTCTTTTTATAACGTTTCCGCCGGGTGGAACCACTGTGTCCAGCTTACATTATAGGTTTGATCGTTCCGTTCTTCCGACGGCAGACGATGATTGCGCGCGCCATGGCGTGCGAGGCCCCATGTCTTCGTGTGTTGGGATAGTCTGACCGTGCGCCGCCGCGACTTGCTTCTTGGAGCCGCCGCTCTGCCCTTCGCTTCGGGCCTTGCCTACCAACTCGCGCAGATTCCGCTGGCGCAGACGAACGGTTCCGCGCCCTTCAGCGCCGCGCAGGTGCGGCAGATGGCGCGCGAGCTTGCCGCCAATCCGTTCAAGGAAGCGGACACCACCCTGCCCGGCCATCTGAACGAATTGCGCTATGACGAATATCGCGACCTGCGCTTCGTGCCCGACCGGTCGATCTGGCGCGGCATCGACGACATTCCGTTCGAGATACAGCTCTTCCACCGCGGCTTCCTCTACAAGAACCACGTCGATGTCTTCCTCATCGAAGACGGCCGCGCGCAACAGGTTCCCTATTCGCGCGATCTGTTCACCTTCGGCAGCGTCGAGCCGCCGCCGGAAAACCTCGATCTCGGCTTTTCGGGGTTTCGCATCCACGGGCCGATGAACCGGCCGGATTATTACGACGAGATCGCCGTCTTCCAGGGCGCGAGCTATTTCCGCGCGGTTGCGAAAAACCAGATCTACGGACTGTCGGCCCGCGGCCTCGCCATCAAGACGGCCGATAGCGCCGGCGAGGAATTTCCCTTCTTCCGCGCATTCTGGATCGAGCGCCCCGCGCCGGGCACGAATTCGGTCGTCGTCCATGCTCTGCTGGATTCGGAGAGCGCGGCCGCCGCCTTCCGCTTCACCATCCGGCCCGGCGACACGACCGTGTTCGATGTCGAGAGCGCCATCTATCCGCGCGTCGAGATCGACAAGGCCGGCCTCGCGCCGCTGACGAGCATGTTCTATTTCGACGCCAACGACCGCGACAACATCGACGATTTTCGCCCCGGCGTGCACGATTCAGACGGGCTTGCGATCTGGAACGGGCGCGGCGAGCGCATCTGGCGGCCGCTGACCAATCCGCGCACGCTGCAGATCAGCGAATTCTACGACACCAATCCGCGCGGCTTCGGCCTGATGCAGCGCCAGCGCAAATTCAGCGATTACCAGGACCTCGAAGCACGCTACGAGCGCCGCCCATCGCTTTGGGTGGAGCCGATCGGCGATTGGGGCGAAGGCGCGGTCCAGCTTGTCGAGATTCCGACCGACAAGGAAATCCACGACAATATCGCGGCGTTCTGGCGGCCCAAGACGGCACTCCAGAAGGGCGGCGAATATCTGTACAATTACCGCCTGCACTGGTGCGGGGAAAATCCGTCCCATCCGCCCGAGCTTGCGCACATCATCCAGACGCGGATCGGCGCGACGCATACGGCCGACGAGAACCGCCTCTTCGTGCTCGACGCGATCGGCGGCCAGCTCGACGAGACCCCGCTCGATGAGATGGTCAGCGCGACGATTTCGAGCAATCGGGGCAAGATCAACAACGCCGTCGTGCAGCGCAATCCGGAAACCGGCGGCTGGCGCATTTCCTTCGAGCTTGCGCCCGACGGCGATGTCATCGAACTTCGTGCACAATTGAAGCGGGCCGATCAGAACCTGTCGGAGGTCTGGGTCTACCGATGGACGGTGTAGCCGCAACGCAGGCACCCATCAGCCCGGATTTCCGCGCGCTTCCTCCGGAATCCGGCCTCGAAATGCCCGTACAGGCGCTGATGCGCTACCGCAAGGGCGCCGGGCGACCCTCGACGCAGGCCGGTTTCGCCTGGCTGCGGCGCGCCTTCATTCTCGCCGCGACCGCGCTTCTGACGGCCGCCGCGGCGCGCGAAATGTTCCTCGTGATGAACGTTGCGGGCCTGACCATACTCGAAGGCGTCGTGCTCGCGCTCTATGTCGCGCTGTTCGCATGGATCGCGTTTTCGGCGGCGAGCGCCATCGCCGGTTTCGGCTCGATGATATCAGGCGGCGGCTGGTCGCTCGGCATCGATCCCGCATCTCCGCTGCCGGAACTTGCGGCGAAGACCGCGCTTCTCCTGCCCGCCTACAATGAGGACCCGTCACGCACCGCCGCCGGCCTTCAGGCGATCTACGAAGACCTCGAACGCGCGGGCGCGCTCGCGCATTTCGACATTTTCATCCTGTCCGACACCACCAATCCGGATGTCTGGGTCGCCGAGGAAGCCGCCTTCCTTGCGCTGCGCGACCGCACCGGCGGGCATGACCGCATCTTCTATCGCCGCCGCCCGAAGAACACCGAGCGCAAGGCCGGCAATATCGCCGATTGGGTGCGGCGCTTCGGCGGTGCGTACGAGACCATGATCATCCTCGATGCCGACAGCATCATGAGCGCCGACACTCTGGTGCGCCTCGCCGCCGCCATGGAGCGCAATCCCGGCGTCGGGCTGATCCAGACCCTGCCGGTCATCGTCAACGGCAGGACCCTGTTCGCGCGCCTGCAGCAATTCGCCGGTCGTATTTACGGCCCCCTCATCGCTCACGGCATCGCCTGGTGGCACGGCTCCGAAGGCAATTACTGGGGCCACAATGCGGCGATCCGCACCCGCGCCTTCGCCGAACAGGCCGGCCTGCCCGAACTGAAAGGCCGCAAGCCGTTCGGCGGCCATATCCTCAGCCACGATTTCGTCGAGGCCGCCCTGATGCGGCGCGGCGGCTGGGCCATTCACATGGTGCCCGGCCTCAAGGGCTCCTACGAGGAAAGCCCGCCGTCCCTGACCGAGGTCGCCGCGCGCGACCGGCGCTGGTGTCAGGGCAATCTGCAGCATGCCGCCGTCCTGCCCGCGCGCGGCCTGCACTGGGTCTCGCGTCTGCACATGCTGCAGGGCATCGGCTCCTACATCACCGCGCCGATGTGGCTCGGCTTCCTGCTCACCGGCATGGCGATCGCGCTGCAGGCGCGCTTCACGACGCCGAACTATTTCGGCGAGGGCATTACCCTGTTCCCGATCTGGCCGGCGCAGGACCCGGTCCGCGCGGCCTGGGTGTTCGCCGGCACGATGGGCATTCTGCTTCTGCCGAAATTCCTCTCCTACATCGTCCTTCTGACGCGCGCGGAGGATCTGCACGGCGCCGGCGGCGCCATGCGCGCCTTCGTCTCCATGATCTTCGAGACCGTCATCGCGGGGCTGATCGCGCCGGTGATGATGCTGATCCAGTCGCTCGCGGTCATGGACATATTGGTCGGCCGCGATTCCGGCTGGGCGGCGCAGCGCCGCGACGACGGCTCGATCCCGCTCGGCGACATGGTGCGGCGGTACATACCGCACACTCTGTTCGGCATTCTCATGGGCGCGGGCGCCTATGCCGTCTCGACATCTCTCTTTCTCTGGATGACGCCGGTCGTCATCGGCATGGTGCTCGCCATTCCGCTCGCCGCATGGACGGCGCAGCGCAATGCCGGACAGGCCCTGCGTCGCGCGAACCTTCTGCTCATTCCCGAGGAAACCGCGCCGCCGCCGGTGCTGGCGCGCGCACGCGAACTTGCCTGCGAACTGCGTAAGGACGCCGACCTCGACGCCGCGCACTGGCTGGCGCGCGATCCGCGCCTTCTGGCCGCCCATCGCGCAATGCTGCCGCCCGGCCGCCCGCGCAAGAGCGATCCCGATCTGGCTTTGGGCCTTGCCAAGCTGGAGGAATCCGAAGGCGGGCTCGACACCGCGCTCGCGGAACTTACGCCGAAGGAGCTTTCGGCCGTCCTGTCGGATGCGCGCGGCGTCGACCGTCTGGTGATGCTGGCGGGCGCCGCGTCCTGACGCCGGACGTCACGAACAGCCGAGCCGCTGCATTTCCTTGACCGACTGCGCCTTGGCGTTCGAGCGCGGATATTTCGTGCCGATCTCGTTGAGCGTGGCGCAGGCCTGTTCGCGCTGGTCGATGGCCCCGAGCGTCTGGCCAAGCCGCAGCATGGAATCGGCCGCGCGCGGCGACTGGCCGTGCTGGGTCACGACTTCGAGGAAGGGCTCGATGGCGTCGTTGTACTGCTTGCGCTGGTAGAAGCTCTCGCCGAGTCCGTACAGCGCATCCGGCGCCCGCGCATCGTCCGGGAACTGGCGCAGGAAATTCTGGAATTGCGTCTGCGCGAATTCGTAATCCTTGCGCTGCAGGAAGCCGGCGCCGAGCGCATATTCCTCCTCCGCGCTGCCGGTCGGCGTCGCCGTCGCCATATTGGCGCCGCCGGGTTGCGGCTGGCCGCCACCTGCGGGGAACTGCGGACCGGGATCGACGCCGGGAGGCGCGCCCATATCGCCGCCCGCATTGTTCTGCTGAAGATCGTTCTGCTGGAAATCGGGCGCGATCACGAGCGGCGCGCCGGGCTCGCGGTCGAGCGGGCTCGGCTGGCCCGGCCCGGCCTGAAGCGTGCCGAGATCGTGCGGACCGGGCGACGCGACGTTCGGATCGGATGAGCCGACACCCGGCTGGCCCATGCCCGGCTGCATCTGCGGCTGCTGGCCGCCGGCATGCGGTCCGCCGCCCATCTGCTGCGGCTGCTGCTGCGGCCTTTGCATCTGCCCGCCGCCCGCATTTCCGGGTGCTCCGCCCATCTGCTGGATCTGCTGTTCGAGCTGGCGGACCTGATGCGCATATTCCTCGTTCTGACCGGTGAGGTGGCGCACCTGCTCTTCGAGCTGGTTGATGCGCACGGTCAGTTCGCTCGCGCTCTGGGCGAAGGCCGGTGTGCACAAGGCGCCAAGAGCGGTCGCGGTCAGAAGAACGCCGATGAAACGCATTCCGGTATGTCCCTTGTCATGAGTTTCGGCTGAGATAGGGCTCTTGCCGGCCCCGCACAAACGTAAAACGGCGCGCCTTGTTCAGAGGCGCGCCGGCAAAACTCTCGTTCTCGAAGAGGCCGTCAGCTCGACGGGCCACCGAGAACCGTCACCGCGCGCCGGTTCTGCGACCAGCAGGAGATGTTGTCGCACACCGCGACCGGGCGTTCCTTGCCATACGAGATCGTACGGATACGCGCCGGGTTGACGCCGCGCGAGGCCAGATAATCGCGCGCCACCTGCGAACGGCGGGCGCCGAGCGCGAGGTTGTATTCGCGCGTGCCGCGTTCGTCGGCGTGGCCTTCCATCGTGATCTGGTAGTTCGAATACTGGTTCAGCCACTGCGCCTGCTTGTCGAGCGTGGCCTGGGCCGTCGTCGTCAGGCTGGTGGAATCGGTCTCGAAGAAGACGCGGTCGCCGACATTGACGACGAAGTCCTGCTGGCTGCCGGGAGGGCCGCCGCCCGCGCCGTTGCCGGCGAGGTCCTGATTGGTCTTGGAGGCGCAGGCCGACACCAGAAGAGCCAGCGCACAGGCCGCGGCAACCGCGGTGAAACGGGATGAAAACTCGAAACGCATACCGGAACTCCCCTCATTCCCTTGCGAGGGATGGGTTTCCGCCACCATGCTCTTTGCCGGTGAAGGTTTCGTTAAGGCCATTTGTTCAACCCCGCTTCAGCATGCCGGTACCGACCGGCCGCTCCGTTCATGGTTAATGCCGTGCCTACCAATCATGGCCAGATCGCGACAAGGCCGGTGCAAACCGGCAACACTAGCCGGTAAAACCGGCGGCGCGGGCCAATTCGCTCCAATGCCTGACATCCCAGTAAGCGCGGGCAGCACCCGACGGCGATGGCAATACAAACAACTGCGTTTTTCCAATGCGGTCCGGGTGCAGACCGTAATCGACACGCTTCACGCCGAAGAATTCCTGCGCGGCGCGCTTGCTCGTGAACGCCACGAAGCCCGGTCGATGCTTTTCCACGATGGTCCTGAACCGGGCGGCATCGAAATCGCCCCGCGCCAGATCGCGATCCATGCCCTTACCGATTTTTGAAAGATCGGTCAGGCCGATTCCGCGATCCAGCAAAAGCGCATAATCGGCTGGAGGCAGGAGCGGCTCCGTAAAGCCGGCTTCATGGAGCGTCGGCCAGAAGCGGTTTCCGCGCCCGGCATAGTATTGACCGAGCGCAGCCGATCGATGGCCCGCAGCCGTACCGCAGAATATGACCTTCAAATCTTCTTTCAGAAGGTCGTCGAGAACCGTCACGGCAGCGGCGGCGACCAGGCCGGATCGGAGGCGAAGGCCTGCGTCGGCACCGGCTGCTCGTTATAGCCCGTGATGTCGATGGAAAAGAGCTTCGGTCCGCCGCCCTGATCGCGGAAGAACATCAGGACGCGCCCGTTCGGCGCCCAGGTCGGCCCCTCATTGTGATAGCCGGAGGTCAGCAGCCGCTCGCCCGAACCGTCCGGACGCATGACGCCGATGGAGAACTGGCCCTGGGACTGCTTGGTGAAGGCGATGTAGTCGCCGCGCGGCGACCAGACCGGCGTGTTGTACGAACCCTCGCCGAACGAGATGCGCTGCGCGCCGCCGCCGCCCGCGCCCATGACGTAAAGCTGCGGACGCCCGCCGCGGTCGGAGGCGAACACGATCTGCGATCCGTCGGGCGAGAAGCTCGGCGATGTGTCGATGGCCGAGCCTTCGGTCAGGCGGCGCGTCTGCTTGGAGCCGAGATCCATCACATAGATCGAGGCATTGCCGCCTTCCTGAAGACTCAGCACGACGCTGCGCCCGTCCGGCGAAAAGCGCGGCGCGAACGTCATGCCGGGAAAATTGCCGACAAGGCTGCGCTGCCCGGTCTCGATGTCGAGCAGATAGACGCGCGGATTGCCGCCCGCGAACGACATATAGGTGACCTGCTGCGAGGACGGCGAAAAGCGCGGTGTCAGGACAAGATCCTCGCCGCGCGTCAGATGGCGCACGCCGTAGCCGTCCTGATCCATGATCGCGAGCCGCTTGACGCGTTTTTCCTTCGGCCCGCTCTCCTCGATGAACACGATGCGGGTGTCGAAATAGCCCTTTTCGCCGGTGATGCGCTGGTAGATGGCGTCCGCGATCTTGTGGGCGATGCGGCGCCAGTCCTGCGGCGCGGCGGAATATTGCTGGCCGTCGAGCTGCTGGCCGCCGAACACGTCCCACAGGCGGAATTCGGCGCGCAGCCGTCCGCCCTGATTGACGACGCGGCCGACGACAAGCGCCTGCGCGTTGATGATGCGCCAGTCGCCGAAGCGCGGCGGCTGGTCGGGGTTTGTAATGCGCTCGATGAACGCCGCCTTCTCGATCGGCGCGAACAGGCCCGAGCGGCGCAGATCGTTCTCGACCAGATTGGATATCTGTACCGCGACCTCGCCGTCGCCGACGAAATCGGAAATCGCGATCGGCATGGGCGCGACACGCCCTTGCGTGATGTCGACGCGCACCTGCGCCATGGCCGCGCCGGAAAAGGCCAGCGAGCAGGCAATGACAATACAGCTCAGAAAAGTATTCCGCATGGGAGACCTGAAGATCGTCGCGGCGCGGGCATTCACGCGGGCGGCAGGATGAAGTCGAGGGTGATGTTCTGCCAGATGCTGTAATGCTCCGGCGGCAATTGCAGCGGGCGCATCGGCTGCGTGCAGGAATGCACCGCACGCATCGCGCTTTCCGCGAAACTTGTAAAGGCGGGATTGCCCGACGAACTCATCAGGCGCGGCGCGCCCATCAGCACGCCCTCCTGCGTCACCTCGAAGGTGATCGTGGCGACGAGATCGGGCGAATAGGTGACGCCGATGGGCGGGCTCCAGCAGGCGTAAAGCTGCTCCTGGATCATCGCCGCGATCATGCTCTGCATGGACAGCGAGAGCTGCGAGGCCGTACCGGACGACACGCCGGCCGTCGTGATGCTCGCGACTTCCTGCCCCTCGCGCGGCTTCAGCCCCGGATCGCGCTTGTCGATCAGCGAGGCGATCTTGGAGGGGTCGAATTTCGCCTTCGGCTTCTCCGGCTTCTTCTCGGGCTTCTTTTCAACCTTTTTCTGCGGTTTGGGCAGATCGACGGGCTTCGGCGCAGGCACCGCGGGCGGCGTCTCGGCCGCTTTCGGCTCGGGCTTTTCAACGGGTTCCGGCGAAGGCTCGGGCGGCGGAGGCGGCGCTTCCGCTTTTTCGGGCTGCGGCTTTTCCGGCTCCGGCGGAGGCGGCGGCTCGGCGGCTTCCGGCTCGGGCGGCGACGCGGCAACGTCTTCGCGCGCCTCGGGCGCGGGCGGCAGCGGGTCCGGCGTCACCGCCGCGACCTTCTTGGCCTGCACCTTGGGCTTTTCGGCCGTTTCCTTCGAGAGATTGGAGCCCTTGGTGAGCTGGTCGAATTCGGAGGCCGTCAGCACCTCGACGGGCAACGGCTCCTGGTTCGGATCGAAGGTCTTGGCGTTGCTGAAGCCGACAAGGGCATAGGTCAGCACCGCCGCGTGCGCGGCGAACGACACCACCATGCCGGCATTCGGCTTCTTCACCCCGTCAGCCCCCGTCCTCGGTTGCCGTCACCAGCGCGACGCGCTTGAAGCCGGCCCCGGCGATGGTGCCCATCACCTTCATCACCTGGCCGTAATTCACGCGGGCATCGCCCCTGACATAGATGCGCTCGTCATAGCCCTGTTTCGTGATCGCATTGAGGCGCGGCACGATCTCATCGACCGCGACCTTGGTGTCCTGCAGGAACACCTCGCCATTGTCGTTCACGGTCACGGTCAGCGGCTCGCGCTCCTGATTGAGCGCGGGAGCCTGGCTCTGCGGCAGATCGACCGGCACGCCGACCGTCAGCATGGGCGCCGCCACCATGAAGATGATGAGCAGGACCAGCATCACGTCGACCATGGGCGTGACGTTGATTTCGGCCATCAGCGCCGCGCGGCGGCCCGAACGCCGTCCGCGCCTGCGCCCGCCGCCGCCTCCGCCGGGAAGCGCGCCCGCGCCCATCAGCCCGCCCTTTCGTCGATCTGGCGCGACAGGATCGCGGAGAATTCGTCGGCGAAGCCTTCAAGCCGCGTCGCCTGCTTGGCCACTTCGGCGGAGAACTTGTTGTAGAAAATCGTCGCCGGAATAGCGGCGAGGAGGCCGAGCGCGGTCGCAAACAGTGCTTCCGCGATGCCGGGTGCGACGACCGCAAGCGATGTGTTCTTCGACGCGGCGATGGACTGGAAGCTCGTCATGATGCCCCAGACCGTGCCGAACAGGCCGATGAACGGACCTGCCGAGCCGACGGTCGCGAGCACGAGAAGCTGGCTTTCGAGCCGCTCGATCTCGCGCTGGATCGTCACGTCCAGCACCTTTTCGATGCGCATCTGAAGGCTGGCGACCGCCCGTCCCCCGCCCTCGAAGCTGCGCTTCCATTCGCGCATGGCGGCCACGAACAAAGCCGGCATGGAGGTGGTCGGGCGCGGCGCCAGCGAGCGGTAGAGCTCTTCGAGGCTCTGGCCGGACCAGAACACCTTTTCGAAGCGGTCCATGTTCCGCCGCGTGCGGGCATAGAGCGCGTATTTGTTGACGATGATCGCCCAGCACCAGACCGAAGCCAGGATCAGACCGATCATGACGATCTTGACGATCAGATGGGCCTGGAAAAACAGGCCCCAGAGCGACAGATCGATCGAAGGCTCAACTGGCGGCATGAAACATCGCACCTCTGGCCCGCCCCGCGCGGGCCTTGCGTTACCGGAGAATCGTGGCGGCGCGGCTAGATCGCGCGCCATTACGGCGCAATAACGGCGCGCGGAGCTTTTGCCCCTCTCCTTCATGATTTGTCAGGGTTAACCAAATGTTACCGGCGGCCCTTCAGGGCCCGGCCCCGCCCGCATTCGCAAGGCCCTGCCACAGGGCGTCCTTGGCCGCGACCAGAGGTGGCGCGGGCAGGATTTCGGCGGGCGCGGAGCGCGCATGCCCGTCCTGCACGAGAACCAGCACCTTCATCTCGCCGTCGGTGTAATAAAGGCTGCCCTCGCCGTTGCGCCCGACAAGGGTCGGCCCGACCCCCGTCACCTGATACCGGATCGCGACCATGCGCGCCCGGTCGAGGCTGTCCGCCACGAAATCGCGCTCGGCGTCGATATCCGGCGCAATGTCGTGCGTGATCTGCCCCGTGTAATGGCTGATGCCGACACTCGCATCGTAGGTGGCCGAGCCGAGCCAGACCGGCCGCCCCTCCTCGCCCGCCTCGAGCACCTGCCACAACCGGATATGATGGCGGCGGCTCGCGCTCCTGCCGTCCTCCTGCTCGAAGGCGAGATCCTCTCTGCGCCCGTCGTAATAAAGCGGACTGACCGGCGCGTCCCTGTATGGACGGTGCAGCAGCACGCTGCCGATGATTTCCGCGCTCGATTTCAGCGTAACGGGATCGGCCGGAAACCAGCCTGCCGCGTGCATGGCGCGCAGCACATCGTCCCTGTCGCCGACAAGGCCGATATTCAGCGCATCGCCCGCGATACCGTCTGCGGTCGCAGTCACCATCGGCCGCCCCGCGAGCTTCGGCTGGTGTTCGTAATGCGTCCAGGCGAGGGGCAGAAGCACATACGCGATCAGCGCATAGATCGCGGCGAGAAGAGCGATCCATTTCACGGCACGCCGTAAATTCCTGCGGCCATTCCTGCGCGCTTTCATCCCGCCTCCTTGCGGCAGGATAGCGCAAAAAGCAAAGGCCGCCCCGGAGGGCGGCCTTCGATCTCGTAAAAATCCGTACAGTCCTGGCCGTACGCCCGGCCGTGCTGCCTCAGCCGTGCTGGGGCTCGCCGGTTTCGGCCGGCGGCTCCGGCCGGTTCTTGCGGTCGGCCATGAAGGCGTCGAATTCGGTCTTGTCCTTGGCCGCACGCAGACGGTCGAGAAAATCGCGGAATTCGCGCTCCTCGTCCTCGAGGCGCTTCAGCGTCTCGTTGCGGTATTCATCGAACGCCGTATTGCCGCTCGACCGCATGAAGGGGCCGCCGTGCTGTTTCCACTCGCCCCGTTTCCAGCGGGAAAATCCCGCGCGCTGTCCGCATCCCATTCGTCCGCTCCAGATGACATAGGCCAGAGTCGCAAGACCGATCGGCCAGAAAACGATGAAACCGAGGACAACAGCGGCGATCCATGCCGGTTTGCCCCATTCGTCGAGTTTTGCCGTGATCGGCATGTTCCGCTTCCTTTTGTGAATGTAAATCACATTTACATTAATGGGCGCGAGGCGGTCGGCTGTCAATGCGGGCCGCCGAAAAAGATCGCGGAAATATCTGGGGTCAGGGGCGGCGGATTCCCAGCCCGTCGAGATAAACGAGCATTCCCGCTTCCAGCAGATCGGCCGGCGCCATGGGCAGTTTGCGGCGGCTGTCGTCGGGCCGCACGAACAGCGATGCGATGCCGTGCGCCAGCGACCACATATGCAGCGCGACCATCATCGCGGGCGGACGGCCCTTCTCCGGCACCGTCTCCACCACCGCTTCCGCCGCCTTTCGCAGGACGGCAAAGGCGCGGTCGCCCGCATCGCGCAGATCGGGCGAAAGATCGGCGGCGATGCCGCCCTCGAACATCGCGGCGTAATAGGCCGGCTCCGTGCGCGCGAAATCGAGATAGGCGCGGCCGAGCCGTTCCAGCGCCTCGACGGGCGACGGCGCGCCGCCGTTCCAGGCCTTCGCCAGCGCCGCCTCGAACGCCTCGAAGCCGCGCCGCGCCACATCGGCCAGCAATTGCTCGCGGTCCTTGTAATGACGATAGGGCGCGGCCGGGCTGACGCCGGCCTCGCGCGCGGCCTCGACGAAGGTGAATCCGCCGACGCCCTTCTGGCCGATCAGCTTCAGCGCCGCCTCGACCAGCGCCTCTTTCAGGTTTCCGTGATGATAGCCCCGCATGTGAATGGCTGTTACATCAGTTTCGGCAAGGGGGACAGGGGCAACCTCATCCCGAGCCGGGTGAGGGCGTACGATCTCTCCGCTACCGCATGTCCCGGGGCCGCGAAGCGGAGCCCGGGACCCATACTCCGCAGCGTCAGAATAGACCCGCACCGTCACGGCGTATGGATCCCGGACAGCGGCTCCGCCCCTTCCGGGATATGCGATGTGGCGGCAAGCTCTCTCGACCTCTCCCGCAGGCGGGAGAGGCGAAGACCGAGCGGATACACCTTGCCCCGTGCTGCCCACGCCTCTACCACCGCGCCATGCGCGTCCTTCCCGTTCTGGCTCTTCTCTCGATCCTCCCGGCGCCCGCCTCCGCGCTCGATGGCGGCACGCCCGCTTCGACCGACGATCCGCGCGCGGCGGCGACGGTCGCGATCCAGGTCGTCGAGCCGCTGAACGACGGCACCCACCGCTCACACGAATGCAGCGGCGCCCTGATCGCACCCGATCTCGTACTGACCGCCGGCCATTGCCTCGACAAGGCTGCGAGGCCGGAGCATATCGCCGTCTTCTTCTTCGACGGTCCGCGCGCGGTCGCGCCCTATGCCAAGGTCGCCGCCTTCACCGCCCATCCCGCGCACGAAAAGGGCTGGGCGGACGAGCCGGGCGACATCCAGACCCGCCAGACGCAGGTCGCGAGCGATATCGCGGTGCTGCGGCTCGCGGCCCCGGTTCGCGGGCGACGGCCCGTCAGCTTCGATGCCGCCGCCCGGACGATGTCCTTCATCGCGCTCGCCGCCGGCAGCGACCGAGCCGGCAAATCCGGCACGCTGCGGCGCACCGCGCTCGGCAAGCTCTATCGCACGCAAACGGGCACGCCGCTCGTCTTCGCCTCGCCGGAAGGCGCGGTCTGCAGCGGCGATTCCGGTGGCCCGGTCTTCACCGCCAATGGCGGACTTTGGGGCATTCTCGGCGCAATCACCCGGGCCGAGAACGGATGTTCGGCGCGCGCCGTCATCGTGCCTGTCGATGCCGCCCATCCCGCTTTCGCCGGGATGATCCTGGTGGCACGCGGGCGCTGACTTCCCTATACGTGTCGCACAAAATGGGGGAACGCATGTCGACCGAACTTTCCGACGAACTGCCCGAACAGCTTTTCCTGCCGCCGTCGCGCATGCGCTGGGTCGTCTCGGTCACCATCAGCATCTTCATCGTCGCGCTCGATGCCTATCTGGCGGTCGTGCAGCAGGCGCCCGCGGTGTGGCTGCTCGTCGTGCTCTTCGGCGGGCTCGGCGCATTCTCGGCGGTTCAGCTCATTCCCGGCAGCGGGGGGCTGTGGCTCGATCGCGAGGGCTTCGTCTACCGCATGTTCTGGGTCGACCGCCGCCGCGAATGGAAGAAGATTTCGCCGATCCTCGGCAGCCAGGTCGGCCTTCTGCAGATGGTCGGCTATCACCGCGAGGGCGATCCGCCGAACAAGCCGCGCGAGATTCTGCCCGATACATACGGCATTTCCGCGAACCAGCTTGCCGAGGTCATGAACCAGTGGCGCAACGCCGCCATCCAGGCGGGCTAGACGAGCTTCGCCTTTATCTCCGGCGGAATGCGCGCGGGCCTTCCCGCACGCGAGACCAGAGCGCAGGTGACATCGGCGTCCACCAGAACGTCGGCACCACGCAGAACCTTCTGCGCGAGCCTGAGCGAGGCGCCGCCCACGGCGCGCGCGCTTGTCTCGACGATGAGTTCGTCGTCCAGCCGCGCCGGCGCGCGGAAATCTATGTTCATCTGTGCAACGACGAAGGTCAGCCCGCTTTCGTCCTGCAGCACGCTCTGGTCGATGCCCTTCGCGCGCAGAAGTTCGGTGCGCCCGCGCTCCATGAACCGCAGATAGCTGGCGTGATAGACGACACCCCCGGCATCGGTGTCTTCCCAGTAGATTCGTATGGGCAATCTGTGAAGTTCAGACATTTACCGCTGCCTCCCTCTCCCCTTGTGGGAGAGGGCCGGCGCGATGCGCAAGCATCGAGCGGGGTGAGGGGTTAGAAGCTACCGACAGCGCACAACCCCTCACTACCACAAGAGGAGAGGTCGAGACGGCATCGGCCTTCATTGCTCCTCCCCCTGATCGAACAGAGGCATCTGGTTCGCGGTCTGCGGCGCTTCGAGGCCGATATGCCGGAAGGCGTGCGCCGTCAGCATGCGCCCGCGCGGGGTGCGCTGGATGAAGCCCTGCTGCAGGAGGTACGGCTCGACGATATCCTCCAGCGCATCGCGCGGTTCGGACAGAGCGGCGGCGATCGTGTCAATACCGACCGGCCCGCCGCCGTAATTCAGCGCAACGCAATTGAGATAGCGCCGGTCGAGCGCGTCGAGTCCGGCATCGTCCACTTCCAGCATGCCGAGCGCCTTGTCGGCCACCGCGCGCGTGACAATATCGGCCCCCGCGACATGGGCGAAATCGCGCACGCGGCGCAGAAGCCGGCCAGCAATGCGCGGCGTGCCGCGCGCGCGCCGCGCGATCTCGCGCGCGCCGTCGGCCGCCATGCTCATGCCGAGAACGCGCGCCCCGCGCGTCACGATCAGGTCGAGTTCCTCGATCTCGTAGAAATTCAGCCGCACCGGAATGCCGAAACGGTCGCGCAGCGGCGTCGTCAGCAGCCCTGCGCGCGTGGTTGCGCCGATCAGGGTGAATTTCGCAAGATCGATGCGTACGGAGCGTGCCGCCGGTCCCTCGCCGATGATGAGATCGAGCTGGAAATCCTCCATCGCCGGATAAAGCACTTCCTCGACCGCCGGGTTGAGCCGGTGGATCTCGTCGATGAACAGGACATCGCGTTCTTCGAGATTGGTCAGAAGCGCGGCGAGATCGCCGGCTTTCGCGATGACCGGACCGGACGTCGCGCGGAAATTGACGCCGAGTTCGCGCGCCATGATCTGCGCGAGCGTCGTCTTGCCGAGCCCGGGCGGCCCGGCGAACAGAACATGGTCCAGCGCCTCGCCGCGCGATTTGGCCGCCTCGATGAAGATGGAGAGGTTCGCCCGCGCCTGCTGCTGGCCGATGAAATCGGCGAGCCGCTGCGGCCGTAAGGACGTGTCGGCCTCGTCCTCGTTGCGCTTTTCGGCGGAGACGAGCGGGCGGGAGGTCATGATGCGGCCCTCTCCTCTCCCGCTTGCGGGAGAGGACGACTCGCAGGCGGAAGCCTGCGAGCGAGGTGAGGGGAAAGCCGCGCGCGCAGGAGGGTATCGATTCCCCTCACCCGGTCGCCTTCGGCGACTCGGCCTCTCCCGTGAACGGGAGAGGCGAAACTGCAACTACGCCCGCTCACGCCGCAAGCTCCTTCAGCCCGAGCCGGATCAGGGCCGCAGTGTCCGCATCCTCCCCCGCTTTCTTCATCGCGCTGGAGACGGCCTGCGATGCCTGGATCTGGCTGTAGCCGAGATTGACCAGCGCCGAGACGGCATCGGCCACCGGCTGCGGCGCACGCCGGTCGCCGATCTCGTCCTGCAGGCGGATGACGTTCGAATCCACGCTGGCGAAGGCCGGCGCCTTGTCCTTGAGTTCCGCAACGACGCGCGCGGCGACCTTAGGCCCGACGCCGGGCGCGCGCGCCACCGCGGCCTTGTCCTGCAAGGCGATGGCATTGGCGAGATCGGACGCCTTCATGATGCCGAGTATGGACAGAGCGACTTTCGCGCCGACGCCCTGCACGGTCTGCAGCAGGCGGAACCATTCGCGCTCGCCGTCGCTGGCAAAACCGAACAGCCTTATCTGGTCCTCGCGCACATAAGTCTCGATGGACAGCGACACCGCTTCCCCCGCGCCCGGCAGGCCGGCGAGCGTGCGCGCACTGCAATGCACCACATAGCCGACGCCCTGCACGTCCACGATTGCCCAGTCCTCGCCGGTCGAATCGAGAATGCCCCGCAATTTACCGATCATGCGCCCACCGCCCTGGCCAGAGAGGCCGGAATGCGATGATGCGCGTGCGTGATCGCGATCGCCAGCGCGTCGGCGGCATCGGTGCCGACCGTCCCCGCTTTCGGCAGCAGCACGGAGATCATCATGCCGATCTGTTCCTTAGCGGCGTGGCCGGAGCCGACCACCGTCTTCTTCACGAGATTGGGTTTGTATTCGGCGACCGACAGGCCGGCCTGCGCCGGCGCCAGCATGGCGATTCCGCGCGCCTGGCCGAGCTTCAGCGTCGAAACCGGGTTCTGGTTCACGAAGGTTTCCTCCACCGCCGCCTCGTCGGGCGAAAATTCGCGGATGATGGCCGCCAGCCCCTCATGCAGCGCCGCCAGCCTCTGGCCCAGTGGCAGCGACTGATCGGGCACGATCTGGCCGCAGCCGACATAGGTCAGCCGGTTGCCGAGGCTTTCGATGACGCCCCAGCCGGTGCGGCGAAGACCGGGATCGAGCCCGAGAATGCGAATCGTGGACGGGACCATAACGTGAACGAATACCCGAAACCACGTTCACGTCCAGTTAAGCCGCGCCGGGCGGGCTGGCTTCCCGCGGAATTTTCCCGAAAACCGGACGTGCGAGCCGGAGGCGAAAAAGAAGGCCGGACCCGAAGGCCCGGCCTTTTCAACGCCTCCGCCGCTTGGGGGGCTGGGGAATGGGCGGAAACGTCTAAACCCAAAGTTGTATAATTTCCGAGATGAATACATCCATAGATTGTTTTAACGAACAGTTAAAACCGCGCGGGCCGTTCGCCTGCCCTTCTACGCCTTTGGTATGATCGGAAAGGCCGCGCCTCAGGCTGCCGTCAGGCGGGCCATGATCTCGTCGGAGACTTCGAAGTTTGAATAGACGTTCTGCACGTCGTCGTCGTCTTCCAGCGCGGCGATGAGCTTCAGCATGGACTGCGCCTTTTCCTCGTCGAGCGCGGTCGTCGTCGCCGCGCGCCAGACGGCCCTGGCGCTTTCCGGCTCGCCGAGCACGCCTTCCAGCGCCTTCGATACCTCGTTCAGATCCTCGAACGCGCAGGTGATGACGTGGCGCTCGGCATCGGAAGCGGCATCTTCCGCCCCGGCCTCGATGGCCGCTTCCAGAATCGCGTCCTCCGAGCCCGCCGCGACCGGATAGACGATCTCGCCGACATGGTTGAACATGAAGCCGACCGAGCCGGTTTCGCCCAAAGCGCCGCCCGATTTGGTGAAATAGGAGCGCACCGCACCGCCCGTGCGGTTGCGGTTGTCCGTCAGGGTCTCGACGATGACGGCGACGCCGCCGGGGCCGTAGCCCTCATAGCGCACCTCTTCATAATTCTCGCCCTCGCCGCCGAGCGCCTTCTTGATGGCGCGCTCGATATTGTCCTTGGGCATGGAATTCGCCTTGGCCTCGTTCACGGCGAGGCGCAGGCGCGGATTCATGTTGGGATCGGGCATGCCCATCTTGGCCGCCACCGTGATTTCCTTGGCGAGCTTGGAAAACAGCTTGGACCGCTGGGCATCCTGACGCCCCTTGCGGTGCATGATGTTCTTGAATTGCGAATGGCCGGCCATGCCGAGGCGCCCCCGAAGTCCTGGAATGATGGATGTCGGGCGCGGTTATAAAGCGTCGAAGGGCCGCGAGCCAAGCCACCTTCTCCCCGACGAGGGAGAAGGTCGACTCGCATCGAAGATGCGAGCGGGATGAGGGACGCGCTCGCCGGACCCGCAAACCTCATCCTGAGCCGGACTCGCGCAAAGCGCGCGGCTCAGGATGAAGGATTTACCAGAACCCCGGCACGACATTCTCCAGCCGCGGGCCGATGCGCACCGGCGCGATCCTTACCGCAAGCCCCGTCGCGTCATCGGTCTCGACCGCAAGTCCGCACAGGGTCGCCTCGCCGGTCGCGGGCTCGAAGCGCCCGGCCGGAATCTTGCGCGTGAAGCGCCGCAGCGGTTCGTCCTTGTCCATGCCGAGCACCGAATCGTAATCGCCGCACATGCCGGCATCGGATATGTACGCCGTGCCGCCGGGCAGGATCTGGTGATCGGCGGTCGGAACATGGGTATGGGTTCCGGTCACGACCGAGACGCGCCCGTCGACGAAATAGCCGAAACTCTGCTTTTCGCTCGTCGCCTCGGCGTGAAAATCGATCAGGATCGCATCCGCCCCCTGCCCGAGCGGACATGCCGCAAGCTCGCGCTCGGCGATCGCGAACGGATCGTCCAGCGGCTCCATGTAGGTACGCCCCATGAGGTTCACGACCAGCGCGCGCCGCCCGTCATGCAGGTCGATCAGCGCGCTGCCGCGCCCCGGCGTGCCCGGCGGAAAATTGGCGGGTCGGATCAGCCGGTCGGCGCGCTCGATATAGACCAGCGTTTCGCGCTGGTCGAAGGAATGGTTGCCAAGCGTCACCGCGTCCGCGCCGGCTTCGATCAGGCTCTCGTAAATGTCTTCATTGATGCCGAAACCGCCGGCCGCGTTCTCGCCATTGACGACGAGAAGGTCGATGTTCCACTGCCGGCGCAGCTTCGGGATATGATCGAGAGCGACCTGACGCCCGGTGCGGCCGACGAGATCGCCGAGGAAGAGAATGCGCATTAGTCGGTCACACGCCCAAGTGTCATGTACGGATTAAACTTCTCATGAAGCGTGTTAGAATACTCGATTAATTTTTTTCTTGCCTCTAGTCTTTCCTTTTTTGCTTTCTCCGCCTCGGCGCTTTTCCACTCGACTTCGTTCGCGAAGTAAATCGCGTCCCCTAGTTGGGCAATTTCTAACAAGAGGCCGTACACTTCAGGCTTGAAAAGAAACCGGGCAGCATGAAGCTCTTTAAAGCCATTAAATGAACGCTCATTGTAGTTTTCACCTTGCGACAGCACAACACTTATAAACATTCGAGCCTTTTCATATAGCTCGTAACGTCGATCAAATAGCTCCATCTTGTTTTTCTGTCGAGCAACACTCAGCATGCGCGCCTGAATCACTACTGTAATTACTAGAGCAACCCCTGCAACGAATGCTGGGCCAAGAGCTTGGATGTATTGCACAGCCAAAGGAAGATTAGGGTTCATACCTGATTCCAAAGATTGCAACGGATGATTTCCACCTCGGTTACCACGGCGTCGAGCGGTACGTCGTGCAGTTCGCGCGGCACTTCCTCCACTTCCTGCACGGCAAAGGCATAGCCAAGGGTCAGCGGACGCACACCGCGCTCGAGCGGCCCGAGCGTGCGGTCGTAATGACCCTTGCCGTAACCCACGCGGAAACCGCGCCGGTCGAAGGCCGAAAGAGGAACCACGACGATATCCGGAACAAGCTCCGCCGCGTCTTCGGCGGGCTCCCTTATGCCGCCATAGCCTTTATGGAGCGCATCGTCCGAGCGCCATTCCCGGAAGGTCATGGGCTCGCCATCCGTCCGCACGCGCGGCAACGCAAGGCGCGCGCCCGCATCGCGCAGCCGGCCTTCCAGCGGCCGCGTGTCGAGTTCGTTCTGTATGGGCATGTAAAGCGCGACGGTCCGGCCATGCACGCCGCCGGCGCCTTGCAGCAAGGTCATCGCATGATCCGCGGCGCTTTCGGCGGCGCTGCGCGCATCCTCCGCGCCGATTGCCCTGCGCAGTGCGATCTTCGCGGCGCGTATGGCGGATTTTTCGGTCATGCCTTCTCCCCGACGAGGGAGAAGGCCGACTCGCTGCACAGCAGCGAGCGGGATGAGGGGTGGCGCGAAGCGCTCAAGACTGTAACGGCGCGATGTTGAGACAATGTCCCCCTCACCCGGCCGCCGCTTCGCGGCGTGCCGACCTCTCCCGTAAACGGGAGAGGCGAAATTGTGCGGACCGCGATGACCGTCGGAATTTTTCGATCCCGGGACACCTACCAGTGTAGGTGGGCGCCGTGATGCCCAAGCCCAGGGGCAAGGACAGGGACAGCTCCCTTAGAGATCGATAAGGCCCCGGGGATACATGTTTCCAGACGCGTCCCGCAGTACCGCCTGCAGAATGTAGTGCCTAGCGCCCCCCGGCGCCAGCGCCCCGCGTGCGGGTTCGGAGATCGGCGGCCAGTATTTCGAGCCGCTCGGCGAGGTGGTCGATCAACTCCACCGCCTCGGCGATCTCGCTTTCGTTCGCTGCCAGCGCCTGCCCGTCGGCATTGGCCAGCCGTTTCAGCTTGTCGTCCTGCGCCGCGGCGTGGCGGCGCGCGGCCGAAAGCTCGTCCGCCACCACGATCGCGGCCATGACCGTCAGGCGCATATCGCCGATCTCGCCGAAGCTCGAACGCATGTCCTCGATCTTGCGGCTGACCATTTCGCCGAGATCGGCCAGATGGGCCTCCTGCCCGTCATCGCAGGCCATTCGGTAATTGCGTCCGGCGATGGTGAGGGTGACTTCGGCCATGCCCGGTCTTTTTACTCGCTGCTCTTGAGGACATCGCGAATGGTGTCGATGGCGCGGTCGAGGCGCCTTGCGACTTCGCGATTGGTGGCTTCCACACGCGCTGTGCGTGCATTCGAACTGTCGAGCTCTTCCGCAAGCCGGGCGCGGTCGTCCTCCAGAAGCGCGAGTTCCGCTTCCCGTTCCGCGCCGCTGCGGCGCGCATCGAGCGCTCGCGCCGATGCCGCCTCCAGCACTCCGACGGCCGATTCCAGCCGGCGGAGGGCCACTCCGAGTGCGGTGTCCCTCATACGCAATCTACTCCCCGGCAGCCCGCCGCGCTTTGGGGCCTGAAGGTGCACGCAATTTAGTTGGCTACAATTAGATCGGCTAAATGCCCGCCCAGGTCGAATTATGAAGGCCGCGTCACGGACGCGTCAATCGGTTTGCCTTGGTCGTCACCAGCTTGCAGCCCGAAGCTGAGACAACTCTTACGTCGCGTTGACTAAGCGGGCAGGAATGCTAGATGTCCCCCACCCGTGCCGAAGGCTGCTCCCGGCCCCATTTCGACGCGCGGTTTTGCGATATGCCGACTGAGATCACGCGTGAAAAACATGACCGCATGGCCAATGCCATTCGGTTTCTGGCAATGGACGCCGTGGAGAAGGCCAAATCCGGCCATCCCGGCCTGCCGATGGGCGCCGCGGACATTGCGACCGTCCTGTTCTCCCGCTTCCTGAAATTCGATCCGATGGCGCCGCATTGGCCCGACCGGGACCGTTTCGTCCTGTCGGCCGGCCACGGCTCCATGCTGCTCTACGCCTTGCTGCACCTCACGGGGTATGAGAGCGTTTCGATCGAGGACATCAAGAAGTTCCGCCAGCTCGGCTCGCACACGCCCGGCCATCCGGAAAACTTCGAGACGCTCGGGGTCGAAACCACGACCGGCCCGCTCGGCCAGGGCCTCGGCAATGCCGTCGGCATGGCGCTCGCCGAACGCATTCTGTCCGCCCAGTTCGGCTCCGATGTCGTCGATCATTACACCTATGTCCTGGCCTCCGACGGCGACCTCATGGAAGGCATCAGCCAGGAGAGCATCGGCATTGCCGGCCATCTGAAGCTGAACCGGCTGATCGTTCTGTGGGACGACAACAGCATCTCCATCGACGGCCCGCTGTCGCTGTCGGATTCGGTCGATCAGGTCGCGCGCTTCAAGGCCGCGAACTGGAACGCCGTGCATGTCGACGGCCACGATCCCGAGGCCATCGCCGCCGCCATCACCGAAGCGCAGAAAAGCGACAAGCCGACCCTGATCGCCTGCAAGACCGTGATCGGCTTCGGCTCACCGCACAAGGCCGGCAAGGCCTCGGCCCACGGCTCGCCGCTCGGCGCCGAGGAAATCGCCGAAACCCGCAAGGCGCTCGGCTGGGACGCCGCGCCGTTTGAGATTCCCACCGATGTGCGCGATGCATGGCGCATTGCGGGCCTGCGTTCGCGCCACGCCCATGCCGAATGGGACAAAAGCTTCAAGGCGCTCGACCCGGCCCGCCGCGGCGAGTTCGAACGCCGCCTGTCCGGCGAAGTGCCGGCCGAATTCACCGCCGCCATCCAATCCCTCAAGGAGCGCATGTTCGACGCGCCGCAGGAAGTGGCGACGCGCAAATCGTCCGAACTCGTTCTGGAAGCCATCGCCGATGCTCTGCCGGAACTGATTTCCGGCTCGGCGGACCTGACGCCGTCCAACAACACCAAGGTCAAGGCGTTCGAGGACATCGCGCCCGGCGATTACAACGGCCGCTATGTCCGCTGGGGCATCCGCGAGCACGGAATGGCGGCCGCGATGAACGGCATCGCGCTGCATGGCGGGCTCGTCCCGGCCGGCGGCACTTTCCTCGTCTTCTCCGATTACTGCCGCCCCTCGGTGCGCCTTGCCGCACTCATGGGCATCCGCTCCATCTTCGTCTTCACGCACGATTCCATCGGCGTCGGCGAGGACGGGCCGACCCATCAGCCGGTCGAGCATGTCGCGGCGCTGCGCGCCATTCCGAACCTGCTCGTCTTCCGCCCGGCCGACACGATCGAGACGGCGGAAGCCTGGGAACTCGCGGTCCGAAATACCGGCCGCCCGAGCGTTCTCGCGCTGACGCGCCAGAACCTCAAACAGGCGCGGCTCGAACCCGGCGCGAAGAATCTCACCGCCCGCGGCGCCTACGAACTGCGCGCGGCTTCCAGCGAGGCCGAGGTCGCGATCTTCGCGTCCGGCTCGGAAGTGTCGCTGGCCGTCGAGGCACGCGAGGCGCTGGAGAAATCCGGCATTCCGACCCGAATCGTCTCCGTGCCCTGCATGGACCTTTTCGCCGAGCAATCCGCCGAATATCGTGCCGAAGTGATCGGCACGGCGAAGGTGAAGATCGGCGTCGAGGCCGCCATCCGGATGGGCTGGGACCAGATCATCGGCAGCGACGGCGCATTCGTCGGCATGACGAGCTTCGGCGCGTCGGGGCCGGCGGCGGAAGTCTTCAAGAAATTCGGCATCACGGCGGACGCCGTCGTGGAAGCCGCGAAATCAAAACTTGGGCGCTGAGCCCCGAAGGAGCGACGAAATGACGGTGCGGGTTGCGATCAACGGATTTGGACGCATCGGACGGCTGGTTCTGCGGGCCATCGTCGAGTCCGGCCGCACCGACATCCAGGTCGTGGCGATCAACGATCTCGGCCCGGTCGAGACCAATGCGCACCTTCTCCGCTACGATTCGGTGCACGGCAAGTTCCCGGCCAAGGTCACGGTCGAGGGCGATTTCATCGACATCGAGGGCCACGGCAAGATCAAGGCCACGGCGATCCGCAACCCCGCCGAGCTGCCGCACAAGGATCTCGGCGTCGACATCGCGCTCGAATGCACGGGCCTCTTCACCGCGAAGGACAAGGCCTCGGCGCATCTTCAGGCCGGCGCCAGGCGCGTCCTCGTCTCGGCCCCCGGCGACGGCGCCGATCTCACGATCGTCTACGGCGTCAACCACGACAAGCTGACCAAGGACCATATCGTCGTCTCGAACGCGTCCTGCACCACCAATTGCCTCGGCCCGGTCGCGAAGATCCTTCACGCCGCCGTCGGCATCGAAAAGGGGTTCATGACGACGATCCACTCCTATACCGGCGACCAGCCGACGCTCGACACCATGCACAAGGACCTCTACCGCGCCCGCGCGGCGGCCCTCAGCATGATCCCGACGACGACCGGCGCGGCGAAGGCGGTCGGCCTCGTTCTGCCGGAGCTGAAGGGCAAGCTCGACGGCGTGTCGATCCGCGTGCCGACGCCGAACGTTTCCGTCATCGATTTCCAGTTCGAATCGAGCCGCGCGACCACGGTCGCCGAGGTCAACGACGCGATGAAGAAGGCTGCGGCCCAGGAGTTCAAGGGCATCGTCACCATCGTCGACGAGCCGCTCGTCTCGCAGGACCTCAACCACAACCCCTCGTCCGCCAGCTTCGCGCTCGACCAGACCAAGGTGATCGAGGGCAACCTCGTCCGCGTCATGGCCTGGTATGACAACGAATGGGGCTTCTCGAACCGCATGGCCGACACGGCCGTCGCCATGGGCAAGCTGCTGTAATGACGTTCCGGACGCTCGACGAGGCTGACGTAAATTCAAAACGCGTCCTCGTTCGCGTCGATTTCAACCTGCCGATGGAAGACGGCCGGGTGACGGACGACACGCGCATCCGCGCCGCGCTGCCGACAATCGGGGATCTTTGCGCGCGCGGGGCGAAAGTCATCCTGCTCGCGCATATGGGCCGTCCCAAGGGCAAGCGCGACGAGGCGCAATCGCTCCGCCAGATCGTGCCGGCCGTCAGCGCCGCGCTCGGCAGGCCTGTCGCGTTTGCAGACGATTGCATCGGAGCCGAGGCTGAAAAAGCCGTCGCGGCGATGAAGGACGGCGATGTTCTCCTTCTCGAAAATCTGCGTTTCCACGCAGGCGAGGAAAAGGACGATCCAAAGTTCACCGAACAGCTCGCCGCACTCGGCGACATCTTCGTCAACGACGCCTTCTCCGTCGCCCACCGCGCGGCGGCATCCGTGGTCGGTCTCGCAAAACTGCTTCCGGCCTATGCCGGCCGCGCGATGCAGAAAGAGCTTGAGGCGCTGAGCGCCGCGCTCACCGCGCCCGAGCGCCCGGTGGCGGCCATTGTCGGCGGCGCGAAGGTCTCGACCAAGATCGAGCTGCTGTCGAACCTCGTGACGAAGGTCAATACGCTCATCATCGGGGGCGCCATGGCCAACACCTTCCTCGCCGCGCAGGGCAAGGCGGTCGGCAAATCGCTCGTCGAGCGCGATCACATCGCAACCGCGCAGGACATCGCGGAGAAGGCCAAGGCGGCCGGCTGCGCGCTCGTCCTGCCCTCCGACGCGGTCGTCGCCACCGAATTCAAGGCCAACGCCCCGCACCGCACCGTGTCGTCCGACATGGTCGGCCATGACGACATGATCCTCGATGCCGGCCCGAGCAGCGTCGCGGACGTCTCCACGCTCCTGGAAGAGACGAAAACGCTTGTCTGGAACGGCCCGTTCGGTGCGTTCGAACTCGAGCCGTTCGACGCCGCCACGGTCGCGGTTGCGAAGAAAGCGGCGGAGCTTACGAAATCCGGCAAGCTGCTCTCGGTCGCCGGCGGTGGCGACACCGTCGCCGCGCTGAACCATGCGGGCGCGGCCGAGGATTTCTCCTACATTTCGACGGCCGGCGGCGCCTTCCTCGAATGGCTGGAAGGCAAGCCGCTGCCGGGCGTGGAGGCGCTGCAGCAGGCTTGAGCCGCAAGGCTTTGCCTTACGCGATTTCGCGCTAGATTTAAGACAATTCTGCCCAACCGGAGAGGAACGACATGGCCCGTATCACCCTTCGTCAGCTTCTGGATCATGCGGCGGAGCACGGCTACGGAGTGCCGGCGTTCAACATCAACAATATGGAGCAGGCGCTGGCCATCGGAGCCGCCGCCGACAAGACCGACTCGCCGGTCATCATCCAGGCCTCGCGCGGCGCGCGTCAGTACGCCCATGACATCATGCTGGCGAAGATGATCGACGCCCTTGTCGAAATCTATCCGCACATCCCGATCTGCATGCATCTCGACCACGGCAACAACGAAGCCACCTGCGCCACCGCTATCCAGCACGGCTTCACCTCCGTCATGATGGACGGCTCGCTCATGGCCGACGGCAAGACGGCCGCCGATTACGACTACAATGTCGGCATCACCAAGCGCGTCGCCGACATGGCGCACTGGGCCGGCGCGTCGGTGGAGGGCGAGCTCGGCGTGCTCGGCTCGCTGGAACATGGCGGCGGCGAGCAGGAGGACGGCCACGGCCTCGAAGGCACGGTCAGCCAGGACCAGCTTCTCACCGATCCCGATCAGGCGATCGATTTCGTGAAGAAGACGAAGGTCGACGCGCTCGCCATCGCCATGGGCACCTCGCACGGTGCGTACAAGTTCAGCCGCAAGCCGGACGGCGAAATCCTCGCAATGCATGTCATCGAGGAAATCCACAAGCGCCTGCCGAGCGTGCATCTCGTGATGCACGGCTCCTCCTCCGTGCCGGAGGATCTTCAGGAGATCATCAATAAATTTGGCGGCGAGATGAAGCCGACCTGGGGCGTGCCGGTCGAGGAAATCCAGCGCGGCATCAAGCACGGCGTGCGCAAGGTCAATATCGACACCGACAACCGCATGGCCATCACCGGCGCCATCCGCAAGGTATTGACGGAACAGAAGGCCGAGTTCGACCCGCGCAAATATCTGAAACCCGCGACCGAGGCGATGACGAAGCTTTGCGTGGAGCGTCTCGAACAGTTCGGCACCGCCGGCAACGCCTCGAAGATCAAGGTCGTGCCGATGTCCGTCATGGCCGCCCGCTACGCCAAGGGCGAACTCGATCCGAAGATCGAGGGGTAGCCGCCCTCATCCCGAACCGGACGCCACCGGCGTCCGCGTCGAGGGATCGGCATAAGCTCCGCCAAACAAAAAGCCCGCGCCTCCGAAGAGACGCGGGCTTTTTCTGTCTTCCGGAAACGGCCTTACATCCCGGCATAGAGCATGCGCGGCAGCCACATGCTGATATCCGGCACATAGGTCACGATCATCAGGCCGATGATCGCAAGTCCGATGAACGGCAGCGCGCCCTTCACCGCCTGTTCATACGTCACATCGCCAAGGCTGGACGCGACGAACAGGTTGAGGCCGAACGGCGGCGTGAACATGCCGATGGCGCCGTTCACCGTCAGCACGACGCCGAGATGGACCGGATCGATGCCGACCTGGGTCCCGACCTTGTAGAGCAGCGGCCCGAGGATGACCATGATCGACGCCGCATCGAGGAACATGCCCGCGATCAGCACCGCCACATTGATCAGCATGAAGAGATGTACGGGATCGCCGCTCAGCGACAGGATCGCATTGGCGATGGCAACCGCCATGCCGGTCGAGGTCAGATACCATGACAGTACGGCGGCCGCGGACAGGATGATCATGACCTGCGCCGTCGTGGCCGCGGAATCGCGCACCGCGTCCCACAACTCGGCCGGCGTCTTCTCCCGATAGATGACCGCGGAGACGAACAGGGAATAGATCACGGACACGGCGGCCGCTTCGGTCGGCGTGAATATGCCGCCGTAAATACCGCCGAGGATGAGAACCGGGACGCCAAGTCCCCAGGACGCATCCTTGAAGCCCTGCCAGACTTCGGCACCGGTCGGGACCGGGCTGCGCGGCACATTGTATTTCTTGGCGTGATAGACGGCATACGCCATGAAGACGAAGCCGTAGGCAAGGCCCGCGCCGACGCCCGCCATGAACAGCGCACCGACCGACACGCCGGTCACCGCCGCATAGACGATCATCACGATGCTCGGCGGGATGATGATGCCGAGCGAGCCCGAGGCGATGATGAGACCGATCGAGAAATTCGGGCGATAGCCGGCATCGCGCAGCGCCGGATTGAGAATGCCGCCGATGGCCACGACGGTCGCCGGGCTTGAGCCGGAAATCGCACCGAAAAACATCGCCGAGGTAACCGTCGTAATGCCCAGCCCGCCGGTGAAACGGCCGACGATCAGATCGGCAAACCGGATCAGGCGGCGGGACAGGCCGCCGACGCTCATCAGATTGCCGGTCAGGATGAAGAACGGGATCGCCATTAGCGCGAAGGAATCGATGCCCGAGAACATGCGCTCGACGACGATGGCCATCGGCATCATGCCGCCGAACCAGATCATCGCCATGACCGACAGCGCCAGCACGACGAAGATCGGCACGCTGAACGCGAGCAGGAACGCGAACAGGGAGAAGAATGCGGTTGTCATTTGGAGCCCCCTGCCCGCTCAGTTGAGAATGGTTGTTTCGACGTGACGCTCGCCGCCGGCGATCGTACGCACAGTTTCCTGGATGAAGCGCAGCCCCATCAGCGCGGCGCCGACGGGAATGGCGAGCTGGGCAATCCAGAACGGCGCCTGCATGGCCGGCGTGCGCTGGTTGAAGGCGCGCGTCTGCAGCATCAATTCGACGCCGTAGAACAGGAGAAGACCGCAAAACAGGATGCACAGCAGATAGACGGCGATCCGTACCGCTTTCTGGATCGGAGCCGGCATGATCTGGACGACGGCATCGACGCCGATATGAATGCCCTTGCGCGCCGCCACGCTGGCGCCGACGAAGACCAGCCAGACGATCTGGTAGCGGACCATCTCCTCAGCCCAGACGAAGCCGCTGTTGAAGACGTAGCGCAGCACTACATTGACGAAAAGAATCGCCGATGCCGCAATGAGCAGGATGGAGATGAATGTGTCTTCGGCCAGCGACAGGGCACGATCGAGCCGCACGAGCATGGTCGGTCTCATTGGTGAGAGGGACGGGGCGCTACGGCCGGGCCTAACGTACCCGGCCGCAGCAATCGCGGTTCAGGAGCCGCGCAGTTCTTCGATCTTCTTGTAGGTCTTTTCCATCAGGTCCGCGCCGATCGCATCCTTGAACTGGTCGTGGACGGGACGCGTCGCCTCTTCAAACGCTCCGCGATGTTCGTCGGGCAGCGTCGTTAGATTGGTCGAGCTCTTGGAGATCGTCTCGATATAGCCTTTCTCGCGACGTGCGGTTTCCTCACGCTGGAACGCAGTGACCTCGCGCGCGGTGTCGACCAGCACCTTCTGCGTGGCTTCGTCCTGGGCCTCGAACCACTTCTTGCTGAACACGAAGGCATAGCCGAGATAGGCGTGGTTGCTGATGATCGTGTTTGTCTGCACTTCGTGGAACTTCATGTTCACGATCGACACCAGCGGGTTCTCCTGACAGTCGACCACGCGCTGCTGGAGCGCCGTATAGGTTTCGGAGAACGCGATCGGCGCCGGCGTCGAGCCGAGCGCGCGGAACTGGGCGATGATGATGGGGCTTTCCATCACGCGCACTTTGCGCCCCTTGAAATCTTCCGGCTTCTCGACGGCGTTGTTGCAGGTAAACTGCTTGAAGCCGCTTTCCCAGAACGTCACGCCCTTGAGCCCGGCCTTGTCCAAAGTCGCCAGAAGCTCGTCGCCGACTTCGCTGTCGAGGAATTTGTGCGCCACTTCCGGCGAGGGGAACAGGAACGGCAGGTCGGGAAGCTGCATGGCCGGCTGGAAGTTCGAGAGCTTCGCCGTCGGGATGATACCGCCTTCGATGGCGCCGAACTGCATCTGCTGCGCGGCCTGCACGTCGTCGCCGAGCCCGTTATTGGGGAAGATCTGGACGTCGATCTCGCCGTTCGTGCGCTCGGCCACGAGATCGCGGAACTTTTCCGCAGCGACATGCTGCGCGCTGTCTTCCGGCAGATCGTGATGGAATTTCAAAACCGTCTTTGCATCCGCCGAGCCGATGCCGGCGAGCAATACACTTACGCTCAGTGCGAGAGCCATTTTTCCAATGTGCATGTCGTTCTCCCTGAAATCATTGTTTTAACGGCGTGCCGAGGGGGGCTCCGCGGAAATCCCCGGAAGCCATCGTCTCTCCATAACAGAGGACGATGCTCCATCATGTAATAATCTTTTTACTTGCGCGGCCTTGTCAAGCCTGTTCGGCAACTTCCGGCTCGCCGAGAACGAAAGGCAATCCACAGGCTTTGGAGAGTGCGGGCCGCTGATCATTGCGGGAGGGCAAGGATCGAATGAGCCGGCTCTGGCGCGCTGCGGGCCCACGGCGCGACGGTCAGGCATGTCGTCCGCAATGGTTCAGAACGACAGAGGGATAGCGGGACTGGTCAAAGGCTGAAGTTGCCCCTTCCCCTCACCCCGCAAACACCCTCTCCAGTTCCGCGATGTCCAGCTTCACCATTTCCATCATCGCTTCGGCGGCGCGTCTGGCGGCTTCGCGGTCGGGGTCCGCCATCATCTCGTTGAGGCGTTTCGGCGTGATCTGCCACGACACGCCGTAACGGTCCTTCAGCCAGCCGCAGGCTTCCGGTTCGCCGCCGTCGAGCAGCGCATCCCATATGCGGTCGATCTCGTCCTGCGTGTCGCATTCCACCATCAGCGAAATCGCGTGGTTGAACGGGTCCAGCTTGCCGGCCGACATGGCCATGAAGGGCCGCCCGGCCAGTTCGAACTCGAGCACCTTCACCGAGCCCGGCGGCCCGCTGGGGCTTTCCGCGGGCATGTCCGTACGGCGCGTAATCTTCGAATTCGGGATCACGGAGCAATAGAAGGCCGCGGCCTCCTCCGCCTGGTCGGTGTACCAGAGAAAGGGTTTGATCTCGGGCATAAGAGGCTCCTCCCGTCTCACGCCGGCCGGCCTGCGGCCTCGCGGCGACGGTTCTCCTGCACGCAAAACGCCGCGCGCCTGCCGCCGTTCCGCCCCCGGCAGTTAGAGCCAAAGGGGTTGCCCCCGGCGGGCCGGCGCCTAAGCTTACCCCGGAGCGCCGGGCAGTCCCGGCCTTATCCGCGCGGAGACCGACAGACATGGCCGCCACCGCCTTTTTCGCCGCTTTGCACCATCTGCTGTTCTTCGTCATCGCCGGGGCGCTCGCGGCCGAACTGGTGCTGGTCGGCGAACCCGTCACTGCGCGGAATGCAAGGCGCCTTGCCCTCATCGATGCGCATTACGGCGCGGCCGCGCTCGGCATCCTTGCCGTGGGCTTCATCCGCGCCTTCTATTACGAGAAGGGATGGACGTTTTACGCCCACAACCCCTTCTTTCACGCCAAGGTCGGCGTGTTCCTGCTCGTCGCGCTGCTGTCGATCTATCCGACCGTGCAGTTCATCAAATGGCGCAAGGCCGCCTCCGCCCATACGGCGCCGCCCGACCCTGCCTCGCGCGACAAGGTGCGGCTGCTCATCATGGTCGAGCTGTTCGGGCTCGGCGTGGTGTTCGTGTTCGCGGCGCTGATGGCGCGCGGGATAGCCGAATTCTAGACGGGGCGCGCCGCGCCGGTCCCTCGCCCGCCGGTGTATGTATCGACACCCCGGAACGGCGGCCGGCTGCGGCTATTGCGTCCGCCGCCTTGGGCCGAGCAGCATTTCCCGCGCCACACGTTCGGGGCCATGGGGCGGCTTTCTCAGCCGGTATTGCGGCTCGCCGCTGGCGGATTCGGGAAGAAGGCGCACGACCTCGTATTCACCGGCCACATCGTGGGAGCCGGATTCGCCGCGATAATAAACCTTGTCGCCGATAGCGTATTTATGCACGCGGCCAGCCTAACACCCTCTCCGGGCGCTGGCTATTTGCTATTTTGGGGGCAATGGTCCATGGTGTTTCTGCCCGCTGCGACAGATATGACGCAACAGAGCCCGGCGCAGGTCGAAACCGAACCCCGCCGAGGCCGAACGGGCCGAATTCCGGCTTGCCTTGTCCGTACGTCCTGAAGGGTGTGCTTCCAAGTCACTCCCGAGCTTCGTCATTTCAGGTCGCGCCAGGAGCGCATTTTACGGAGGCCAAGATGGCTGCCACAGGTACAGTAAAGTTCTATAACGCCCAGAAGGGCTTCGGTTTCATTCAGCCGGACAATGGCGGCCCGGACGTGTTCGTCCACGCCACTGCCCTCGAAGCCGCCGGCATCCCCGGTCTCGGCGAAGGCCAGAAGGTCTCGTTCGAGGTGGTTTCGGAGCGTGGCAAGACCAAGGCTGCGGCTCTCGAGCTGGCCTGACCCCACACAGAAGGCCCGGCCATGCGCCGGGCCTTTTTCGTTTCAGGGAGATATCGTGGATTTCCGTGCGCCTGCCGAAATGTATACCGGCCGCCAGTCGGCCGAAGGCAGGATTTGTCCCTACCGCCGCTTCGCCACTTTGGCCGAGGCCGTGCGCTTTGCGGTCGAAAAGCAGCCCGCGGCGCTGAAATGCACGTCGATCGAAACCGATCACCTGCGCCTGCAGAACAGGCAGATTTCCGACGTCTATGAACGTGCCTGCCGCGAAGCGGAAGGCGAGGTTCCGTCGGCCTAGTTCTGCTCCCGCGCCGTCATCGCGCGCGCACCCATGTGGAGCATATGATCAGCAAACACGAATTTGCCGCGGGCGACCGCGTGGCCCTGCGCTCTCCCCCATACAACGCACCGCGTGACGGATATCGCATCGTCAGGCTGCTTCCCGAGAACGCGCAGGGGAAACTGCAATACCGCATCCGGCACGACACCATTGCCGGCGAGCGGATGATGGCCGAGGACGATCTTGCCGCAAGTACGGACAGGAAAGGCCCGTTTTCATGAGCTATGTCGTCCGCCGCCTGGAAATTGACGGTACGTCCGTGATCGCCAGGGCGTCCACGATCAAGTCCCACTCCGACCTGTGGCGCGCGCAGAACGAGGCCGAGCGGCTGGCGCGCTGCCATGACAGTTTCACCTACGATCAGGATCGCATGTGCTGGCACAGCCGCGATGCGGATGGCCGCACTTTCCGCTATTCGGCCGGACTCAAATGAACCGCGAACAGCCCGGCGCCGCCGCGCGCGTGCTCGGGCCGGCCTGACGCTCGCAGCCCGGCGTCGTGTCAGACGCGCCGTGTGGACGGGTCGAGATGGCGGCCATATTCGCGATGCTCGGCATCGCGCTTGCGCATCAATTCCTCATAGGCCTTCCTGTCTTCGTCCGAGAGCACGACACGGCGCGCCTTCTCGGGTTTGCGTTTCGGGGCCTTGTTGAAGGTGTTGGGCGTTTCGGGCATGGGGCGCCTCCGGATCGGGGGGCGCAAATTGGCGCCCGGCGGCACCTCCGGTCAAGAAAAACGCGGCCGCGGCATCGCACTTTTTGCATGGCACGGGCGGAATTCTCGGGAGTGTGCTGCCCTGCCGCCTTGCCGTTCCGGGAAAGGCTCCTAGATCATGCTATCGACAACGGGGATCCCTGACCATGCACAAGCTTGCCCTTTCTGCCGCCACCTTCGCGTTGACCTTCGGCTCGATCGCCTCCGCTCTGGCCGACCGTGCGCCGAATGCGGACGAGCGCGCCGCCATCGAGGCCGCGCTGGGCGCCCAGGGCTATTCCTCCTGGAAAGAGATCGAACTGGACGATGGCCGCTGGGAAGTCGACGACGCGATCGCGGCCGACGGCAAGCGCTACGACCTGAAGCTCGACCAGAACTTCTCGATCGTCAGCAAGGAACTCGAAGACTGAGCTTCGCTTCGCGCGAAACGCAAAAAGCCCGGATGCAATGCATCCGGGCTTTTTTGTTGCGCGGCCGCCTCTCCACTCATGGGAAAGGGCCGATCCGCCGTCAGGCCGTCGGGCCGGCTGCCGGCAGAACGACGACGCGCGTGCGCAGCGGCACGCGGGCGTAAAGGTCGATGATGTCCTGATTCAGGAGGCGCACGCAGCCCGAGGAGACATTGGTGCCGATCGAACGCGGCTCGTTGCTGCCATGGATGCGGTAGAGCGTGTCCTTGCCGCCCTGGAACAGATAGAGCGCACGGGCGCCGAGCGGGTTTTCAAGGCTCGGCTCCATGCCGTGGCGGTATTGCTCCAGTTCCGGCTGGCGCAGGATCATCTCGGCGGGCGGCGTCCAGCGCGGCCATTCGCGCTTCATCTGGATCGTCGCAACGCCGTTCCAGGCGAAGCCGTCGCGGCCGACGCCGACGCCGTAGCGCATCGCCTTGCCGCCCTCCTGGACGAGATAGAGATACCGCTCGCCCGGATCGACCACGACGGTGCCGACCGGCTCGGCGGTCGCGTAATCGACCTGCTGGCGCACATATTTCGCCGGGATAAGGCCTTTCTGCACACCGGGAACGGGAAACCGCTCATCGGGCATGGGCGGATAAAGATCGGCATAGCGCGGCGTCGCGATCTCGGGGACCGGGCCCTCGGCGGTGGTCTGCCGGCAGGCGGCGAGCGAGGCGGCCATACCCGCAAGGAAAAGGCGGCGTGACAAGGTGCCGGCCGCCGGCATGAGAATGCTGGTCATTTACTGAAACTCCGGAAGAAGGATTTCTGACGTGCGGGGCGTCAGGCCGTTCGCGGCGGGCGGAAGAGGCCGCCGGAGACCGCGAGCGGGGTCGCGGCGTCGTGAACCAGCGCATAAAGCAGTGCGCGGGAGGTGGCGGACGGTTTGGAAAGCGTGCCTTCCTGCATCGGCACGACACCGGCAACAAGCACGGCGAACGGGCAGGGAGCGGCGGCGGGCGCGGGAGCAGTCTGGCCCGTGGCGGCGATGATCGCCACCTGTTGCGGGACCGGAAGGCGCGTTGCATGGGCGCCGCGCGCTTGGCTCTGCGCCACCAGGCCGAAGGTCAAAGCGCACGCGCACACAAGGGCAATGAGAAACCGCCCGGGAAACGCCGATGATGGGGATGCGCCGCTTTGCATGTCGCGGCATCTAAGGAAAAATCTGGGCAAGATCATAGCGCGCCGGCGCGGGCCGCGCTCACATTGCCGTTTTGCCACAGGGTGTTGCCGAAAAGCCGCGCCAGCTTCTGCCGGACCGGCCCGGAAAGCTCAGAACCCGGCAAGGGCCGGGTTCGACGGGATCGGATTCGGGAGGTTCAGCTTGCCTGACGGTGAGGCGCAGCGGATTTGACCGCCTTGCCTTGCGTCGAGGTCTTGGCTGCGGCCTTCGCGCTCGGCGGAGCCTTGATGGCCCGTGCGGCGGTCGTCTTGGCGCTGGATTTGCGCGCCGCAGGCTCGGCCTTCGCCGTTTCGGTCTTGGCGGTTTCAGCCTTGGCCGCCGTTTTCGTCGGGCTGGCCGCCAGCGGCGCCTTTTTGGCAGCGGCCGGAACCTTCGCCTTGGCGGCAGACGCCGTTTTTGCGGCCGGCTTCGCCTCGGCCTTCACGGAACCCGCCTTTTTCGCCGTCCCCGTTTTGGAGGCAGCGGCCTTGGTGGCCTGCGCGGATTTCGCCAGAGCCGCGATCTTGGCGGCCGCAGCCGCCTCCGCCTTCAGGCGCATTTCGCGCAACTCCGCCGTGCGTCGGGCAATCGATTCACGCTCTTCGATATAATCGTTCCAGGCAGTCCGAGCCTCGGCCTGACGCTCGGCCTTCTCGGCCTCGCGCTGGGCGCGCAATTCCTCGGGCGTCGCCGGGGACACGCTCAGGATGTCGCTTTCCGTGACCACACGCTCCGGCCCCTCGCCCTCGGCCTTTATGCCGTATTGCGGCTCGCCATCGGGCCCCTCGGGCATGAGCGCCGTGATCGTATAGGGTCCACGCGGAGTTTTAGGGGGCGCCTTGGCGAGGTTCACACGATCGCCAAGCGAGAACGAATGAATATTCTGCATAACGTACATATAATCCGTCGCGCGCCTTATACCAGCCCCCATCCGACATAATTCCTTGAATTTCATCCTAATTACCGCTGGGGTAAACGTCTTTTGCCTTTTACAGATGAAAACCGTTATTCGCGAAAGCGGCCTTTCGATTGACTTCGCGGCCCGCCCGGGCGAACAAACCGGCCACGAATTCAGGGAGATGGACGAATGATTGATGCCGCGCTCGAAGCCGCCGTTGAAGCCGCATGGGAGCGCCGTGCCGATCTCACCCCTGCGACGAAGGGCGCAGACCGCGAAGCGGTCGACGCCGCCCTCGATCTGCTGGATTCGGGCAGAGCGCGGGTCGCCGAACCAAGTGGCGACGACTGGATCGTCCATCAATGGCTCAAAAAGGCCGTTCTCCTTTCCTTCCGCCTGAACGACATGGAGCCCATCCCCGGCGCCCCCGGCGGGGCAAGCTGGTGGGACAAGGTGCCCTCCAAATTCGCCGGCTGGGGCGAGGCCGAGTTCAAGGCCGCCGCTTTCCGCGCCGTTCCCGGCGCCATCGTGCGCCGCTCGGCCTATATCGGCCCCAATGTCGTCCTGATGCCCTCTTTCGTGAACCTCGGCGCCCATGTCGGCGAGGGCACGATGGTCGATACCTGGGCCACGGTCGGCTCCTGCGCCCAGATCGGCAAGCACGTCCACCTGTCGGGCGGCGTCGGCATCGGCGGCGTGCTCGAGCCGCTTCAGGCCGGCCCGGTGGTCATCGAGGACAATTGCTTCATCGGTGCCCGTTCCGAGGTCGTCGAGGGCGTCGTGGTCCGCAAGGGCTCGGTCCTGTCCATGGGCGTGTTCATCTCGGCCACCACCAAGATCGTGGACCGGGCAACCGGCGAGATCTTCATCGGTGAGGTTCCGGCCTATTCGGTGGTCGTGCCCGGCTCGCTGCCCGGCAAGCCGCTTCCGGACGGCTCCCCCGGCCCGTCGCTCTACTGCGCCGTCATCGTCAAGCGCGTCGATGAGCAGACACGGTCGAAGACCTCGATCAACGATCTCCTGCGGGATTGACGCGCGCCGCCGGGGCGACCACCCTCTTTTTCCGTGATGGAAGCCCTCGCGTGACCGACCCCGCAAACCCCGTTGAACTCGCCCAGGCTCTGATCCGCTGCAAAAGCGTGACGCCCGACGAGGGCGGCGCGCTGACGCTTATCGGCAAGCTGCTGGGCGATGCCGGCTTCCGGACGCATCTCGAAACCTTCTCGGAACCGGGCGCGGACGACGTCTCCAATCTCTACGCCCGCATCGGCACGACCGAGCCCGTCCTCGTTCTGGCCGGGCACACCGATGTCGTGCCGCCGGGCGCCAGCGATCTGTGGACCCTGCCCCCGTTCGCCGGCGAGATCCGCGACGGCGTTCTGTACGGACGCGGCGCGGTCGACATGAAGGGCGGCGTCGCGGCCATGGTCGCCGCGGCCTTGCGCTATCTGGCCGAAGGCAACGGCACGACGCGCGGCTCCATCGCCTTCCTTCTCACCGGCGACGAGGAAGGCGCGGCCGTCAACGGCACCGCCAAACTGCTCGAATGGACGCGCGCGAAGGGCGAGAAATTCGACCATTGCCTGCTCGCCGAACCGTCCAGCCGCGAGCGCACCGGCGACGAGATCAAGATCGGCCGCCGCGGTTCCCTGTCGGGCATTGTGACGATCCACGGCAAGCAGGGCCATGTCGCCTATCCGCACAATGCCGACAATCCGCTGAAGCGCCTCATGCCCGTCATGACCGCGCTGCTGCAGCCGGTCGATTACGGCACGGCCTCGTTCGAGCGCTCCAATCTCGAAATCACAAGCGTCGATACCGGCAACGAGACGGTCAACGTCATTCCGGCCAAGGTCGCGGTGCGGTTCAACATCCGTTTCGGCGATGCCCATACGCTCGACAGCCTGAAAACGCTCATTACGGAACGCGTTGAGCGCGCCGCCAACGGCACGCGCTACGATCTTTCCTTCCTGCCCAATCCCTCGTCGAGCTTTCTCACCAGCCCCGGCCCCTTCCTCGATCTCGTCACGGCGGCGGTGCAGGACGAAACCGGCGAGAAGCCGAAACTCTCGACCGGCGGCGGCACCTCCGATGCGCGTTTCATCAAGGATTTCTGCCCGGTCATCGAGCTTGGCCCGGTCAATGCCACCATGCACCAGGTGGACGAGCGCATCGCGCTTGCCGATCTCGAAGCCGTCTCGCGCATCTACCAGAACGTATTGACGCGCTATTTCGATACCTATGCGAAACTGCCCGACGAAGAGCCTGCCGCCATCGTCGCCGCCGCTGCTGCTCTGCCGGAGCCGGCTTTGCCGGAGCCGGAGGAAGTAACGGAGCCCGAATCTTCCGTTCCCGAACTGGAAATAGAGGAACCGGAGACGGCGGAGTCCGAGACGGCGGAGTCCGAAACGGCAGAGGCCGAAGAGGTGGAACCGGAAACGTTGGAACCGGAGACAGACGCGCCGGAAGCCGAAGAGGCCGGGGCCGAAGAGGTCGAAGCCGGCACTGCCGACACGTCATCCGGCGACGAGCCCGACGCCTTAGAGCGCGACGACGACGATGCCGCCCGGCCGGACGACGTACATATGGCCGAGTCGGAGGCCGACGACACGCCGGAGCCGCCGCCTCATGCCATCAGCATCGAGGCCGATCTCGAAGCCGCGCTTGAAGCCGAGCTCAATCTCGGCGGCACGGAAGCGCGCGAGGACATGGAGCTTGCGAAATTCGAGGACGCGCTGCGTCAGGCGGACGACGCGCCGGATGAGCGCGAAAACGAGCGCGAGAAATCCCACCTCGATTCCGCCGAAGAACTGATCGATTCAGTAATCGACACGGATAAGGTATAGGCCCTCGGGCGGCGCCAGCGCGCCGCATCGCGCGCGGTCCTTCGCCTCGAGCGCGGCCTTCAGATCCCGCGCGCTCCATTTGCCTTCGCCGACGAGCTTCAGCGAGCCGACCATGGAGCGCACCTGATTGTGCAGGAAGCTGCGCGCCGAGGCGCGCACGACCACCGCCTCGCCGAGCCGCGCGACATCGAGCCGGTCCAGCGTCTTTTCCGGCGATTTCGCCTGGCATTCGCTGGCCCTGAAGGTCGTGAAATCGTGCCGCCCGACAAGCACCTGCGCCGCATGGTGCATGATCTCGTGATCGAGTTCCTTCGGCAACTGCCAGGCGCGGCCTCGTTCGAGAGTCAGCGGCGGGCGGCGGTCGATGATGACATATTCGTAATGGCGCTTGACGGCGGAAAAGCGCGCGTCGAATTCCCCGTCCACCTGCTCGGCATGCAGCACCGCGACCGGATGCGGCCGCGCCTTGGCGTTGATCGCATCGCGCACCGTGTCGGTCGGCCAGTCCTTCGCAAGATCGACATGCGCCACCTGCCCGCGCGCATGGACACCGGCATCGGTGCGCCCCGCCCCGCCGACACGCGCCCGCTCGCCGGCGAACGCAAACACCGCTTCTTCCAGCACCTGCTGCACCGACAATCCATTGTCCTGCCGCTGCCAGCCGACAAAGGGCGTGCCGTCATATTCGATGATGAGCCTGTAGCGCGGCATCAGGAAAACCGCGTCCCGGCCTCGAGCCGCGCGCCGCGCGCGAAATCGGCAAACGCCATCGGCCCCTTGCCGGCGCGCTGAACCGTGACGAGCTTCACCGCGCCCTCGCCGCAGGCAACCACTCCGTCGCCGCGCAGAACGCCCGGCCCGCCGCCGCCCGCTTGCGCGATCTCGCTGCGCAGGACGCGCAGGCGCTCCATGCCCTTCGGCGTCTCGAACTGCGTCCACGCACCGGGAAAGGGCGACAGGCCACGGATATGATTGTGCACCGCGCGCGCGGGCCGCGACCAGTCAATACAGGTCTCGGCATTGGTCAGCTTGGCGGCATATTCCACGCCCTCGGCCGGCTGCGGCGTAACGGCAAGATCGCCCTCTTCCAACCTGCGCAGCGCCTTCACCATCAGCGGCGCACCGAGCCGCGCAAGGCGGTCGTGCAGTTCGCCCGCCGTCTCGTTTTCGCCGATGCCGGTGCGCTCCACCAGCGCGACGGGGCCGGTGTCGAGGCCCTCATCCATCTTCATCACCGCGACGCCGGTTTCCGCGTCGCCCGCCATGATCGCACGGTTGATGGGCGCCGCTCCGCGCCAGCGCGGCAGAAGCGAGGCATGGAGGTTGAAACAGCCCTCGCGCGGCGCATCGAGCACCGTTTTCGGCAGGATAAGTCCGTACGCCACGACCACGGCCGCATCGGCCCGGTGTGCGCGAAAGGCCTCCACCGTTTCTTCGGATTTGAAATTCGCCGGCGTCAGCACGTTCAGCCCGAACAGATCGGCCGCCATATGGACCGGCGTGCGCGTCTCGCTCATGCCGCGTCCGGCGCGCTTGGGCGCACGCGTATAGACGGCGGCGATGTCGTGTCCCGCCTCTTTCAGCGCCGCGAGCACCGGCACCGCGAAATCCGGCGTGCCCATGAAGACGAGTCGCAGACTCACAATTCGCCTATGTTCTCGATGTCGTCGCCGTCGTCCGGCGGCGTTTTCGGCGCGGTCTTCGGCTTCGGCGTATAGGTCTGCGGCCCCTCGCGCTTGAACAGCTTGACGGCCTTCTTCCACACCATGTCGCGCTTCAGCTTCGAGATGTGGTCGATGAACAGGACGCCGTGGAGATGGTCGATCTCATGCTGGATGCAGGTCGCCAGCACGCCCTCGGCCTCGATCTCCTGCTCCCGGCCCTCGCGGTCCGTGAACGCGACGCGCACCTTCGCCGGCCGCTCGACCTCCTCGTAATAATCGGGGATCGACAGGCAGCCTTCCTCGTAGACGGAGAATTCGTCCGAGGCCCAGACCACGCGCGGATTGATGAGCGCCAAAGGCACCTGCTCGTCGTCGCGCTTCGACACATCGACCACGGCGAGACGCTTCATCACGCCGACCTGCGGCGCGGCAAGACCGATGCCCGGCGCGGCGTACATCGTGTCGAACATATCGTCGATCAGAGTCTGGATTTCGGTGTCGATCGCGCCGACCGTCTCCGTCGTCTGGCGGAGCTGGTTGTCGGGAATCACGAGAATGGGCCTGATTGTCATGAGCCGCGAAATAAGCGCGCCGCACCCACGCGTCAAACGTTCGCTTTCTGTTCTTGCCGGTTTTCTTCGCGTATAAGGTTTCGAATGGATGTGATTCTCTTCACGCTCGGCGCCCAGCCGGTCACGGTCTTTCATACGGCGGTCGCCGCCGCGGGGGCCGTGACGGGCCTTCTCGTCGTCATCGCCGTGCTGCTCATGCGCCAGAACCGCGAACGCGGGCTGGAAGCCGAAGCCCAGATCGAGCGCCAGGCGCGGACGGAAGAACAGGTCGCCCGGCTTCTGGACGTCCAGAACACGATCATCGGCCATATGCAGGGCATGGGTCAGGCGCTGTCGAACACCCGTTTCGAACTGCACAAGGGCATTTCGGAACGCCTCGACGCCGTCACCAAGCAGGTCGGCGACAACCTCACCTCCGGCGCACAGGCCACCGCCGAGCAGCTCAAGGCGCTCGAAGCCCGCCTCGCGGTCATCGACGCCGCCCAGCAGAATATCGGCACCCTGTCCGGCCAGGTCACGAGCCTGACCAGCATCCTGTCCAACAAGCAGGCGCGCGGCGCCTTCGGCCAGGGCCAGATGGAAGCCATCATCAAGGATGCGCTGCCGGCCAATGCCTACAGTTTCCAGGCCACCCTGTCCTCGCGCGCGCGGCCGGACTGCCTGATCTTTCTGCCCGGCGACAGGCGCGGCCTCGTGGTCGACGCCAAATTCCCGCTGGAAGCGTTCGAGGAACTGCGCCGCGCGGAGGACGAGGCCGCCGAACGCGCCGCCGCGCAGAAGATGCGCGCGGACATGATCACGCACATACAGGCCGTGCGGCAATATCTGATCCCCGAGGAAACGCAGGAAATGGCGCTGCTGTTCGTGCCGTCCGAGGCGCTGCACGCCGAACTGCACGAACGTTTCGAGGATGTGGTGCAGCGTGCGCACAAGGCACGCGTGCTCATCGTCTCGCCCTCGCTGCTGATGCTCTCCATCCATGTCGTGAAGGGGCTGATGCGCGATGCCGCCATGCGTGAGCAGGCCCATGTGATCCAGAAAGAGGTCGGCCTTCTGCTGGAAGACGTGTCGCGCCTTGCCGACCGCGCCGGCAATCTCAAGCGCCATATGGCGATGACGGAGAAGGATCTCCGCGAGATCGAGATATCCGCCGAAAAAATCGCCCGGCGTGGCAGCACGATCGACCGCATGGACTTCGACGGCCCGACACCGCAGGGCCAGACCCTCACGGCCCAGGCGCAGGGCGAAACCATGCTGCCCAACCCGCTCACAAGCGAGGCGGCGGAGTAGCATATGGCGGCGCGATTGACCTTTACCCGTCACGCGCTCGAAATGCTGCAGGAACGGGAAATCGACGCGGACTGGATCGGGCGCGCCATCGAATATCCGGACGTTACTGAAAGGGACGCCAATTATCCTGATCGGATAAACGTCCTGAAGGCATTGCCGGAAAGGAATGGCAAGGTCTTGCGCGTAATCTATATAGATACGGGCACGGAACGCCGGGTGATTACGGCCTTTCTCGATCGCAGGCGGAGGACACAATGAGGCTCAGTTACGATCATGAATCGGACGCGCTTTATGTGCGCTTTGCCGATAACAAGGTCAAAGAAAGCGAAGAGGTACGCCCGGGCGTCGTTCTGGACTTCGACGCCGACGGCAAGATCGTCGCCATCGAGATTCTGGATGCATCCGAACATCTGTCGCAGGGGTTCGATCTCACGCAATTGACGGCGGCGGAATAGCCGGGATTCCTCGGCGCGAGGCGCGTTCGCTCCTCATCCTGAGCCGAGTGAGGGCGTAGGATCTCTCCGCAGCCGCATGTCCCGGACAAGCCGCGCGTCGGCGCGGCGCGATCCGGGACCCATACTCCGTGTCCTCTCGTGACGATCCTCCGGTGTCCGCAGTCTATTATCAACGCTGCGGCGTATGGGTCCCGGGCTCCGCTGCGCGGTCCCGGGACATACGCTCCTCATCCTGAGCGGGACTCGGAGTGTAGCGACGAGCCGTGTCGAAGCACGGCCGAGAAGACCGTGCCCGTCGCCATCCTTCGAGACGGCGCTTCGCGCCTCCTCAGGATGAGGACCGGGGCAAGTAACAACAGCAGTGCAACAGGTTGTCCCCTCTCCCGTTTACGGGAGAGGGCCGACTCGGCCGCAAGGCCGAGCGGGGTGAGGGGGAGTTACAAACACCGAACGTGGACTTCCCCTCACCCGGCCATCGCTTCGCGATGTGCCGACCCCGGATCAGGTCCGAGGCAGGCTCTCTCCCGCAAGCGGGAGAGGTGATGGGTCCCTCACACAGAGAGAGAAACCCGCAGCGCCCCGACCACGCTGCTCATTCGCGACTCATCGTAAGGCTTAGCCGCTCCCGAACCCCAGACCGGGCCGGGCCAGGCCGCATCGCCCTCCACGCGGGCAACGACATGTATGTGCAATTGCCGCACGATATTGCCGAGCGCGCCGGTGTTCAGCTTGTCGCAGGGCGCAATGGCGCGCATGGCCTCCGAAACGCGCACGATCTCCTTCATGAGCTGCGTCCGCGCTTCTTCGGAGAGATCGGTCAGTTCGACCGCGCCGTCCTGCCGGGGCACAAGCACGCACCACAGGAACCGCGCATCGTTCATCAGTCGCACGGTGCAAAGATCGAGATCGCAAACCGGAACGGTGTCGGCGGCAAGGTGCGGATCGAGGACGAAGGCGTCGTTCATCGCAGCGCGGCCCGCGTTCGCGCCGCCACGATGAACACCAACACTATGGCGACGATGCCGATCAGCGCCGAATAGATGAAGAAGGCGATATAGCCGGCCCCGAGCGCGGCCGGCGTCACCTCCGCCGTCGCGGCGCCCGTCACATAGGCGTCGGATGTCACGCGCGCGAGCAGCGGGTTGAGCACCGCGAACAGCCCGCCGCCATCCGCCGAGCGCGCTGCACCCTCGATGATGCGGCCGGACTGCGAGGCGATCAGCTTTCCCGGCAGCGCGTAGAGCGAGGAAAACAGCGCATATTGCGTGGCCGTGAAGCCCGACGAGGTGAGGCTCGACATATAGGCGATCAGGCAGGTGCCGGCGAAACCGCTTGCCACATTGTCAATACCGATAGCGAAGAACAGAGCCGGCATGGAATGGCCGACCATGGCGAGCGCGATGAAGACGAGGTTCGACAGCGCGCCCGCGAACGCGCCGATGACGAGCGCGCGCATGAGGCCCAGCTTCACCACCGCCCAGCCGCCGACGAACACGCCGAACATGGAGGCGACGACGCCGAACACCTTGCGCACTTCCGCGATCTCCACCTTGGAGAAACCGAGATCGAGATAGAACGGGTTCATCACGTTCAGCACGAAATCCGACACGCGGTACAGACAGATCAGCGCAAGGATGAGAGAGGCCGTGCCGGCATAGCGCGTGAAGAAATCCTTCAGCGGCGCGCCGAAGCTCGCGCCGAGATAAAGCCCCGGCCGCGTGCGCGCACCGGGCAAAGGCGCGCAGGCAAGCGCAATGACGCCGAGACCCAGCACCACCGCACCGACCTGCAGGAACACGCTGTAGGGCGTTCCGCGCCACAAAGATGCCAGCCCCAGAACATCGCCGCCGAACACAAGTGCAAGCGGCGCCGGATCGCCCGAAAGGCCCGCGCCCGCGACAAGGCCGCCGAACACCAGAAGCGCGCCGCGCACCGCCCATTCGGCGATTTCGAGTCCCGGCCGCGCCGCAACGCCTTCGGCATGTATGGGCCGCACTTTGTGCGCCTGTTCGCGCGGTGCGCACAGAACGGCGCCGACACCGATCAGCATCAGCGCCGCCATCACGGCGTAAGAGAAATTCCAGCTATAGGCCTGCGCCAGCGCGAGCGGGGCTGCGCCCGCAACGATCATCGCTACGCGATAGCCCCATTGATAGGCGGCGGCCATGATGCCCTGCTCGCGCTGTTCGGCGGCCTCGATGCGCCAGGCATCGATCACGATGTCCTGCGTCGCCCCGGCAAAACCGACGAACACCGCGAACCCCGCCATTGCGCCGAGGCCGGTCTGCGGGTTCTGGCCCGAGATCAGCCACAGGCCGAGCATGATCGCGGCCTGCGCCACGAGCATCCAGGAGCGGCGATGACCGAGCCAGTTCGTCAGGACAGGGACATGCGTGCGGTCGACCAGAGGCGCCCACAGGAATTTGGCCGAATAGGCCAGAGTGGCGAGGCTGAAAAAGCCGATCACGGCGAGCGAAATGCCGCCATCGCGCAGCCATGCCGAGAGCGTGTCGAAGATCAGGAGGTTCGGCAGCCCGGCGGAAAAGCCGAGTGCCAGCATGACGAGGACGCGCGGCTGCAGGAAATCGCGCAATCCGCGCTGGCGGTCCATGCCGTCCGCGTCCGCCGTTTCCGCCTTGGCCATATTTCCCCCGCGCGAATCCGCGCCGGAGATTGGCCCGCTCGCCCACAAATGAAAAGGGCGGCGCAAGGCCGCCCTTTCCCGTCACGTCAGGCCCATCACGAGATGATCGTGACGACCTCGTAGCTCGACGGCTCGATGATGACGATGCGGCCGTCCGCCAGCACGATGTAGGAATAGCCGCGATAGGCCGGCACGATATCGACCAGCCAGAACGGCACCGGATGCACATGCGTGTGCACGTTCGCCGGCAAAGCCGCGCCGACATTCAGGTTGAAGTCGACATTGACGCGGTCGATCTTTTCCGAGCGGACATGTTCATGGATTTTCGTCTTCTGCTCGGCGCCGATTTCGGCGGCGGCCGCGGAGCGGCCTTCGCTCATCTTGCCGCCCTTGCCGTCCTTCGCGCCCTGCGCGCTGGTGCCGGACTTGTCGTCCCGCATCTTCTCGCCCTGCGCATTGGTGCCGGATTTCTGATCGCGCTTCATGTCGCGCTGTCCCTGGGCGCTCGCGCCGCCGCGGGCATCAGAACCGCAGCCCGGCGCTCCGGGCGCGCAGTCGGTGGATGCGCCGCCCTGTGCACCGGCGCCTGCGCCGGAACCGCCCGGCGCCATGGTGCCGCCGGCACCGCCGGACGCTCCGCCGCTCGCTGCCGGCGCGTTCTGTTGCATGGTTCCGCTGCTGCCGCCCGAAGAAGAACCCGGGCCCGACTGCGCGAAAACCGCCGATGTACCGATGACGAGCGCAAGCGCCGCTGCGCCATTCAGAAGAATGGATTTCATTGTGCGTCTCCATTGTGTCTGTACCGCCGGAAAACTCACGTACGGTCCCGAGCACAACGTCAGCGCGCGCAGCGCGTTCCACTCTCCCTAATACGTCTCCCTCATACGTCACCGTTCAGAACGGTGTGCGCTGGCGGATCGCCGCCGAAAGCGTGCCCTCGTCGAGATAATCGAGTTCGCCGCCGACCGGCACGCCATGGGCAAGGCGCGTCACTTTGGTGCCCGTGCTGGCCAGCATGTCGGTGATGTAATGCGCCGTCGTCTGGCCTTCGACGGTGGCGTTGAGCGCAAGGATGACTTCGTTCACGCCGCCGACAGAGACCCGCTCGAACAGTTTTGCGAGATTGAGATCTTCCGGCCCGCGCCCGTCGAGTGCCGACAAAGTGCCGCCGAGAACATGATAGCGCGCATTCATCGCGCCCGCGCGCTCCAGCGCCCACAGATCGGCAACATCCTCCACGACGACAAGTATGGACATATCGCGCGAACGGTCGGCGCAGATCGCGCAAGGGTCGGTCGTATCGACATTGCCGCACGACGAGCAGACCGTCACCTTGTCGAGCGCCTGCGCGAACGCATCGGCCAGCGGCCCGAGCAGCGCATCCTTCTTGCGGATGAGGTGCAGCGCGGCGCGGCGCGCCGAGCGCGGCCCGAGCCCCGGCAGCCGCGCGAGCAGCTGGATCAGGCGTTCGATTTCAGGTCCGGCAACGGCGCGGGGCATTGTCTCTATTCCGCCTCATGGTGAGGAGCGATGCGCAGCAGCGCGTCTCGAACCATGAAGGCGGCCCGAATGTGCGGCCCATCCTTCGAGACGGCGCACTCAAACCGGCTGTTGCCGGTTTGAGCTGTAAAATCGATGTCGGGAACACCCGACATCGACGCCTCCTCAGGATGAGGATGAGTGTGCGGCAAAGTCATTCGATCAAAACGGCAGCTTCATCCCCGGCGGGATGGGCAGGCCGGCGGTCGCGTCCTGCATCTTGGCGGCGGCGATGTCGGCGGCCTTGCGGCGCGCATCGGCATGCGCGGTGAGGATGAGATCCTGCAGCATCTCCTTCTCCTCGGGCACAAGCAGATCCTCGGCGATCTCGATATTGGTCAGGTCGCCCTTGGCCGTAAGCTGCACGCGCACCGCGCCGCCGCCCGCCTCGCCCTCGACGAGCGTGCTTTCCAGTTCGCTCTGCATCTCGGCCATGCGGGCCTGCATTTCCTGCGCCTTCTTCATCAGGCCCATCAGGTCACGCATCGCTATCCTCCTCCTCGGGCGGGGGCGCCGCGTCCGGCTCGTCCGCCTGCACGGTCGAGCGCACGCCGACGATCTGCGCGCCCGGAAAACGCTCCAGCACCTTCTGTACATGCGGATGGGCGGCAATGCCACGCAGTTTCGAGGCCTCTTCCTCCTCCGCCACTTCGCGCAGGGTCGGCTGCCCCTCGGACGAGGATATCGCAACGACCCAGCGCCGCCCGGTCCAGGCGGTAAGCTTGCGGCCGATCTCGGCGGCAAGGCCCGGCTGCGCGCCCGGCGAAGGCTGGAATTCCATGCGCCCGTCCTTGAACGCGACAAGGCGCACATCGCGCTCGAGCGCGATCTTGAGCGTGATGTCGCGGTTCTGCTCGGCCAGCGCGACCGCGTCTTGCAGCGTCCGCAGTGTGAGCGAGGGCGCGGCCTCGGCGGAGGCGCGCGGCGCCTGCGCGGGCAGCGGATCGGTATTGCGCGCCGCGACCGCGAACGCCGCCGAGCCTTGTGCGGACGCTCCGCCACCGCCACCGCGCGGCATGGACGGCGCGCCGGGCGAGCCTGTCTGTACGGAACCGCCATTATCCTTCAGCGCGCGCAGCGCCTCGTCCGGCGTCGGCAGATCGGCGGCATAGGCCAGCCGCACCAGAACCATATCGGCGGCCTGCGCCGGCTTCGGCGACGCCTGCACCTCGGAAATGCCCTTGGCGAGCATCTGCCAGGCGCGCGCGAGCACTTTGTGCGACAGCCGGTCGGCGAATTCCTTGCCGCGCAGCCGCTCGACCTCGGTGATCGACGGATCGTTCAGGGCGGCCGGCGTCAGCTTCACGCGCGTGACGAAATGCACGAACTCGCCGAGATCGGCGAGCACGACCGCCGCATCCGCACCGCCGTCGTAAAGCTCGCGGAAAATGGAAAGCGCGGAAGCGGCATCGCCCTTCATCACCGCTTCGAACAGATCGACCACCCGGCCCCGGTCGGACAGGCCGAGCATCTGGCTCACCTCCGCCGCCTCGACCTTGGCGCCGCTATGGGCAATCGCCTGATCGAGGATCGACAGCGCATCGCGCACCGAGCCTTCGGCCGCGCGCGCGATCAGCGCCAGCGCCTCGTCGTCGGCGAACAGGTTCTCCTTCGCCACGACGGTCTTCAGATGATCGGTCAGCACCGCCGAATCGACACGGCGCAGCGAAAAGCGCTGGCAGCGCGACAGCACCGTCACCGGCACCTTGCGCACTTCCGTCGTCGCGAAGATGAATTTCACATGCGGCGGCGGCTCTTCCAGCGTCTTCAGGAAGGCGTTGAACGCCTTGTCCGACAGCATGTGCACTTCGTCGATGATGTAGACCTTGTAGCGCGCCGAGGCCGGCGCATAGCGCACGCCGTCGAGTATCTCGCGCACATCCTCGATGCCGGTGCGCGAGGCCGCGTCCATTTCCAGCACGTCGACATGGCGCGATTCCATGATGGCCTCGCAATGAACGCCGATCTCCTTGAGATCGACCGTCGGCCCGCCCGAGCCGTCGGGGCGCTGGAAGTTCAGCGCGCGCGCAAGGATGCGCGCCGTCGTCGTCTTGCCGACGCCGCGCACGCCCGTCAGCATCCAGGCCTGCGCCACCCGTCCGGTGGAGAAGGCATTGGTGAGGGTGCGCACCATCGGCTCCTGACCGATGAGGTCGTCGAAGCTCCAGGGGCGGTATTTGCGGGCAAGAACGCGATAGGCGCCCGGGCCGGAATCGTGGTCAGCCATGGGCCGATTTGACCGTTTGGGGATCGGGGGCGCAAGGGCCGGTTAAGGCGCGAAGTGGGAGGTCGGACAACGACCCGATCCGGGCTCGTTAGGGCTGCTTCCTTCCGGACCTGACCCGGTTGGCGAGTGGCTCGTCCATCGCCAACCTCCCGGGGGTTATATCGGCGGTTCGGGCCGAGAACTCAACCCCTTTCCCGCCATCAGCGGCGGCGCCTGCGCCCTCCCCGAACACGGCCGCTATGTTCGTGCGCGCCGGCATAGGCCCGGTCCAGTTCCTCGATCACATCATCCGCTTTTCGGGGATCGACCGTGCGCAGAATGGCGTCGATCTTGGCCTCGACGCGGTCCGACCCCTCCTTGGACTGGGGCGAGCCGACATAGAGGAACAGCGCAAGACCGCCGACCTGCCACATGAGCTGGAGGAATTCGGACTGCCAGTTCTCGAATGTGTCACGCAGCATTTCGACGGTGTAGCCGGACACCTCGACCGGCTGGCCATGAGCCGCCTGTTCCCCGACATAGGCGTACCAGCCGAACAGCCAGTGCCCCAGGAGCGAGAAAGCAAACAGGCCGAGCGTCAGCCAGAGATAGGAATAGCGCTTCCAGGCCGATTGCAGCGGCAGATCGGTCTCCGCCAGAGGTTCGGGATTTTTCGGGTGATCGCTGGTCTTGCGCGACGGCATTTGCGGCCTCCGGACATCCGGCTTCCCTGAAAGGTCGGGACGATATGTGCGATAAGCGTCCGGCGGTCCGGGACGTTCCACGGCGCGGCGACGCTATCCCCTCTCCCGTTCACGGGAGAGGGCCGACTCGGCCGCAAGGGCGAGCGGGGTGAGGGGACATTATAAATACCGGACGCGCCGCTTCCCTCACCCGGCCGCGCTTGGCGCATCCCTCCCTCTCCCGTGCCAAGTCGCGTTTACGCGACTTGGCCATGTGAAAGCTGAACCCGGCAACAGCCGGGTTCAGGCGGGAGAGGCGATTCTCCTCACCCCTGCTTCTTGCGTTCCTCGAAGCGGTAGGGGTGCGCGGGATAGACGCCGAGAATCTTCATTTCCGCCGAGAAGAAGGCGAGTTCCTCCAGAGCGAGCGCGACATTGCGGTCCTCCGGATGGCCCTCGATGTCGGCGTAGAATTGCGTCGCCACGAATTCGCCGCCGAGCTGATAGCTCTCCAGCTTGGTCATGTTGACCGAATTGGTCGCAAAGCCGCCCATCGCCTTGTAGAGCGCGGCCGGCACGTTGCGCACCTTGAACACGAAGCTTGTAACGACAGGCCCGTTGCGGGGTTTGGCCCAGTCCGGCTCGCTGGACAGGATGACGAAGCGCGTCGTGTTGTGGTCCTCGTCGGCGATGTCCTCGGCGATGATGTTCAGGCCGTAGATCTCGGCGGCAAGACGCGAGGCGATGGCCGCGCGGCTGGTGTCCGTCGTCTCCGCAAGGCGGCGCGCGGCGCCGGCCGTGTCGGCGGCGATGCGCGGCTCGATGTTCAACTTGCGCAGCATGTTGCGGCACTGGCCGAGCGCCTGGGGATGCGAATAGGCGGACTTAACGGTGGCGAGCGAGGCGCCCTTCACCGCCATGAGCTGGTGCTGCAAGGGCAGGAAGAATTCGCCGACGATGTTCAGCCCCGATGTCGGCATCAGGTGATGGATGTCGGCAACGCGGCCCGCGACCGAGTTCTCGATCGGGATCATGGCAAGGCTTGCAGCCCCCTCGATCACGGCGGCGAACGCGTCCTCGAAGGTCGGCTTGGCCACCGCCTCCCAGTCCGGATAGACCGAGACGCAGGCGATGTGCGAATTCGCCCCCGGCTCGCCCTGATAGACAATCGCGTTCTTCTTCTTCGCCACCACGGATACTCCGGTCACAGGGGACGGGGCGCGAGCATTTCGCGCGCGCGTTCGAGGTCATGTTCGGTATCGACGCCGAGCGGCACGTCGGAGACGAGCGCCATGTCGATACGCATTCCGGCTTCAAGAGCCCTTAATTGCTCCAGCCGCTCGCGCACTTCCAGCGGCGATGGCGGCAGCGCGACAAAGCGCTCGAGCGCGCTGCGGCGCCAGACATAAAGCCCGATATGATGAATGAGCTCGCCCTCGCCCCAGGGTGCTGTCGCGCGGGTGAAATAAAGGCAGCGGCGGCGCGCACCATCGCCCGAGGTGACGGCCTTGACGACATTGCGGTCGGTGCGCTCGGCGGTGCGGGTGATGACCGCGCCGAGCGTGCCGAGATCGACGTCGGGGTCGTCGAGCAGGGAGACGGCGGTGCGGATGGCGGCCGGGTCGATGGTCGGCAGGTCGCCCTGGACATTGACCACCCGCTCGTGCCGGCCGTCCGGATCGATCTGGCGGAGCGCCTCGAAGATGCGGTCGGAGCCGGATGCGTGGTCCGGACGGGTCAGCACGGCCCGCCCGCCGGCGTTCTCCACAGCCGAAACGATACGCGGCGAATCGGCGGCGACCACGACCTGGCCGGTTTCCGATTCGACCGCCCGCCGCCAGACCTGGACGATCATCGGCTCTCCGGCGATGTCCGCAAGGGGCTTTTCGGGCAGGCGTGTCGAGCCCAGACGGGCGGGGATGAGGACGAGAGCGGACATGCGGCTTGTAATCGTTCTATTCGGGCGGCAATTGGTAGCAGCGTCCGGCCTCTATACGAGTTGTCATACGCGCGGGAAAGCGGCTACGTTCCGCCCGGCTTGGCGAGCCGGATTCCGGCTGCATTTCTGCACGCCAGCTCTCGTTAGGATAGACGTTCTCCGGAGACCGGAATGGACTCGTTTGAGGTCAACAAGATCCTCGGTGCCGTACTCGGCACCCTGACCTTCGTGGTCGCGCTGTCGATCGGCACCAATATGCTGTTCAGCGCCCACGCTCCGGAACAGCCGGGCTATGAGCTGCCCTCTCCCGCGGAAGACGCGGGCGTTCCCGGCGCTGGACAGGCCGCTGCCGCCGAGGTCGAACCGATCGCGGTCCGTCTCGCTTCGGCCGATGTCGCCAAGGGCGAAGGCATGATCAAGGCCTGCGTGTCTTGCCACACCTTCGAGAAGGGCGGCGCCAACAAGGTCGGCCCGAATCTCTACGGTGTCGTCGGCAACCACCACGCCCATCTCGAGGGCTTTTCCTATTCGAGCGCGATGAAGGAAAAGGCGAGCGAGCCGTGGAGCTTCGAGGCGATCGACGCCTTCCTCGAAAATCCGAAAGCCGCCATTCCCGGCACGGCGATGGCCTATCTCGGCATCAAGAAGCCCGACCAGCGCGCCAATCTGATCGCCTGGCTCAACCAGAATTCCGACAATCCGCTGCCGCTGCCCGAGGCGCCGGCTCCGTCCGCCGAAGCGCCCGCCGATGGCGCTGCTCCGGCCGAGGGTGCTGCGCCTGCGGATGGTGCCGCTCCTGCGGAAAATGCTCCGGCCGCTCCGGCCGAGGGCGCAGCCCCGGCAACTGAGACGCCCCCCGCCACCGGCGAAGGCGCGGCGCCTGCCCCGGGCACGCCCGATGCGCCTGCCGCCGAGCCGGCTCCCGCCGAACAGGCCCCGGCCGAGCCGGCACCTGCGGAACCGGCCCCGGCCGCACCCGCTCCGGCGCAGTAAGCCATCTCACATAACGTTCAGAACGCCGGCCTTTCTCTGGAAGGCCGGCGTTTTTGTTCCATAATCGGCGTCATGCTTTCCCGCCTCCCGGCTGCCCTGCTCTCGCTCGCCCTTTTCGCGGCCCCCGCTTTCGCTCAGGACGTTCCGGCGGAGCCCGGCCCGTGGATGCACGGCCAATCCCTGTTCGGCGACATCAGATATCCCGAGGGCTTTCCGCGATTCGATTATGTGAATCCGGCTGCGCCCAAAGGCGGCACGATCCGGTTCGGCGTCGTCGGGGGATATGACAGCTTCAATCCGTTCATCCCGCGCGGAATGCCCGCCGTCGGCATCGGCTCCATCTACGAGACATTGATGACGCCCTCGCTCGACGAGGTGTCGAGCGAATACGGACTTCTCGCCGAGGCCGTGCGCCATCCGCCGGATTTCTCATCCGTCACCTACCGGCTGCGTGCCGAGGCGCGCTGGCACGACGGCGAACCCGTCACCGTCGAGGACGTGATCTTCTCGCTCGATGCCCTGCGCAAGAGCCATCCGCGCTATGCCGGCTATTACCAGAACGTCGCGCGCGTCGAAAAAACCGGCGAGCGGGACGTCACCTTCTTCTTCGACCAGAAAGGCAACCGCGAACTGCCGCACATCGTCGGCCAGCTGATGGTTCTGCCCAAGCATTACTGGGAAGGTACGGACGCGCACGGCAATGCGCGCGACATCTCCAAGACGACTTTGGAACCGCCGCTCGGCTCCGGCCCCTACCGGATCAAACCGGGTTTCCAGCCGGGCCGCGCGATCGGTTATGAGCGGGTGACGGATTATTGGGGCAAGGATCTCCCGGTCCGCATCGGCTCCGACAATTTCGACGAGATCCGCTACATCTATTACCGCGACACCACGATCGCGCTCGAAGCCTTCGCCGCCGATCAGTACGACTTCCGCATGGAGAATTCGGCCAAGAACTGGGCGACGGCCTACAATTTCCCCGCCGTGCGCGACGGCCGCGTGAAGGTCGAGACGCATCCGATCCGCTCATCGGGCGGCATGCAGGCCTTCGCCTTCAACACGCGCCGCGCCAAGTTTCAGGACCCGCGCGTGCGGCGGGCCTTCAATCTGGCGATGGGCTTTGAGGACATGAACCGCCTTCTGTTCTATGGCCAGTACACACGCACGCAATCCTATTTCCAGAACACCGAGCTTGCATCGAGCGGACTGCCCACGGGGCGCGAGCTTGAAATCCTCGAAACCGTGCGCGGCGAGGTGCCGGACGAGGTGTTCACGGCGCCCTACACGAATCCGGTGGCGGCAACGCCCGAGGCCCTGCGCGCCAATCTGCTCGAAGCGGCGAAGCTTCTGGCCGAGGCCGGCTGGACCGTGCAGAAGATCGGCGGACGGCATGTCCTCGCAAACGCGCAAGGCGAGCCGATGATCGTGGAATTTCTGCTCGGTTCGCCGACATTCGAGCGCGTCGTGCTCGCCTATCAGCCCAATCTGGAGCGGCTCGGCATCGAGGTTCGCGTACGGACGACGGACACCTCGCAATACCAGAACCGCGTCGATAATTTCGACTTCGACATCATCGTCGACAACTGGCCGCAATCGCTCTCGCCGGGCAATGAGCAGCGCGATTTCTGGGGATCGGCCAAAGCCAACGAGCACGGCTCGCGCAACACGATCGGGATCAAAAACCCCGCCGTGGACAAGCTGATCGACCGCGTGATCTACGCGACCGACCGCGAAGACCTGCTCGCGGCGACGCATGCGCTGGACCGCGTTCTGCTGTGGAACCAGTATGTCGTTCCGCAATGGACGACCGATTCCTACCGCTTCGCCTTCTGGACGCGCCTTGCGCATCCCGATCCCCTGCCCGAATTCAGCTTCGGCGTGCCCGACATATGGTGGGCGAAGCCGTGACTGCGCGAATGTCTCAACTCCCTCTCCCCGCTAGCGGGGAGAGGATCGGGGTGAGGGGCTGATGCATTCCGAAAAAATGCCCCTCACCCGGCGCTTCGCGCCGACCTCTCCCCGTAAACGGGGAGAGGTAAGTCGCCGCGATGTTCTGGCCCTCGGCGGCGCGGCTGCGGCGGCTCTTGCTCTGCCGCGTGCTTACGCGCAGGTTCCGCTTCATGTTCCGCGCCACGGGCTTTCGGTGTTCGGCGATCTTAAATACGCGGCCGGTTTCGCGCATTTCGACTATGTGAATCCCGACGCTCCGAAGGGCGGGCGCCTGTCCTACACGCCGGGCTCCTGGGGGTTCAACCAGAACCCCAGCACGTTCAACACGCTGAACACGCTGATCCTGAAGGGCGATGCCCCGGTCGGCATGACGGCCATTTTCGACAGCCTGATGGTGCGCGCACTCGACGAGCCGGACGCCATGTACGGACTTCTGGCCGAGAGCGTGACGGTCGAGGAAGACAACAGGCGCTATCGTTTCCGCCTCCGCGGCGGCGCGCGCTGGCATGACGGCACGCCGCTGACGGCGGACGACATCGTCTTTTCCATCGAAACGCTGAAAAAGGACGGCCATCCCGTCCTCACGCAATCCATGCGCGACGTGACGGGCGCCGAGGCCGACGGCGAGCACGATGTCGTCGTCACCTTCACCGGCACGCAGGCGCGTGATGTCGTGCTGACGGTGGCCGGACTGCCGATCATCTCGAAAGCCTATTATTCCGCCCGCCCCTTCACCGACAGTACGATGGAGCCGCCGCTCGGCTCCGGCGCCTACAAGGTCGGCAATCTCGCGCCGGGCCGCTTCATCGAATATGTACGCGTGAAGGATTGGTGGGGCGAGAAGCTTCCCGTTTCCATCGGCCAGAACAATTTCGACGTGGTCCGTGTCGAGATGTTCCGCGACCGGCAGGCCGCGTTCGAGGCCTTCAAGAGCGGTGCCTACTGGTTCCGCGAGGAATTCACCTCCCGCGTCTGGGCGCGCGGCTATGACAGCTTCCCCGCGCTGAACGACAAGCGCGTGACGCGCTTCATCCTGCCGGACGAACGCCCCTCCGGCGCGCAGGGCTGGTGGATCAATACGCGGCGCAAAAAGTTCGCCGACCGCCGCGTGCGCGAAGCGCTGATCTGCGCCTTCGACTTCGAATGGACGAACAACAAGCTGATGTACGATTCCTATCTGCGTACATCTTCCGTGTTCGAACAATCCGACATGAAGGCGAAAGGCTCCGCGCCGCCGGAGGAAATGGCGCTCCTCGAACCGTTCCGCAACCGATTGCCGGTCGAGGTGTTCGTCGAGCCCTATTCGCCGCCGAAAAGCGACGGCTCCGGGAAGGACAGGCATCTGCTGCTGACGGCGCAGAAGCTCCTCAAGGATGCGGGGCTGACGATCGACAAGGGCGTGCTGCTCGATCCCGACGGCAATCCCTTCACCGTCGAGATCCTCGACGACGACCCGACCTTCATGCCCCACGCGCTCGCTTATGTCCGCAACCTCGAATATCTCGGCATCAGCGGCGCGTTCCGCATGGTCGATGCCGCGCAGTTCAATGCGCGCCAGAACGCGTTCGATTTCGATTTCATGCCGCGCCGCTATGCGATGTCGACGACGCCGGGCGAGAGCCTGCAGCAGTTCTTCGGCTCGCGCGCCGCAAGCATGGCCGGCTCGTCAAACCTGTCCGGCGTCGCCGACCCCGTGGTCGATGCACTGATCGATCATGTCATCGCCGCCAGAACCCGCGACGAGCTCAATATCGCGGCCCGCGCGCTCGACCGCGTCCTGCGCGCGGGGCGCTATTGGATACCGCACTGGTATAAGGGCACGCACTGGCTCGCCACATGGGATGTGTTCGGGCGGCCGGAAACGAAGCCGCGTTATGGCCTTCCGTTCGACACCACATGGTGGTTCGATGCCGAAAGGGCCGCAAGAATCGGGATAAGGGTCTGAATGCTCGCCTATATCGCCCGCCGCCTGCTGCTGATGGTGCCGACCCTGTTCGGCATCATGCTGATTTCGTTCGTCGTGGTGCAGTTCGCGCCCGGCGGGCCGGTCGAGCGCGTCATCGCCCAGCTTCAGGGCTCGGACACCTCCGCGACAGGCCGTTTCGGCGGCTCGCCCAGCGGCGATTTCGGCACCGCGCCGCAGCCGGGCGGCCAGTTCGCCGCCGATCCCGTGAACAGCCGTTATCGCGGCGCGCAGGGCCTCGATCCGGAATTCATCAAGAGCCTCGAACGGCAGTTCGGCTTCGATAAGCCGGCGCATGAGCGCTTCTTCAAGATGATGTCCGATTATCTGCGCTTCGATTTCGGCCAGTCCTATTTTCGCGACGTCTCGGTGGTCGATCTCGTCATCGAGAAGCTTCCCGTCTCGATCTCGCTCGGCCTGTGGATGACGCTCATCAGCTACGCGATCTCGATTCCGCTCGGCATCCGCAAGGCGGTACAGGACGGATCGAACTTCGATGTCTGGACATCGGGCGTCATCATCGTCGGCTACGCCATTCCCGGCTTCCTGCTCGCAATTCTCCTCATCGTCCTGTTCGCGGGCGGCTCGTTCCTCGACTGGTTCCCCCTGCGCGGGCTAACCTCGGACAATTGGGGGAATCTGCCCTGGTATCAGAAGATCACCGATTATCTGTGGCATCTGACGCTGCCGCTGATCGCGCTGACGGTGGGCGCGTTTGCGACGACGACGCTTCTGACCAAGAACTCGTTCCTCGACGAGATCCGCAAGCAATATGTCCAGACCGCGCGCATGAAGGGCCTGACGGAACGGCAGGTTCTTTACGGCCACGTCTTCCGCAACGCGATGCTGATCCTGATCGCCGGTTTTCCGGGCACGTTCATCACCGCCTTCTTCACCGGCTCGCTGCTCATCGAAACCATTTTCTCGCTCGACGGGCTCGGCCTCCTCGGTTTCGAGAGCGTGGTGAACCGCGATTATCCGGTGGTGTTCGCCACCGCGTACATATTCGGCCTGATGGGCCTTCTCATCGGGCTTCTGTCCGATCTCGTCTACACATGGATCGATCCCCGGATCGATTTTGAAAGCCGGAGCCATTGATGGCGCGGACAGCAACGCCCAAAAGGACGCCGGCCTCGAAACGCCCCGCGCGCAAACCGGCGGCGGCCCGCCCGAAAGCGGAGACGACGCCGACCCCGGCGGGGCAGCCGCTCGCGCCGGCTCCCGCCACGCCGCGCCTGTCGCCGATCAATCAGAGGCGGTTGCGCGCCTTCCGCACCAACCGGCGCGGCTTCTGGTCTCTCATCGTCTTCACGGCCCTGTTCGTCCTCTCGCTGTTCGCCGAGTTCATCGCCAACGACAAGCCGTTCCTCGTCTCCTATGGCGGCGATCTGTATGTGCCCGCGCTCGTGGCCTATCCGGAAACGGCCTTCGGCGGCGATTTCGAAACCGAAGCCGATTACCGTGATCCCTACCTGCACAAACTGATCGCGGAAAAGGACGGCTGGATGATCTGGCCGCCGGTCCGCTATTCCTACGACACGATCAATCTCAATCTGCCGGTGCCCGCCCCCGCGCCGCCGACATGGATGCTGACGCAGGAGCAATGCGAAGCGGCCAATGCCGGGCCGGACTGCGGGAACATCGAGTGGAACTGGCTCGGCACCGACGATCAGGGGCGCGATGTGGTGGCGCGCCTCATCTACGGCTTCCGCATATCGGTTCTGTTCGGTCTTGTGCTGACCGTCTTTTCCTCGATCATCGGCGTCGCGGCCGGTGCCGTGCAGGGCTATTTCGGCGGCTGGACCGACCTCCTGTTCCAGCGCTTCATCGAAATCTGGACATCGATCCCGACGCTCTACCTTCTCATCATCCTCGCCGCCGTCATTACGCCGAGCTTCTGGGTTCTGCTCGGCATATTGCTGCTGTTCTCATGGGTCGCGCTGGTCGGCGTCGTGCGCGCCGAATTCCTGCGCGCCCGCAATTTCGAATATGTGCGCGCGGCCGAGGCGCTCGGCGTCTCCAACCGCACGATCATGTGGCGCCACCTCCTGCCGAACGCGACGGTCGCCACCCTGACCTTCATGCCCTTCATCCTGAACGGCTCGATCACCACCCTCACCTCGCTCGATTTCCTCGGCTTCGGCCTGCCGCCCGGCTCGGCCTCGCTCGGCGAGCTTCTGGCGCAGGGCAAGGCCAATCTTCAGGCGCCATGGCTCGGGATAGCGGGCTTCGTCTCGCTCGCCGCCATGCTGTCGCTGCTCGTCTTCATCGGCGAGGCGGTGCGCGACGCCTTCGATCCGCGAAAGACGTTCGGATAATGGGACACGCACACGACCACGACCATACACTCGGCGCGGACGAAACGCGGCTCGGCATCGCAACCTTGCTGACCGGCGGCTATATGGTCGCCGAATTCGTCGGCGGCCTTCTGTCCGGCTCGCTCGCGCTTCTGGCCGATGCCGGGCATATGGGCATCGACTTCGCCTCACTGGCTCTGGCCTTCGTCGCCATGCGCATCGCGCGCCGTCCGGCCAATGCGCGCTGGACCTATGGCTATGACCGTTTTCAGGTTCTCGTCGCCTTCGCCAATGGCGTGATCCTGTTCCTCGTTGCGGGCTGGATCATCTGGGAGGCGGGCGTGCGCCTGCTGGAGCCCGCGCCCGTTCTCGGCCCGCTGATGCTGTGGGTCGCGGCAGGCGGCCTTGCCGTCAATATCATCGCCTTCTTCGTCCTGCATGGCGGCGACCGCGAAAGCGTCAATATGCGCGGCGCGCTTCTGCATGTACTCGGCGACATGCTCGGCTCCATCGGCGCGATCGCGGCCGCGCTCATCATCATCACCACCGGCTGGACGCCGATCGACCCGATCCTGTCGGTGTTCGTTTCGATCATCATTCTCGGCGGTGCGTGGCGCCTCGTGCGCGATGCGAGCCGCGTTCTGCTCGAAGCCGCGCCGGCCAATCTCGATTCCGCGGAAATCGCACCCGCGATCCGCGAGGCCCTGCCTGACGTGCGGGATGTGCACCACGTCCATCTCTGGTCGATCACCGAGAAGATGAAGGCCGCAACCCTGCACGCCTGCATCGCCGAGGACGGCGACGGGCCCGCGACCGTGCGGGCGATCAAGACCGTGCTGGCCGAGCGGTTCGGCATCGGCCATGCGACGGTCGAGATCGAATACGGACATTGCTCGGACCATGAACATGGCGGCGGCCATGACCGTAACCACGGGCACAGCCACGGCCACGACCATGCGCACGATCACGGGCGCGAGCACGATCATGACGACGGCCATCATCATTTGCGGGTGCATCCGGCATGACCGACACGCCTCTTCTCTCGATCCGCGATCTGTCCGTCGCCTTCATTCAGGATGGCACAACGACGCTCGCCGTCGACCGTGTTTCGTTCGACATCCGAGCGGGTGAGACGCTTGCGCTGGTCGGCGAATCCGGCTCGGGCAAATCCGTCACCGCTCTGTCGATCCTGAAACTCCTGCCCTATCCGGCGGCGACGCATCCGTCCGGCGAAGTCCTTTTCAAGGGCGAGAATCTTCTCGACCGCGACGAGCGCGATCTCAGGCGCGTGCGCGGTGCGGACATTTCCATGATCTTCCAGGAGCCGATGACATCGCTCAATCCGCTCCACACCGTCGAGCGGCAGGTCGGCGAGATTCTGGAACTGCATCGCGGCTGGTCGAAAGCGAAAATCCGCGCGCGCGTGCTCGAACTTCTGACCCAGGTCGGCATCCGCGATCCGGAACAGCGGCTCGATGCCTATCCGCATCAATTGTCCGGCGGGCAGCGCCAGCGCGTCATGATCGCCATGGCGCTGGCGAACGAGCCCGATCTCCTGATCGCCGACGAGCCGACGACCGCGCTCGACGTCACCGTTCAGGCGCAGATACTGGCGCTGCTGGACGAGTTGAAAGCGAAGATGGGGATGGCGGTTCTGTTCATCACCCACGATCTCGGCATCGTCCGCAAGATCGCGGATCGCGTCTGCGTCATGACAAAAGGAAAGATCGTCGAGACCGGCACGGTGAAGAGCGTGTTCGCGCGGCCGAAACATGCCTATACGAAACATCTGCTCGCCGCCGAGCCGAAAGGCGCGCCGCCGCCGGCCGACGACAGCCGGCCCGTCATCCTCGGCGCCGACAATCTGAAAGTCTGGTTTCCGATCAGGCGCGGCTTCCTGCGCCGCACAATCGGCCACATCAAGGCGGTCGACGGCGTCAGCCTCGCCGTGCGCGAGGGCGAGACGCTCGGCGTCGTCGGCGAATCCGGTTCCGGCAAGACCACGCTCGGCCTTGCCCTTCTTCGCCTGATCGCGTCCGAAGGACCTGTCGTCTATCTCGGCGACCGCATCGACGCACGCACGCGCCGCGAGATGCGGCCGCTGCGCAACGATTTGCAGATCGTCTTTCAGGACCCGTACGGCTCGCTGTCGCCGCGTATGTCGGTGGCCGATATCGTCGCCGAAGGATTGCGCGTACATGGCGGAACGCAGAGCTATGCGGACATGCGCGCGCATGTCGCCGGCGCGCTGAAGGAAGTCGGCATCGAGCCGTCCGCGATGGACCGCTATCCGCACGAATTCTCCGGCGGCCAGCGCCAGCGCATCGCAATTGCCCGAGCCATGGCGCTCAATCCGAAATTCGTCGTGCTCGACGAGCCGACCTCGGCGCTCGATATGTCCGTGCAGGCGCAGATCGTCGATCTGTTGCGCGAGCTCCAGAAGAAGAACGATCTTTCCTATCTGTTCATTTCGCACGATCTGAAAGTCGTGCGCGCGCTTGCGAGCGAAGTCATCGTGCTGAAGGACGGCAGGATCGTCGAACAGGGATCGACCAAACAGATTTTCGAGAAGCCGAAAACCGCGTACACCAGGGCGCTGATAAAGGCAGCCCTCGATCTCGAAGTTGCCGAGGCCGCGCGGCAGTGAGTCTTCTGATCGCCATTACGGGCTGGGATCCCGAAGCCTGGCGCGAGCGTTTTGAGCGCAATCTGCCGGATCATGCGGTCTTCACGCTGGACGATAACTACGATCCCGCAAGCATAAGTTATGCCGCCTGTTGGCACGCGCCGCACGGCCTGCTTGCCACATTGCCCAATCTCGAAGCCGTCTATTCGCTGGGTGCGGGCGTCGATCATCTGTTCGCCGACGCTGGCCTGCCGGACGTTCCGCTCGTTCGCGTCGTCGATCCCGATCTGACGAACCGGATGTCGGAATGGGTCGTGATGAATGTCCTGCTGCATCATCGGCGCGCGCCGACCTATCTTGCGCAACAGGGCGCCGCGCTGTGGCAGCCATGGCGCGATCAGCCGGCCGCACGCGAGGTGCGCGTCGGCGTGATGGGTCTTGGCGAACTCGGGCGCGATGCCGCCCGCAAGCTGACCGCGCTCGGCTTCGATGTTGCTGGCTGGAGCCGCAGCGGCAGGCCGGTGGAGAATATCGAGGTCTATGGCGCCGAAAAACTGGACGCTTTTCTGGCACGTACCGACATTCTCGTCTCGCTGCTGCCGTTGACGGAAGAGACACGGGGCATTCTCGATCGGACCTTGTTTGAGAAGCTTGCGCGCAACGGTCCGCTCGGAGGGCCGGTACTTTTGAATGCGGGGCGCGGCGGCTCGCAGAAAGATGCCGACATCGCCGCGGCGCTTCAGGACGGCACCCTGATCGCCGCTTCGCTCGATGTGTTCGAGGCCGAACCTCTGCCGGCGGACAGCCCGCTCTGGGGCCTGCCGAACATCGTCATTACGCCGCACAGCGCCGCCGAAAGCAGCCCGGATGCCGTCTCGGCCTTCATCGCACGGCAGATCGCGAGGATCGAGGCCGGTGAGACGCCCGAAGGGCTAGTCGAGCGCTCGCGGGGCTACTGACCGAGACGCCGGACCGAGGTGACGTCACTACCTGCCGCCGCGATGCGCGAAACAGCCTCGGCCGCGCTTTCGATGGCGACCGCCATGTGGTGCGCATTGGCATGAATGATCGTGCCGTCGCCGCGCGCGATGGCGACATGCCCTTTCCAGAAGACGAGATCGCCGCGCGCGAGCGAAGCCGGGCCGTCGTATGGCACCTCAGTGCCGAGAGCCGCCTGCTGCTGATCGCTGTCGCGCGGCGCGAGCACGCCGGCGGCATCCAGCGCGACCTGGACGAGGCCCGAACAATCGAGGCCGAGCGAGGTCTTGCCGCCCCAGAGATAGGGCGTACCGACGAATCTATCGGCGACGGCGACGAAGTCCGCTTCGTTCTCGCCGAGCGGCGCGAGATGCCGCGCGATCGCGTAGCCGCGCGGCGCGATGATCGCGAACGGGCCATCCTGCCCGATCACCGTCACGCGGCTGCCCATGGTCAGCATTTCGTGCGGCGGCAGTTTTATGTCCGGCCGCGGAAACACGAAGCTGCGCAGTGCCGAGACGCGGTGCGTCGGTTTCAGCTCCGCATCGAGCGCCCATTCCGGCAGCCAGCCGACATATCCATCGGTCAGAAGCTGGACATGGACCCAACCGTCCTGCGCCTCATAGGCCGCGACGGGCTCGCCGAAGATCGCCTCTGTCAGGAGCGGCGTGTCCGGACGCGGCTCCCTGCGGAGCGGCGCGGCACCGGCGACTACGCGCAGGGTGCGGCGTTCGCCCAGAGGCGGCGTCAGGCGCGGATCATCCGCCATGGCGTTCCTTCAGCAGTACGTACAGAGCGCGGATCGCCTGCGCCTCGCCGCCTTCGGGGCGCGCCGGGCGCGCCGACGGCGTCCAGGCAAAGATGTCGAAATGCGCCCAGGTCTTCGCGTTCTCGACGAAGCGCTTGAGGAACAGCGCTGCCGTGATCGAGCCGGCAAAACCGCCGCTCGGCGCATTGTTGATATCGGCCGTGCGCGAATCGAGCATGCGGTCGTAACGTGCCCACAGCGGCAGCCGCCAGACGGGATCGTGCTCCACCGCGCCGATCCTCTGGATGTCCGCGGCGAATATATCGTCATCGGTAAAGACGGGCGGAATGTCCGGCCCGAGCGCAACGCGCGCGGCGCCCGTCAAGGTCGCGAGATCGATCAGCATGTCCGGTGCCTCCTCGTCCGCGAGGGCGAGCGCGTCGGCCAGAACGAGCCGGCCTTCCGCGTCCGTATTGCCGATCTCGACCGTAATGCCCTTGCGGCTGCGGTACACATCACCCGGGCGGAAGCTGGTGCCCGATACCGCATTCTCGACGGCGGGAATGAGCACGCGCAGCCGCACCTGAAGGCGCGCATCCATGATCATATGCGCGAGGCCGAGCGCGTTCGCCGCGCCGCCCATATCCTTTTTCATCAGCAGCATGTTGGACGCAGGCTTGATGTCGAGGCCGCCGGTGTCGAAGCAGACACCCTTGCCCACCAGAGTGACTTTCGGATGCGCCGGATCGCCCCAGACAAAATCCAGCAGACGCGGCGCGCGCGGCGACGAGCAGCCGACCGCATGGACAAGCGGAAAATCGCGCGCCAGCGTCTCTCCCGCGATCAGGTTAAAGGCCGCGCCGAAGCGGCCCGCCAGTTCGCGCGCTGCAGCCTCGAGCTCGTCCGGACCCATATCGTTCGAGGGCGTATTGACGAGATCGCGCGCGAGACGAACGCCTTCGCCAATGCGGACCACCTCGTCCCCATCCACGCCCTCGGGTAAGACAAGCTGGACGGTACGGATGTCGGGCTTGCGGTAGCGGTCGAACCGGTACGAGCCGAGCAGGAAGCCGATCGCGGCGAGACGCGGATCGTGCAGCGCACCTTCGAACCGATAGGCGCCGGCCGGAAGATCGCGCACCAGATTGGCCGTGAGAAACGGTTCGCGGCTTTTCGCATCCGGCGCCTCGACGCCGAACACAGCGCCGCACAGCACTCCGGCCTCGCCCGGCACAGGCAGAACGCGGCCCGGCTTCGCCTCGAATCCGGACGCGGCGATCCATGTCTGCGCGGTCTGCGGCAGATGCCCGATATCCCGGCCGATCCAGAGCGGCCAGAGCGGAACGGCGTCGCTGCCGGCGGGAAGAAGAAGTGCGTGCACACGAAACTCCGTTTTTCTTTTGCAGCATAGCGGCGAGATGGGCGCCATGGTGTCGGCCCGCGCCACGGCCCCGTGTTTACCCTTGATTAAGGTTAACAGCGGTAAATCTTTTGCCCTCGGCGCCCGCGCGGCGCAACCCGCACAGCCGGACGCGATCGTGCTCAAAAACCGCCCCGCCCTTCGCTTTCTGGCCGTCACCACGGCCTGCGCCACGCTCATGTTCGGCTGCGCCGGGCGTGATCCGGCCACGACCGGTTCCATCGGTCAGGCGAGCAGCGCCATCAACCAGGCCTCCAAGCTGCGCGAAGCCGGCAAGAAGGACGAAGCCGTCGCTCTGCTCTCGCGCGAGGCCGCGAAAAACGGACGCGACCGCAGCGTCATGCTTCATTACGGGCTCGCGCTTGCCGATGCCGGGCGCGAAGAGGAAGCTCTCGCCACCCTCGCCAAGGCGCAGGATGCACGGCGTCCGGACTGGCGCATTGCCAACAGCGAGGGCGTCATTCTCGACGGGATGGGTCGGCTCGATGAGGCGCAGGCGCGCTATCGCGCCGCGCTTCAGATGTCGCCGGAAAACCCCGCAGTGCTTTCCAATCTCGGGCTCTCGCTCGCGCTTTCCAAAAAGCCGGGCGAAGCCGAACAGATGATGCGCCGCGCAGTCGCGCAGTCGTCCGCGACGCCGAAAATGCGTCAGAACCTCGCGCTCGTTCTTGCGCTGCAGGGCAAATATGCTGAAGCCGAGGAACTGGCGCGGCGCGATCTGCCGCCCGATCAGGCGGCTGCCAATGTGCGCTACTGGAAAGAGAGCCTCGGTCCGGCCAGAAAGGCGGCGGCCGATGCACAGGCGAAACCGAAAACCGTGCCCGCTTCCCGCAAATCGGCGCCGGCCAGCGTGCAGACCAAACCCCAGCGCGCCGCGCCTGTAAAGACGGAGCCCAGCGCGCCGGCCGCAAAAGCCGATACGCCCGAGACGTTCGACGATCTCGATCTGCGAAGCTAGGTGATCTTCATGACCTGCATGATCGCAGGTCCGAGAATGACAACGAAAAGCACCGGCAGGAAGAACACGATCATCGGCACGGTAAGTTTCGGCGGCAGGGCCGCGGCCTTCTTCTCCGCCTCGTTCATCCGCATATCGCGGTTTTCCTGCGCCATCACGCGCAGCGATTGCGCGATCGGCGTGCCGTAACGCTCGGACTGGATGAGCGCGCCCGTCACCGCCTTGACCCCGTCGAGGCCGACGCGCTTGCCGAGATTCTCATAGGCCAGACGCCGATCCTGCAGATAGGACATCTCCGCCGATGTCAGCACGAACTCCTCGGCCAGCTCGATCGACTGTTCGCCGATTTCCTGGCTGACCTTGCGGAACGCCGCTTCGACCGACATGCCGGATTCGATGCAGATCAGAAGCAGATCGAGCGCATCGGGAAAGGCGCGGCGGATCGATGCCTGCCGCTTCTGGATACGGTTCTTGAGATAGAGCTGGGGCGCCTTGATGCCGATATAGGCCGCAAGAATGCCGGCACCGACCTTCACCACAAGCGGCTGATCGAGCTTTATGATGATGAATACATACAGCCAGGCCAGAAGGCACAGGGCAATCGGCGTGACGAGCCGGAAGAACAGGAAGACGACCATCGGGCCCTGGCCGCGGAAGCCGGCCATGGCCAGCTTTTCCTTGGCGTCGTCGGTCGACAGATGCTTGGCGAGATCGAACTGATCGACCACGCGCTTCATATACGCCTTGGGCTCGCGCCGCAGGCTTGCCGCCGAACTTGCCCGCGCCAGACGCTCGCGTTCGCGCGCGCGCATCATGTCGCGCTCCAGCGCCACCGCCTTCATGCGCCGCCCCAGCCGGTCGCCCGACAGCAGCGGCATGGCAAGAGTCACGACCGTCATGGCAGCAGCGAGCCCGGCGAACATCATCACCAGAAAATCGCGATCCGTGAGCCTGTCGACGATATTCACCGCACGAACCTCAGAAGTCGAAATTGATCATTTTGCGCATCGTCAATATCCCGCACATCATCCAGAACGCGGCGCAGCCGAGCATGACCTGACCGAGCCTCTCCTTCCAGAGCACCGACACATATTCCGGGCTGACGAGAAAAACGAGAAAGCCGACGATGACGGGCAGCGCGCCGATGATCCATGCCGAGGACTTCGCCTCCATGCTCATCGCCTGGATCTTGCCTTTCATCTTCGAACGTTCGCGCAGGACGTTTGCGAGATTGCCGAGCGCTTCGGACAGATTGCCGCCGGATTTTGCCTGAATGGCGATCACAATCGAAAAGAAGTTCACTTCGGCCAGGCCGATCCTCTGGTACAGACGCTCCACCGCCTCGCCGAGCGGCATGCCGACCGTCTGCATTTCCAGCATGGAGCGGAATTCCGATTTGACCGGCTCCTGCGATTCCGAGGCAACGATGCGGAAGCAATCGCCGAGCGGCAGGCCGGATTTGACGCCGCGCACTATGATGTCGATGGCGTTGGGAAATTCCGTGATGAACTTCTTCTGGCGGCGCTTCGTCATATAGCCAAGCATCCAGCGCGGAAGGCCGAACGTGCCGGCAAAAAGGCCGGCGAACGCGATCAGCGGGCTTGTCAGAATGAGAAGGGCCAGCGCGATCAGTATTCCTGCAATGAGGCTCAGAAGATAGAACTTCTTCGTGCTCATCTGCAGGCCGGCCTGCTCGATGCGTACGCTCAAGGGAGGCCGGCGCAGATTGCGCTGGCGCTTTTCCAGTTCCTTCAGGCTGTCGGCCAGCTGCCCGCGCCGGAGCGCGGTTTCGCGCGGATTGACGCTGAGCCGCGCGCTGGCGTCATAGATCGATCGCTGGCGCCGCTCGGCGCGGTCGTCCGTCAGCCAGGGATAGGCGAGCGCGTAAAGAACACCGCCGGAAGCGATTGTTGCGAGCGTGAAGACGACGATCTGGCGGGCATCCATGGCGGATCAGCCCCTCAGCTCATCCGCGACTTCGGCGGCATCGAGGGCGGCGGCGAGATTGCTTTCCTCGCCGTAATAACGCGCGCGCTCCCAGAAGCGCGGCCGTGCAATTCCGGTCGAACGATGGCGGCCGATGATGCGGCCGTTCTGATCCTCGCCCAGGATTTCATAGACGAAGATATCCTGCGTCGTGACGATGTCGGATTCCATGCCGACAACCTCGGTTATGTGCGTGATGCGGCGCGAGCCGTCGCGCAGGCGCTGCGTCTGGACGATGACATCGACCGAGGTTGCGATCATTTCGCGGATCGTGCGCGCCGGGAGGCTGAAGCCGCCCATCGAAATCATGCTTTCCATGCGCGACATTGCCTCGCGCGGCGAGTTCGCGTGCAGCGTGCCCATCGAGCCGTCATGGCCGGTATTCATCGCCTGCAGGAGGTCGAACGCTTCGGGTCCGCGCACCTCGCCGACGATGATGCGCTCCGGGCGCATACGCAGACAGTTGCGGACGAGATCGCGCATCGTGATCTGCCCTTCGCCCTCGAGATTCGGAGGGCGGGTTTCGAGGCGCACGACATGCGGCTGCTGGAGCTGAAGCTCGGCGGCGTCCTCGCATGTAATGATGCGCTCATCCTCATCGATGGCGCGCGTCAGGCAGTTCAGCAGCGTCGTCTTGCCCGAGCCCGTACCGCCGGAAATGATCGCGTTGCACCGGCTGCGGCCTATGATGCGCAATATTTCCGCGCCCTCGGCCGTCACGGTGCCGAACCGCACCATCTGATCGAGCGTCAGTTTCTCGCGCTTGAATTTGCGGATCGTGAGGGTTGGCCCGTCGAGCGCCAGAGGCGCAACGATGACGTTGACGCGGGAGCCGTCCGGCAGGCGCGCATCGCAGATCGGCGAGCTTTCATCGACGCGGCGGCCGACCTGGCTGACGATGCGCTGGCAGATGTTCAGAAGCTGGGAATTGTCGCGGAAGCGGACATTGGTGAGCTGGATCTTGCCTGCCACCTCGATGAATGTCCGGTCCGCGCCATTGACCATGATGTCGGCGATGTCGTCGCGCGCCAGCAGCGGCTCGAGCGGACCATAGCCGAGAACGTCGTTACATATATCTTCGAGCAGTTCTTCCTGCTCGGCAATCGACATTACGAGATTTTTGAGCGAGATGATCTCGTTGACGATATCGCGGATTTCCTCGCGCGCGCTGTCCGCATCGAGACGCGCGAGCTGGGCAAGATCGATGGCTTCGATCAGCGCCGAGAAGATCTGGCTCTTGGTCTCGTAATAACTGTCGGGACGGCGCTGCTCCGCCGGCTGGGGCGAGGACTGGCGTGCCTGCTTGGGCGGCGGTGCCGGAACTGACGCAGTGCGTTGCGGCGCGCCGGGCGCGACCGGCACGGGTGGCTGCGGCACGCTCGGCACCATCTGCGGGGCGAGATCGCCACCCGCCGAGCCGCGCTTTCCAAAGCCGGACATGGTCTCAGGCCCTCTTGCGCAGACGCGAGAGATCGAACAACGCCCGCTTCCTCGCGCGCGTCTCCGAACGGCCCGTCACCTGACGCGCGATCTCGAGGAAAACCTCGTTAACCTTATGCGACGCGGAGATTTCGGAGATCATCTGGCCGTTGTTCGACGCCGTGCCGAACAATTGCGGCTCGAAGGCGATCGCCGCCGAGGGTTCGATATCGAGCGCCTTGGCGAACTCGGTCGTCTTGATCTCCGGCCGCTTCGGCACGCCGACCTGATTGAGCACCAGACGCGGCGAGGCATCGTGCGGACGCTGTTGACGCAGGAGATCCAGCATGTTCTTGGCGTTGCGCAGATTGGCGAGATCGGGGCTGGCGACGATGACGATCTCGTCGGCAGCGACAAGCGCCCGCCGCGACCAGGCGGTCCAGCCATGCGGCACGTCGAGCACCGTATAGGGCAGGTTCGAGCGCAGGATATCGTAAAGACCGTCGAATGCGTCGGCCTGGAAATCATAGGTACGGTCGAGCGTCGCCGGCGCCGCAAGCAGGCTGAGATGCTGCGTGCATTTCGTCAGCAGGCGATCCACGAGATTGGAATCGAGACGGTCCGGCGCGAACACGGCATCGGCGATGCCCTGCGGCGGGTCCTGATTGAAATCGAGGCCGGCCGTGCCGAACGCAAGATCGAGATCGGCGACGACGGTGGGCTGCTCGAACGCGCGCGCAATGGTCCACGCCACATTGTGCGCAATGGTCGAGGAGCCCGCGCCGCCCTTGGCGCCGACAAAGGCGATGGTGCGCCCGACCGGATCGGCGTCCGGCGCGCGGAAGAGTTCCGACAGCGAGCGGACCACTTCAAGCGCGGGCACCGGCGCCACGAGATATTCGGACACGCCGCGCCGCATCAGTTCGCGATAAAGCAGGACGTCGTTGACGCGGCCGACCACGATCACCTTCGTACCGACATCGCAGACTTCGGACAGGCGGTCCAGACAGTCGATCAGGACATCGCGTCCACCATCGGTCTCGATGATGATGACGTTCGGCGTCGCAGCATTGCGGTAGGCTTCGACGGCGGCAGGCGCGCCGCCCATCTGTACGCGCAGGTGCGCCTTTTCCATGCGCCGGTCGGAGGCTGCCTGCTCGACGGCCTGCGCGACATCCGGCGTTTCGCAGAACGCCTGGATCGACACGCGCGGCAGCGGCGCGATCTGAACCAGTTCGGCGCTCTCGATATCCGGCGGGGTATTTACGGTGTCCTCACGCATCAATTGCTGTCCCCGGTCACGAGCTTTTCGCTCGGATAGGTCGTGACGGTGGGCTCGCCCTTGCCGAATTTGCGGATGACATCGGCGCGGCGCGTCGCGCTGGCCGGCGTTTCCGCGCGCGGGCGGATCAGGTCTTCGGGGTCCTCGATCTGGGCCGCGAAGTTCTGCTGATAGGCGCAACCGAAATTGCGATAGGAGCGGTTTTCGAAATTGCGCGCCGGATCGCCATAGGCGACATCCTCCGGCCACTGCCCGCATTCGTGCGGCAGCCTGGCTTCGAGAACCGGAAATTCGAGACGCACCGGCGCGAGATGCCCCGGTCCATCTGCAGGATAACGTTCCGTACGCACCGCACGCCCGGAAATGCCCATTGCCGCGAGGGCACGGCGCATTTCGCGTTCGCCCGCCGCCGATTGGCGATCCGTCACGGGATCGCCACCGACCGGTACCTGGATGACAAGCTGGCCGCGGCCACGCTTGCGCCAGTCGCGCCCGAATTCCTGAAGATCGGCAACCTGCCGGTCCGTCAGACCACCGGGGCCGCCGCCGGGCAGAAGATCGAGCGTCGCCATGCCGCGCGTGACATGGATCGGATGCTGCGAGGCGACATTGTCCGGAAGCGATCCGGTGACGTCGCCCTGTCGCGGCGCCGCGCAGGCGGACAGCGCGAGCGCCAGCACCGGCAGGGCGGCGATTTTTAGAAGAGGAATTCCGATCCCGCGCATGTCTATTCCACGATATGGCCGATGGGGCCCATGTAACGGCCTTTGGGGGCCAGAGCCGGAGCGTAAATACGATTGAACTGGCCGAGAAGGATGGCGTTGGCGTCGTCCGGCGTGCTGAATCCGTCGTCCGGGCGCGCAAGCTTGTCGCGGGGCGCATGCTTGGCGATATAGGGCGTCACGATGATTACAAGTTCGCTCTGACCGCGCTGGAAATCGCGGCTGCGAAATAGCGAACCGAGGACAGGAAGATTAATAAGTCCGGGTAGCCCCTGTAATGACTGAGCATTACGCTCTTGAAGAAGGCCGGCGATTGACAGCGCACCGCCAGAAGGCAATTCAACCGTCGTTGTCGCTCTGCGAGTTTTCAATCCGCAGCAAATATTTCCAACCGCAGCGTCAATTTCGCTAACGCCAGTTGCAATCTGCAAGCTGATGCGCCCGCTGGAGAGAACGACGGGAGTGAAGCTAAGGCTAATGCCATAGTCTTTGTAATCAACGGTAAGCCCGTCTTTCGACTGGATCGGAATTGGAAACTCTCCGCCAGCCAAGAACTCGGCTTTCTCGCCCGAGATGGTCAGCAGCGTCGGCTCCGCAAGAGTTCGTACCAGCCCGTTTCTCTCCATCGCTTGGAGTTGCGCTCGGATCAGGTTGCTCCCCCAGCCATAGGAGCCACCGATCGCTCCCATTGGCAGCTGTTCTAGACCGTCGGGCATCAAGGGATTAAGTCGCTCCCATCCGCTGCCGATTAAGTCCTGCGGGTATGAGATAGCGCCAAATGATGGGTTACCGGCCTTGGTAAACTCCCAGTTGACGCCGAACTTCTTGCCGATTTCCCGCTTCATCTCGACGACAGAGACTTTCAGCATCACCTGATCGCGGTTTTCGATGGCGATCGCGTTCACGACCTTGTCGGGACTACCCACAAGATTGGCGGCGATCTCGGCTGCGGTCGCAGCATCGGCCGGCGAGCGCACCGAACCCGTCAGCATGACGGAATCGCCGATGGCACTGGCATCGACGACGGCATCGGGCATGGATGCGCGGATATTGTTGCGGATGGACGACATATCGCGCCCGACCGAGACGGCGAGGCTTTCGATCTGTCGGCCGGCGTCGTCGAAGAAGATGATGTCTGTATCGCCGAGCGCGACGCCGATCACATAGGCCTTGCGTGCGGAGCGCACGACGGCGTTGGCGATCTTCGGGTCGGCAACGAGAACTTCGGCCGCATTCGCCGGCAGATCGACGACATAGGATTTTCCGATGCCGAGTTCGACCGCGCGCGGGCCGCCGCCGAACCCCTGATCGGCGGCGTGCAGGCCTTGCGGCTGCACGACGATCATGAGCGTCAGCACAAGCAAAGCTCGCGTCAGGTTTTGCAGCGCACTCGCAACCATCGAACTCCCCACGGCGCCTCAGCGCTCGATCGAACTTGAAGCCTGGCCGTAACGGATCACCGTCATGCCGCCGACGCTTTTGCCAAACCGCTCTTCAGGACCGCCGCCCGCCAATGCGCCCGTCGAGTCCACCAGCGCGCGAAGCGCCAGCGAGATCGTGCCGAGCGAGCGGGCGAGCGCCAGAATCTCCGCCTGCCGCGGCATCAGTTCCAAAGTCGCCGTGCGGCCGATGACGACCTTCTCGCCGTCCTTCTCCGAGACCTGCTGGTCGATGGCGAGAATGCGTACATTGCTGAGAATCGTCTCGCTCGAGAATTTCTCGCCCGAAGCGCCGCTGTCGTCGCGGCGCGTAAGGATGACGTCGACGCGATCGTTCGGCAGGATGAAGCCGCCCGCGCCGGTCTCGGCGGAAATCTCGGTCGCGACCGCGCGCATGCCCTGCGGCAGGATGGCAGCCATGAAGCCCGAGCCGTCGGCCTTCACGATCTTCTGCGCACGAATGGGCTCGCCGCTGGCAATCGGCTGGCGCGCAATCGCGCCGGCAACGTCATCCAGCGCGTCCGGCTGCCCGGATTTCGTGATGAAGCCGTCCGTGCCGCTTTCCGGCCAGGAACGCCATGCAAGCGCATCCGATGTAATCACCTGCCCCATCGGGATATCGACATTGGCGACCAGGACTTCGGATGTCGGAGCTTTCTCGACGACCTGAGGCGGAGGCGGAGCATCGTCGCCACCGCTGACGAGAACCGCCGCAGTCACGCCCGCGAGAAGCGCGATAGCCAGAACTGCGATGCGGGCAAATCTCATACGCGGTTACCTCAGACGCGGCACTCCCGCATTTGGGATACCGTGACAGGCATTTGAGGCAAGAAACGTCAATGTATGGTTAATCGGGAGTAATTGATTTTCGGAAGCGGGCTCAAGCCGCTAGGCGCGTGAATACATCCAGCTCGGGAAACACGGCGAGAGCGGCGGCCGCAAGCGCCACCCCGTAAGGGATTCCCGTCTTCGGATCGTGCAGGCGCGCGATCCAGGGCCGGCCGGCGAGCATGACCGGAAGGGTAAACATTCGCGTTACCAGAATGGCGAGCGTCAGGATTCCACCGAACACGGCGGCCAGAATGCTCCATTCGAGAAGAGGCAGGAACGGGCCGGTCCATACGGCGATGGCGGCCGCGAGCTTGGCGTCTCCGCCGCCGATCCATCCGAGAGCGAACAAAGCGAAGCAGACGGCAAGAACGCCGGCGCCGGCAAGAAAGTGCGAGCCGATCGTCGCCATGTCGAAACCGGCGATCAGCGCCGCGACCGGAAACAGACCGGCCATGGCAAGCGACAGCCAGTTGGGAATCTTCATCGTCAGAAGATCGGACAGTGCCGCCGCGGTGAGAAGAATGGCGACCGTGCCGAGAAGGATGATGCCTGCGCTCATGACCGCATCAGACAGTGCCGCGTCTTAAAAAAGCGAAAAGCCGCCCCGAAGGGCGGCTCTCGTTGGATGCAAGTTCAGCTTGAGGATTAGCCGCCCGTATCCGAGGTCGCGGTCGTGAGAGCGTTGCCGATCCCGTTGAATGCGTCCTTGATATCACCCGTCAGAGTGGTGAGCGCAAAAATGAGGCCAAGGCCGACGATGGCGGCGATGAGCGCGTATTCGATCGCGGTCGCGCCGGACTCGTCCTTCAGAAAACGAGTGAACAGTGACATTGTAGTGCTCCTGACAGCAGTGGGGCGTTCGGAAACGGTGTCGAGTTTCCCCCCTCGAAACCTGCGGCGAACCTGCCATATCCGTGTTGCTACAATATTAATCCAATGCCCCGCATTTCCGCGGTTCGGGAAGGCTTCCAGATACTTATGGGTGCCGATGCCGGCCCGGCGAAGAGGTTTCGAGCGGATTCGTCTTGGAATTTCACGCGATTACGCCGCGCGGCCCGCCGGCGCGCGCTGTCGGCGGCGTTAGAGATTCATTCACCTTCCTCGCGCATCACTGTTGGCGGTATCGGCGACCGACGACAGGTGTATGGTTATGATTTTCGTTCGCGGCTCTCTTGTTCTCATGGCCGCCTGGCTTGCCGCCACGACATCTCTTGCGGCGGCCGAGGAACAGCCGGCCGAACTTCCGCCCATGCCCGAGCCTCTGGGCGAGCCGCCGGCCGCCAGCGCGCACATCACCGAAAGCGTCTCCGTCGAACTCGATCTCGCTTCCGTCGTGCGTATTCCCGCCGGCACGGACACGCTCGCGCTCGGCAATCCCGCCATCGCCGATGTCACGCAGCCGCGGGCGGGCAGCTTCGCCGTCATTACCGGCAAGAGCTATGGCACGACGAACATGCTGGCTCTCGGTCGCGACGGCGAGATCCTGCACGACATGACGATCCATGTCAGTGCCCCGCGCGCCAGGACGCTGACCGTTCTTCGCGGCACGGCCCGTGAGACATGGTCCTGCATCCCGCAATGCGAACCGACCGTGACGCTCGGCGACACGCCGGAATATTTCGGCGGCACGTCGGGCCAGATCGGCGGCCGCAACGATCTCGCCAGCAAGCGTTAACCCTTCATTAACCGTACGTATCATGCGCCATTCGCGCTAACGGCGCCGCAAGCATTTGCGTGCTAGGGCGAACGGGAGATCGCCCCGGACGCTGGGAACATGACGCGGCACCGCGAAGCACTACATTCCCGTTTCATCGCCCTCCTCGCTAGGTTCCGCGCCGACGAGCGCGGCAGCGCCGTGGAATTCGCGCTCGTCGCGTTCCCCTTCTTCGCGCTGCTGTTCGCCATCGTTCAGACATCGCTGGTCATCTTCGCCAGCCAGGCGCTCCAGACCATGACATCGGATGCCGCGCGGGGCCTGATGACGGGACAATTGCAGATGGCCGGCACCGGCGTCGAAGGGTTCCGCAGCGCTTTGTGCAACGGCAGCGCCATCATGTTCGATTGCGACAAGCTCATGATCCAGGTGCAGGCCTTTTCCGATTTCGCCGGCGCCGATCCGGACGGCTTCATCAATGCCGATTGCTTCCGGCTCGATCCCCCGCCGCCGTCCTCATGCTATGTGCCGGGCAATGCCGAGGATGTGGTGCTGGTCCGCGTCGCCTATGACTGGCCGTTCGGTATCAATCTCGAAGATCTCCGAAAGAAGCAGACCCTGGTGGCAATTGCCGCGTTCCGCAGCGAGCCCTATTAGGAGCGCCGCCGTGATCCATCCGCGCATCGCACTACGGAAATTCCAGCGGGACGACAGTGCCGTCTCGGCGGTCGAATTCGCGATGCTGCTGCCCCTGATCCTGCTGCTTCTGCTCGGCGGGTTCGATATGGCGCGGGCCATCGACGTGAAGACGAAGACCTCGCTTCTGTCGCGCACGATCAGCGATTTCGTCAGCCAGGGCGACAGCGTCACGACATCCCAGCTCGCAACCATCGTGCAGGCCGCGCGGTCGGTGATGTATCCCTATCCGTTCGACGCCTCGGTTCTGACCGTCACGGTCGAGAGCATACGCGAGAGCACCAAGACGCCCGGCAAATATGTGATCGACTGGTCCTACACACCGTCGGGCAAGCCGGCCGCCAGCAGCAAGGACGTGGACACGCCCTATGTGCCGCCGGTTCCGACCGTGGTCCGCACCACGGTCGATTATACCTACAATCTGAAATTCGTCGGCTTTCTCGGAGAACGGCTCGGGCGCAATTCGTTCGACATGCAGTCGACGACCTATATGGCGCCGCGTTGGGGCGCGCCCGTCACCGCCTCCGGTTTCTGATAGTTTTCAGACGCCGACGCGGCCGCCGGCCTTGCGCCGCACCTGGCCGAGCAGTTCCCGTGCATCGGCGCGCCGCCGCGCCAGATACAGCGCCTCGAACTCCGCGGCCTTCATCGGTTTTCCGAACAGATAGCCCTGCGCGTGGGTGCAGCCCTGCGCGAGCAGGAATTCGCGCTGCGCCGCGCTCTCGACCCCTTCGGCCACCGTCTCGAAGCCGAGATTCTGCGTCATCGTCAGTATGGTGGCGACGACAACACGCGCAGATCCGTCGCGTACGCATTCGGACACGAAACTGCGGTCGATCTTCAGCACATCGACCGGCATGCGCGTCAGCGATGCAAGGTTCGAATATCCGGTGCCGAAATCGTCGATGGCGAGCCGCACGCCGGCCGCGCGCAGCGGCGCCAGATCGCGCGCCGTCGTGCGCGGGTCGCGCATGGCGACGGTTTCGGTGATTTCGATCTCTATCGAGGACGGCGGAATGCCGGCATTGGCGATGATCCTGAGCGCGCTTGCGGCAAAATCGGGCCGCTGGCACTGCGAGGCCGACACATTGACCGATATTCTCGGCGTCATGCCTTTCAGATGCCAGACGCTGTTCTGCCGGCATGTCTCGATCAGCACGAATGTACCTATATCGTCGAGCAGGCCGACCTCTTCGGCGATCTCGATGAAATCCCCCGGCGGCACCAGACCGCGCGTCGGATGGCGCCAGCGCACCAGCGCCTCGGCACCGACGATCGCCCCGTCCGCCAACGCCACCTGCGGCTGGTAATAGACTTCGAGTTCATTGCGCTCGCGCGCGAGCCGCAGTTCCTGCTCGATGACGAGGCGCCGGTACGCATAGGAATTCACGTCCCGCCGGGCATATTTGAATGTGTCGCGGCCCGATGTCTTGGCCTCGGCCAGGCCGTTTGCGGCGCTGCGCAGAAGCGTCGCGAAATCGCTGCCGTCCTCCGGCGAGATCGAAATGCCGATCGATCCCGTCACCGACACCGAATGGCCGGCGACATCGAACGGGCGCGAAAGCGCGCTGAGCAGTCTTGAGGCAAGCTGCGCGGCCGTTTCCTCGCTTGCCACCGATGTCAGTACGAAGCCGAATTCGTCGCCGCCGAGCCGCGCCAGAAGCACATCGCAGTCAAGGTCCGGATTGTCGTGCAGATAGCCGTCGCGGAAATCCACGGAAGCCGTCTTGAGCCGGTCGGCGATGGCGATGATGGCGTTATCGCCGACATCGATGCCGAGCGCCTCGTTGACGCGTTTGAGGCGGTCGATATCGACGATAAGCACGGCCGTGCTTTCGCCGCGCTCCAGCGCATCGTTGACATGGCGGCGCATCTGCTCGCGGTTGGCGAGCCCCGAAGCACCGTCGGTCAGGGTCAGTTTCTGCACCGCCTCGAAGCTGTTGACGATGCTCTTCGTCATCGCAACGAACGAGCGTGACAGCTCGCCGAGCTCGTCGTTACGCGATTCCGGGACCGAGACGGAAAAATCGCCGGCGGCAAGGCGGCGCGTCGCTAAGGTCAGACGGCGCACCGGCGCCATCAGCTGGTTGATGGCAAGGGCCGACAGCGGAAGCGCGAGGGCGATGAACGCAAGCGCGAGAATGAGGTTCCGGCTGACAGCCGTGGAAATGGCCTCTTCCATCAGCGCGGCCGACACGCCGACGCGGGCAACGCCGATCATCCGGGCATCGACCTTTATCGGCGCGGCGATGTGAAGAATGCCGTCACCCCGGCGATAGGACGACAGGCCGGAACTGACCGCATCCATCAGTGCGATGGAGGCGATGGGATCGTTGCGCACGCTGTCCGGATCGTTCGCCACCTGCGCCCCGAGGCGGTCGACTCCGATGGCATAGGCATAACGCGTATTGGGGTTTGCGGCGGCGATGCGGTCGAGCACCGATTGAAGGTCCGACAGCCGCCGGTCCGCCGGCAGATCGCTGGCGAGGCTCGCGACGAGCGCCAGGATATTGTCGGCACTTTCCTCGAAGGCCGTTTCGGCCGCGCGTTCGGCTGCACGATTGTTGATGAAGACGAAAGCCGCGGTCAGAACAAGCAGCAGCGCGGCGACGAACAGCGTGAAGCGTGCCGCGAGACCCAGAGGAAGCTGCGTGTTGAAACGCCTCAGCCAGCCGATCAATTCGATTTCCACGCTTTGCGGACGCAAGCGGGCGCACAACCCGACGCCCGCTCAATCGGCCAGGATAGGCCCAGAACAACAACCGTTAATAGAATTGAGGACCGAGCCTTAATCACTCGTTAAAGGCTGCGGCGAAATCGGGCCGATAGTAACGATTTTATGCGTTAATCATTATACTTTGGGTTTAATCGCTAAAGCGTCTGGTTGTATTCGCCGACTTCGGGATGCGTGCGCAGCACGCCATCGACGGCCTTGAACATGTCCCGCATCCGCGCTTCCGATACCGGGCTTTCCACCACGACGACGAGTTCCGGCTTGTTGGACGAGGCGCGCACCAGCCCCCAGGTGCCATCCTCCACGGTGACGCGCACGCCATTGACGGTGACGAGATCGCGGATCGTCTGCCCGGCGACCTTTTCGCCCTTGGCCTGCGCCTGCTCGAAATGCCGGACCACCTTCTCGACGATGCCGTATTTCGCCTCGTCGGCGCAGTGCGGCGCCATGGTCGGTGAGCCCCAGGTCTTCGGCAGCGCGTTCTTGAGGTCCGCCATGGACTTGCCCGGCGAGCGGTCGAGCATGTCGAGCACGGCGATGGCCGAGACGAGGCCGTCGTCGTAGCCGCGGCCGATGGGTTGGTTGAAGAAATAATGGCCCGACTTCTCGAAGCCGGCGAGCGCGCCCGATTCGTTGACGCGACGCTTCATGTAGGAATGGCCGGTCTTCCAGTAATCGGCGGTGACGCCGAGCTTCTGGAGTTCGGGATCGGTCACGAACAGGCCGGTCGATTTCACATCGACCACGAAGGTCGGCTTGTCGTGAACCTTGGCGAGATCGCGCGCCAGCATGACGCCGACCTTGTCGGCGAAGATTTCCTCGCCCTCATTGTCGACCACCCCGCAGCGGTCGCCGTCGCCGTCGAAGCCGAGCGCGACATCCGCGCCCGAAGCCAGCACCGCATCGCGCATCGCGTGCAGCATTTCGAGGTCTTCGGGATTGGGATTGTATTTCGGGAAGGTGTGATCGAGTTCGGTATCGAGTTCGACCACCTCGCAGCCACGCTCGCGCAGAACGCGCGGGGCAAAAGCGCCGGCCGTGCCGTTGCCGCAGGCGCAGACGACCTTCAATTTGCGTTTCAGCTTCGGCCGGTCGGTCAGGTCGCGGATATAGCGCTCGGGGAAGTTCTCGACGAAGACATAGCCGCCGCCCGCCTTCAGCTCGAAATCGGCGCCCAGCACGATCTCCTTCAGCTTCGTCATCTCGTCCGGCCCGAAGGTCAGCGGGCGGTTGACGCCCATCTTCACGCCCGTCCAGCCATTGTCGTTATGCGAGGCCGTGACCATCGCAACGGCGGGAACGTCGAGCTCGAACTGCGCGAAATAGGCCATGGGCGACATCGCAAGGCCGATATCGTGGACCTTGATGCCCGAGGCCATCAGGCCGGTGACGAGCGCCATCTTGATCGAGGCCGAATAGCCGCGGAAATCGTGCCCGGTGACGATTTGGGGCCGCACGCCCATGCGGTGCATCAATGTGCCGATGCCCATGCCGAGCGCCTGCACGCCCATCAGATTGATTTCTTTTTCGAACAGCCAGCGCGCATCGTATTCGCGGAAGCCGGTGGCCTTGACCATGGGGCCGGATTCGTAGGCGTAGGTGTTTGGCGTCAGGCTCGGCTGCGGCTTCGGAAACATGGACACTCCCCGGTACGTCAACGCGCGAGGCAATAACATGTTTCAGGCCGTTTCGGGACGGCGGGGCTTTATTGTTCGAGAATCAGCCGGCCATCGCGGCTCTCGAAGCCGCGCAGTTTGCCCAGAAAGCTCATGCCGAGAAGGTTGAAGGGCAATTGCCCCTCGCGCGTGACGATGGCCTCGACATCGTGGACGGAGATGCCGCCGACCCGGACATTGTTGAGCACGACGCGCCGCGCGGTCGTCTCGCCTGCCCCGGTCTGGATCTTGATGTCGTAGCGGTCGCCGGGCCGGATGAGGCCGAGCGCCCGCCCGTCCTCATGGGTCAGGGCCACCATGCTCGCACCGGTATCGATCAGGGCCTTCACCTGCCGCCCATTGATCGTGACCATGGTCTCGAAATGGCCGTTCGGGCCGGCCGCAAGCATCACCCGCGCGGCGCCGCCCGGCGCGGCCGGCAGTTCCATCGGCTGCGGCTCGAGCAGCGCCGTCAGGCGCCCGCTGAGATCGGGAACCGTCAGGGCAAGAATGATACCGAAGGCCACGAAGGCCAGAGCAGGACGAAGCATCGGAATTCCCAGGCCGGGCGATCCTCGCGCCTCTTTCGCGAAGATGCGGTTAAATCCTCCCGCGAAAGTGTGTTTGACCGCCCATCCGGCAATGGCAGGATGAATCCGACGAACGCATCGAGGCGCCATGCGGGTTCCGGTTCTGATCGCAGGCATGTTCGGCCTGAGCGCTCTGGCTCATGCCCAGAGCGCGGACGACACCTACCGGGTCGATCTCGAACTCGTCCTTGCCGTCGATGTTTCCTATTCCATGGACACGGACGAACTGACCCTCCAGCGCGAGGGCTATATCGACGCCATCACCTCGCCGCGCGTGCTCGATGCCATCCGCGAGGGCGTGTACGGACGCATCGCCGTCACCTATGTCGAATGGGCCGGCACGGAGACGCAGGCCAATCCCGTCCGCTGGCAGGTGATCGACGGCCCGCAAAGCGCGCAGGAATTCGCCGACAAGATCGCCGAAGCGCCGAAAATGCGCGCCTACCGCACCTCGATCTCGACCGCTCTGCTCTATTCGGCCGATCTGTTCGACGCCAATCCGGACAAGGGCCCGCGCCGCGTGATCGACATTTCCGGCGACGGGCCGAACAATCAGGGCCATGTCGTCACCTGGGCGCGCGATCAGGTCGTTGCCAGGGGCATCGGCATCAACGGCCTTCCGCTGACGCTGAAGCCGCCGAACGCATTGTCACTCGATATCTACAATCTTGAGGACTATTATCGCGATTGCGTCATCGGCGGGCCGGGTGCCTTCGTCATTGCTGTTTCCGACAAGGCGCGCTTCGCCGAGGCCATCAAGACGAAACTGATCCTCGAAATATCCGCGCGCGAACCCGCGCCGCGCTTCATCCGCGCGCAGAACAAGGACGTGGACTGCATGCTGGGCGAACATATGTGGCGCAGGCGCTATGGCGACGGCATTCAGGACTGGCAGTAATTACGCATGAGCCGACCCCGCCTCGCTTTGATTGCGCACGACCTGAAGAAGGACGATCTCGTCGAATGGGTCGCACGCCACGAACATCTGATTTCGAAATTCGACGTGGTCGCGACGGGCACGACCGGCGCGCGCGTGCTCGAACGCTGCCCTTCTCTTCCCGTGACGCCTTTCAAGAGCGGGCCGCTCGGCGGCGATCAGCAGATCGGCGCGCTGGTGGCCGAAGAGAGGATTCAGGGCATCATCTTCTTCATCGATCCCCTGACGGCAATGCCGCACGATGTCGACGTCAAGGCACTGACGCGGCTGGCCGTGCTGTACGATGTGCCGATCGCGCTCAACCACGCTACGGCTGAACTTCTGATCGAGAAACTGGGGCAGTAACTACCGGCGTATGATCCTCATCCGAGGCGGACGCCACAGGCGTGGGGCGTACGCTCTCTCCGCAGCCGCATGTCCCGGACAAGCCGCGCTTGCGCGGCGCGATCCGGGACCCATACGCCCGGTGTTGGCGATAGGAACCGCAGCGCCGGAGATAGACCCGTGAGGTCACGGCGTATGGTCTCTCGGCAGCCGCATGTCCCGGGGCCGCGAAGCGGGCCCGGGACCCATACTCCGCAGCGCCCGAAATCATCCCGCGTCGTCACGGCGTATGGATCCCGGACAGCGGCTCCGCCGCTTCCGGGATATGCGATGGCGACAACCTCATTCCCCTCATCCTGAGCCGGACTCGATGCGCCAGCATCGAGCCGTGTCGAAGGATAGCCGAGAGTCGGGTGCCCGCTGCTTATCCTTCGACACGCGCACTTCGTGCGCGGCTCAGGATGAGGGCTGCGAAGTAACGACAGCGGCGCAGCAGGTCAAATCCCTGCCATCTGGTCGTTGAAGGTCTCGCCGCCGAGTTGCTCGTGCAGCCATTCGAGTTCGGCGTCGTGCACGCCGAGCTGGCGCAGATGCAGGACGGTGTTGATGACGTAATCGCGGTTCGGGCCGCCCTCGCCGCAACAGACCGAGATGATCTTCAGCCGCTCCTCGCGCGAAAGATTGCCGGCATATTGCGCGTGCTCAGGATCGGCGACATAGGTCAGCGCGGTCGCCGATGTGCGGTCCGCGAACACGATATCCGGCGTCAGTTCATGATAGACCGCGCCGCGCATTTCCCGCGCATGGAGATAGGCGCGCACCGCATCCACATTCTCCGCCGCGACCCGGAACGCGACGCCGCGGCACACCCCTCCGGCATCGAGCCCGAGTACCAGGCCCGGATTCTCTTCCGTCCCCCGCCAGTGATGCGAATAGACGCACAATTCCCGATGCCAGCCTTCGAGAACGGCCGGGCGCATTTCCTCATAGGCGAAACCCGGCTTCCACATCAGGGAGCCGTAGCCGAAAACCCAAAAATCCCTGGATTGTGTCATCGCCCGCAGAAAAGCCGGTTCGCGCCTGTCCGGCCACGCTTTCCAAGCTAAAGCGCCGCCATGGCCACGACAAGGCGGTGGAAACGCTATCCGGCCTGCTTCGACGTATGGCCCCCGGCGGCCGGCACGCGGCCGAAGTCCGGAGCCGCCGTATCCTGCCCAATGTCGAGAATGTTGCGGCGGATGGCGCGCGTGCGCGTGAACAGGTCGAACAGAGTGTCGCCGTCGCCGCGCCGGATCGCCTTCTGAAGCGCCGTCAGATCCTCGGTGAAACGGCCCAGCATCTCCAGCACCGCTTCCCTGTTGTGCAGGAAGATGTCGCGCCACATGGTCGGATCGGAGGCGGCGATGCGGGTGAAATCGCGGAAGCCGGAGGCCGAGAACTTGATGACCTCCTGGCGCACATCCTCTTCCATGTCCGCCGCCGTGCCGACGATATTGTAGGCGATCAGATGCGGGATATGGCTGGTGATCGCGAGCACGAGGTCATGATGCTGCGGCGACATCACATCGACATTGGCGCCGAGCGCGCGCCAGAATTCGGCAAGCTGCGAGACCGCGCCGGCATCGGTGCCGGGCGGCGGCGTCAGGATGCACCAGCGGTTCTGGAATAGTTCGGCAAAGCCGGCATCCGGTCCGGAATGCTCGGTGCCGGCAATGGGATGGGCCGGCACGAAATGCACGTTCGCGGGCAGATGGTGGGCCATCTGATCGACGACCGCGCTCTTCACCGAGCCGACATCGGAAACGATGGCGCCGGGCTTCAGCGCATCCGCAACGGCGCGCGCCACATCTTCCGACGCGCCGACCGGCACACAGACGATGACGAGATCGGCATCGCTCACGGCCTCGGCCGGATCGAGCGTGTAGCTGTCGCCAAGGCCGAGTTCTCGGGCGCGGTCGAGCGTCTTCTGCGAGCGCGTCTGTACCGAAATCTTGCGCACGAGCCCGTTGCCGCGTGCCGCGAGCGCAATCGATGAGCCGATCAGGCCGATGCCGATCAGCGCCAGTCTGCCGAACATGGGTTCAGTCATTCTTCTTCCCCATGAATTCGGTCAGGGCCGCAAGCACGAGACGCATGGCCTCATCGCTGCCGACCGTCAGGCGCAGCGCATTCGGCAGGCCATAGGCCTCCACCCGCCGCAGGATCAGGCCGCGCGCGGAGAGGAATTCGTCGGCGTCTTTCGCCGTCCGCCCCGCTTCGTCCGGGAAATGGATCAGCACGAAATTGGCGGCCGAGGGCGTGGCATCGAGACCGATCTTCGACAGTTCGAGATCGAGCCGGTCGAGCCATTGCTCATTGTGCGCGACCGATTTCTCGACATGCGCCGTATCGGCCAAAGCCGCAACGGCAGCCGCGGCCGCGGGTCCCGACACGTTGAACGGCCCGCGAATGCGGTTCACCGCATCGACCACCGCCACGGGTCCATACATCCAGCCGATGCGCAGATTGGCGAGGCCATGGATCTTGGAGAAGGTGTGCGTGACGACGACGTTCTCGGCCCCGTCCACGAGTTCGCGCCCGTCGGTATAGTCCGCGCGCTGCACATATTCGGCATAGGCCGCGTCGAGCACGAGCAGAATGTCCGGACGAAGCCCCGCGTGAAGACGCGCGATCTCGGCCGCCGGCAGATAGGTGCCGGTCGGGTTGTTGGGATTGGCGATGAAGACGATCTTCGTGCGGTCCGTGACATGGGCGAGGATCGCATCGACATCGGCCGTATAGCCGGTTTCGGGCACGACGACAGGCGTGCCGCCGCGGCCCGTGATCGCGATCCTGTAAACGAGAAAGCCGTGTTCGGAGATGATGCCCTCATCCCCCGGCCCGACATAAGCGTGCGCGAGCAGATTGAGGATTTCGTCGGAGCCCGCACCGCAGACGACGCGCGCCGGATCGAGCCCGTACGCCGCGCCGACCGCTTCGCGCAGTTCGCGCGCGGTACCTTCCGGGTACACGGCCAGTCTTTCAGCCGCCGCCGCATAGGCCTCGATGGCGCGCGGGCTCGGCCCGAACGGCGTCTCGTTCGAGGACAGTTTGAAGATACGGTTGAGCCCCTTCGCGCCGGATTTTCCGGGCACATAGGGGTCGATATCCAGGATGCCGGGGCGCGGCACGGGACGAACGGGTTTCGCAGTCATATCGGTCATTCCGCCACCGCCAGCGCGCCGGCATTTGCCATCAGATCGATGGGCTTGGCATAGGAGCCGAGGCGCGGCGCGCCTTCGGGAAGGCCTGCGCTCGGCACGGCGACGAGGCCGCGCCAGCGGTCGGTCAGGGTCTCGGACAGGACATCGAACATGCCCTCCTGCGGCCTCATGGCGAAATCGGCCGCGACCACCGCCACATCGTCCACGGCCGCATCGCCGAGCGGTTTGGCGATCACCACGGCCGGGGTGGCGGCCGGGCGGCCCGGATAGATGAGGAAGGGCAGCCGCGCCATGACGACCGGCTGGCCGGGGCCGCCAAGCGCCTCCCACCAGGGCATCTGCGCGCGGCCGAGGCCGATCAGACCGAGATCGCCCTGCGAGGCGGAGACGGCGGCAACGACCGCCTCGGGCGTGTCCTGCATGATGACCGGCACGTCGAAGCCCATCTGGAAGCGCGCCAGATCGCGCAGCGCCACCCCATCCTCCGATCCATCGACATGGACCGCATAGGGCGCCTGAACATGGGTGAAGCCGGAAATGATGGTGCGCCAGATATGCTCCACCGCCGAAAAGGGCAGCCTGCCGCTATGGCGCGCAACGAGGCGGCGCATCATATCGGCTTCACGGCCGGGCCGGAACGCCGAGCCGGTCGCGCCGGTCTTCTTCACCCGCACGAGCGCGTCGATAATGCCGCCGCGCTCGATCAGCAGGCGGTGCATGGCCTCGTCAAGGCGGTCGATCTCCAGGCGGAGTTCATCGAGCGATTTCGGGGTTCCGGTCATGGGCGGCACTCAATACGCGGCCCGGGCGCGAAGTCAAAGAAACGTTGACTTCACCCCAATGGGATATCTTAGCTCTCCGCCCGCCATAATGGGCCGGGCAAAAAGAGGAGTTGGCGGTTAATGGCGAGGGCACGCGCCATCAAGGAAACGGGACAGGCGGCCCGCCGCGAGGCGGATCAGCCGCAGAGCATGGTCGCGCATTTCGGCGCCGACCAGGCCCTGAAGCTCGATTGCGGCCTCTCCCTCGCCCCGCTCCAGATCGCCTACCAGACCTATGGCGAACTGAACGCCGACCGCTCCAATGCGATTCTGGTCTGCCATGCTCTGACCGCCGACCAGCACGCAGCCAACACCCATCCCGTCACCGGCAAGCCCGGCTGGTGGAGCCAGATGATCGGGCCCGGCCTGCCGGTCGATACCGACCGCTATTTCATCATCTGCTCGAACGTGCTCGGCGGCTGCATGGGCACGACCGGCCCGGCCTCGACCAATCCGAAGACGAACCGCGCCTGGGGTCTCGATTTCCCCATCGTCACCATCAAGGACATGGTGCGCGCGCAGAACATGCTGATCGGGCATCTCGGCATCGAGCGGCTGTTCTCCGTCATCGGCGGCTCGATGGGCGGAATGCAGGTTCTCGAATGGGCGGCGAGCTATCCGGACAAGGTATTCTCGGCCATCCCGATCGCGACCGCGGCCAAGCATTCGGCGCAGAACATCGCTTTCGACGAGGTCGGCCGCCAGTCCGTCATGGCCGATCCCGATTGGCGCGGCGGGCGCTATCACGACGAGGGAACGGTTCCGAAAAAGGGGCTTTCCGTCGCGCGCATGGCCGCGCACATCACCTATCTGTCGGAGGCCGCGCTGCAGCGCAAATTCGGACGCGAACTGCAGGACCGCGACGCCCATACATTCACGTTCGACGCCGATTTCCAGATCGAATCCTATCTGCGCCATCAGGGATCGAGCTTCGTCGAGCGCTTCGACGCCAACTCCTATCTCTACATCACCCGCGCGATGGATTATTACGATCTCGCTGCCGATCACGGCTCGCTGGCAAAAGCCTATGCCGGTACGAAGACGCGTTTCTGCCTCGTCAGCTTCACGTCCGACTGGCTGTTCCCGACGACCGATTCACGCGATGTCGTACACGCGCTGAACGCCAACGCCGCCAATGTGTCTTTCGTGGAAATCGCAAGCGACAAGGGGCATGACGCCTTCCTGCTCGAAGAGCCGGAATTCCACGCGACCGTCCGCGGCTTCCTCGAAGGCTGCGCGCGGGCGAGCGGGCTCGTGTAATGCCGGATAACGCGCTCACATCTGCGCCGGTGTCGCAACGCCCCGACCATCTTCTGATCGCCGACATGATCGAGCCAGGCGCACGCGTGCTCGATGTCGGGTGCGGATCGGGCGAACTCTTGCGCCTTCTGATCCAGGAGAGGAATGTCGACGGACGCGGGATCGAACTGTCGCAATCGGGCGTCAACGCTTCGGTCGCGCACGGCCTGTCCGTCATCCAGGGCGATGCCGACACCGATCTCGACAATTATCCGGACAATGTCTTCGACTACGTGATCCTGTCGCAGACATTGCAGGCGACGCGGCAGCCGAAAAAGGTGATGGAGAATCTCCTGCGCATCGGCCGTCACGTCGTCGTGTCGGTGCCGAATTTCGGCCATTGGCGCATGCGCGCGCAGATCCTCTTTCTCGGCCGTATGCCGGTGACGAAGAACCTGCCCGACACCTGGTACGACACGCAGAACATCCATTTCTGCACGATCCGCGATTTCGTCGATCTGTGCGACGAGCTCGGCGCCAAGATGGAGCGCGCCGTCGCGCTCAATTCGTCCGGCTATCCCGTGCAGCTCAACGCGCCGTGGTGGTTCTGGAACCTGTTCGGCGCGCAGGCCATCTTTCTTCTGACCCGTCAGTGAGACACCGGCCGCAAGCCCGCAGCCTCGCGCTCCAGACCTGAACGGTCGTGCGGGCCACGAAGGGTGGTCACTGCGAACAGTGCGATGAAGAATGTCAGCACGGCGCTGACCGCCGATGTAATGGCGAAAGCGTGGGCGAAGGCCCGGCTGGCGGTGTCCAGCAGCGCCGTCCCCGTTTCGGTCGGCAGCGATTTCGCCGCTTCGAATGCACCGCCGAGCGTGCCGCGCGCGATTGCGGCGACATCGTCCGGAATGCCCTGCGGCAGGCGCTCCAGCATGCCGCGATAGATCGCAACGAAGATCGACCCGAGAACCGCGATGCCGGCCGCACCGCCGAATTCGAAGCTCGTCTCCGAAACGCCCGAGGCCTGGCCCGCCTTTTCGGGCGGCACCGAGGCCATTACGAGGTCCGTCGTCAGAATCGAAACCGGGGAGAAACCCAGACTGCAGAGAACAAGGCCTGCCAGCACCGCCATCGGCCCGAACGCTTCGACCATGGCCATGACGACAAAGCCGAGCGCCGTCAGCGCGAAGCCGCCCCCGATGATGAAGGACGGGCGGAACCGCTGCGCGAGCGCGGGCGTCAACATGGAACTGAACGCGAAGATGACGCCTGACGGCGCAAGCCAGATACCGGCCTGAAGCGGCGTCATGCCGAGCGCAAGCTGCAGATATTGCGCGATGAAGAAGAACGCGCCGAACAGTGCGAACAGGCCGGCCATGTTGACCACAAGCGAGGAGCGCACGGCCGGAACTTCAAACAGCGATATGTCGATCAGCGGCTCGTCCAGCCTGTATTGGCGTCGCGCGAACAACGCCGCCATCGCAAGGCCAAGCACGAGCGCCGCAAGCGGCATCGCACCGACGCCGTGGACCGCGATGTCCTTCAGGCTCCAGATGATCGCAAGCACCGCGACGACCGACTGCGCCGCGCTGAAGAGATCCAGCCTGTGCGTTTTCCCGTCGCGATATTCCGGCAGGAGAAACGGAGCAACGATCAGCAGCAGCGCCATGGCCGGCACATTGATGAGGAACACCGAACCCCACCAGAAATGCTCCAGAAGCATCCCGCCGACGAGAGGGCCAATGGCCCCGCCGACCGAGAATCCCGCCACCCACACGCCTATTGCGAATGTGCGCTGCCTGCCGTCGAGAAACATGTTGCGGATGAGCGACAGGGTCGACGGCGCGAGCGTTGCCGCCGAAATGCCGAGCAGAGCGCGCGCGAGAATGAGAAGCTCGGCGGTCGGCGCGAACGCGGCGAGCAGCGAGGTGAATCCGAAACAGGCCGCGCCGATCATCAGCAGCTTGCGGCGGCCGATACGGTCGCCGAGCGTTCCCATGGTGATGAGCGCGCCCGCCACCATGAAGCCGTAGATGTCCATGATCCACAAAGTCTGCACGGCGCTCGGATCGAGGTCGGCCGAAAGGTGCGGAACCGCGAGATTGAGGACCGTAAGGTCCATCGAATAGATGATGCAGGGCAGGATGAGGGCCGCGAGGCCGATCCATTCGCGCGCGCCGGCCTGCGGGGCTGGGTGAACTGGTTTCTGCAATGTCGTCTCGAATGTCGGCACTCTTGGAGGGGCGGACGGACCTGCAGGCGGCGGTTTGCCCGCCCGCACCTCACAACATGCCCGGCCGGAAATGGCGGCGCAGATTAAGGCTTCTGTCCGAAACCGCGAATATGCCCTCGCCGGAATAATGGATCATGCGAGGCAGACGCGGCCTTTTCGGCGCGTGCAGTCTGACGACCTCGAACACGAACAGGCCGTATTTACGGATCGGGGCCGTATCGGTCAAGCGGCATTCGAGGCTGGCATGGCATTCGCCGATCAACGGCGCTTCGACCTCTTCGGCTTCCACCCTCGTCAGTCCGAACTCCGCGAACTTGTCGATTTTCGCTCCGGTCGTGTTGCCGATGCCCACGACCGTTTTCGCCATATCCGCCGCTGGAATGTTGATCGCGCATTCGCGGCTTTTGCGGATCATGTCGAAGCTGTGATTGCGGTCCCAGATGAAGCAGCCGACCGTCTGGTAATCCATCACCATATGCCAGCCGCAGGTCATGATATTGTCCGCCCCTTTGAAGGACGACGAAATCAGGATCACGGGACCGGGCTCGATGAACCGGCGCATCTCGGTGACGGGGAGAGAATGTTTCCTGCTGACGGGCATGATCTTTCCTCACCATGGCTGAAAGAAGCGCGGTCGGCAGCCTGCATCCCCGCCTCTTGAACGAGCCGCAAAACGGGGCCATATCGCGTGCGGACGAGGAGGGTCCGCCGATGACTGCCTTTGCTTCTGCGACCGGTTTTTCCCGTTCTTTTTCCCGGGCGTCCGCACGCCCGCTGCCGCACGCAGAGCGGCTGGCCCGGCTCGACCGGCTGGCGCGCCTGATGGATGCCGCCTTCGCCATTCCGGGCACGAGGATCAGGCTTGGCGCGGATTCGGTGCTCGGCCTTGCGCCCGGCGTCGGCGACATGATCGCCAAGATCGCGTCCGCATACATACTTTACGAGGCCTACCGTCTCGGCGTGCCGACACACAAGCTCGCGCGCATGGGCGGCAATGTGCTCGTCGATTTCGTCTTCGGCTCGGTGCCGGTTGCGGGCGATGTGTTCGACGTGTTCTGGCGCGCCAATATGCGCAACATGAAGATCGTGCGCGACCATATCGAAAAGCGCGGCGGTTAAGCTGAAAACGGGCGCCAGCCTGTAAAGCCGGCGCCCGCTGAATTCTAGGAAATATGCGCGCCCATTCCGTTGTGGCGCGAAATCTCGGCAAGGCTGTCGCCGACGATTTCCCCGTCTGGAACCATGGTCAGCGCCAGATCGCCGATCGACACGATGCCGACAAGCCGCTTCTCCTTGTCGACGACCGGAAGGCGACGCAACTGGATTTCGCCCATATTGGCGGCGATGTCGGCACAGGCATCGCTCTCGTAGCAATATTTCACATCCCCGGTCATCACCTCGGATACGAGAGCGTCGGGGCCGAGGCCCTCGGCAATTGCGCGGATCGCGATATCACGGTCGGTGATCATGCCGACCAGCCGTTCGCCGTCCGACACCGGCAGGCAGCCGCAATCGATCTGGCTCATGATCCGCGCGGCGTCCTGAAGCGTGTCGTCGGGATTCGCGACCTTCACGTCGCGCGTCATTACTTCACTTATTCGCATGGCGTGCTCCCCTGGGTCGTTTCGGACGTGGTCCGATGGAGAGAAACGTCAGGCCCGCGGCGCTTGTTCCGCGAGCGCTCAGTCGCGCGGGCGCGAATAGGCCTGCGGCGGCAGATGGCCGCTCGAGCCCTTCGGCAGTTTCTCGGCGATCCCGTAAAGCTTCTCGCGCCGGTCCATCTCGTTCCAGACATCGGACGGATTGATGCCGGAACCGGCCCACAGCACGGCCAGATTGTAGATGAGGTCCGCGCTCTCGCGGATCAGCGCTTCGCGGTTTCCCGAAACCGCATCGAGCGACACCTCGACCGCCTCCTCCGCGACCTTCTTGGCCATCTTGCCCAGACCGTCCCGCCACAGCTTGGCCGTGCGCGAGGATGCGGCATCCGCGTCGCGGGCCAGCAGGATGGAGGCATAAAGGCGTTCGATCGAATCGGTCATTGATCCAGCCAGAGGAACAAAAGAGACGGCAACGCTGTCACATACCAGCCCATTATAGGAAAATTAGCAATTAACGAACCGTTAACTGTCTGCACGGGGCACCTTGGCCCTCGCGAAGGCTGCCCATGATGGGATAGATATGTCAGGCGCGTAGCGAGCCGCGCATTCCGATTCCGCTCGCCGAGGACGTCCTGGTGTTAGAAAGCGCGATAATTCTGGCGCTCATCTTGTTGAACGGCTTCTTTGCTATGTCGGAACTGGCCGTCGTGTCCGCACGGGCGGCACGGCTGCAACCCTTGGCGCGCAACGGCAACAAGCGCGCCGCACGTGCGTTGCGCCTGGCTGAAGATCCCGGCCGTTTTCTGTCCTCCGTCCAGATCGGCATCACCCTGATCGGCATCCTGACCGGTGCCTATGGCGGGGCGACCATCGCCGAAAACCTCGGCGTCCGCCTCGATGAAATTCCCGCAATCGCTCCCTATGGCCGTCCGCTGGCGGTCGGTGCCGTGGTCGTGGTCATCACTTTCCTGTCGCTCGTGCTCGGCGAACTCGTGCCCAAGCGCATCGCGCTGTCGGCTCCCGAACGCATCGCGATGTGGGTGTCCGGGCCGCTGCTCGTGCTCTCCACCGTGGCGAAGCCGGTCATCTCCCTTCTCGCTTTTTCGGGAAGCGTCGTCCTCAAACTGCTTCGCGTGCACGAAAGCGACAAGGATACGGTGACGGAAGAGGAAGTACGCACCGTCATTGCCGAGGGCACGGCCTCGGGCGTCATCGATCCGGTCGAGCACAAGATGCTGGAAGGCGTTCTGCGTCTGGCAGACCGCCCGGTCCGCGCGATCATGGTCCCGCGTCCCGACATCCTGTGGATCGACATTGAAAGTACCGACGAGGAAATCCGCGAGGATCTCATCGCCAGTTCAGCCTCCCGCCTCATCGTCGCCAAGGACGGCAATGTCGATGAACCGCTCGGCGTCGTCCGCAAGAAGGATCTGCTGGACCAGATGCTGCGCGGCGGGCGGATGGACATCAACGGTTCGCTGGTGCAGCCGATCTATGTGCCGGAAAGTGTGTCGGTTCTGAATCTTCTGAACATGTTCAAGATCAACCCCGCGCATATCGCACTCGTCGTCGACGAATTCGGCGCGGTCGAGGGGCTTGTGACCCCGACCGACGTGCTGGAAGCCATCGCCGGCGATCTCGCGCACCACACCCTGGACGAAGAGACGGAGATCGTTGCGCGCGACGATGGTTCGTTCCTAGTCGACGGGGCGACCTCGCTCGACGATCTGGAGCAGAATCTCGGCATCAAGGTCGATGAGGACGAGGATTACCACACGGCTGCCGGCCTCGTTCTCGATGCGCTGGGCCGCATTCCCACGGCCGGCGAGCGCGTCCGCCTCGGCAATTGGGAGGTCGAGGTCGTGGATATGGACGGGCGGCGTATCGACAAGCTGCTCTTCACTCCGAGCACGCTCGATATGCCAGCGGAGGAGGACTAGGAGAGGAACCTGCCGCTCCGGTGTGCATTTGCGTATGTGTTGACCCTTAATGCCCACCTGAATCCGCTTGTGCCCGGGTCCGGGCCGCTTAAGCTGCCCCTCATGGGCAAGGCGAGCGGCTCGCACCGCAGGCTGCCATGAGCGGCCCTTCGTTTGACGAGATGATCGGGCGGGACGGCAATTGCCGCGACGCCTACCGGGTTTTTCAGCATTGGCTGAAAACCGCGCCTCAGGCTCTTCTGGAAGGGCGGCGCGAGGAAGCGGAGATGCTGTTCCGCAAGGTCGGCATCACGTTCGCCGTCTACGGAGACGCCGAAGGGGAGGAGAAGATCATCCCCTTCGACATCGTTCCGCGCATCATCGCGGCGGCCGAATGGGGGCACCTCGCCCGCGGCCTGGAGCAGCGGGTGCGGGGCCTCAATCTGTTCCTCGAGGACATCTACGGCAAACGCGAAATCCTCAGGGCCGGAATCGTGCCCGAGGATCTCGTCTTTCAGAACCCCTATTACCGCCCGCAGATGAACAATGTCGTGCCGCCGGGCGGCGTGTATGTGCAGATCGCCGGCGTGGATATCGTCCGCACGGGCGAAGACGACTTCTACGTTCTCGAGGACAATCTGCGGACGCCCTCCGGCGTCTCCTACATGCTCGAGGGCCGCGAGATCATGATGCGGCTTTTCCCGGACCTCATCACGCAGCAGCGCATCCTTCCGGTCGAGAATTATGCCAATGAACTGCTCTATACGCTCAAGAGCATGGCGCCGCCCAGCGCCCCCGCGGACCCCACCGTCGTGCTCCTCACGCCGGGCCCGTTCAACAGCGCCTATTACGAGCATTCGTTCCTTGCCAACCGGCTCGGCATATTCGTCGTCGAGGGGCGCGATCTCTTCGTGCGCGACGACATGGTCTTCATGCGCACGACGCGCGGCCCCCAGCGCGTCCATGTCATCTACAGCCGGATCGACGACGACTTTCTCGATCCCCTCGCCTTCCGTCCGGACTCGATCCTCGGCGTGCCCGGCCTCATCTCGGCCTATCGCGCCGGCATGGTGACGATCTGCAACGCGCCGGGAACAGGCGTCGCCGACGACAAATCGATCTATTCCTATGTTCCCGACATCCTGCGCTTCTATCTCGGCGAGGAGCCGCTTCTGAAAAACGTACAGACCTGGCGCTGCCGGGACGAGGACGGCCTGTCCTATGTGCTCGACCATCTGCACGAACTCGTCGTCAAGGAAGTGCATGGCTCGGGCGGATACGGAATGCTGGTCGGGCCGCACGCGACGCGAGAGGCCCGTGAGGAGTTCCGCAAGCGCATCGCTGCCAATCCCGACAATTACATTGCGCAGCCGACCCTTCCGCTTTCGACTTGTCCGGTCATCGCCGAGGGCGGCATCGAACCACGCCATGTCGATCTGCGTCCCTTCGTGCTCAGCGGGCGCGATGGCGTACGGATCGTGCCCGGCGGCCTGACGCGCGTCGCTTTGAGAAAGGGCTCGCTCGTCGTCAATTCGAGCCAGGGCGGCGGCATCAAGGACACCTGGGTTCTCAGCGAATAGACGCCATGCTCAGCCGCAACGCCGACAGTCTGTACTGGCTTTCCCGCTATATGGAGCGCGCCGAAAACACCGCTCGCATCCTCGATGTCGCCTATCGCCTCTCGTCCATGCCGGCCTCCTATGGACCCGGCAACGGGAACGAATGGGAATCGGCGCTCGCGACCGCATCGGCCCTCGATCTGTTCAGGACCGTCCATGACGAGGCAACGCCAGAAAACGTCATCGAATTTCTCGTTCATTCCGACGCCAATCCGTCTTCGATCAGGAACTGCATGGAAGCCGCGCGCCAGAACGCGCGTGCCGTGCGCGGCTCGATGACCTCGGAAATGTGGGAGGCGATCAATGGCGCCTGGCTCGTCATGCGGCGCTTCAAGACGCGCGATTTCCAGCGCGCCAATCTTCCCAATTTCCTGAACTGGGCCAAGGAGGCGTCGCTCCGCTTCGACGGCTCGGCCATGCGCACCATGCTGCGCTCCGACGCCTATTGGTTCACGCGGCTCGGCATTCACATCGAACGTGCCGACAATACGGCGCGCGTGCTCGATGTAAAATACCATGTCCTGCTGCCGCGCGAGGCGGAGATCGGAGGCGGCCTCGATTATTATCAATGGGCGGCCATCCTGCGCTCGGTGTCCGCGCTGGTTTCCTATCAATGGGTCTATCAGCAGAACCTGAAGCCGTGGCTGATTGCCGAATTCCTGATTCTGCGAAGCGAGATGCCGCGTTCTCTTGCGGCCAGCTATCGCGACCTGACGCGCCGCCTCGATGAAATATCGAACATGTACGGGCATGACGGACCTGCGCAGCGGCAGTCACGGCATATCCACACCAAGCTTGCCAATGGACGGATCGAGGACATTTTCCAGAGCGGGCTTCACGAATTCCTGCGCGATTTCATCGCCGACAACAACAAGCTCGGCGCAATGATCGCCGATCAATATCTGGTGTAGACGATGCGTATCCGGGTCCATCACGATACGGTCTACACCTACAGCACACCGGTGAAATCCGCGATCCAGATACTGCGCCTGACACCGCGTAACCACGAAGGCCAGTTCGTTGCGCGCTGGAGGGTCGATCTCGACGGCGGGGCCCGCAGCGTGCGGCGGGAGGACTGGCTCGGCAACATCACCCACCACCTCAACATCGACGGGCCGGCCTCCACCATCGGAATACGGGTTGCCGGCGAAGTGGAGACCGAGGACCAGCACGGTGTCGTGCGCGGCACGGTCGAGCGCTTTCCGCCGTCGCTTTTCCTGCGCGGTTCGCATCTGTCGTCCGCCGATGCGGCGCTCGTCGATTTCGCCCATGCTGCAACGGCGGGGCCGCAGAACGGCCTCGACAAGCTCCATGCGCTCATGCACGCCATCCATCAGCTCATCCGCTTCGATACCGAGGCGACGGATGTCGTCACAACGGCATCGGAAGCGTTCCATGCCGGAAAGGGCGTCTGCCAGGATTTTGCGCATATCTTCTGCGCCGGCGCGCGATGCCTCGGCATTCCGGCGCGTTACGTATCGGGCTATCTGATGCGGCCCGAAGTGGTCGAGCAGAATGCCAGCCACGCCTGGGCGGAAGCCCATGTCGAGGGGCTCGGCTGGGTATCGTTCGATGCCGCCAACGCGATCTGCGCGACCGATCTTTATGTGCGTATCGCCTGCGGGCTCGATTATCTCGACGCCGCGCCGATCCGCGGCTCCTATTACGGTGCCTCCGACGAACAGATGGATGTGAAGCTCAGGATCGACAGCGCGCGCCAGACACAGTCATAGCGGAGTCTGTTCAGAGCATTCCTCATGCGCCTTATGCGGAAGTTCTACAGGCCGCGGCCGAACGCCCGGCTTGCATGATGCGAAATCGCCCACATCTCAGGCGGACGCCGGCCCTTGAAGCCGGTCCCGCCTGGAGAAGATTCAATGTCCGATAAGCTGTTCACGCCGATCGAGGTCGGTGCCATCCATGCCCGGAACCGCGTCGTCATGGCGCCGCTGACCCGGAGCCGCGCGATTGCGGGCGATGTGCCGAACCCGCTCGCAATTGCCTATTACGCGCAGCGCGCCGGCGCCGGCCTCATCATTTCCGAAGGCACGCAGATCCGGCCGGACGGCAAGGGATATGTTGCAACGCCGGGCATCTATTCGCCCGAGCAGATCGAAGGCTGGAAGAAGGTAACGGCGGCCGTTCACAAAGCTGGCGGAAAAATCGTCGCGCAAATCTGGCATGTCGGCCGCGTCTCGCATCCCGACCATACGGGCGGCACGCAGCCGATTGCTCCCTCCGCGATAACCGCCGACGCCCAGACATTCATTTCGAGCGGCGAATTCGCACCGGTCGCCACCCCCCACGCTTTGACGAAAGACGAGATCGGGCAGGTCGTCGCCGATTACGGAACGGCGGCGCGCAACGCCATCCAGGCGGGCTTCGACGGCGTCGAGATCCACGGCGCGAACGGCTATCTCATCGACCAGTTTTTACGCGACGGCGCCAACAAGCGTACGGACGACTATGGCGGCACCATCGAAAATCGCGTGCGGTTCATGACCGAGGTGGTGGATGCCGTGGTCGCGGCAATCGGCGCCGACCGCACCGGAATCCGCCTTTCGCCGGTCACGCCCGCCAACGGTCTCACCGACAGTGATCCGCAGCCATTGTTCGATCTCGCGGTCGCCGAACTTGCAAAACGCAAGATAGCCTTCCTGCACATGATCGAAGGCGCGACAGGCGGTCCGCGCGATGTCGCTCCCGATTTCGATTTCGCGAAACTGCGCAAGCTCTTCGGCGGCGTATACATCGCCAATAACGGCTATGATGGGGAACTGGCGAAGAAGGCCGTGGAGTCCGGCGCCGCCGACATGGTGGCCTTCGGCCGCTGGTTCATTTCCAACCCCGATCTGGTGGAGCGCATCCGGCTTGGAGCGCCGCTGAACGAGCCCCACCGCGATACCTTTTATGGCGGCGGCGCCGAGGGCTATACCGACTACCCCGTTCTCGAACCGGCGGTGTGACACGATGCGGCGCGAGACTCTCGAGCACGCGCTCCGGCATCTCGCGCCGCATATTCCCGATCATGAGTTCGACGCCGTGATCGGCCATGCACTGATTAGCCCCGGCCTGCGTCAGGGAATTCCCGAAACCGCGCTCTGGCTGTCCATGACCGCCTATATCCGCCACACCTTCACCGATTACGACGACCTTCTGGCCGACGGTTACGATGTTGAATCCGCGCGGCATTTCGTGGCCGATACAATGAACGCCAAACTTGCCGAATGGGGCGTCAGAAGGCGGGTCGAAACCGGTCCCTAGTCCGCGATGTCGCGGCGTTCAGCCTTGTTCACCGCGCCGAAAAGCAGCATCTTGGCGCGGAAAGAGGTCCACATGAGCACCCCTGCAAACGCGCTCGACCTGTCGAGCTACTGGATGCCGTTCACCGCGAACCGGCAGTTCAAATCCGCGCCACGCATCATCACCGGCGCCGAGGGCATGTATTACACCCGCGAGGACGGCGGCAGGCTGCTCGATTCCTCATCCGGCCTGTGGTGCGTCAATGCCGGGCACGGACGCCCGGAGATCGCGGATGCCGTCCACCGGCAATTGATGACCTTGGATTATTCGCCGGCCTTCCAGGCGGGCCAGCCCAAGGCGTTCGATTTTGCCGCGCGGCTCGCAAGGCTCGGCCCCGAGGGACTCGATCGCATTTTCTTCACCAATTCCGGCTCGGAATCGGTCGATACCGCGCTCAAGATCGCGCTCGCCTATCACAAGGCGCGCGGCGAAGGCGGACGCTTCCGCATCATCGGCCGCGAGAAAGGCTATAATGGCGTCGGCTTCGGAGGCATTTCCGTCGGCGGTCTCGTCAACAACCGCCGCCAGTTCGGCGGCCAGCTTCTGCCGGCGGTCGATCATCTGCCGCACACGCTCGATCTCAAAAGAAACGCCTTCTCGCGTGGCCTGCCGGAACACGGCAAGGAAAAAGCGGATGCGCTCGAAGACCTGATCGCGCTGCACGGTGCGGACACGATCGCCGCCGTGATCGTCGAGCCGATTGCCGGATCGGCGGGCGTTCTTCCGCCGCCCAAAGGCTATCTCGAACGGCTGCGCGAGATCACCGCGAAACACGGCATCCTGCTCATCTTCGATGAAGTCATTACAGGCTTCGGGCGCGTCGGCGCACCTTTCGCCGCCCAGCGGTTCGGCGTCACGCCCGACATCATGACCGCCGCCAAGGGGCTGACCAACGGCGTCATTCCCGCCGGCGCGGTCTTCGTCAAGCGCGAAGTGCACGATGCGCTGATGACAGGGCCGGACGGCGCGATCGAACTCTTCCACGGCTATACCTATTCGGCGCATCCGACGGCCTGCGCGGCGGGCCTTGCCACGCTCGATATTTACGAGCGCGAAGGGCTCCTGACGCGCGGCCGCGAAATCGAGACGCATTTCGAGAACGCCGTGCATTCGCTGCGGGACAGGCCGCATGTCATCGACATCCGAAATATCGGCCTGATGGCGGCGGTCGAGCTGAAAGCGCGAGAAGACGGGATCGGCAAACGCGGCCACGAGCTTCTGGTCGATTGCTTCAATACGGGGCTTCTGATCCGCGTTTCGGGCGACATCGTCGCACTGTCGCCGCCGTTGATCGTCACGACTTCTGAGATTGACGAAATCGTCGCCATGCTCGGCGCAGCGATCGAACGGCTGAAATGAGAGAACCGGCATGAAGACCTATGGCCATTTCATCGGCGGCAAGAATGTTGCCGGCTCCTCGGGCAAACAGGGCGATGTCTACTGGCCGATGACCGGCGAAGTCGCCGCCAAAGTGGCGCTTGCGAACGCGGCCGATGTCGATGCCGCGGTCCGGGATGCCAAGGCCGCGCAGCCCGGCTGGGCCGCGACCAATCCGCAGCGCCGCGCCCGCGTTCTGATGAGGTTTCTGGATCTCGCCAATCGCGAGATCGACAGCCTGACCGATCTTCTCGCGCGCGAACACGGCAAGGTGCTGGCGGATGCGCGCGGCGACATCCAGCGCGGGCTCGAAGTGATCGAGTTCTCGCTCGGCGCGCCGCAGATGATGAAGGGCGAATTCACCGAAGGCGCCGGACCGGGCATCGACGTCTATGCGATGCGCCAGCCGCTCGGCGTCGTGACAGGCATCACGCCGTTCAATTTCCCGGCCATGATCCCGATGTGGAAATTCGGCCCGGCCATCGCTTGCGGCAATGCTTTCATCCTCAAGCCGTCCGAGCGTGATCCGGGCGTGCCGCTTCGTCTTGCGGAACTGATGATCGAGGCCGGCCTGCCGCCAGGTATCCTGAATGTCGTCAACGGCGGCAAGGAAACGGTCGATGCCTTGATCGATCATCCCGATGTCGCGGGCATAGGTTTCGTCGGCTCGTCCGACATCGCGCAATATGTGTACGCGCGCGGGGCTGCCGGCGGAAAGCGCGTGCATGCTTTCGGCGGCGCCAAGAACCACATGATCATCATGCCCGACGCCGACATGAACCAGGCAGTCGACGCCATCATGGGCGCGGCCTATGGCTCGGCGGGCGAACGCTGCATGGCGATCTCGGTCGCCGTTCCGGTCGGCCAGGCAACAGCGGACAAGTTCATATCCGTATTGGCGCCGCGCGTGGAGGCGATCCGCGTCGGCCCGAGCATCGACCCTCAGGCCGAGATGGGGCCGCTCGTCACCAAAGCCCATCGCGACAAGGTGCGCGGCTATGTGGATCGCGGCGTTGCGGAGGGTGCGAAGCTCGTCGTCGACGGCCGCGGCTTCACCATGCAGGGCTATGAGAACGGCTTTTATCTCGGCGCCTGCCTGTTCGACGAGGTGACGCCGGATATGGACATCTACAGGGACGAGATTTTCGGTCCTGTCCTGTCGACGGTGCGCGCCAACACCTATGACGATGCGCTCAGGCTCGCCTCCGAGAACGAATACGGCAACGGTGTCGCCATCTTTACACGCGACGGCGATGCGGCCCGCGATTTCGCGGCGCGCGTCAATTGCGGCATGGTGGGCATCAACATCCCGCTGCCGGTGCCGCTCGCCTATTACACGTTCGGCGGCTGGAAGCGCTCGGGCTTCGGCGATCTCAACCAGCACGGTCCGGATTCGTTCCGCTTCTACACCAAGACCAAGACCGTGACCTCGCGCTGGCCCTCCGGCGTCAAGGAAGGCGCGGAATTCGTCATGCCTGTGATGAAGTGAGATGCTGACCGCCAAGGCCAAGTATGGACTGAAGGCGATGGCCCATCTCGCGGCCATGCCGGTGGGACGGCCGGCCTTGATCGCCGACATCGCTGCGGAACAGAATATTCCGAAGAAGTTTCTCGACGCAATTCTCAACGAACTGCGCCAGGGCGGCTATCTCGTGTCCAAGCCCGGACGCGGCGGCGGCTATATGCTCGCGGTGCCGGCCGAAAAGATCATCGTCGGCGATATCATCCGCCGCCTCGACGGGCCGCTCGCGGCCGTGCCCTGCGTCAGCCGCAATTTCTACGCGCGCTGTCAGGACTGCCGCAGCGAAGAGGATTGCAAGGTCCGCCGCCTGATGCTCGACGCGCGCGAGGCGCTGGCGCAGGTGCTCGACCGCCGCACCCTCGCCGACATGCACGCCTGCAGCGCGCCCGCGCTCTAGCGGGCGCGATCCGCGGGCACTGGCGTTTCGGGAACGGGCGTCAACGGCGGCTTGCCGTCGAGCCAGCCGAGAAGATTGTCGACCGCGAGCTTGGCCATCGCATCGCGCGTATATTCGGATGCGGACGCGACATGCGGCAACAGAACCGTATTCTCGAGCGCGATCAGTTCCGCCGGAACATGCGGCTCATCCGCAAATACATCGAGCCCGGCCGCGAGAATGCGCTTGTCGCGCAGAGCGCGGATCAGCGCCTGTTCGTCCACAACCGAGCCGCGCGCGACATTGACGAGAATGCCGTTCGGGCCGAGTGCGTTCAGCACCTCGTCGCTGACGATATGGTGTGTGTCCGCGCCGCCCGGCGTAACGACGATGATGACATCGACCGCCTTCGCCATTTCCAGCAGCGAAGGATAATAGGTGTAGGGGACATCGTCCTGTTTGCGGCGGCCGTGATAGACCACCGGCACATCGAACGCGGCCACGCGCTGCGCGATCGCCCGGCCGATACGGCCGAGGCCGAGAATGCCAACGGTGCGTCCGCGCAAGGTGGGCGTGAGGCGATATGGCCCTTCGGATTCCCACAGCCCCGCACGCAGATGCGCCTCGGCGCCGCGAATTTCGCGGATCGTCCCGAGCAGCAGGCCGAGTGTGAGATCAGCAACCTCGTCCGTCAGCACGTCCGGCGTGTTGGTGACGACCACGCCGCGCTCGGCGGCCGCCTTCACGTCGATGCTGTCATAACCGACCGTCGACGCCGCGATGATCTCCAGCGCCGGCAGTTTCTCGATCAGTTCACGCGGGCACGACGCAACGAAGGTGATGATGCCGCGGATGCGTGGCCCCGCATCCGCGAGCATCTTCTCCCGGTCCGCCGCTTCCCACCATTTATGCAACCGGACCCGCGTACTGAGCTCCCGTTCCACCAAAGGCCGCATCGGGGTCAGCATCAGTACGTCGGGAACAGTCATTTTCAACCACCATAGAGCACTCGGGGCAACCAGAGCCCGATTTCGGGGAACATGTAGTACAGGAACATCGCAAACAGAACGAGCGCGTTATACGGCAAAACGCCCATGAATATATCGTTGATCGATACATGCTTGGGCGCGACGCCTTTCAGGTAGAACGGCGCCATGGCCACCGGCGGCGACAGGAACGATGTCTGTATGTTCAGCGCGACGAGCACGCCGAAGAACAGCGGATCGACGCCGAAATGGCTCAGGAGCGGCAGGAAGATCGGCAGGAAGATGACGATGATCTCCGTCCATTCCAGCGGCCAGCCCAGAAGGAAGATGATGAGCTGGGTCAGAAGAAGGAACTGGATCGTCGTCAGATCGAGGCCGATGATGAAGTTCTCCACCACCGCCTGACCGCCGAGATAGGCGAACACGGCAGAGAACACGTAAGAGCCGACGAACAGCCAGCACACCATGGCCGAGGCACGCGCCGTCAGATAGACGGAGTCCCGCAGCATCGTGTAGTTCAACCGGCCATAGCCCGCCGCGATGACCATCGCGCCGAACGCACCGATCGCCGCCGCCTCCGAAGGTGTCGCAAGGCCGAAGATGATGCAGCCGAGCACGGCCGAGATCAGCGCGGCCAGCGGCACGAAACTCGTCAGCAGCGCCCACAGAACCTCGAAATAGTTCTGCGGCCGCTGATCTAACGGCAGTTTCGGCGCGAGCTTCGGATTGACGATGACCCGGATGACAACATAGGCCATGTAAAGACTGGCGAGCATCACGCCCGGGAAGAAGGCGGCCGCATATAGTTTGACGACCGACACGCCGGCCGTCGCGCCATACAGAATGAGCATCACGCTCGGCGGGATGAGAATGCCGAGACAGCCGCCGGCGCAGACGACGCCCGCCGACAGCCGCACATCGTAGCCGGCGCGCAGCATGGCCGGAAATGCGAGAAGCCCCATCAATGTCACGACCGCGCCGACAATGCCGGTGGCGGTGGCGAACAACGCACAGGTGATGAGCGTTGCGAGGGCCAGCGCACCCGGCAATCCGCCCGCCGCCATCTGCACCGATCTGAACAATCGATCGAGGATATTCGCGCGCTCGACCAGATAGCCCATGAACAGAAACAACGGAACCGAGATCAGCACGTCGGACGACATGACGCTGTAGGTGCGCTGCACGAACAGCTGGAACACCGTATCGCCCATCGCGTAATAGCCGAAGCCAACGCCCATCGCCATGAGCGTGAACGCGATCGGAAAGCCGAGCATCAGCAGCCCTATGAACAGGGCCAGCATGATGATGCCCATCATCGGATCGGAAATCATAGCGACGCCTCCCCGACCTGCGGAGTGACGGCACCTTCCGTTGCAAGCTTCTCCGTTTCCTCGACGTCATGCAGACGCGGCGGCCAATCGCCCTCTTTCAGGCATTGGATGCAGCGAAGAACCTCGGCGACGCCCTGAAAAAACATCAGGACGCCGGTGACGGGGATGATGAACTTGAACGGCCACAGATAGAGCCCGTCCGGGGAGAACGAACTCTTTTCGTTCATCAACCAGGACAGGTGAAAGAAGCTCAGGCCGGAATAGATCATCGCGATGATTCCGGGGAAGAAGAAGATGAAATACAGGACGAGATCGAGTCTCGCCTGTGTGCGCGGTGACCAGTTGCGGTAAAGAAAATCGCCGCGCACATGGCCGTTCCTCGCCAAAGTGTAGGCCCCCGCCATCATGAACAGCAGGCCGTAGAGCATGTATGCGGCGTCGAAGCCCCATCCGCTCGGCTGCTTCATGACGTAGCGCATGAAGACTTCATATGTAACGACAAGTGTGAGAGCGAAAATCGACCAGCCGAAAAGCTGTCCTATGGCCGTATTGATACGGTCCACGACAAGAATCGTGCGCTGCATGCGTAACCCTTCCGAGGAACCTCTAGAAGAAACCGGCCGCCTCGAAGGGCGGCCGGTTCAGTGTGGTTACGCTTGTCCGAAGAAGTGATCGTAAGCCGTCTGCTGGCTCGGCTCCATCTCAAACTGCATGCCGACGACACGTTTGGTCCATGCCTTCTGGCTGTCGATCACCTTCTTGAAGAAGGGATCGGCGGACGACGTCTCGATCACCTTGTCCCAGGCGGCGAGCTGTGCGTCGAGAACCGCCTGCGGCGTCGGGATGACCTTCACGCCCGCATCCTTGATCTTCTGGAGATCTTCGGAATAGCGCGCCTGCGCCTTCCACGACATGTCGGCGGAAGCCGCTTCCGCCGCATATTCGATCATGGCCTGCACTTCCTTCGGAAGCCCCTCGAACTTCGCCTTGTTGAACAGGATTTCGAAGCTCTCCAGGGCCTGGTGATAACTCTGCACCATGTAGATCTTCGAGACGTCCGGGAAACCGAGTACGAGGTCCGACGACGGATTGTTGAACTCCGCACCGTCGATCAGGCCGCGGTCGAGCGCCGGCACGATTTCGCCGCCCGGCAGGATGGTGACGGCGGAACCGAGTTCCTTGAACAGGTCGGCGCCGAGGCCGACCGTGCGGAATTTGAGGTTCTTGAGCTGATCGGCCGAGGTAATCTCGTTCTTGAACCAGCCGAGCGGCTGGCATGGCATCGGCCCGGACTGGAAGCCGACGACATTGACCTTCATGATGTCCTGCAGAAGCTCATTATAGAGGTCGTGACCGCCGCCATATTTGAACCAGCCGAGATATTGGTTGGCGGTCCAGCCGAAGGGCGGTGCGGTGCCGAACAGGGAGAACGCCTTGTTCTTGCCGTACCAATAGGCGGACACGCCGTGGCCGCCGTCGAGAATGCCGGAATGCACCGCGTCGAGAACCTGGAAGGCCGGAACGATGGCGCCGGCCTCGAGCAGCTGAACCTGGACCTTGCCTTCGCCGACCGCGTTGACGCGTGCGACGAAGTCCTTGGCGAATTCGTGGAAGATGTCCTTGTTGGGCCAGGTGGACTGGAATTTCAGTGTAACGGCAGCCTGCGCCTGCGCGACATAAGGCGTCGCAAGGGCGGCTCCACCGGCGGCGACACCTGCCGCTCCGGTCAGGAAATCACGCCGTTTGATGGTCGCGGCGGGGTCGGTCTTGACGATGTCACTCATTGCAACAGCCTCTCCTCTTGGCAGAAGGCAGCAAGCGTTCTGCTTGGTCGTTTCCATTTCCCGTGCGCCCTTGGGCGCTTTCGTCTGGTCCATCATTGTTTTTGGCGTGGACCTGCGCTGAATTGTGAATACGAAATCGCACCTGTCCAGCCAGAACATGGAATTGGTCGGAAGATTGGTCGAAAGATTGGTCTTCCTCGCGGGGAGCGGAACGCGGCAGGGAAAAGCCCGAGGCATTACCGGATCGAACGATGAAGACCGTATGACGAAAAAACGCTCTGGCCCGCCGTGTTTCCATGCGTGCATCTTGCCGCCAGCCCGGATCGGGCATAGGGGCAGCAGGGCGCTTCCACGCTCTGCACGAACAGCCGAAACAACGAGGAAAGAAATATGACTTTGTCTCTCGACCAGGCCCAGACCATCGTCAACGAGGCGCTGGCCTTCGCCCGCGCCAACAAGATGAAGCCCGTTTCGGTGATCGTGCTCGATGCGCGCGGCGCGCTGAAGGCCTCGGCCGCGATGGACGGGACCAGCCTCAACCGTTCGGACATCGCATACGGCAAGGCGAACGGCGCGATTGCACTCGGCATGGGCTCTCGCTCGCTCTTCAAGCGGGCCAAGGAGCAGGCCTTCTTCATCGCGGCCGCGACCAGCGCCATCGGCGGCAGCCTGATCCCGGTTCCGGGCGGCGTTCTGATCCGCGACAAATCCGGTGAGGCGGTCGGCTCGGTCGGCATTTCCGGTTGCACATCGGAAAACGACGAGGCGGCCGCAATGGCCGGCATCGCCAAGGCCGGCCTCGACAGCGATCCGGGCGCCGACTGACCATGGAGATCGTGACATGCATCGCCGATCTGCGTGAACGCGCGCGGCGGCGCATTCCCCGCGCGATCTTCGACTATGCCGATTGCGGCTCATATAACGAAGCGACCTTGCGGGCCAACCGCGCCGATCTCGACGCCATCGGCCTGCGCCAGCGCGTCATGATCGATGTCGACAACCGCGATCTGACGGCACAATTCGTCGGCCAGCCGGCGGCCATGCCGATTGCCATTGCCCCGACCGGGCTGACCGGCCTCTTCCACCGCGACGGCGAAATCTGCGGCGCGCGTGCAGCGGAAAAGTTCGGCATTCCGTTCTGCCTGTCCACCATGTCGATCTGCTCGATCGAGGATGTACGCGCGGCCGTCGAAAAGCCGTTCTGGTTCCAGCTCTATGTCATGCGCGACCGGGGCTTCGCCGCCTCGCTGATCGAGCGCGCCAAAGCCGCACAATGCTCGGCGCTCGTATTGACGCTGGATCTGCAGATCCAGGGGCAGCGCCACCGCGACCTGAAGAACGGGTTGAGCGTGCCGCCGCGCCTCACATTCGCCAATGCCGTGGACATCGCGCTCAAGCCGCGCTGGGCGCTCTCGATGCTCCGCAACAAGCGCAAGAGTTTCGGCAATCTTGCCGACCGGGTACCCGGTGGCGACAGCCTCACCACATTGTCGCAATGGATCGCCAGCCAGTTCGATCCGTCGCTGTCGTGGAAGGATGTCGAATGGGTCAAGAGCCTGTGGCCGGGCAAGCTCATCCTGAAGGGCATACTCGATGAGGAGGATGCGCGCATCGCAGCCTCATGCGGCGCGGACGCCATCGTCGTTTCCAACCATGGCGGACGCCAACTGGACGGCGCGCGCTCTTCGGTCAGCGTGCTCCCGGCCATCGCCGACGAGGTCGGCGACCGGATCGAGGTTCTGTTCGACGGCGGCGTGATGTCCGGACAGGATGCCCTGAAAGCCATCGCACTCGGCGCGAAGGGATGCCTGATCGGCAAGGCTTTCCTGTACGCACTGGCTGCCGGCGGCGAGGCCGGCGTCACACAGGCGCTCGACATCATCCGCAAGGAAATCGACGTCTCCATGGCGCTGACCGGCTCGCGGACGCTCGCCGAAGTCGGGCGCCACAGCCTCGCTTACAGTTCGTCGAACCGATCCTCGGACGGGGCGTCGGCTTCCGGCGGCAGTTCGGCCGCGATCATCGCGCGATAAATGCCCGTGATCGGGCTCCTGTAATGCTCCGAATCGTCCCAGGCCTGTAGCGCGCGATTTCCCTGGCTCAGCATTTCCGGCGTAGGCACGGCGACCGCCTTCAGCGCCGCATGGGCGAAGCGCATATAGAGCTGCCTTTCCTCTGCGGGCGCGTCGCTGAACGGCGTCTCTCCGCCCTTGGCTTCGTTCCAGATGGCTTCGGCAATCTTGTCGAGCAGCATGGCCCTCTCCTTCTCGCTTCTCATTCCGCCGCTTCACGCAGAGGCATATCGGCGCCGCTGCGCGCATTGACAACACCCTGCTCCAATATTCGCGCGACATGAACCGCGCGGCGCGCGGCGCCGTCCTCGATCTGATGTCGGCACGAGGTTCCATCGGCAACGATGACGGCATCCTCAGGCGCCTTGCGCACGGCTGGCAGCAGCGACAGTTCGCCCATGGCCCGCGATACATCGATCGTCTCGGCGGCATATCCGAACGATCCGGCCATGCCGCAACAGCTCGATTCCACCATTTCGATCTCGATGTCCGGCACCATGCGCAACACCTTCTCCACCGACCCCATGCCACCGAAACTTTTCTGGTGGCAATGTCCGTGAAGAACAATTTTGCGTGCGACCGGGCCGAGAGCAAGATCAAGATGGCCCTCGGCCGCCTCGCGCGCCAGAAAATCCTCGAGCGGCATGGCAAGCGTTGCCAGTTTGCGCGCCTCCTCGGTCTTGAGCATGGCCGGTATCTCGTCGCGGAACGAGTAGATACAGCTCGGCTCGAGACCGACGACCGGCACGTCATTGGCAATGAACAGTTTGAGCGCATCGATCACGCGCTGCGCTTCCGCCCGCGCCTTGTCGACTCGCCCGACCGACAGAAATGTACGTCCGCAGCACAATGGCCGGCGCGAACCGCCCAGGGGATAGGGCAGATAGACCCGGTAGCCGCCGGCGACGAGGACGGCGAGCGCCGCATCGATATTCTCGCGCTCGAAATAGCGGTTGAACGTATCGGCGAACAGAACGACCGGGCGACCGTCGGCGGGGCCGTGGCTGTAGACATCGTCACGGAAAATATCGCGGCGCCATTTCGGCAGCGTGCGTTGCGCTGAAAATCCGATCACCGGTTCCAGCAGGCGCGCAAGTCCCGGAATCCGGTCGCGAAGATTGACGAGCGCCGGCATCTTCGCCGCCAGCGGCGCGTAATATGGCAGCCAGCCGACGAGATAATCCCGAAGCGAATGACCATACTTCTTGGCACGCGCGGCGAGCACTTCGATCTTGAAGCGCGCCATGTCCACACCGGTTGGGCATTCGCGTCGGCAGCCCTTGCACGACACGCACAGTTTGAGCGCCTCGGCCATCTCCTCGGACGCGAAAGCGTCGGGGCCAAGCTGGCCGGAGATCGCAAGACGCAGCACATTCGCCCGCCCGCGCGTGACATGCTTTTCGTCCTTCGTCACGCGATAGGATGGGCACATCGTGCCGCCCGCAAGCTTGCGGCAGGCGCCGTTGTTGTTGCACATCTCGACCGCGCCCTGGAAACCGCCGCTGACGCCGGGAAAGGCGCTCCAGTCGAGTTCGGTCGCAAAATCAACGGGCGCGTAATTGGGATTGTAGCGGAACAGATTCTTGTCATCGAATTTCGGCGCGCGCACGATCTTCCCGGGGTTCATCATGCCGGTCGGATCGAATATGTCCTTCACCTCCTCGAAGGCGCGCACGAGGCGCTCGCCGAACATCGTTTCGTGGAATTCCGAGCGGGCGATGCCGTCGCCATGCTCGCCGGAATGCGAGCCCTTGTAGGCACGCACCATCTCGAACGCTTCCTCGGCGATCGCACGCATCTTCTTCACATCGAGATCGAGGCGCAGATTGAGAAGCGGACGCACATGCAGGCAGCCGACCGAGGCATGCGCATACCAGGTGCCGCGCGTGCCGTTCTTTTCGAATATGCCGGTAAGCCGCTCGGTGTAATCGGCCAGATGTTCGAGCGGCACCGCGCAATCCTCGACAAAGGACACAGGCTTGCCCTGGTCCTTCATCGACATCATGATGTTGAGGCCTGATGTACGCACATCTGCAATGGCCGTCTGCAGCGCAGGGTCGAACACCTCGACGACGCCGCCCCATTTCGCGCCCTTCTTGTCCCAGCCGAAACCGAGATCGCCCATCATCTCCTTGAGCGCCTTTATCCGGTTGCGGTTCTCGTCGTCGTCCTCGGCGAACTCGACGAGCAGGATGGCGGCGGGATCGCCTTCGACGAATTGTTCGAGCGTGGGCCGGAACATGGCGATATCGCGCGCCAGCGTCAGAAGCGTGGAATCGACCAGTTCCACCGCGATCGGGCCGAGCGTCACCAGATGCTGGGCCGCGTCCATCGCCTCGTAGAACGAGCCGAAATGACAGGCGCCGACCGCGCGGCGCCCCATCAACGGGGAAAGTTTCAGTTCGATCCGGGTCGAAAAGGCGAGCGTACCCTCCGAACCGATCAGAAGGTGCGCCAGATTGTGCTCCGCGCCCGGCACGAGCGCATCGAGATTATAACCGCCGACCCGGCGCTGCACTTTCGGGAATCGCGCCTCGATCTCCGCCGCTTCACGCGCGCCGAGCGCGAACAGCCGTTCCGTATCCGTCCACCCCTCGGGCGTGCCGCGGCCGAATTTGCGCTTGCTGCCATCGGCCATCACCGCCTCGATGGAGATGACATTGTCGCGCGTCGTGCCGTAGCGCAGCGAACGCCCGCCGCACGAATTGTTGCCGGCCATGCCGCCGATCGTGCAGCGCGAGGCGGTCGAGACATCGACCGGGAACCACAGGCCGTGCGGACGAAGCTGACGGTTCAGTTCGTCGAGCACGATGCCGGGCTCGACCGCGCACTGCCGCCCGGCGACATCGAGATCGGTGATGCGGTTCAGATGGCGCGAACAGTCGACAATCAGGCCCGTATTGATGGTCTGCCCGCATTGCGACGTGCCGCCGCCGCGGGGGGTCACGGGAACGCCTTCCGATATCGCAATCGCCAGCGCGCGCTCGGCCTCGTCCATGGTGCGAGGCACGACGACACCGGTCGGCATCTGTTGATAAGCTGATGCATCGGTGGCGTAGCGGCCCCGGCTGAACCGGTCGAACAGAACCGCGCCGCCGATTTCTGCCCTTAGGCGGCCTTGGAGTTCCGATGCCGGGCGATCCTGAGTTGTCATCGTCTTCCTATTATCGGGGGATTGACGTTCGGTTCAATTTTGCATTCATAATTCAATTCTGCAAGAACAGAACCCCAATTCGGATCGCCGAGGATTTATCAGATGAGCTCGAACACCCCCCGCAAGGC
>JAEWFF010000065.1 GCA_023388965.1 Pseudomonadota bacterium | reverse complement strand
CGTCGCTGCGTCGACCATGTCGTGGCGAAGTTCTCCGTCTCGGAGCGGTTTGCCTGCAAGGTCCTCGGCCAGCATCGTTCGACCCAGCGAAAGAAGCCGCACTGCCGAGCAGATGAGGATGCGTTGATGCCCATCATGCACTAAGATTGAAACCGGACCACCCTATGGGGTCAGGCCAGCTGCGCGTAGCTTTCCGGTCGGCCACGCACGACGCCGCCTGAAGGAACATTCCATGAGAACGAGAATGCGGGCCTCGCTCGCCGAAACCTTGCCCGCAGGCCACGAATCCGTCGTCGAGCGGCTGCGGCGCGGCATGGCCGAGGCAGGCCTCGACTGCAATTGCCGCGAGGCTGCCAACGACGTGCTCGACCGGGCAAGCCTCGAAGAGGAGCTCGTGCGGCGCGCGGGCGGTCTCGCCGACGCGAGGAAGATGCGCGACGCGATCGTGATCGTTCTCGCCCTTCTGGGCGAATTGGACGAGCTCATGCCGGACGAACCGCACCGCAGCGCGTTCCACGAGATCGCGGGCCTGTTCCAGGACGTCGCCGACTTCGCCGCCTACGGGGCGACAGCTGCCATCCGGGCCGCCGGACAGAGGAACGCATGATGGGCACGACAACCTCCGACCGCTCCATCCCGAGGGCCGCGCTGAAGTCCGGCGATCTGTCGCGGGACGGCCGGGGACGGATCCGCGCGATGCCGCCGATCCTCCACTACGGTTTCCGTCCATTCTTCTTTCTCGCAGCGCTTTGCGCCGGACTGGCGATCCCTGTCTGGCTCGGTGCCTACTTCGGCGGTTTCGACATCGGCGGGCCGTTCGGCGGCGTGCACTGGCACGCCCACGAAATGCTGTTCGGATACCTGTCAGCCGTCATTGCGGGCTTCATCCTGACAGCGATCCCCAACTGGACCGGTCGGCTCCCGCTGAGCGGATGGCCGCTGGCTCTTCTAGTCGGGCTGTGGCTCACGGGGAGGGCGGCGTGCCTGGCTTCGCCCGATCCGTGGCTCGCCATGGCCGTCGACCTGGCGTTTCCGGCCACGCTCGCCTTCGCGATCTGGCGCGAGGTTCTCGCGGGCAGGAACTGGAAGAACGCGCCAGTGGCCGTGATGATCACGATGTTCGGCGTCGCCAACGCGGCAGACCATCTGGCCAATGCGGGTTTCGTCGACCACGATCTCGGGCAGCGTCTCGCCCTGGCGGTCGCCGGGATGCTGATCGCGCTTATCGGCGGCCGCATCGTTCCCAGCTTCACCCGGAACTGGCTCGTGAAGGAAGGCTCCACCGCGCTTCCCGCCCCCTTCGGCCAGCCAGACAAGGCAGCGCTTGTCGCCACGGCCGCGGCGATGCTCGGGTGGGTCGTGATGCCCGACAGCGCCTTCGTCGGCGCGTTCCTGTTCGCCGCCGGAGCGCTGCTCGCCCTGCGCCTGTCCCGCTGGTGCGGCCTGGCGACCGCGCGCGAGCCGATCCTGCTCGTGCTGCATGTCGGCTATGGGTGGCTGGCTGCCGCGCTCGCGCTGCTTGGCCTCTCTATCGTGCTGCCCGCTGCGATTCCCCACTCGTCTGCCTTGCACGCTCTGACCGCCGGGGCCGTGGGAACCATGACGCTGGCAGTCATGACGAGAGCCAGCCTCGGACACACGGGACGAGCGATCGTCGCCGACCGTTTCGTCGTCGCCATGTACGGCATGGTCTCGGCCGGGGCCGCACTCCGCGTTGCCGCCCCGTTTGCAGGGGACTGGTACGCCCATGTGCTTGCCTGCGGCGGCGCGCTCTGGGCGGGGGGCTTCCTGCTCTTCGCGATCCGCTACGCCCCGATTCTGTGGGGACGGCGCGCAGGCGGATAATCGTGGACGGTTGTCCCGCTCGCTCAGGTGTATACCACCCCTAGTCGTTTGATTTGAAGGATTCCATGCCGACTTCACCGTGAATCGGGGTAGACGCCCATCCTATTGCAAAGGGGCGACGCGATGGTTCAGGAGGTGCGTATTTCTGGCGACAGGTTATGGGCAGGCCGTGACCGTCTCGGCCGCCACATCAAGCTGTGCCTGTCCCGCGAAGATGCGGCCAATGAGAGTCGCACTGTGGAGTGTCGAGGTCGCTGAGCTGGAGGAGTCGACGAAGGCGGTAGCTTCACTTCACATGATTGCCGAAGGTAATGGACCCGATGGCGCTGGGATTGTAACCGTTGAAAGGTTCATGTGCGTCGATCGTCTCGATCAGGAAAGGATGTCTGATCTTTGCTCAACGCATGTCGAAGTCTTACGCAACCTTCGCCTTGACGAAGAACGGCCTAGGGGACCCGGGATATAACCGCATGGTCCGGCCGGAGGCCGTCAGCCGCTCATGGCGCAAGCTCAGCGCCGCCCCAGGACACCAAAGTCAGTCCGAAACTTCTTCACCACGGTTCCCTGCTCGTCGACTACGATCCGGAAGCGTTTCGCGTCCAGCCAGAAGGTGAGCCTGCACCGCCCCGCGTCAGTGCCGACGCCTCTCTCGAATCTCGACGTCAACCTGCCCTGTCGCATGAGGGATTCTACGTCGGCTGTATCAATTCCGAAGCCGTCGGCGAGGATCGCGACGTCGACGGTCGCGCCCTCGTTATTCATCGATACTGTAACAACCTCAGCCGTCATGGTCGTCGATCTCCATGACAGTTTTCGTGGCCACCAGCCAGTCCTCCATCAGACGGCGGTCTTCCTTGGAAAAGCGTGCCCGGTGGCTGAGATCGGTGAAGCTGTCGGTAGGATGGCAGCTGTTGTAACGAGAGGCGGCCACGTGTAGCATGGCCGCCTCTCCAATCCCTGACCTGCTCTTCTCCCCGTTCACGTCCGTCCTCTCATTTCGCGGCCAGCACTTGACCGAACAGTTCAGCGAAGACCGCCTTGGCCTTGCCCGTCTGTTTCACGGCCTTCGCTGCGTCCGCGTTGGCGGGTTCGCCGACTGTGATCAGCGCGACCATGCCCATGGCGTAGTGGGGCGCGCACTTCACGCCGTAGACGCCTTCGGCCGTAACGGTGACGGTGAATTCCTCGTTGAACTTGCTCTTGAAGGGCTCCGCGCCCTCCGGAAACATGCCCTTGATAGTCTCGACGTTGTGTCCCTTGTCGGTCGGCACGAAACGGATCGTGTCGCCGGGCGCCGCGACGATCAGGTCGGGCTCGAACACCATCGTGCCCTTTGCGCCCTTGTTGAGCATCAGGACCTCGATTTCGGCCGCCTGGGCCGCGCCGGCCGCGAATATTGCCGCGCCAAGGGCAAGTGCTGTGAGGATGCGTTTCATTTTTCCAGTCCTTTTGTGTACGCGGCTTGATCTGCCGTTGATCAACGAATACCCCGCGACGCCGTCAGGCAGTTTGCGCAAGCGCAAACAAAGGGTAGAAACCTGAACAGCTTCGACTTCCGGAAGTCTTCCAGCATGCCGCTCGACAGGTCGCTCGTATCGGGACTTCCCGCCTTCGCCGGACTGAGCGGCGAGGACGTCGACGCAGTCCTTGCGACGGCGCGCTCGTCGCGTTTCCCGAAGGACTCGGAGGTCTTTTCCGAGGATGAGGAAGCGAGCCACTTCTTCCTGCTCCTGTCTGGCCACGTCAGGGTGGTGAAGACCACGCCTAAGGGTGAGCAGGTGATCGCCCGCTACATCAACGAGGGCGAACTGTTCGGCATCGCCGTCGCGATGGGACGGACGACCTATCC
>JAEWFF010000007.1 GCA_023388965.1 Pseudomonadota bacterium | reverse complement strand
GGCTATACGTCACCGAGGGCTCGGTGTTGGTGGCGGGCGAGGAGTTTCCCGCCGGCCGCATGATGGTGTTCCGCCCCGGCGACGAGATCACCGTGACGGCGGGCGAGCAGGGTGCGCGGTTCGTGGCACTGGGCGGCGAGACGCTGAACGGGCCGCGCTACATCATGTGGAACTTCGTCGCCTCGTCCCGCGAACGGCTGGAGGCGGCGCGCGAGGCGTGGAAGGCGGGCGATTTCGAGCACGGCCGTTTCCGGCTGCCGCCGGGCGACGATGCGGAGTTCGTGCCCTATCCGGGCGGGCCGGGGCGCTGATCGCGGCGGCGGGGGGCTTTGCCCCCGGCCCGTGCCGGGCCTCCCCCAGGATATTTGCGGCACGGTGAAAGGGCGCCCGGCGCCCCCGGGCGGTCAGTCCTTGAAGCTGCGGCTGTCCTTGATCTGGTCCCAGGCCCAGACGACCTCTTGCAGCCGATCCTCGTCCGAGCGGTCGCCGCCGTTCATGTCGGGATGAAGATCCTTGACCAGCGATTTGTATTGCTTGCGGATTTCCACCTTGGTCCAGGTGTCCTTGGCGTCGAGGATCTCGAGCGCGCGGCGCTCGGTCGGGGGCAGCTTGCGGGCGGTGCGCAGCCGCTGTTCGGGGTTGGTGCCGTTGGCGCCCAGGATTTCCAGCGGGTCGCTGATCCCGTGCCGCGCCCAGGCCTGTTCCTGCGCTGCCCGGCCAAAGGGGCGGGTCGGGCGCTCCCACACCGTGGCGTTGTCCAGGAACTCCTGGAACTCGGCCTCGGACTGGCCCTGGAAGTAATTCCAGTTGGTGTTGTACTCGCGCACATGCTCCTTGCAGAACCAGTAATAGTCGTCGAGCTGCTTGGGCGATTTGGGCGCGCGATACTGGCCCGGCTGCGTGCAGCCCGACTTGTCGCACTGGCGAGTCGACGTCTCGAAGGCGCCCGACATGCCGCGGCGCCCCCTGGACCGCCGCTTCTTGTCCGAGGCGGCGGAGATATCGAAATCGAACGGGTCGCTGGTAGTCATGCAAGGCCTTCTTTTCGACTCGGGACCGGAAGTGTAGGGGTTTTGCACCGCTTGGGAAGGGGTGAAGGGTATCATGCAGCGATCTATCGCCGAGGAAATGAACAAAAGACTGGCGGAACTGTCGCCGACCGCGCTGGAGGTGATCGACGAAAGCGAGCTGCACCGCGGCCACGCCGGCTGGCGCGAGGGCGGGCAGACGCATTTCCGCATCCGCATGGCCGCCCCGGTCTTTGCCGGGCTGAGCCGGGTCGAGCGGCACCGGCTGGTCAACCGCACGCTGGGCGATATCGTGCCGCGCATCCACGCGCTGGCGCTGGAACTGTCGGAACCGTAAGCGCGGATGTGGGCGCGCGGGCGCCCGGGTTCAACCCCGCGGCGCGCGGGCGCAGCTGCCGTTAGCGCACACAGTCTGGACGCCACCCGGGGCGGGGCCTAAGAGCCGGCAGGACGGCTGCTGCAAGCAAGGGATCGACCGATGACCGACACCAGGGATTTCAACGACCGCATGCTCTCGCTGGGCCTGGCCCGGGTCAGCGAAGCCGCGGCCCATGCCTCGGCCCGGCTGGTCGGGCGCGGCGACGAAAAGGCCGCCGACCAGGCGGCGGTGAACGCGATGCGCGACCAGCTGAACATGCTGGACATCAAGGGCACGGTGGTGATCGGCGAGGGCGAGCGCGACGAGGCTCCGATGCTGTTCATCGGCGAAGAGGTCGGCACCGGCAACGGCCCCGAGGTGGATATCGCGCTGGACCCGCTGGAGGGCACCACCCTGACCGCCAAGGACATGCCGAACGCGCTGACCGTGATCGCCATGGCCCCGCGCGGCACGCTGCTGCACGCGCCCGACGTCTATATGGACAAGCTGGCGGTGGGGCCGGGCTATCCCAAGGACGTGGTCAGCCTTGAAATGTCCCCGCGCGAGCGGGTGCTGGCGCTGGCCGCCGCGGGCGGCGTCAAGCCCTATGACATCACCGTCTGCATCCTCGAACGCCCCCGCCACGAAGAGATGATCGCCGAGGTCCGTTCCACCGGCGCCGCGATCCGGCTGATCACCGACGGCGACGTGGCCGGCGTGATCCATGTCGCCGAATCGGACAAGACCGGCATCGACATGTACATGGGCTCGGGCGGCGCCCCCGAGGGCGTGCTGGCGGCATCCGCGCTGAAATGCATGGGCGGGCAGATGTGGGGGCGGCTGCTGTTTCGCAACGACGACGAACGCGGCCGCGCCGCCAAGGCCGGGATCACCGACCTGAACCGCATCTATACCCGCGACGAGATGGTCACCGCCGACGTGATCTTTTCGGCGACCGGGGTCACCAACGGCTCGATCGTCAAGGGCCTGCGGCGCGAGCCGCATTTCGTTGAAACCGAAACCATCCTGATGCGCTCCAAGACCGGCTCGGTCCGGCGGATGATCTATCGCAACCCAGTTCGGGCATAAGGGCAGGGGGGCGCTGCCCCCGTCCCGTGCCGGGACTCCCCCGGGATATTTTTCCACCAAAGATATTTTCCACCAAAGAGGGGCCGTCCGCCGCGCGGGCGGCCTTTTCGCATCTTGCCCTTGCGGCGGGCTGTGGCGACAAGGCGCCCATGTCTGCTTTCCTGAACGTCGAATCCTCGCTGACCGGCCGCCGCTGGGCCGGTCCCGATCCCATGGAAGAGCGGTTGGCCGAGGGGCTGGCGCAGGCCGCGCTGCTGCCCCTGCCGGTGGCGCGAGTGCTCGCCGCGCGCGGCGTGGCGGCCGAAGAGGCCGCCGGTCACCTGGAGCCGAAGCTGCGCGACCTGCTGCCCGACCCGCTGCGCCTGCGCGACATGGAGCTTGCGGCCGAGCGGCTGGTCGCCGCCGTGGTGGCGGGCGAGCGGATTGCGGTGTTTGCCGATTACGACGTCGACGGCGGCGCCTCGGCGGCGCTGCTGCTGGGCTGGCTGCGCGCACAGGGGCGCGAGGCGACGCTGTATATCCCCGACCGCATCGACGAGGGCTACGGCCCCAACCCCGCCGCGATCGAGCAGCTTGCGCGCGACCATGCGCTGATCGTCTGCGTCGACTGCGGCACGCTGAGCCACGAGGCGCTGGCGGTGGCCGAGGGCCGCGCTGACGTCATCGTGCTGGACCACCATCAGGGCGGCGAGACCCTGCCGCCGGTGCTGGCGGTGGTGAACCCCAACCGCGCCGATGAGGACGGGGCGCTGGGGCATCTCTGCGCCGCGGGGGTGGTGTTCCTGACGCTGGTGCAGGCCAACCGCGGCCTGCGTGCGCGCGGGCTGGCCGAGCCGGATCTGATCCGGATGCTGGATCTGGTGGCGCTGGCGACGGTGGCCGACGTGGCGCCGCTGCTGGGGGTGAACCGCGCCTTTGTCCGGCAGGGGCTGGCGATCATGGCGCGCCGCGCCCGCCCGGGGCTGGTGGCGCTGTCCGACGTGGCGCGGCTCGATTCGGCGCCCTCGGCCTTTCATCTCGGCTTCCTGCTGGGGCCGCGGATCAACGCCGGCGGCCGCGTCGGCCGCGCCGATCTGGGCGCGCGCTGCCTCTCGGCCACCGACCGCGCCGAGGCCGAGGCGCTGGCCGCCCAGCTGGATGCGCTGAACCATGAGCGCCGCGAGATCGAGGCGCTGGTCCGCGAATCCGCCTTTGCCCAGGCCGAGTCGCATGGCGATCCGGCGCTGTCCTGGGCCGCGGGCGAAGGCTGGCACCCCGGCGTCGTCGGCATCGTCGCGGCACGGCTGAAAGAGGCAACCGGCCGGCCGTCGGTGGTGATCGGCGTCGCGGGCAGCGTGGGCAAGGGCTCGGCCCGCTCGGTCCCCGGCTTCGACATCGGCCGCGCGGTGCAGAGGCTTGAGGCCGAGGGGCTGATTACCCGCGGCGGCGGCCACGCCATGGCCGCAGGACTGACGGTCGAGCCCGCGCAGATCGCCCCCGCCATGGCGCGGCTGTCCGAGCTGGCGGCGGCGGCGCTGGCGGGAAGGGCGGCCGGGGCGCTGCGAATCTCGGGCCTGCTCGACGCGCGCGCCGCCACCCCCGAGATGATCGAGGCGCTGGAGCGCGCCGGTCCCTTTGGCGCCGGCGCCCCCGCGCCGCGCTTTGCCCTGAGCGACCTGATTCTCGAACAGGTGGACACCATGGGCGAGGGCCACCTGCGCCTGCGCGCGCGCAGCGGGGCCGGGGCGCTGGATGCGGTCGCCTGGGGCGCGATGCAGGGCGCGCTTGGCCCGGCGCTGCTGCGCGCGCGCGGGCGGCGTTTCCACCTGGCCGGGCGGCTGGAGCTGTCGCTGTGGGGCGGTCGCCAGCGCGTGCGCCTGCGCTTGGACGACGCCGCCGAGGCCGCGGGTCCCGGAACGGCCCGGGCCGATTGAATAAATCGCGCCCGCGGAAATTTTCTGCTTGCGGTCCCCGCGCGCATTGCCTAGATACCGCTCCACGCCACGCAGCAACGCTGCAAGCGCAAAAGGTGGCCCGTTCGTCTATCGGTTAGGACGCCAGGTTTTCAACCTGGAAAGAGGGGTTCGACTCCCCTACGGGCTGCCACTTACCCTTTTCTTCCCGTGTTTTCAGTCGCTTGCGGGTGAAATTGTATCACTCGCACCCCCTGATACTACGTTCCTGCCCCGTTCCCCAGACACAAGGCGCCGCTTTTCGGCCGCGCGGGTGTAGTGCTCGACCTCGGCCAATGAGGCGTGACCACCCCACGCCATTATCGCGTGCGACGATCCGCCTGCGCCCTGCGGAGTTCGGCCCGCAAAGTATTTGGGATCAGACGGTGAGTGCCCGGCTTCATTGCGGCCTTAACCCCGTCACAGCGCGGCCCTTACTGAAACCTCCGAGGGCGCGGCGTTGCTACCGGCGCGGCCGGTTTAGCCCCGCAGGGGCAAGGGGCCGGGGGCGTCGGGATGGCGCACCGGCCCCGATCTATTCAGGGGCACCCCACGCGCGCGCGGGCGAGGCGCAGACCTACGTGCATTATGGGGTTGTCCCGCCAGGGCACCCCACGCGCGCGCGGGCGAGGCGCTTGGTGGCGCAATCGGGTCGCTGTTCAGGAAGGGCACCCCACGCGCGCGCGGGCGAGGCGTAAGCATGTCCTCGTGGGCGGGTATCTGGGCGGGCAGCCAAGAGACCGTCTCGCTAACTAGCTGAAAACAAATAATAATATTGTAGAATGGCGGAGACGAAGGGATTCGAACCCTCGAGGCGGTTTCCCGCCTGCACCCTTAGCAGGGGTGTGCCTTCGACCACTCGGCCACGTCTCCGCGGCGGGGTCTAGCAGCACGAGGCGGCAGGAAACAAGGGGCAATTGCATGTCGCCGCCAAATAAGCCCCCGATCTCGTCTAGAGCCGCTCAAGCGGGGCGAAGCAGGAACATGTATCGATCTGTGGCGAGATTCTGGCGAGCCTGTTATCCGCATGTTCTCCCTTGGAGCTTCGGATACTCTCCTGAAAAATCCCGTCGCAGGCGCCCACGTCGCCAGCATGTCCCTCGCTCTCTTACGCCCTTGCGCCCGCATTTCGTGCATCGCGCCCCTGGCAGGAACTCGATTCACAAGCGACAGGAGCGCCACGACAGGCGCACCGTCGCCTGACGCCCGCAGCAGCACTCCGAATGTGCTCGTTACGATACGCGCGCCTCCGACTTGAGGCGAAGCCCGGAAATATGGACTGTCATCGCGGCGCCTCGCGCGCCTCACCCAGTCTGAACGACAGGTATGGGCTTGAGGAACCCGCCCTCCTCCCCCAACACAGAAGCTACGACGCATCGATGGTGCCAGCATCTGCTGGGCGACGCGCTGCGCGCCG
>JAEWFF010000048.1 GCA_023388965.1 Pseudomonadota bacterium | reverse complement strand
GCCAGAGACCATCCACTTTCCTGCGATCATAGCGGGGAAGATCGAGATGGACGCCGGCAAGCGTCGTCACCGTGCCGGATGTGCCGATCAGGTGGAAGCCGTCGGCACCGGTAACACGACCCTCGGTCAGCGGCGGGCAATCGAAGCGGGCCAGCATGCCCTCCACTTCCGACACCATGGCCTCGAACACGTCCGGCGTGACGTCGCGACCGCCATGACGCTCCGACAGCGTCACGACGCCGACCGGCAGCGAGGTCCAGTGGGTGATATGATTGGCAAGCCGGTTGGAGCGGTTGTCGCCGATGCGGATGACGGCGATCTCAGACGAGCCGCCGCCGATATCGAACAGGACGACGGAACGGGTTTCCCGGCCGACCAGCGACGAGCAGCCCGACACGGCAAGCCGCGCCTCCGTCTCGCGATTGATGATCTCGAGTTCGAGACCTGTCTCGCGCACCACTCTTTCGAGGAATTCGCTGCCATTGGCGGCCGCCCGGCAGGCTTCGGTGGCAATCAGCCGCATCCGCCGGATCGGCCGGTTGGTCAGTTTCGTGGCGCAAACCTTCAGGGCCTCCACCGCCCGGTCCATGGCGTCCGCAGACAGGCTGCCATTGGCGGCCAGCCCCTCGCCCAGCCGGACGATCCGGGAAAAGGCATCGACCACCCGGAACTGGCCCGGCCGCGTCGGTTGCGCGACCAGCAGGCGGCAATTATTCGTGCCAAGGTCGAGGGCGGCATAGAAATCGTCGCGATAGGCGAAGCGGTGCTGCGCCGGCGCCCCGGCGGCCGACGCGCCGGGCCGGGCCGGTTTGGCCGGTTGCGGAGACGACGTCGCCGGGCCGGACTGCGTGCGCGCCAGCGGCCGCCCTTGCAGGCCACGCCCGCCGCGATGCTTCTTCCTGCGTTTTCGGGATTTTCCGCCTTCCGGGGCTTCTACCACGGGGGCCGCCTGCGTCCCCGGCGGAACGGGCGCGCCGGGGCGGCCATCGCCGCCCGCAAGAGCGGCTTCGGCAGCAGGCCTTGCGCGGCGGCGCTTGCGCTTGCGCGTCAGGCCGCCGGCATCCTTCGTGCTTGCATCCTTTGGGGCAGCATCTTTCCGACCGGCATCTCTCGTGCCGGTATCCTTGGTCTCGGGTCGTTCGGCCGCACCGGCAGTCACCGCTGCTCCAGCATGCACGGAAGACGCGGCGTTACGGCTCTTGCCGTTCCGCTTCGCCTTGCGACGCCGGGAAGACTTCCCTTCACCGCGCCCTGCCGCCGACGCCCCGCCTTCTGGCGGCTTTCCGCCGCTATCGGGGTCCATCACTCAATGTCCATCCCGCCGCGCAACACCGAAAGGCATGCCGCTGGCGCTTATCGTTTCGTTGGCGAGAAGATAACAGCGCCCGGCGGTTTCGCCAATCGCTTTTTCGAAACATCTTTCGAACGGCCACAGCGGCGATTGCCGGGCATAATTTTTTCACAAAAGGTATTTTCATTGCCCGGAGCATTGGGTATAAGCCGCCCACACCGAGCGGCGCTGCGCCGTTGTTGGGGAATAGGTTAACGGTAGACCCACGGACTCTGACTCCGTTAGTCCTGGTTCGAATCCAGGTTCCCCAGCCAGGCCTCCCGATTCTGAGTAAAAATCGCGAAATAGCAGGCTTTTCGGCCAATATCTGGGTCCCGTTCCGGTCATGATCGCGTGACTGATGCCCGGAACTGTAGCCCACAGGTGATGCCCATTCGGGGCCATCGCCAGTGGCGAATGCAGGATCGCGATGATGGCCACCCGTCACCACGTTGAGAATCTCATCCGTCGAGGAAACATCTTTTATTGGCGCGCACGCGTCCCCCAGCGCTTTTCAGCGGCAAGGGTCAAGGACAGGCTTTCACTTTCCCTTCATGTCTCGGACCATAGAGTTGCCTTACTCCTCGCCAGACGCCTGAACCTGCGACTTGCTGAACTGAAGAACTCGCGAACAACCGACATGTCCCAGGACGCTTTCCATCGTTTCTTCGTCAACGAACGTGACCAGCAACTCGAAAAGCTTGAGAAGGTCGCGCTGGCGTCCCGTCGTTACGGAAAAGGCGATTTCAAAGCCGATGTCGACATCGACCTTCAGCACGGCTGGGCATACCGGCTGCTTGAACATTTCGGCCAGGGCGCCGAATTTGATTTTGGCCCGGATTGCCGCGCAAGACGATGGCTACTGGAACAGGGCATCCCACCAGAACATGTCGACCCGATAGCTGAAGACTTCCAGGCGGTCCGAAGCCTGTCTCACCGAGGCATTATGGAGCAGCATCTCCGGATCGCGATGGACCAGTGCGGAATTGTTAATACGACGCTCAATCGCGAGCGGGCGATGATGGCCTATTTTCGCGCCCAGGCCGATGCACTGATGGCAGTGCAGCAACGGTATCCTCTTGCAGCCCCTGAACTCAGTCAGCCGTCGAAGCCTGCGGCCAGAATCGACGATGCCGCTGGTGGCGCCGCGAACACGTCCGCAGCTATGGCACTTGTCCATTCACTAGATGAGCCACCTACTCCGCAGTCATCCTCATCCGACTCGGTCGCGACACCCACTTCGCCGGATGTCTCGACCCCCAGCGGAACGGCAATCCAAGACCGTGTTCCGCTTCCACTTAGCGAGTTCTTCAAGACTGGGGAGAAGCTTGTCAGAAAAAAAGGTGACGACTGGACTACTGAGTCAGCCAATGATTTCCGCGCCCTACTAAGGATGTTCGTCGGTGTTCTTGAAGAGCACGGCGTAACCCACTCCGGCGAAATCAAGCAATTTCACATCGGCAAGCTATCCAGTCACTTCGCAGAAATCCCAACGCACTGGGGCAAAAGCTCACGCTTGCGCGAGCTTTCGACGGTGGAACTCCGCGCCGAGGGGCAACGAAGGATCGAGTGCGCAGCGGAAGCCAATCCTGGCCTCTCAGACCCCAAAAAACTGGCAGAACATGCCAAAGTTGGTTTGAGCGCTAACACCGTCAGAAAACACTTTGCCAACCTGCAGAGCTTCTTGTTTTTTCTAAGAGGTCATGGCTACGATATTCTGGACTGGACCTTTGATGGTGTGAGGCCAAAGAAGCCAAAGCCAGGATCCGTTCGGCTGCAACAATTCAAGCCGAAGCCGAAGGACATTGCACCTCTCTTCAACGCTCCTCTGTTCACCGGCTGCAAGGGCCCTACGGAGAGAGAGCAGCCTGGGAACGCCGTATTTCACGGCGCACTGTTCTATCTCCCGATCATGATCACCTACATTGGTGCACGCCGTATCGAACTTGCTGGCTTGCAAGTGGAGGACATCTATCAAGACGAAGACAGCGACAACGAGTGGGTCATACACATCCGGCCAAACGAGCTGCGTCGAATGAAAACCGTGCAGTCTGATCGAAAGATACCTCTCCACCCGGAGCTATTACGGCTTGGAATCCTCGAATACCGCGAGCAGATTCGCGACCTTGGGTACAAGGCTCTGTTCCCAGAACTTTTCTCCGACAAAACTGAGAATGACCCAGGTGACCGTTTCTACGTTGAGTTCGTGCCCTTAATGAAGGCGGCCATGGGTGACGCTTTGTGGGATCGAGCCATCCATGCCTTCCGTCACGGACTTGCGGATTACCTGAAGCAGAACGGAGTGCCGCCAGCGTGGATTGATGATCTATGCGGCCGCCTTAGCGAGGGCGAAACCAACACACGTTATACCGATCCCGCAGCAATTCCGCTGCTCAAGGATGTAATGGCGAAGTTTCCGATTATCACAGCCGACATCCCGGAAAGGCCAATCACGCTGCTCCCGGGGGTGATGGATAAAAATCCCAGTCCCTGGGCTCGGGAAGGACGTAAATAGTCTGCACCAATGGAATTCACGCGCTTGCTTTGATATGGGACTAGCGAGCTGTGGTTGGAGCAAATCCAGCTCCGTAGCTAAAGCCGCACAGTAGTCGCAGAGCGTCCGCAGGATCGTCACATCGCCGGTTTTAGCTTCCGCGCGTAAGCTAGGGCCGAAAGCATATTCACGTGATTTGCGACGCCTTTCCCAGCGATATCGAACGCCGTGCCGTGATCAACCGAGACGCGGTCAATTGGAAGACCGAGCGTTACATTCACCGCAGTGTCAAAGGCAACCAGCTTGATCGGGATATGGCCCTGATCGTGGTACTGCGCTACGACGAGGTCATAAGCTCCCTGATACGCTTTGTGATAGACCGTGTCGGCTGAGATCGGGCCTGCTACGTCGATACCTTCAGCTCGGGCCATAGCAACACCCGGTGCAATTTGGAGGTCGTCCTCGTT
>JAEWFF010000024.1 GCA_023388965.1 Pseudomonadota bacterium | reverse complement strand
GCAACCCCGCCGCGCGGATTTCCCTATCCTCGGCCCATCGCGCCGATCCGTATGTGGCGACGTTGCGTGCTTCCCGCGCCCGGATGATCGACATGAGGATGGCGGCGGCGATGGCGAGGAAGCCGCCGGACGCGGCGATGATCGCGCCCTCGACGAAGATCGCGGGCGCGTAGGCATCGAAGGAGAACCACCACCAGAAGAAGGCCGGCGGATAATAGACCGGCCAGCCCGCCAGCTCGAACCACGGATTACCAAGCTGCGGCTGGAAACCAAGGCGGAAGGCAACCCATTGCGTCGCCGCCCAGATCATCACCAGAACGATGGTGAAAACCACCACGATCTGGCCCAAAGGATTCGGCCTCCGCGCATCCAGGCTCCAGTCGGAAAAAGAGACGGAGCCGATCAGAGAGTAGGCAAATTTGGGACACGCAACAGGAAAGGAGATGCGGGAGGGCTACCGGATACTGGCGGCGGCAAATAGGATGGGTTGCGGTGGTCACGAGGCCGGCGAGTCGCCGGGATTGTCAGGTTGTCCAGCCTGACCGACTCATCGCGTCCGCAAGGTCGAGAAGGCTCGTAAGCGCAGGGCTGCGGTTGTGCGGCGACCAGTTTGCGGAGAACGCAAGCGGTTCCGGCTCGTCGAGGATCGGCAGGAACGTCACACCGGGGGCGTGCATCGGCGATGTTGCCTCGCCGACAATGGTGATGCCGTAGCCTTGCGCGACCATCGACAGCAGCGTGCCGCGCTCGACATCGACGCGCAGGATCGAGAGGTTCGCGCATCTGCCCGCGAGGCTCTTGACGATGTGGTCATGCGCCTGGGGTCCGGTGCCGCCGTGCCGGACGATGAAGGTGCTGCTCGCCAACTCGGCCCAGGTGACGCCCGCTCCATCGGCGAGCCGATGGCGAGAAGGCAGCGCGACTAAAGGCCGTTCGTTCCATATCCGCCGGAAATGACAATCGGGAAGCTCGGCGGAGCCTTCCACGAACGTCACGTCGAGCCGGTCGGCGCGAAGCTGCATGATGCTGTCGCGGGCCGTGCCTTCGGCGATCTCCACCTCGATGCCTGGATGCTGTTCGCGGTATCGCTCAAGCAGGTTGGCGATGAAGCTGCCAGGGATCAAGGCATGGATGCCGATGCGCAAGCTGCCGTGCTCGCCACGCGCCACCATGCCGGCGGTCCTGACGGCGTGGTCGAGATGGTCGATGCCGGTCGTCACCCGCTCGACGAAATGCCGACCGGCTCCTGTTAGTCGCACGCCGCGCGCATGACGTTCGAACAGGACAATGCCAAGGTCTTCCTCCAGCGCCTTCACACGCGCGCTGACGCTGGATTGCGCCACGCCGAGCGCATTGGCGGCATGGCGGAAGTTCAGATATTCGGCGATGGCGAGTGTCTGGATGAGCGACGCGAGGGGAATACGCGCTCCCAACGGACTCGGTATTCCCCGTTGTCGATCAACTATCTGTGCCGAGCGCCGGCGCATCGCTCAGTCACTTGCTTCACTGATCGTTCCCACTCGCGCAGCAAATGCTCGACTGGCCAGAAGCACGTTGATGTCATTGGTCCAGACATATCCGGGAAAACCGTCCGGTATTTGTTCGGCGTATCTCGGCTGATCTATGCCATCCGAGCTGTCGGGGGTGCGGTAGGGGCCTCTCAGGAGCACGGTGCTGCCAACGCGAGCCATCCGATCAACGAAGCGGTCGGGCCAGCCCCATATCAGCCAAGTGTAGTTGATGGGCACGGGGATAATCGTGTTCTCGCAGGCTGCTGGAACGTGTCCAGACCAGCCGAGCAAGACGTAGGGCAGCATACAGCTCTCTATGATTTCTACCGAGAATCCCCGCAAACCTTCGACGCCCTTGAGTGCCTCATCTGTCGGCCGATCACCGCCATAGACGGCCCAAACTGACGGTTGCCAAGAGGGATTAGCGCGTAGTAGCGCAGCGAACTGCTGACCCTCTGTTGGATCATTGGATTTGAAGTTGACCATGAATCGCCGACCGGGAAAGGCGTTCATCACATCAGCGAACGAGGGCATCAGGCCGACGCCTGTTCCGCGAAGCGGAAAGGTGTTGCCACCGTCTGCGGTGTAACCGTAGCCAACGTCCAGCGTCCTGAGATATGCCATGCTGTGAGAGCGCGTCTCGCCGTGCCCCTCGGTGCGACAGTCGAGTGTCCAGTCGTGAAAAACCGCGAACTGGCCATCGGTCGTCGGATGCACGTCCAACTCCACAACGTCCGCTCCGAGTTCAAAAGCGGCCTGCATCGACCTAATCGTATTTTCAATCTCTGGGATGATCGGTTCGCGGATTCTCGTCGCCGTGCAGGTGTCGCGCCCAAGCCCGGCCCGGTCAAAATCCTGGTGGATGCCCCGATGGGCCATTATCTTGGGTGTGCCAGCCATACGCGGTGCGAGCCACGGTGCGTTGAGCAGATAGATTGACGCTGTAACGGCAAGCAGCACGCCGACTCCAATGCCCAAAACACGACGTAGCCGCACACCGTTCTCCTGTCAGAAGTTGCTTCGATGCCCATTTGTGGTGTAATTCGGTTCCCAACCGTGGGAGCACTCTACCATGTTCCCAACAGTGGGAACATGGCGAATTTATGAAACTGATCGGTCTAGCCGCGTTGATGGAGTTTGGCGCGCAACGTCCCAATGCCCTTCCGGCGCTTACGTCTCTGGCGGCGCTGATCGAGGCAGATGAGGTGCGCGACCTGGCCACTCTATTGGCGCGATTGCCCGCGATCATCGCTGAACGCACCGATCACACCGTCACGCTCCATATCGCCGAAGCGGATTGCTATGTCGTGCTCAAGACCAACGACAAACTGGAAATCGCGCAGGTGATCGCGGCCGGGGTTCGCGAGCAAAGCGGTCCATTGGAGTGAAACGATGAACTCTGTCATCCGGCCAATCCGCACCCACGACGATCTCCATGCTGTCCTAGAGGAAATTGAGCGCCTGCTGGATAGCTCGGCTGATTCCTCGGTCTCGGATCGACTGGAGATTCTAACCGTGCTGGTGCAGGACTACGAAAGGAAGCATCATCGTCTTCCCGCGCCCGATCCTGTCGATTTGCTTGGTTTTGCAATGCAGGCACAAGGACGAAGCCAGGCCGACCTTGCGAAATTGCTCGGCTCGCGGTCGCGCGCATCCGAAGTCCTGAACCGCCGCCGACTTTTGTCCAAGGATATGATCGAGAAAATCGCGTCGGCTTGGTCTCTGCCGCCGAGCCTGCTCGCGGCACCTTATCAAATAGGCAGCCGCGTAAAGCGTGCGGCCTTGCGGGTGGGTGGTATTGCCCTTGCCGTAGTCGTCGCGACGATGGGGAGTATTGGAGGGGTGTTCTGGCACTACGGCAAAAGCCTGCCGGACGCGACCTCTCTTGTCGCTTATTCAGGCTCAGGTTTGGATGGCCTATCCATTGTCGAAGCTGGGCGGGAGAACTACTCTTTCGTGCCGCTTGCCGACATTCCGCCTCATGTGATTATGGCATTTCTGGCAGCAGAGGATCAGAACTACTATACGCACGGCGGTTATGATCCCTATGCAATTGTTCGAGCCTCCTTGTTCGCGTTGCCTGACGATGCAAGTGGCCGCCAAATATCTGGCGCTTCGACCATCACTCAACAACTGGCCAAGAATGTTCTCCTTTCAGAAGATGGACCGACACTGCGGCGGAAGATAAGGGAGCTGATTCTCGCCCATCGTCTTGAGCAGTCGCTAAATAAGGAGCGCATTCTCGAACTTTACCTGAACGTCATCTATTTTGGTGGCGACGCATGGGGCCTTGACGCGGCGTCTCAGTTCTACTTCCATAAAAGGCCAGCCGACCTGGCAGTCGCGGAGGCGGCCTATCTCGCGGCATTGCCCAAAGCACCGAACTTCTATCGGATCGACGAACCAGACAACATCGAGAGGGCCTTGGCGCGTAGGAACTGGGTTCTCACCAGAATGGCAAGCGACGGCCTTATCACAATGACGGCTGCCCGCTTCGCTCAGGCCGAGCCTCTGGTCTATTCAGTTTCACGCTGATTTTCGGACGTGCTTTGCATTCATAGCGCGATCCCCCTTTGCCGCCCCAATTGCCACGAAACTGATCCGCCGTGCACGACGCCCATGACCTCGCGGCCAAGATGGCGGTCGATGACCGGCCGCCACGGGACAAGCGTGAACTCATGGCTCTTTTCCACCACAGCGAACTTGCCGCTCGTTAGCTGGACAATCCCGGTGAACTTGCCGCTCACGTTCTCGCCGTCCGTGGCGGCGCGGAACGGCAATCCTTTGCTCCCGGCCATTTCCGCGCCGACGCGCGCAACCTCGCGCTCGCGCAAGGTGGCGAGAAGGCTGCGCCGGTAGAAGATACGGCCATTCCGCGCTCGGGTGGCGTCGCCCTGTTCGATATGATGCTCGCGCCGCTGGCCCATGGCCTCGCGCACCTGCTGGCCGAAGCCGGTCGGGGCAAGGTCGGCCGTCTCGCCATGGATCATTCGCCGGTCCAGCCAGGTCGCGCCGTCCGAACGTATCTGCCGTTCCAGATTGACGGGCGACAGGACGCGAATGCTGGCCTGCCGGTCACGGCCGGCGTCATAGGTGGCTGCACGGCTGACCATATCATCGGGGACGCGCCATTGGTCGGCGTCGATCCGCTCGACGATCCCGGCCCGGCGTAGCGCCTCCAGCCGGCGCACATGGGCATCGACATATCCCTCATAGTCGCCGCCCAGAACGCGCCCCTCGAACTTCGCCTGCTCCAGATGGCGGCTCGGCCGATAGATGCCGTCCTCGGCGATGGCCGTGATGGTGCGGTCGGACGGCCGGGCCGCCGCCCCGGCCGGGCCGATCTCGATGATGCTGCCGCTGCGAGCGTCCTCCAGCCGCTCCGGCGCGATGCCGGCGATGTGGTGCGTCCAGCCGTCGATGCCGTCCACCACCACGGTCAGGTTCTCACCCAGCTCGTCGGACAGGTGCTTGTCCACGACGCGACCGACGATGGGCGTCTCGGGCGCTCCGTCATGGATTTGGAAACTCATAGGATCGCGTTCGCCGCTCTGTGGGCCGAGCGCCTTCTGCATGGTGCGGATGATGTCGCCGCGCTCGCCTAACTCGCGCAGGGCCGGTGCCATGTCCTTGCTCAACTCCCAAACGGCAGGCGCGTGTTCGGTCGCCAGCCCCATCTTCTCCAGCTTGCCGAGACGGCGCAGGCGCAGCGTCCGCTCGAACTGCCGCCTCGGCTCTGCCGGTTCATGGCGCAGGTCGAGAAAACGGGCATCGGCTTCCTCGGTCATGGCGCGGTCGATCCGCGTGAAGCGATCTTGGTCGATTTCGGCGGACAGCTTGCGGGTCTGCTCGATCTCCGTGACGGGGCCGAGTTCCAGACTGGCAAGCTCGCTGGCGCGCTCGCGCAGGCCGGCGGAAAGGTAGTCGCCATTGATGACTAGATCGCCGCCGTTATCGTCGCGGCCGTTGACGACGATATGCACATGGGGATGGCCGGTGTTGTAGTGATTGACCGCGACCCAGTCGAGTTTCGTGCCGAGGTCGGCTTCCACCTGTTTCATGAAATCGCGGGCGTAGGCCGTGAGGTCCGACAGCTCCGCGCCGTCCTCTGGCGAGACGATGAACCTGAATTGGTGGCGGTCGTCCTTGCCGCGATCAAGGAAGGCGTCGCCATCCGCGCGGTCCTCGCTCCCTGAATAGAGCCGGCCGCGCTCGCCGTCGCGTGACGTGCCGTCGCGCTGGACATAGCGCAGATGCGCACGGGCACGGCCGCCCTTCCAAGCGGCCCGGACGCTGCGCTGCTTGACGATCACGCGGCGGCTGCCGGTCTGGCGATGATGCCATTGGCCGGAGATATTGCGGGCGCGCACGAAGCTCGCGCCCCGGCCGCGCTTCACACCCTTGCCGCTGGCGACCACGGCACGGGAACGGCCCGGCGATGACGGGCGGGCGGATGATGGCATGGAAGGATCGCGGGAGGCTGCCGCCTGATGCTGCCGGGTGATCTTCCTGACCTGCGTGAAAAAGCTCTTGGGTCTCCCAGCCTTCGGCGTGTCGGATCGGATGCGACCGGGCTTCGGACGGAAGCGGTTTTCGTCGTCGGCGCTCATGGGCGCGGCTCCAGCGAAAACCGCCGAGAACAGGCCGATATGGGCTTATGGTGCCGCTCGAAACCCTGCAAAGCCAAGGCTTTGCGCGAAATCGCGGCACGCGGCCCTTCAAAACCATGGTGCCGGAACCGGCCACCTAACCAGTGTGCAGACAACAACAATTTCCAGAAGCGGCCCAATATGGTGCCGTCTTCTTTAATCTTGCCCTCCGCCTTTTTTGCCTTTTCCGCCTCTCCCACCGGGAATCCAGCCAGGCGCAAACCTGCCTGACTGGAAGCCGGAATGAGCACCGCCGAGCGCGGGAACGCCGTCCTCATGGCGTTCTTCCGTCGCTCGTGCTCGCCACGAAAATGCTGCCGTCCTGCGGCTCCGTAGCAGCGGGATTGCGCGCCGGAACGGTCGCGCGGGCGTCGCCGGAGCGCATGACGAACAACGGTGCTTCGCGCCAATCAGGCGACGGCGGCGGTGTCGATGACGGCGGTTCGGTTGCAGCCGCGCCGCCGAGAACGGGCGCAAGCGCGGCGACATAAGCCCGCGTCTCGGCGGGCAGAATACGGCCGGTCGCAAGGTATTCGTCATAGCGGCCGGGACCGGCATTGTAGGCTGCCAGCATCGCCGCGACATTGCTGTAACGGTCCCACATCTCGCGCAGGTATGCCGTGCCCGCCATGATGTTGTCGCGCGGATCATAGGGATCGCGGCCGAGACCATAGCGGCCGCGTAACTCGGTCCATGTCGCGGGCATGACCTGCATCAATCCCATCGCGCCGGCCGACGAAACCGCTCGCACGTCGCCCTCGCTCTCGGCGCGCAGCACCGCGACAATCCAATGCTCGGGGATGTCGAACCGCTGCGACGCTTCGGCGATATGAGCCGCATAGGGATGGGCTGCGGCCGGGCGCTCGACCGGCGCGGATTGCGCGACCGCGACGCCCGATTCGATGCAGACGGAAAGCGCCCCAGCCAGTATCAGGACGGCATAATGCCATGCCGGCCTGTCTCCGCTTCGCCGCCAACCTGCCAGCGTGCTCGCTGCGGTCAAGGGCAAGGCGCAAGCGCCGGCCGATGGCCGCCCCTGACCTTCGCTGTGCGCGCCGGCCGTCCGGTCGCCGAGCGGGACGAAGGGATGAGACGGCTTTTCCGCGAACAAAGAGATGCCGATCTTTGACCGGATGGCGGGCCGGACGCGCGCGTCCTTCATTCCTCATCCTCGATCTTCCGGGCGTGCTTCCAGCGTAGCGTCCAGACCGAATGATCGTCGTTGGACTGGAACAGTTTGGCGCGGATCGGGAACGGGAAGATCGGCCCCTCCAGTCTCATCGACACGAACTCGCCGGCATTTTCGCTGGAGTCTTTCCATGCGGGGCCGGCGTCCGGGCCGTGCTCGCTATTGAGGCGCACGCGATAGTCGGGTGCGTTCTTCACGTCGCTCGGCTTGGCCGGGACGATGAACAGCTTTTCGTGGAGGCCGAACGAATGAAGCTCTCCCGCATAGCCGGTTTCGGTGCGGGTGAAGGTGCCTATCTCTGCCATGGGAAATCTCCTGCGGTTGATTTTCGGGGGGGTGGTTTTCAGTGCGTCGGCGCGCGCCACTCGTAGCGGCCGACGCCTTCCTCATCGGTCCAGAGCGGGACCGCTCGGCCGATGACGGAAGCTGCGGGGATGGGTCCGAAGTAACGGCCGTCGAGGCTGTCGCGGACTTCCCAATTCATGAGAAAAAGCTGGCCGTCGCCGATGACGCGGCAGCCCTGCCAGATGGGCAGATCGCGGCCGAGGCTGTCGCGCTCCAGCGCCTCGCCCATCTCGATCCCGTTCACCGTGATCGTGCGGCCGGCGCGGCAAACCCATTCTCCGGGCAGGCCCAAAACGCGCTTCAAGAGCGGGACGCCTCGCGCGATATAGCCGCGCTCGACCATGAAGCCGGCGAGCGGTTCGGGCGGCATGATGGCGACCAGCTCGGGCACGTCGATCCGGTCGGCCGGCTCGACGGTGTAGAACCCGACTGGCGCGCTGGCCGTGGCGTTCCATATGAGTTTCGTCGGAGTCTCGACCGCGCTGGCAGCGGCGATGCCGATGACCGCCAGCGCCGTCACCGTGAGGATGCGGCGGCGCGTCATGGGTCGATCCTTCGGCGATGAAGCCAAGCGGCATGTCGCTCGGGCGTGTAGGTGTGCGGCTCCAGATTGGCGGTCAAACGGTTATGGACGTGCCGCCAATGCTCCGGCGAGACGTCGGCCGGATCGAGGCCGAGCGCATCCACGGCGTCGATAGCGACAAGTGCGCGCTGCACCTTGGGCCAGCTATCGAGGCGCAACAGGATCTCGCCGCCGGGGCGCACGAACGGCAACGTCTGGAATGGCTCGCCCCGGCCGATGGCGCGCAAGATGTCGATGCGTGAAACGACAGTGCCATGCTCGCCGCTCGCCCATCGCACGAAAGCAAAGACGCTTCCCGGCGCGAAGCCGACGACGCTGCGGCGCCGGTCGATGATCTGTTCATAGCTCTTGCGGCCGAAGCGTATCCAGTGCTCGACCTTGCGTTTCTCGAAGGTCAGCTCGACCAATGTGGTGAAGGGCGCAGGCCCGTCCGGCAGCGGACGGCCGTGCGCGCTGCGGTGGGCGCGACGGGTCATTGTTCGTCTCCGGGGATGTGCTGGGGGCTGCGCGGGCGCAGCGCGTCGAGCGCGGCCGTCATGGCTCGCCCCTTCGGGCAGAACCGGCACCACGCTTCGCCTGCGCGCGCGTCAAAGAAAAAGAGTTAGATTCTCTGTTAGATAAGTTAGCGGTCGGATT
>JAEWFF010000042.1 GCA_023388965.1 Pseudomonadota bacterium | reverse complement strand
TCGATCTCGCCCGCGGCATCATCGACATGTACAAGCCGAGGAAGCGCCTCGATGTCGGCACCTGGGGCGTGATGGGCGTCGGCATGGGCTCGGCGATCGCCGCCGCCATCGAGACCGGCCATCCGGTCCTCGCCGTCGAAGGCGACAGTGCGTTCGGCTTCTCCGGCATGGAGGTCGAGACCATCTGCCGTTACGAACTGCCCGTCACCATCGTCATCTTCAACAACAACGGCATCTATCGCGGCGTGGACAAGAACCTCTCGGGAGGCTCCGATCCTTCGCCGATGGTGTATGTATCCGACGCCCGCTACGACAAGATGATGGAAGCGTTTGGAGGGCAGGGGTTCTATGTGACGTCACCCGACGAACTCAAGCGGGCCGTCGACAGCGCGATGGATTCCGGACGTCCGGCGCTTATCAACGCCGTCATAGACCCGGCGGCGGGATCGGAGTCCGGAAACATCGGAAACCTCAATCCGCAAAGCCTGCTGATGCGCGCCGGCGGCGCGAAGTAAGGCCTTTCGTGCAACGAAAAAGGCCCCGGTGGGATGACACCGGGGCCGCGCAAAGTCCCGCGCTCGGCGCGGGCACGCAATTCTTCCTGTTCAGGCCGCGCGTGGTACGCGCATTCCCGTCGCCAGGGCCGCGAGAAGATCGGTCTGCGTGATGATGCCCTGCAGACGGTTTTCGCGATCGACAACGACGATGGTGTGCGATTGCCCGTCCGAAATCTTGCCGATCAGTTCCAGCGCCGGTGTGTCGGGAAAAGCGGTGACCGCCATATCCATCATGGCCGACACGCGCGATGCGGGCGTCTGCAATTGCTTGATGCCGACAATGCCCAGCACGTGATCCTCGTCGTCGACGACCGGCAGCGCGCGGATATCGTGCGTCATGAGATGAGAACGTGCGGCGCTCGGATGCGCGGAGCGGTTAATCGTGATGACATCGCGCGTCATGATGTCGGCACAGGTGATGTCGGGATTTGCGCGCACCAGCGCGCTCAGTTCGACCTCGTGCAGCAGGCGCCCGAGATCCTCGGGGCTGATGTCGAAGGTCTCGCCCATCTTGTCGAGCGCGACGTCGATGTCTTCCGGGCGGAATCCGATACGGCGTGCCGCCGTCGGCTGCCGGCCGCTGCCAGCCAGAGCGCTCGCGCCGGGCCGGACGGCACGGTGCGGATAGGCCCGTCCGCAGGCACGGTGGAACGCAATGCCGAGCACAGCGAGAATGATCGCGTTCAGACCCACGGGAATGAGCGGGAAAGTGAGGTCCATGGCGCTCGCGCCGGGGCCGCCGAGGGCCGCGACCAGAGCCGCCGCGCCGCCCGGAGGATGAAGGCAGCGCAGCGCCGACATGAGAAGGATCGCAAGTCCGCAGGCGAAGCCGGCAGCGATGACGGGATCGGGTATGACATGAACCACGGCAAGTCCCGACATGGCGGAAATGACATTGCCGCCGATCACCGGCCAGGGCTGGGCGAGGGGACTTGTCGGTACGGCAAAGACGAGAACCGCCGACGCGCCCATCGGGGCGACGATCAGGGGCAATGTGCCATCACCGCCGGTGGCGATGGCACAGATGAGGCCGGTGAGGCCGATGGCGAGAACCGCGCCCAGACAGGCGAGCAGGCGCTCGCGAATCGTGGCGCCCGCAAGAATCGGACGCCAGAGGCGGCGTTTCGGCGGCGGCGCATCGGGGCGCGCGCCGGCTTTTTTCGCGTAAGCGGACGGAGACAGATCGTTCATGGTCGGGGTCGGTCGTTCGTAAAGACGGCGAATGTGCCGTCAGGCTTGGGGAAGAATGGAAAGAAAAGCAAGAAAAGCTGCGGCCGAGGTCCAGGCGCCAACCTGTTCGATCCGCCGGCTATGCGGGAAGCCGCGATAGGCGATCCACGAAACGGCGAGCGCCGCGGCCGCCGCCACAAGGCCGAAGCGCTGGAAGGCGAGCCCGAGGCTCGCGCAGAAAACCGTGGTGCCGATGGTCATTTCGATCAGGCGCGAGGTGCGTACGCCGTTCGCTGCCAGCAGCGCCGACAGGGTTGTCGACGCTGCGCCGGCCGCAATGAACAGAAGGACAAGGGCAACAAACCTGTCCGCGGCCATGGCATCGGCTCCATCGGAAGCATCCCGCTCAGGAGCCGCGCACGCGGCTGCTCTCGCGGACCTTCTCCGCCGGGAGGTGGAACTCGATGAAGAAAACGCCGCGCTCCACGAATTCGATGTGATGCAGCATGTTCGGCTCGATCACCGCGCTCTCGCCGGCGCGCAGGACGATCGAGGCGGTGTTCGGCGGCTCCAGCGCATAGTGCACGGCGCCCTCGATGACACGGATGACGCCCCAGGCGTCCTCGGTCAGGAAATGACCGCTTTTCAGATCGGCGGGAATGGTCGCGGCCGTGAAGTCCGGTGTGCGGGCGTAGAGTTCGAGCCCGTCCGGCAGGTCGGCCGTGATGACATTGATGCCAAGCCGATCGACGATACCCGGGAAATTTCTCGCCTGAGACAGGGACAGATGGCGCACGGTGCTCACCTCAAAATAGGTATAAGCGATGCATGATTTGTAGCGCGCAAAACATGCATTGTCGATACCTGATTTACGAAGTGAATGCAAAAAACATCAGGCGGGCAGGGCGTCGGGCTTGTCCGGCTTGTCGGTAAGGAACAGAGCCGACAGTTCGGCCCGCCGCACCAGAAGGTCGGCAAGGGTATAATTGTCGAGAACGGCCATGAAAGCGGCCATGGCCTCGTCCAGCACGCTGGCAAATCCGCAGGCCGCGGAGATCACGCATCGCTGGCAGTCGACCAGTTCGAATCCGTCCTCCGTCTCGCGGACGACCTCGCCAACGGAAATTTGATCGGCGGGTTTTCCGAGCCGGATTCCGCCCGTGCGGCCGCGGGCGCTTGCCACATATCCCTGCTTTCCCAGGCCGTTGACCACTTTCATCAGGTGGTTCTGCGAGATGCCGTAGGCGCGCGAAATCTCGGCCACCGAGCATAGACGATCGGGCCGGGCGCCTAGATACATTAGAACGCGGAGGGAATAGTCGGTGTAGCTTGTGAGCCGCATACCAATTGTCCCTAAGGGAAAAGATATGGCTTGAATATAGGTATTATCCGTGCATGTTTATAGCCGCCTGAGGGCGGGTTGTCGACCGGCGCCCCTCGCGGGCGGTCGCGCAGAGCGAGGCGGGCATGCTGAAGGCGGTGGGGAACGATCGGTCTGAGTGCGGAACAGGCAAGCGCGCCTGGGCCGGCTGGCGGCCTCTGACCGTCGTCGGCCACACATTCGAGAGCGATTTCGTCACTTCCTTTTTTCTGCGCCCGTCGGACGGCTCTCCCATCGCGCACCGGCCGGGTCAGCATCTGACCCTGCTTCTGGACATTCCCGGACGCCCGCGCCTCAAGCGCAGCTATTCCATTTCTTCCGCGCCGGGCGGCCACGCCTATCGCATCTCCGTCAAGCGCGAGACGTTCGGGCTGGCCTCGAACTGGATCCATAAATCCCTGCAGACGGGGGCCGAGATTCCGGCGCTGGCGCCGCAGGGCAGTTTCGTCCTGCCGAAAGCGCCGCCGCGTCCCATCGTGCTTCTGTCTGGCGGCGTCGGGCTGACGCCGCTTGTCAGCATGCTCGGTGCGCTCACCGGCCGGAATGCGACCCTTCCGGTCCATTTCATCCATTCGACAGCTAATCGCGCGACCCATGTCTTCGCCGACCATATCCGCGAGATCGCCGCCGCCAGCCCCAATCTCCATAGCACGGTCTTCTATTCCCGGCCGGGAGCGGACGATGTCGAGGGGCGCGATTACGATATCGCCGGCCGTATCGATATGGGCTGGCTCTCCGAGAATACGCCTCTGGCCGATGCCGATTTCTATATGTGCGGGCCGCGCCCCTTTATGCGCCGCTTCGCGCTCGGCCTCATCAATGCCGGCGTGCCCCGGCAGCAGATACATGCTGAATTCTTCGGACCCGTCGAGGATCTGTACGACGGCGAGACGGATTTCGAAGCGCCGCTGGGCGCACCGACAAATCTAGAACGGCCGCGCCGTGCCGCGCAGCCGCGCAGCGATTTCGGTTTCGGCGAAGAGGATGTCGGGCGCGCGCTGCTTGCCAGCGCGGCCGATGGGCTCGTCGCCAGCGATCGTGCCGGCCACATCGTGTTGTGGAATTCCGGCGCGGAGAGAATCTTCGGCTATAGCGCCGATGAGGCGGTCGGGCGCACGCTCGACCTCATTATTCCTGAACCGTTCCGCGAGCGCCATTGGCAGGGCTATCGGGCGGTGATGGAAAGCGGCGTCAGCCGCTATGGCACCGGCGATATTCTCGCCGTCCCCGGCCGTCACAAGGACGGTCATCGCATTTCACTCGAATTCACCATCACGCCGTTGAAGCGTCCGGACAACCGCATCGTCGGCATGGTCGCGACCATGCGCGATGTGACCCGGCGTTTCGAGGAAACCAAAGCGCTCAGGAAGCGCGTTGCCGAGCTCGGCGGAGAAGCCTGAACCGGGCCCGGCATAACGTAGAGAAAAAAGGGAGATCACGATGGGCAAGCCATTGGATGGCGTTCGCATTCTCGACTTCACGCATGTTCAGTCGGGCCCGACCTGCACCCAGCTTCTGGCGTGGTTTGGCGCCGATGTGATCAAGGTCGAACGACCGGGCGAGGGCGACATCACCCGCTCGCAGCTGCGCGACATTCCCAATGTCGACAGCCTCTATTTCACCATGCTCAACGCCAACAAGCGCTCGATTACGCTCGACGCCAAGAATCCCGAAGGCAAATTCGTCCTTACGGAGCTCATCAAGGCCTGCGACGTGATGGTCGAGAACTTCGCGCCGGGCGTTCTGGATCGTATGGGCTTCTCCTGGGAGAACATCCAGAAGATCAATCCGCGCATAATCGTCGCCTCGATCAAGGGCTTCGGCCCCGGTCCGTTCGAGGACTGCAAGGTCTATGAGAACGTCGCGCAGTGCACCGGCGGCTCGGCCTCGACGACGGGATTCCGCGACGGGCTTCCGCTCGTCACCGGCGCGCAGATCGGCGATTCCGGCACCGGCCTGCATCTGGCGCTCGGCATCGTCACCGCCCTGTTCCATCGTACGCATTCGGGCAAGGGCCAGCGCGTGACCGTGTCAATGCAGGATTCGGTTCTGAATCTGTGCCGCGTGAAGATGCGCGATCAGCAGCGCCTCGCGCATGGTCCGCTCACCGAGTACAGTCAGTACGGTGAAGGCATTCCGTTCGGCGATGCGGTTCCGCGCGCCGGTAATGACAGCGGTGGCGGCCAGCCGGGCCGTATCCTGAAGTGCAAGGGTTGGGAAACCGATCCGAACGCCTATATCTACTTCATCACCCAGGCTCAGGTCTGGGGAGCGGTGTGCGATGTGATCGGCCGTCCCGAATGGAAGGATCACCCCGATTACGCCAAGCCGGCGGCGCGTCTGCCGCGTCTCAACGAGATCTTCGGCGAGATCGAGAAGTGGACCATGACCAAGAGCAAGTTCGAGGCCATGGAAATCCTCAACAAGGTCGACATCCCGTGCGGTCCGATCCTCTCGATGAAGGAGATTTCCGAAGACGAGTCGCTGTACGTCACCGGCACGCTTGCGCGTGTCGATCATCCGACGCGCGGTGAATACATTACCGTCGGGCAGCCCGTTAAACTGTCGGACAACAGTGTGAAGGTCGATCGTTCGCCGCTGCTCGGCGAGCATACGGACGAAATCCTCACCAAGGTTCTGAAGCTCGACGAACAGCGCATCCAGGCCATCAAGGCCTCGGGCGCAACCGGAGAGCCGGCGCGCCAGGCCGCCGAATAAACCTGGGAAGCGGCGACCATTCCGCGGAACGATAAAGATCAGGAGATTACGATGACGGAGTTGAAGGTAAATCGAGTTGCTGTCCGGAAGGTTCTGGACGGTGTGAAGGCGGCGGGGCGCGATGCGCTGACGGCGCCGGAGGCCAAGCTTGTGTCGGATGCGTACGGCATTCCGGTGCCGGGCGAGGGGCTGGCGACGTCGGCGGACGAGGCGGTCAAGCTCGGCGGCTCGATCAGCTATCCGGTGGTGATGAAGATCGTCTCGC
>JAEWFF010000034.1 GCA_023388965.1 Pseudomonadota bacterium | reverse complement strand
GCCAGGGTCTGCACCTTGACGCCCAGCATCTGCATCTTGGCCGCGTTGGAATAGGTCACGAACCCCCGGTCGAAGACATCCGAGGACCCGGCCACTTCCGTCAGCGCGGCGGCGATCATGCCGCCCGTGCAGCTTTCGGCGGTGGCGATCATCACGCCCCGCGCGCGGGCAAGGTCAAGGACCTGGGCGGCGTCGCTCATAGCATCGGTTCCAACACCGCGTGGTAAAACCCGGCCAGAATGACCGAGCAGATACCGGCGAAGAGGCCCGCCCAAAGGTCGTCCAGCATCACGCCCGCCGTGCCGCCGCGCCGGTCCGCGCGCCCGACCAGCCAGGGTTTCCAGATGTCGAACAGACGAAACAGCAGAAAGGGAACGACATAGCCCGGCCACGCATCCAGGATCGAGACCCCATGCCGCGCCAGCGGGATTGCAGTAAAGCACAGCGCCAGCCACTGGCCCGCGACCTCGTCGATGACGATTTCGGACGGGTCCTGATCCTCGGCGCCCGCGATCAGCGGCGGGATCGCCCAGAAGCCCAGGACCGTGGCCAGAACCACGCCCGCCGGGATCAGCCAGGGGCTGGTGTATTCAAAGGCCAGCACTGCCAGCAGCACTGCCGCCGCCGAACCCCAGGTGCCGGGCGCGGGGCGCAGCCTGCCCACGCCGAAGAAGGTTGCGATCAGGCGTTCCATGCGTTCAGCCTTTCAACAGGGTGACGGTGGCGATTGCGGCGATGCCTTCGCCGCGCCCGGTGAAGCCGAGCCGTTCCGAAGTGGTGGCCTTGACGCTGATGCGGCCCGGTTCGGTTCCGGTGATTTCGGCCAGCCTGTCTTGCATCGCCGCGGCGTGGGGGCCGATCTTGGGCTGTTCGCAGATCAGCGTCACGTCGGCATTGCCGATCCGCCAGCTGCCTGTCCCGGCCAGTTCGACCGCATGGCGCAGGAAGATATCGCTGGCCGCCCCCTTCCATTGCGGGTCCGAGGGCGGGAAGTGCCGCCCGATATCGCCCTGCGCCAGCGCGCCATAGATCGCGTCGGTCAGCGCATGCATCCCCACATCGGCGTCGGAATGGCCGATCAGCCCCTGCGCGTGGGGGATACGCACCCCGCATAGCCAGACATGGTCGCCCGGCCCAAGCGCGTGGACGTCGAAACCGTTGCCGGTGCGGATATCGGTGATGGACATGGTATTTTCCTTGGCGTTTTCCCCGGCGATGCGGGCGGCACGGGTAAAATCCTCGGGCCAGGTCAGTTTCAGGTTGTCCTCGTCGCCCGGCGTGACGGTGACGGGCAGGCCCGCGCGGCAGGCCAGTTCCACGTCGTCGGCCGCGCCTTCAGGGTGGGCGCGATGGGCGGCAAGGATGGCGTCCAGCGCGAAACCCTGCGGGGTCTGGGCGCGAAACAGCCCCTCGCGCGGGTGGGCGCCGGTGACGGTGCCGCCTTGTGCGCGCCAAAGCGCATCGGTGACGGGCAGGGCGGGGGCTGCGGCGGGGGCGCCTTGCTCCAGCGCCTCGACCACGCCCCGGATCACGGCTTGCGACACCAACGGGCGCGCCGTCGTGGATCAGCACATGGGTGACGCCGCTGCCTTCCAGCGCGCGCAGCCCGGCCATCACGCTGTCCGAACGGGTGTCGCCCCCCGCGATCAGCGTCACCCGGCCCCCCAGTTCCCGCAGGCCGCGCGCCATGTCGTCGGGATGCAGGGTAACGACGATTCGGGCAAAGCCGCGAAAGGCGCGGACGGTGCGGGCCAGAACGCTGATGCCGCCGAAATCGCGCCATTGCTTCGGCTCGGTCCCGCCCGCGCGGGTGCCTCGCCCGGCGGCGGTGATGATGACGGCGAAGTTCTGCGGCGTTTTCATGGCCTCTGCTTAGGGCAGGTCCCCGATCAAGGCAATCGTGGGCGATGCGCGTCGGAAAGACGCAGCCGGGGCGGTCAGCGGTGGCACGAAGCGCGCGAACCCTCTATAACGCTGCGAAACGCTGCCCTTCGCCCGGAGAATGAGATGACCGACCAACCTGTTTTCGATCCTGCCAAGGACGCCGCCGCGCTGGCTGCGGTCAAGCTGGTCCAGCCGGGCATGAAGCTGGGGCTTGGCACCGGATCGACCGCCAATGTCTTTGTCCACCGCCTTGCCGAGCGCGCCGCCGCCGAGGGGCTGGCGCTGCGCTGCGCGGCGACCTCGAAGGCTACGGCGGAACTGGCCACCTCGCTTGGCCTGCGGGTCGAGCCGCTGGACGAACTGGGCTGGCTGGACCTGACCATCGACGGCGCGGATGAGATCGATCCCGACCTGAACCTGATCAAGGGCGGCGGCGGTGCGCATCTGCGTGAAAAAATCGTGGCCTGCGCCTCGGACCGGATGGTGGTGATCGCCGACCAGTCCAAGGTGGTCGAGCAACTGGGCGCCTTCCATCTGCCGGTCGAGGTCGTGCCCTTTGGCTGGCAGGTCACGCAGGCGCTGATCCGCAAGGGGCTGGACGGGCTGGATCTGTCCCAACGCCCGATCCTGCGGCGTTTGCGCGATGACGG
>JAEWFF010000027.1 GCA_023388965.1 Pseudomonadota bacterium | reverse complement strand
CGGTTTACCTGGCTGGGACCAACACGCGGAGGGTCAAGCGGGCTTTGTTTGGCCTGTTCGAAGGGGCCGTGAGCAAGGATGTCGTCAGCCGGGCCTGGCGCAAGGTGAAGGTTGATTGGGACGCTTGACCTCGCCGCATAACCCGCGCCAATTTCACATACTCGGAGCAAGCCGCCAGGGAATTTCCACAGCCTTCGCGACACGACCCGAGGATCTTACGGATGTTGTGCCCGCAGGCGCAGAGCACAGCTGGTCGGCGAGTCAGTTTGTCCACTGATTGCCTCATGTCGCCGAAGCTGCTGATCGCATTGCCAGCCAGTTGACTAAGTCTGCTCTCGGCATCACCAGCGCCACGGTCATGAACGCAGCCAGTGGACGGCACATTCTTTTAGGGTTGCGTTTCTGAGTCCGTTGTTTCTCAGCCTAGATCATCAGCCCTGCGGTCACGCCCTGTTCCACGGGCCGAACTTTTCGTCGATGCTTTCGCGCGTCTGCTCCTCAATCTGACACCTTTCAGTCGGCGTAATCCGCGTCCGAGACTTCCTCCATCCAGGTGACCGCCGATCCGTCGATGGCTTCCTGAATGGCGATATGGCTCATCGCGGTGTCGGGGGCGGCGCCGTGCCAGTGCTTTTCTCCGGCGGGGAACCAGACCACGTCGCCCTGGTGGATCTCCTCGACCGGGCGCCCTCGCGCTGGACGCGGCCGCGGCCGAAAGTGACGATCAGCGTCTGGCCGGCCGGATGCGTGTGCCATGCCGTGCGCGCGCCCGGCTCGAAGGTGACATGGGCGCCGGCGGCGCGGCCCGGCGCCTCGGCCGCGAACAGCGGGTCGATGCGGACGGTGCCGGTGAACCAGTCGGCCGGACCGGCGGTCGAGGGCGTCGCACCTGCGCGGGTGATTTTCATCTGCGGCTCCCTTCAGTTGCCCATCGTGGCGATATCCATGACGAAGCGGTATTTCACATCGCCTTTCAGCATCCTGGCGTAGGCGGGCTCGATCTGGTCGGCGCGGATCATCTCGATATCGGCCACGATGCCGTGGGCGGCGCAGAAATCGAGCATCTCCTGGGTTTCAGGAATGCCGCCGATCATCGAGCCGGCCAGCGAGCGCCGCTTGCCGATCAGGTTGTGCACGGTGGGCGAGGGATGCGGCGTTGCCGGCGCACCGACCAGCGTCATGGTGCCGTCGCGCTTCAGCAGCGCCAGGAAAGCGTCCAGGTCATGCGGCGCGGCGACGGTGTTCAGGATGAAATCGAAGCTTTTCGCATGGGCCGCCATCTCATCGAGGTTGCGCGAGACCACCACTTCATCGGCGCCAAGCGCCCTGGCATCGGCGCGCTTGGACTCGGAGGTGGTGAAGGCCACGACATGCGCGCCCATCGCATGGGCAAGCTTCACGCCCATATGGCCGAGGCCGCCGATGCCGACCACGGCGACCTTCTTGCCTGGCCCGGCGCCCCAATGGCGCAGCGGCGACCAGGTGGTGATGCCGGCGCAGAGCAGCGGCGCCACGGCGGCCAACTGATCCTCGGGGTGGGTGATCCGCAGCACATAGCGTTCATGCACGACGACCGCTTGGGAGTAACCGCCCAGCGTGTGGCCGGGGGCGTCGGCGGTTGGGCCGTTATAGGTGCCGACCATGCCGTCGCAATAGTTCTCCAGCCCGTCGTCGCAATCGGCGCAGTTCTGGCAGCTATCGACGATACAACCGACGCCGACCAGGTCGCCGCGCTTATGGGCGGTCACATGGCTGCCGGTCTCGGTCACGCGACCGACGATCTCGTGTCCCGGCACGCAGGGGTAGAGCGTGCCGGCCCATTCGCTGCGGACCTGGTGCAGGTCGGAATGGCAGATGCCGCAAAAGAGGATCTCGATGCGCACGTCATGCGGACCGGGCGCGCGGCGGGTGATTTCCATGCGGGAGACCGGCTGGTCGGCAGCGGTGGCACCATAGGCGAGAATGGTCATGTCAGGTTCCTTTGTGGGCAAGAGTTGTCCGCTGGCGCGGATCATGCAAGGGGTTCGACGCGCAGCGGATATTCACCGCGCACCAGTAAGGGCGCAGGCCCGCCGTCCAATCGGCCAAGCCGGATCAGCCCGCGCGACCAGCGATAGGGGGCATGGAACATCGCCAGGTTGCCCCATGGCGCATAATAACACAGATCGCCTGGTGCCTCGTTGCCGAAGGGGCCGCTGCCTTGCTCGGCCAGCTTGCGCGACAGGTAGGCGATCTTCTCGTTGGTCGAGTAATCCTCGACGGTCAGGTCCAGTGGCAGCATGTCGAAGAGGTCGCGGGCCGAAGGATTGTCCTCCAGCGTCGCGGTGAAACTCTGATCAGCGAAGATGAACCGGATGCGCATGACGGATCCTTCCTGGGCGCGGGCGATAGCAGGAAGGGCTAAGCTGGTGGCGATGCCCAACAACATACGCCGGGAGAGGCCGGCGGGTTCAGTGGGCATGTCCGCATCATCCATCATGGCAGGCAACCTCACAGTCGTGGTCTAGGCGGCAAGATGCTGGTCGAAGAACGTCGCCAGCCTGTCGAAGGGGATCACGTCCATCCGGTCGTAAAGATCGACGTGACTGGCGCCCGGGATGATCACCAGTTCTTTCGGCTCCGCCGCCGCCTCATAGGCGGTTTCGCTGAAATAGCGCGAATGGGCATTCTCGCCATGGATCAGCAGGATCGGACGCGGCGAGATTTCCGCGATATGGGTGAGGATCGGCAGGTTCATGAATGGTAGCGGCGTTGTCTGGGTCCAGGCATTGCCCGAATTGACCGCACGTTCGTGATAACCGCGCGAGGTCATATAGTAATCGTGGTAATCGACCAGGAACTGCGCCTCGCCGCCTTGCAACTCGTTATAGGGCGGCTGATAGGCGGGGGCGCCATTCGCGGCATCCTCCCAACGCTGGCGGCTGAGGGTTTCCAGCACCTCCGCGCGCTGCTCGGATGTCATGCTGTCGTCATAGCCCCGCGACATGACGCGGGTCATGTCATACATGGTGCTGGCCGCGACGGCCTTGACGCGCTTGTCGACCGCCACGGCGCTCAGCGCCATGCCGCCCCAGCCGCAGATGCCGATGACGCCGATTCGCTCACGGTCCACGGCAGCGTGCAGGCCAAGGTAATCCACGCCCGCCATGAAATCCTCTGTGTTGATGTCGGGCGAGGCGACATCGCGCGGCTCACCGCCGCTTTCGCCGGTGAAGGACGGATCGAAGGCCAGCGTGACGAAGCCGCGCTCGGCCATAGTCTGCGCATAAAGGCCAGATGATTGCTCTTTGACGGCGCCGAACGGGCCGGCGACGACGATGGCCGGCAGGCGGTCGTCGCTGCGATCTTTTGGCAGATAGAGGTCGCCCGCAAGCGCGATGCCGTAACGGTTGGTGAAGGTCACCTTCTCATGGTCGACCTTCCCACTCTTCGGGAAGACCTTGTCCCAGTCCTGATTCATGGCATTTCCTTCGGTTTCTGCGGAGGTCGGTTGCGCCACGGTGGACTCGGTGCCCAGCATGATTGCGCTGCTTGCGGCAAGAGATCCCCCAAGCAGGGTTCGACGGCTGAGGCGTTCATCCATCGGGATATCTCCTTCGTGTTTAGGTGAGCAGAGGGTGGAGGGAAAGCGAGGGCCAGTTGTCATCTCATGTCTCCTTGGGTTTCAGCAGCGTTCGCCCGTTCCCGATCAGCGCCACGGCGAAGGCGGCCAGCACGACGCTGCCGATGAAGGGCGCCCGGATCGAGATGCCGTCCAGCAGCAGTCCGCCAACCACCGCGCCCAGCAGGATGGATCCCTGAATCGCCGCGACCATCAGGCTGCCGGCGGCCTCGGGCGCGTCATCGGCGTTCTGCGACATCCACGTCATCCAGATCACCGAGAACATCGTGTTCATCGCGCCCCAGATCGCCATGAACAGGCCCACGGTGACGATGGAATGGCCGAAAGCCAGCAGCCCGACCGTGGCCCCGCCCATCACCAGCGCCGGCAACTTGAGCAGCGGCGCGACATTGCCCCTGATGAAACGCCCCGCCGCCCAGGTGCCAAGGAAACCCGCGCAGCCCAGCACCAGCAGCAGGGTGGAAAGCGTGGCCACATCCACGCCGGTTATCTGCTCCAAGAACGGACGCAGATAGGTGAACATACTGAAGGCCGAGCCCCAGGACAGCGTGCAGGCGATCAGACCGCGCCGGAAATACGGCCGCTTCAGCAGGTCCAACAGTGCACGGACATCCTGCCGCTGCTGCGCGGGCAGCGACGGCAGAGCAATCAGATGCCAGACCAAGTTGACGGCGACGATAGGCGTCAGCGCCCAGAAGACGTCGCGCCAGCCGAAGATTCCGCCCAGATAGCTGCCGATCGGCGCGGCGAAGGCCGCCGCAATCGCCTGCCCGCCATACATCAGCGCCAGCGCGCGCGGCACGTCCTGTGCCGGCACCAGCCGCATAATCACCGCCGTCGCCAGCGCCCAGAAGCCGCCGATGCAGATGCCCAAGACAGCGCGTCCGATCATCAGCACGGTGAAGCTCGGCGCCACCGCGACCAGCACCAGCGACAGCAGCATGAAGAATGTCAGAGCCACCAACACCCATTTGCGGTTCAGCCTCCCGGCTGCGGTGGTGATGAGCAGGCTGGCCGCAACGGCGAACAACCCGCTGACCGAGATCGCCTGTCCGGTCTGGCCTTCGGTCGCGCCCAGCCCTTCGGCCATCGGCGTCAGCAGGCTAACCGGCATGAATTCGGAGGCGATCAGCATCGCCACGCAAAGCGCCATCGACAGGACTGCGCCCCATGCGGCCTCCGGCCTGCTGCCGGCATGTTCCACGGTGGAAACCATGTGCGCTTGCTCCTGAGGGTTGGGTTCTGGCCGGATATAGCCCATCCGAATCTTTCCGATTACCCGTCCCATTTTGATTGGATCAATCGACCCGGTCGATTAATCTGGCACAATGGAAAAGACCGACCTCAACCAACTCACTTGGTTCCGCATCGTGGCCGAGGAGCGCAGCTTTACCCGTGCGGCGGCCCGGATCGGTGTCGCGCAATCGACGCTGAGCCATGCGATCAAGCAGCTGGAGACCCGTATGGGTATCCGCCTGCTGACGCGCACGACCCGCAACGTCTCGACCACGCCGGCGGGTGAGCGGCTGCTGAAAACCATCACCCCGCGCCTCGTTGAGATCGAGGAAGAGATCGCCGCGCTGACGGCGTTGCGCGACAAGCCCTCGGGATCCATCCGGCTGACGCTGTCGGATCACGCGCTGGATAGCGTGGTCTGGCCGAAGCTGAAGCCGCTGCTGAAGGATTATCCCGATATCAGCGTCGAACTGATCCTTGACAGCAGCTTCCGCAATATTGTCGAGGAAGGTTTTGACGCCGGCGTCCGCTTGGGCGAAAGCGTGGAAAAAGATATGATCGCTGTGCGCATCGGCCCCGACTGGCGGCTGGTGGCGGTGGCGTCGCCCGGCTATCTGTCCGAACATGGCACGCCGCAGCACCCACGCGATCTGGTCCGCCACATCTGCATCAACATGCGCCACGAGAGTGCCGGCGGCCTCTATGCCTGGGAGTTCGAGAAGGACGGGCAGGAATTGCGCGTCCGGGTGGACGGGCAACTGGCCTTCAACAACTCCTATGCGATGATCGACGCGGCAGTCAGCGGCTACGGCATCGCCTATGTGCCGGAGGATATCGTTGCGGACCGGATCGCTGTAGGCGCTTTGGTGCAGGTTCTGGACGACTGGTCGCCCATGTTCGACGGATATTTCCTCTACTACCCCAGCCGCAGACAGAACCTGCCGGCATTCCGCGTCATTGTCGACGCGCTCAGGCATCGAAGCAAGGCGGGCCGTTGAGTGCCGGTTACGACGGGTTCGCCACCCGTCCACTCCCTTGCGAAAATTGATCGGTTCGGATGAGAGAAAGATGGCCGCAAGCCTGTCTCCGGGCAGATCAATTCCGAGGTAAATCGTTGCAGGACTTTCGGCACGCCGTTCTTCATTGCAAAAAGACGGCACCCGCGGATCAGGATACAAACTGATCCGCCATGGCGTGGTCTGTGAAGACGGCATGCGATTTTACCGCTCAATGCTGGGAACTGCGAAACTATTCCCCCGCTAAACGAACGAAATCGGGGTTTGCCGCGGGCTCGATTTGCAGATCGAATAAAACAGATCTTCCGAAACGGGGATTTTACTTTCCTCGATAATATGGGGTGAAGGGCGAAAATCGGTCAAAATGCTTATCGGGCCGTGATGGAACTGGCTATGATCATCGGGGAAGTCGAGGTTCCAAATCCCGCTGCCGCCACGCAGGCAACCGATGCTTCATCGCGCTGATCTGCGATATCCTGAACGATCTGATCAGCGTGACATCGGGAAGCGCGCGGGCGATCATCGCCTGGCTCCTGAACAGTATTGGTTGCTCCACGAGACCGATTGTATGGCTCTTGTCGAAGGCGGCAGACGGTCGAGGCTGTCTTCGAGGATTTGCCGAACTTGCGAAACCAGCATTCTCAAATTCGGTTCGCGGTGGCCAGCCAGAGAAACCATGCTTCGGTTAATCCTACCTTTCGGCTATCGCATAGCCGGCGCTGGTCGTCGTGTCTGCGGCTAATCCGGTGGGCGTGCCATCACCGATCCGGACCACCTGACCGATCCCCATGTGGCGCATGGGAAGATCTCTGGCTCTTCGAATGTTGGTGGGTAGGATCAGACGCGGGCCAGATGTCATGGGGTGACTTGAGTCTATGAGCCTCACTGCCGAAGCCCTCGATCTGGGCAAAGCAACGTGCGGCGAAGTTGGCATTCTGGTACCGCGCCAGCATGTTCCCGATGAAGCGTTTGCGAAACCCGCCGATCCAGCCCCATGAGCAGGAAGATGGCCGGCCAGCGGCGCCGGCGCAACACTGTGACCCAAGATGTGGGGGCTGCGCATCGGGGGGCAACTGATGTCACGCGACGAGGTCCGGTCCGAGAGAGTGCGGCGAGGGGGGAAAACAATCCCCCCGCTGAGCTAGCCCATCTCCAGCATGGAGCGATCCAGCCGGTAGGCCCGGTTGCGGTCCGGATCGATGCTGCGGGGGAGCTTGTACTGCGAGGACACCCGCTCGCCGCCGGGCACCAGGATGCCGGCTTCACGCAGCAACTTGACCGCCCGCTCGGCCTGCATGCCGGAAGCGACCTCGGTGCGCAAAGCCTCGGCCCCAAGATAGATCCAGTTCATGTCGATCCAACCCACGTCATTGTCACCAAGGACCGCTCCGGGCCGGAGCAAGCGGTGCCGGTTGGCGCGCAACCATCCCGTGAGCCGATGTGCCATCGCCTCGGCGCTGGTGGGGGGCTGGGCCGCATGGGCCCGGTGCCAAAGACGGGCGATCTCGGTCAGCGCCACAGAGGCGGTGTTCTGCGGCCAGGGCAGGACGCCCAGCCGCGCGGCGATCTCGCCCGTGGCAGCGATCAGCGCCAGGCGCTTCAGCACGCGCTGCACCGGACCGTCAGGCGAGTCCACCGTCAGGCCGACGGCCGCCAGCATGTCGGGCTGCAACCTTTCGATCAGGGCGGGCACCGTGGTTGCGATGATGGCGTGATGCTCGATCAGCCGCTGCACGAAGGCCGGCAGTGCGTGGCCATGGTGGCGGCCGGCAGCGTCACGGATCGCCTCGGACAGCGCGTGGCCCGAGGCATAGCCATGCAGGTTCTCGAAGATGCCATGCGTCCAGGAGCGGGCCGGGATATCGATCAGCCGCACGCTGAGGCCGGCCGGCATGTCGATGCGTGCGCTGGCCAGCATGGCGGCGATCGGGCGCTCGGAGGTGGAGAGCATCGCCGTGCGCCAATGCGTCGTTTTTTCGAGCGCCAGCTTGCGATTGCCGCGCAGCCGACCGGTGCCGTTGCCGGTGGAATAAAGCGCCGCGATAATCTCGGTCGAGGGTTGCGCGGGGAACTCGTCCAGCAGCAGCGCGCCGTCGTTTGCCTGCAAGCAGGTCAGTTC
>JAEWFF010000049.1 GCA_023388965.1 Pseudomonadota bacterium | reverse complement strand
GTTCCAGACGTGTGCCCCCGTCGTCGGGTACAGCCGGGAGTTCCAGGCGCGGGCGGCAAAGGAACTGGCATCGTTGCCGGGCGGCTCGGCCATTGCCGTGATGCTCAGCGACTACGCCGTAATGCGCGAGCAGGCACGGATTTGCAGGGCCATCGAAGATCGGAGCTGAGCTGCCGAACTCTGGGGATTGATCATCACTTATATCTCCAATAATGTGGAGATATGGAGAAGCAGAACACACTAGCCGCGCTGGCCGCGCTCTCGCAGGAGACGCGTCTCGACATCTTCCGTCTTCTGGTCGAGGCCGGTCCGGAGGGGCGCGCAGTGGGCCGGATTGGCGAGGCGCTCGATCTTCCCTCGGCGACCCTGTCGTTCCACCTCAAGGAGCTGAAGCATGCCGGGCTGGTGACAGTCCGGCGCGAGGGACGCTCGCTCGTCTACGCGGCCAGCTTCGACACCATGACAGGCTTGATCGATTACCTGACCCGTCACTGCTGCGCTGGCGATCCATCAGCCTGCGGGATCGCTCCCCTGACTGCCGCCGCCCGGAAAGAGACCGCATGACCACCACGATCTATCACAATCCGAACTGCGGCACGTCGCGCAACGTTCTGGCGCTGATCCGCAACTCCGGCGAGGAGCCGAAGGTCATCGAGTACCTGGACACGCCGCCCAGCCGCGAGCGGCTCGTGGACCTGATCGCCGCGATGGGCATTCCGGTGCGCAATCTCCTGCGCCGGAAGGGCACGCCCTACGATGATCTCGGACTCGACGACTCGAAGTTCACCGACGACGAGCTGATCGACCTGATGCTCGCGCATCCGATCCTCATCGATCGGCCGATCGTCGAGACCTCGCGCGGAACCCGGCTCTGCCGTCCGTCCGAGGCGGTGCTCGAGATCCTGCCGAACCCGCAGCAGGGCGAATTCCGCAAGGAGGATGGCGAGCTCGTGGTGGACGCCGACGGGCGCCGCGTAAACGAGAGCCCCGCCCGATGAGCAACGGCACCTATGCGCGCACGGCCGAGGCCATCGCAGCGCCGCCCGCCGGGATCGGCTTCTTCGAGAAGTGGCTGTCGGTCTGGGTGGCTCTGTGCATCGCCGCCGGGCTGCTGCTCGGCAACGTGCTTCCGGGCCTGTTCGAGACGCTCGCCGCGCTCGAGATCGCGTCCGTCAACCTCGTCGTCGCCGTCCTGATCTGGGCGATGGTCTATCCGATGATGGTGGCGGTCGACTTCGCGAGCCTGCGCCACATCGGCGATCGGCCGAAGGGGCTCGTGCTGACGATCGTGGTGAACTGGCTGATCAAGCCCTTCACCATGGCAGGGCTCGCCGTCCTGTTCTTCGAGGTCCTGTTCGCGGACCTGATCGCACCAGCCGATGCGCAGCAGTACATTGCCGGTCTGATCCTGCTGGGCGCGGCACCCTGCACCGCGATGGTGTTCGTCTGGTCGCAGCTCACTCGGGGCGACGCCACCTACACGCTGGTGCAGGTCTCGGTGAACGACGTCATCATGATCTTTGCCTTCGCGCCCATCGTGGCGCTGCTCCTCGGCGTCACCGATATCGTCGTGCCCTGGGAGACGCTGATCCTCTCGGTCGGGCTCTACATTCTGATCCCGCTCGCTGCCGGCGCCGCCACGCGCCAGTGGCTCGCACGGGGCCGCCGGGGGGCGGACGCCGAGGCGGCGGTCGCGCGCCTCACGGCGGCGGTCAAGCCCTTCTCGGTGCTCGGCCTGCTGGCGACAGTAGTGCTTCTATTCGGGTTTCAGGGGCAGATCATCCTGGAGCAGCCGCTGCTGATTGCGCTGATCGCCGTGCCGCTGCTCATCCAATCCTACGGCATCTTCGCGCTCGCCTATGCCGCCGCCTGGGCTTGGCGCGTGCCGTTCAACGTCGCGGCGCCCTGCGCGCTGATCGGCACGTCGAACTTCTTCGAACTCGCGGTCGCCGTCGCGATCAGCCTGTTCGGACTGCAATCCGGGGCTGCACTCGCCACGGTGGTTGGCGTTCTCGTCGAGGTTCCGGTGATGCTGTCGCTGGTCGCCCTCGCCAACCGCACACGACACCACTTTCCGGCAGATCCGGGAGGTGCGCGGCATGGCTGATCGTCCCGTCCCGATCGAGGACCTGCCGAACATCGACCCGGCCTCGCTCAGGCCGATCGACATGGCCGCGCTCGCCGCGCCGGGCGCGCCCACGCACCCGCCGCGCATCCTGATGCTTTATGGCTCGCTCCGGACGCGCTCCTACTCGCGCTTCGCCTCGGAGGAGGCGGCGCGCCTTCTCCGCTCGTTCGGCGCCGAAACCCGCACTTTCGATCCCTCCGGTCTGCCGCTGCCGGACGCGGAAGACCCCGACCACCCGAAGGTGAAGGAATTGCGCGAGCTCGCGACCTGGTCGGAGGGCATGGTCTGGTGCTCGCCCGAGCGCCATGGCGCGATGGCGGGCGTCATGAAGGCGCAGATCGACTGGCTGCCGCTGTCGCTCGGCGGCGTGCGGCCGACGCAGGGCAAGACGCTCGCGGTGATGCAGGTCTCGGGCGGCTCGCAGAGCTTCAATGCCGTCAACCAGATGCGCATCCTCGGTCGCTGGATGCGCATGGTGACGATCCCGAACCAGTCCTCGGTGGCGAAGGCCTGGGGCGAGTTCGACGATGCCGGCCGGATGCGCCCTTCACCCTACTACAACCGCATCGTCGACGTGATGGAGGAACTCGTGAAGTTCACCCATCTCACGCGCGACCGCTCAGCGTACCTGACCGATCGATACTCGGAGCGGGTGGAAAGCGCCGAAGAGCTGTCGAAGCGCGTGAATCAGCGCTCAATTTAAATCGGGGGCGATGGTTGGGAGGGGAATCTTGCAGAATAGGCGTGCCGAGTTGCGCCATCGCTCGGCACGCCTGAGTCGGTTCGCTACCACGATAGTGGTCGCGCGGTCGGCGAAAACTCGAGCCGACCTGGTGGGCTCCGAGCGGGTTCGCCGCCATCCCCACCACCGCGCTCGATCCGGCCCACAGTCCGGCGTCTCCCGCGGTCCCCGCGCTTATCGGGTCCGGGTCCCCATCCTCCGCTATCGCCCCGTCAGTCGGGGCTGGCGGCTTCCACCGGCGTGATCTCGGTGATCGTCTGGAACTCGCCGAGAAACTCCGGATGGTTCTGCGCCAGATAGCGCACGATCCGTGCGTTCCCGATCAGCTTACCGACATAACCCTTGATCACGGTCAAATGCAGGTGGTCCTGGCCGTAGGTGTCCTGAATCGAAGCGATGCCCTCCTGCAGACGGGCCAGCTCCTGTTCCATCCGCGCCATCGCCTCTGGCGTGATTCCCTTGATCTTCTTCGGCTTTGATAAATCGACCAACTGCGCTTGCGGCGTTCCCGCGAGGATCGCGCTCACATAGGCGACGGAAAAATTGTTCGCATTGACGAGCAATTCCGCCGCCTCAATCTGCCGCATGGTCTTCATCTTGCGCAGCGCGCCGAAGACGGCCGCCGTGCAGGGCTTGTCCTTCAAGATCGCCACAGCTTCCTCGCAGATTCCGTCCAGCAGGCGGACCTTGCGCCGGATACTGCTGAGATTGAGGTCGAGCGCGGCCGCGATTTTTTCTTCCGGTACACCACGCTCGATCGCCTTGCGGATCATCTTGTGCTCCTGGACCGGCGCAAGACGGCTTACCTGCCGGTTGTAGGTGAACGCTTCGTCGTCGGTGGAGACGAGGCATTCCACCTCCTGAGTACCGGCATCCTTCAACGCCTCGATCCGCAGGTGCCCGTCGAGCAGCAACCAGGTGGCGGATTGATCGGGATTTCGCACCACAATCGGCGGCTCGACGATCCCGATCTGGACGATGGAGGCCACGATCTGCCGGTATTTCCGGCTGGATTTCGCGGACTTGCTGAGCGCGCGCAGCGGGAGGATCGATTCAATGGGAAGGGTGACGCAGTCGTCCTCGAAACCGCGATTGACGGAACGCGGTGTCTGGCTCGCATCGCGCTTCATGTCAGCCTCGCGTCCGTGACAGCCCTGGCAAGGTCACCTGGCATGGTCTCCAGACCCTCGGCCCTCAGCAACGTCATGAAATACTCGTCCGAGCAGAGTTTGCGGAAGGCCTCGCGCACGAACATCAGCCGGCTCTGCGTCAGCTCGGCCTTCTTGATCAACAGCTTCTGCCGGGTGGCTTCCTGCTGATAGGCCCGGACGAGGCCTTCGCTGGTCAGCGCCCGCTTTGCGCCGTCGCGGCGGCCAAAGGGGTTGTTCCGCAGTTGCGGCCCGCGCTGTTCCCGCTGCTGGATCAGTCGGCGCACGAGGGTCAGCTTTCTGCCGCGCAGCTTCTTCTGAGTGTAGGCGTCCGTGAGCGCCTGCTGTGCGCCCTTGGCATCGGTTCTGGCGATCTGGATGGCGAGGTTCAGCGGCAGGAGCCCGGTTTCCACGGCCGAGACGAGGCGTTCCTCTCCCTTTTCCAGAAGCCCCGCGATCATGTTAACGTACTCAGCGGTGACCCCGATCTTGTCGCCGATCTGACGATCGGTGTAGCCGCGTTCGCGCAGTGCGCCGATCTCGCGCATCAGGTCGATCGGATTGTGCTGCCGCCGCGCGCAGTTCTCGACAAGGCTCATGACGAGGCAATCGCTTTCGCTGGCCTCGATCACGATGGCGGGGATACGGTCCTGCTTGAGTTCGATGAAGGCCTCGAGCCGGCCCTGTCCGCAGACGAGGTCGTATTCCTGCGGGTCGGTCCCGGCGCGCGGTGCCACGGTGATTGGGCGCTTGAGGCCGATGCGGGCGATGTTCTCCACCATCTCCTCGAAGGTGCGTCGATTGCGGACTCGGGGATTGAGGATCCGGATCCTGTTGGTGGGGATCGGTGTCACCTGCTTCCGGCTGGTCGGCTTCATGTCGTCGGGCATCACGCCACCTCCGCGATCCTGGCCCGCGAGGCGAGCGCGTAGAAGAAATCGAGCGTGTCGAACCGGTACGCATCCAGTGCGAGCCCGTTCTGCTCGGCGAATTTCAGCTTCCCGAATGTCATGTCGATGCTGGGCAGCACGAAGTAGTCGCGTGGCGCCTCGTTCACCTCGTCCATGCGCACGGCGATGGTGATGTCTGGCACGAGGCCGGCGTCGAGGCGAATGCACCAGCGGAGCGACCCGGCCGCCGTCGCCGTGCATCGGGCGAGGACGATGGACACCGTGAACTCGTCGTTGACGCGAACCAAGTCGGTATCGGGGTCCTGCATGGCCGTTCCGCCATGCCTCGCCACCCCGGCGATAATCTCGGCCACCAGCTGCGGATGGGCCTGCCGTAGGGCGCGGTTGATCTCGATGTAGCTGTAGTCCCGGTCCGGCTCGTAGCCGATCAGCCGGTACGCCCGCAGCAAGCTGCCGAAGCGGCTGCGGTAAGCGCTGGACGAGGGCAAGTCGTCCTCCTCGTCGATGATCAGCCCCGACAGCATGCCCTGCTGCTTCAGGATCGTGCGCAGAGCGTCGAGCAGTTCCTCGTCGGAGAAATGGCGGCTGCGCGCATCCACGATCTCTCGGGCGCGCAGGAACAGAGCCTGATCGACTATGGCGGGATAGGCGCCCTCAGCTCGGATCCACATCTCCCGCGGGTTCACCACTCGGCGCTGCTTCAGCTTGAAGGACACCTTGGCGAAAACATTGTTCCCGATGTATTTTTCGTTCGTCAGGACCTGGTGGACGGTCGCGCGCGTCCATGGACGATCGAGATCAGTGCGATGTCCTTCGGCGTTCAGGGTCTCCGCGATCTCGCGCTCCGGGCGCCCCTCGTTGGCGAACATCTCGTACATGCGCTGGACAACCCGTTGCTCCTCCTCGGGGCCGGGCGCCAGAATCACACGGTCGGTCTGCAGGCTCTTCTGTTCCCCGCGCGAGAGCTCGCCCTTCGGATTGCCATGCTCGTCGATCAGCACCCGCCGCAGTCCGTATCCTGCGGCGCCGCCCTGGCGATAGCCCAGCTCGACGAGGCGGCATTGCCCGGCGAAGACCTTCACGGAGAGCTCGCGGCTGTACTCGCCGGCCATGACCCGCTTGACGGTTTTCAGAAGGTTCGAGCCGATGCTGCCGTCATTCTCGAACTGCTCGCCGCAGTAATGGACCCGGATGCCGGCGCGGGAGCAGACGTGCTCGTGATAGGCGCCCTCGTCGGCATCCTGAAACCGGCCCCAGCGGCTGACGTCATAGACGAGGATCGCCTTGAAGTCGGCCTGACCGGACTGGACCTCGGCCATCAGGTTCTGCAGCGCCTCGCGGCCGTCCAGCCGCAGTCCGGAACGCCCCGAGTCCTCTAACACCCGCAGGATCTGCAGGCCACGGGCGGCGGCATAGCTGCGGATGACGTCAAGCTGGTTCTCGGTCGAGTATTTCTGGTGATCGGTCGACATCCGGACATAGGCGACGGCCGGCACGTCCTGTTCGGATACCGCGCTCCCGTCCTCGGTGTCCGCCCGGCCGCCTCTCACATCCGACGCTCCTCTTTACCGCCCATGACGCCAGTGCAGACGCTCGGGGTGCTCGGCAATATTGTTCTGCGCAGAAGACAGCAGCGCGTCCGGAAAGTCGTTGCCAGAAAGGGGCAAGTTCTTTCTCCGGTCGCCTTTCGGCAGCTGCAGCCGCAGATCCCAGCTGCTCGTGCGAAGCGCAGATTTTCGAAGCATTGCCGTCACCGTCCAATAGCGAAGTGTTTTGCCAGGCGGCCCCGAAGGGTCGTCTCGGGCGCAAAAGAGATTCTCCCGTTTTCATGGCTCTCCAGATGTTTATCGGAGAAGGACAGGAAGATGCAGGTCAAGATGGGCACAGTTGTGCCGAAGATGGGCACATTTGTGCACCTGATCGACGAGCCGACTGATTATCGGAAAGCCATGGCGATGGCGCTGCACGAGGAACTCGGCTCGACCAATCGCGCGATCAA
>JAEWFF010000036.1 GCA_023388965.1 Pseudomonadota bacterium | reverse complement strand
CCCGGCTTCTTCGACGCCATCCCGGTCTCCGACAAGGTCAACAAGGTCGCCAATACCGGCCCCGAGATCCAGGAGCGGGCCGAAGTCGTCAATGAGCCGCCGCCGCAGAAGGCAAAGCCGAAACCTGCCGACGACGATCAGCTAAAGCTGTTCTGAAAGTTGCCGCTTCGTGCGTCCTTCGAGGCTCGCTCCGCTCGCACCTCAGGATGAGGACCGTTGTACCAATCCTGCAAGCTCGTGCGCTCGAGGGTCGTTTCGGTAATGTGCATCGAGCCCACTGTGGGCGGGTTCGATCAACCCACCTCCCTCATCCTGAGGTGCGAGCGCAGCGAGCCTCGAAGGACGCACCTTTGTAGCAGCGGCGACTGCATGTTGGCTTATTGCGAAATCGGGCGCGCTGTTTCACACGACTGAAATGTCGCCTTCGATTGCTCCCGCCTTCGTTTCCGGTTTTTTCCTCGGTCTCTCGCTGATCATTGCGATCGGCGCGCAGAACGCCTTCATCCTGCGCCAGGGCCTGCTGCGACAGCACGTCTTCGTGCTGTGCCTGATCTGCGCGCTGTCGGATGCCGTGCTCATCGCCGCGGGCGTTGCGGGTCTTGGCACATTGATTGCGGCATCGCCACGGCTCATCCTGGTGGTGACGATCGGCGGCGCGGCGTTTCTCTTCGCGTACGCGGCGATCGCCTTCCGGCGTGCATGGAGCCCGCAGGCCATGCAGGCCGCGGGCAGGGGAGAAGGCAGCCTGCGGGCGGCCATCGCAGCCTGCCTCGCCTTCACCTTCCTCAACCCGCATGTCTATCTGGATACGGTGTTGCTTCTGGGCTCGCTTTCGGCCCAGTTCGAGGGCCGCGCAAGGCTTGCCTATGGCGTGGGCGCCTGCATTGCCTCATTCGTCTGGTTCTTTGGCCTCGGCTACGGGGCCAGGCTGCTGCAGCCTGTCTTCGCGAAACCGGCTGCATGGCGGGTGCTCGACATACTGATCGGGCTCGTCATGGCCGCGATCGGCGTCAGCCTGTTACGCAGCCTTTGAAACCTGTTCGGCATCGCGCTTCTGCTGGGCGCACATCAGTGCCGCCAGCAGTGCCGCCGAACCGATCTCGCCGTAGTGAGCGGTAAGCGTCGCATATTGCGCGCGCCGCGCGCGCTCCTGTTCGGCTTCGAGGGCTGCGTGTGTGGCGGTCGGTTGCATCGTCTTCCCCTTGTGCGCCCGCTGGCGCTGTTGGACATGCCCATGAGATGGGTACCGAATGGGTCGAAACGGTGTCCCGGTGTGGGCATTTCGATGAGTTTGGGCGCTGTCTTTGAAGACATGTTTAATAAAATCCTATTGTCCGGCGCGTGTTGCATTCGCGCCACGCCGGAACATCGCCCACCTGCGCCCGCACTCTCTTGACGGCGGCGGGGCAGGGCGCGATAAAGCGGGCGATGAAAACGCCTTTCGCCATTATCGGCATCTGCATTATCGGCTAGCGCCTTCGCTGGTCCGGCCGTTTTCGTCCTTCCGACAGATACGAGAAACGCCCCGGCCAGCCGGCCAGGGAGAGTTTATGTCTGAAACCGTCGGGCAGCTTCGGCTCTACAACACGCTGACGCGCGAGAAGGAGCTTTTCGCTCCGATCGATCCGCAGAATGTGCGCATGTATGTGTGCGGACCGACGGTGTACGACTACGCCCATATCGGCAATGCGCGCCCGGTCATCGTCTTCGACGTGCTCTACCGCCTGTTGCGCCACGTCTACGGCGCGGACCACGTCACCTATGTCCGCAACATCACCGACGTCGACGACAAGATCAACGCGCGGGCGGCGCGCGACTACCCCGATCTCCCGCTCAACGAGGCGATCCGCAAGGTCACCGAGGCGACCAACGCGCAGTTCCAGGCCGACGTGAAGGCGCTGGGCTGTCTCGAACCCGACAGCCAACCGCGCGCCACCGAGCATATCGAGGGCATGCGGGACATGATCGACAGGCTGGTGGCGCAGGGCGTCGCCTATGTCGCGGAAGACCATGTGCTGTTCTCGCCGTCGACCATGAACGCCGGCAAGGGCCCGCGCTATGGCGCGCTCTCGCGGCGGCCCTTCGACGAGATGCTGGCGGGCGCGCGCGTCGACGTCGCCTCCTACAAGCGCGACGAGATGGATTTTGTCCTGTGGAAGCCGTCGAAGCCGGGCGAGCCCGGCTGGCCGTCGCCGGCAGGCATCGATGGTCTCGGCCGCCCAGGCTGGCATATCGAGTGCTCGGCCATGTCGATGGCCAAACTGCTGGAGCCGTTCGGCGGTGGGCTCTTCTGCGACGACCCGATGAAGAACGTCTTCGACATCCATGGCGGCGGCATCGACCTCGTCTTTCCCCACCACGAAAACGAGATCGCCCAGTCCTGCTGCGCGTTCGGCACCGACCGGATGGCGAACATCTGGATGCACAACGGCTTCCTGCAGGTCGAAGGCCGCAAGATGTCGAAGTCGGAAGGCAACTTCGTCACTATACGTGATGTTCTTCGGGCATCTATGCCGGCGTTGATTGGAGTCGATCACACTGAAAGCAACGAAGAAATTCGCAGTCGTTGGAATGGCCTTTCGGCACGCTTTTCAATGCTTCAGACGCATTATCGAGAGCCGATTGATTGGACCGAACGACGTTTGCTCGAATCAAGTGATGAGCTCTACGGATGGTATGATCTTCTTCGTAGTGTTCGTTTTGACACGACAGTTGATACCGACGCGAGCCGATTTGTCGCCGAGGCGTTGTCGGATGATCTGAACACGTGGGAGGCGATCACTAGACTGCGCCAAGCCGCAAAGAACCACGAATATCGCACTCTAGGCGAGGGGTTGAAGTTACTTGGCTTGTTGGATTCTTTTTTTGTCGAGAGTGACGACATCATACTTTTCGACAGAGCGGCCGGCGTTGATGAAGAGCTGGTTGACGGGCGAATAGCCGAACGCCTCGCATTCATCCGAGAAAAAAACTGGGCGGAGGCCGACCGCATCCGCGACGAGCTTCTCGAACAGGGCATCCAGTTAAAGGATGGCAAGGACCCGGCCACCGGCGAACGCGTCACGACATGGGAGGTGAAGCGATGAGATTGGCCGCGCTGGGGGCGGAAGGGCTGGCGGGACAGCGCCCCCCTCTGTCCTGCCGGACATCTCCCCCACGAAGGAGGAGATCAGCCGACCGGCCTGCTTTCGCCAATCGGTGGCGTGGCAGAACAAGCGACGATGGCGAAGCTGCCGATCTCCCCCCTCGTGGGGGAGATGTCCGGCAGGACAGAGGGGGGCAACATAGAGCGCTGATCTCGGTGTGCTCGGTGCACCACTACGTGCCGGGCGCAGGAGGCTGACCATGCCTCATACGCCTTTGCCGCCCAGGAATCGTTCTCGCGCCAAGGCGATGCGGCGGGTGATGACCGATGCCGAACTCAAGCTTTGGAACGCACCTCGTGCCCACAGGCTGATGGGGCTCGGCTTTCGCAGGCAGTTTCCTGTTGCCGGTTTCATTGTCGATTTCGCGTGTCCTGAAAGACGGCTGATCGTCGAAGTCGACGGTAGCCAGCATACTGACGGG
>JAEWFF010000025.1 GCA_023388965.1 Pseudomonadota bacterium | reverse complement strand
TATCAGGACAAGTCGTTCACCTTCGCGATGAAGACGCCGCCGGTGACGTACTTCCTCAAGAAGGCGGCCAACCTGAAGTCGGGCTCCAAGGAGCCGGGCAAGGTGTCGGCCGGTACGATCGCTCGCGACAAGGTGCGCGAGATCGCCGAAGCGAAGATGAAGGACCTCAACGCGAACGACGTGGACGCCGCCATGCGCATGGTGGAAGGCTCCGCCCGTTCGATGGGCCTGGAAGTGGTGGGCTGAACCGATGGCTAAGATTGCAAAGCGCATTGCCAAGGCGCGTGAAGGCATCGACCCCAACAAGCAGTACGAGCTGGCCGAGGCCATCAAGATGCTGAAGGATCGCGCCACCGCCAAGTTCGACGAGACGATCGAGGTCGCGATGAACCTCGGCGTCGATCCGCGTCACGCCGACCAGATGGTTCGTGGCGTCGTCAACCTGCCGAACGGTACCGGCCGCACTGTGCGCGTCGCCGTGTTCGCCCGTGGCGACAAGGCCGACGAGGCGAAGGCCGCCGGTGCCGACATCGTCGGTGCGGAAGAGCTGGTCGAGATCGTGCAGAAGGGCGAGATCAATTTTGACCGCTGCATCGCGACCCCAGACATGATGCCGCTCGTCGGTCGTCTCGGTAAGGTGCTCGGCCCGCGCGGCATGATGCCGAACCCGAAGGTCGGCACCGTCACCGCCGACGTCGCGGCCGCCGTGAAGGCGTCCAAGGGCGGCGCCGTCGAGTTCCGCGTCGAGAAGGCTGGCATCGTGCATGCCGGCGTCGGCAAGGTTTCCTTCGACGCCAAGGCGCTCGAGGAGAACGTGAAGGCGTTCGCCGACGCGGTGATCAAGGCCAAGCCGACCGGCGCCAAGGGCAACTACGTCAAGAAGGTGGCAATCACCTCGACGATGGGCCCGGGCCTCAAGCTCGACCCGGCGACCGTCACGGTCGCCTGAGTTGGCTGGGCGGTGACCCTGGCGTCGCCGCATTGAAGAATTCCGGACCCCGCTTGCGGGGTTCGGGTGCCGGAAGCGGGAAACCGTTTCCGGTTATCCTGTCCGAGATTGCAGGCGGTTGGGTTCGTCTCGACCTTAATTCGAATGAGCCTGCATGAGACGGGTAAGAGCGGACAAAGGGACTTGTGTCCCGATGAAAGTTCTAACCGTGTTGGCCTTTTGTCTGCGCGCCCGAGGGTATCCGAAGGCGTGGCGAAGGGGGACAGGATCCTCGAGCGTCGCTCGGGCGGTCCCTGCAAAGGAAGCGCTCCGCGCGGCAAAAGGCAACCGATGACCGTCCGGAAACGGCGGTTGTCAACTGGAGATAGGCAGTGGATAGAGCGGAAAAGCGCGAATTCGTCACGGGCCTGAACGGGGTGTTCTCGAACACCGGTTCTGTCGTCGTGGCGCACTATGCCGGCCTCACCGTCGCGAACATGAACGAGCTTCGCTCGAAAATGCGCGCCGCGGGCGGGACCGTCAAAGTCGCGAAGAACCGCCTCGCCATCATCGCTCTTCAGGGCACGGAATCCGAAGGCATGAAGGATCTGTTCAAAGGACAGACCCTGATCGCCTACGCGGATGATCCGGTCGCGGCTCCGAAGGTCGCCGCCGATTTCGCCAAGGCGAATGACAAGCTCGTCATTCTCGGTGGCGCGATGGGCTCGACTGCACTCGACGCCGACGGTGTGAAGGCTCTTGCCACCATGCCGTCGCTGGACGAGCTCAGGGCCAAGATCGTCGGCATGATTCAGACGCCGGCAACCAGGATCGCTGCGGTCGTCAATGCGCCGGCAGGCAATCTTGCCCGCGTGTTCGGCGCCTATGCCCGGAAGGACGAGGCGGCGTGAGGCCGTTCCTCAACAACCATCACAACACGTGTTTGAACTTTAAAGGAAACTGAAAAATGGCTGATCTCGCCAAGATCGTTGAAGACCTGTCGAGCCTGACCGTCCTCGAGGCGGCTGAGCTCTCGAAGATGCTCGAAGAGAAGTGGGGCGTCTCCGCCGCTGCTCCGGTGGCCGTTGCTGCCGCTGGCGGCGCTGCCGGTGGCGCTGCTGCCGAGGCTGCGGAAGAGAAGACCGAGTTCGACGTCGTTCTCGCCGACGCCGGCGCCCAGAAGATCAACGTCATCAAGGAAGTCCGCGCCATCACCGGCCTGGGCCTCAAGGAAGCCAAGGACCTCGTCGAGGGTGCGCCGAAGCCTGTCAAGGAAGGCGTCTCCAAGGACGAGGCCGAGAAGATCAAGGCCCAGCTCGAAGGCGCTGGCGCCAAGGTCGAACTGAAGTAAGACCGTTTGCGGTTCGGCAGGTGGGGCGTTTGCCCCGCCTGCCGGTCCCTCACGGGGCGCATACGAAAAACCTCTTTCCTGTGGGCCGGCGGCGGCCTTCAGGAAACGGGTTTTTACCCGTTTTTGATGGACCGCTTATCGGTGGCGGTCGGTAAGTTTGGCGCTAAGCCAACACGAAGCCAAGAAGGCAGCAAGGAGCGACGATGGCCCAGACCCACACGTTCAATGGTCGCAGGCGCGTACGCAAGTTCTTCGGAAAGATTCCGGAAGTTGCGGAGATGCCCAACCTCATCGAGGTTCAGAAGGCATCCTATGATCAGTTCCTCATGGTTGACGAGCCGAAGGGCGGCCGTCCCGATGAGGGGCTGCAGGCGGTGTTCAAGTCGGT
>JAEWFF010000067.1 GCA_023388965.1 Pseudomonadota bacterium | reverse complement strand
CCATCGCTTCGCGATTGGAGACATGCACGATCATCAGCGGCACATCCGACAGCTCCGCCAGAGAGATCGCACGATAGGTGGCCTCGCGCTCGGCAATGACGGGGCGCGACGTGGCGTGATATTTCGGTGCCGTCCTGCCGGACTGCTCGAAGCTGTCGGTCAGATAGCGGATGACGTCGTCGTTTTCGGCGTGAACCATGACCAGCGCGCGCGTCTCGCGCGCGACCGCCATGACCCGCAGGATGTCGAAATCGCTGAGGGCCAGCCCCTCATAGGTCATGAAGATCTTGAAGGACGAATAGCCGTCGCGCACGAGAGCGGGCAATTCCTGGCCGACGACCTGTTCGGTCGGATCGGAAATGATGAGATGGAACGAGACGTCGACATAGCATTCGCCGTCCGCCTTGGCGTGGTAATCCTTCACCGCTTCGCGGAGCGAGCGGCCCTTCTCCTGCATGCAGAACGGCAGAACCGTGGTGTTGCCTCCGAACGCCGCCGACCGCGTCGCGCTTTCGAAATCGTCCGACATCACGATGCCGTCGCCCGACGGCTGCGATATATGTACGTGACTGTCGATGCCGCCCGGCAACACCCATTTCCCGGATGCGTCGATGACCTCATCCGCGGTCCCGAGCTTCTCGCCGAGTGCCGTTATGCGTCCGTCCCGAATACCGATATCGCACTCGAACGTGTCCGCCGCAGTCGATATGCGCCCGCCGCTGATGATGGTATCGAACATGGATGTCTTGCTCATATGTGTCTAGACCCGCCCAGGTGCTCTGTGCGGCGCGCAAGTGCCTCGGATAAATTGCCGGTTTTCTTTGCATAAGGCCTACGAAACGTACCGGCTAAAGCTTTTCGGCCATTCAGTGTGACGAGCGTTTCAGCCTGCATCACTGCCGTCCCTACCTGAGCGTTCAGTGGTACCGTCACGCGATCCGCAAAACTTGTGCGCAAGACCTCATCGAGGCCCCAGCGGTTCCTTCAGTTTTCAGGTCAATTACTTCGCACCACATCGCCGTCAGCACACGACCAAGAGTCGTACTCATTCGGGGGTCAGAAGATCCACCAACGTGAGAGAAATCACTTCCGTTGCCTTGCGCAGATCGGTCAATGGTAGACGCTCATCCGCTCGATGGGCGTTCGCCTCTTCGATCGACCGGGGTCCAGCACCGTATAGAACAACCGGAATTCCGTGCTCCGCATAGAGGCGTGCATCGGTGAACAGGGGAACGCCCTTGGGCTTCACCTCAGTGCCCATTATGCGAGATGCGTGAATACATATCGTGTCGCTGAGCCGGTCGGCGCCTTCAAGCGGCTTAAGCGGCATCGCCAGAAGTATCCTCCGTACCTCGACGGCAGCGGTAGGATAGGCTGATGCTGCTCTCCTGATCACGCCTTCCAGCTCGTGTTCGACCTCTGCCGGATCCTCATCCGGAGTGATGCGACGGTCCAGGCGGAAGGTGACGCGGTCGGGAACGACATTCGTGTTGATGCCGCCTTCAATGAGACCGATTGTCATTTGGGGGGCCCCAATACCATCGAATGCCGAAGGACGGTCAGCGAGCGACTTACGCCACTCATACAACGACCCAAGGATGTGGGTGGCAGCTTCAAGCGCATCTACACCCGTATGAGGCATGGCCGCATGGGCCGAACGGCCCGAGATCTTAACCTCGAGATGCAGGCAGCCATTATGTGCTGTAACGACACCATACGAAAAGCCCGCCGAAATGGCGCAATCGGGTTTAGTAAGGCCTTGCTCAAGCAGCCAGCCAGGCCCCACCTCCCCGCCGGTCTCCTCATCATAGGTCAGGTGGAGCTCAATGGTCCCGGCAAGCTTCGGCGCCAGCTTCTTCAATGCCAGCATTGCCCATACATAAGTCGCAAAATCAGATTTCGATACCGCGACGCCGCGGCCATACATCCAGCCGTCTAAAACCTCGGCGCCATAAGGATCGGTGGTCCAACCCGCTCCGGGAGGGACAACATCGCCATGCGCATTGAGAGCGATGACGGGGCCGTCGCCAAATCGTAGCCGTACGATCAGATTGGTCACGGACTTCATACCATGAAGGCGCACGACCTCTTCAGAAACGACGTGCCGCTCCACATCGAAGCCTAGCGCCTCAATGAGCTCCGCGGCTCGCTCAGCATGCGGACGACAATCGCCCGGAGGATTATCGGATGGCACACGCACCAGTTCCGCGAGAAATGCCTTCTGTCTCTCGAACTCCGAGTCAAGAAATGTCGAGAGAGACGCTGAGAATGAGCTCATTCTACTATCCATTATGTATCGCGCAGCATAAGCGCGCACGAACGATGCGTGCGGAGTTCCCGCATCCTTTATGTCATACGTACCGCAGGTTGCTTCAAAGCTGGGCTAGCCAGCCAGCCTTGCAGCAAGGCCGGTTGCGGCCGCTTCAATCGTCATGTTCGATGCGCCGCCGCAGCGCATCTGAGACGCCGGTTACCAGCTTGGCATCGGGCCTCCGGAAAGATCCTGCGATGGCCTTTCGCGGATTCAACGCGACAAGCGATTCCGCAAGCTTCACTGCGGCCCCAACCTGATCGATTACCGGAACGTGTACCCGATCGCGCACGATAGACGCGAAACCGGCGAGCGGCGCGCCACCGAGAATGATGGCATCCGCACCATCCTCTTCGACGGCAAGGCCACAAAGATCGACCAAGGCATCTTCCATGTCTCGGTGAATATCGGCCAGCTCACCCAGCGGCTGGGTAGCAACACGGATGCTGCTGCAGCGATCCGTCATGCCGTTTGCCTCCACGCATTCCTGGTACCACGGGCGCATATTGGTCGAGAATGTAACGATGGAGAATTTGCGCCCCAGCACGCTGGTCAGAAGCATGGCCGCCTCGGCCATACCCACGACAGGTATATCGAACAGCTCCTTTGCGGCCTGTAGACCCGGATCACCGAACGCAGCGATGATTGCCGCATCGACCTTACCGTGATGATCCGCAATCATCTCCAGAGCGACGGCTCCGCCGATCTGCGCCTCGGTCCGGCTCGCAATATAAGGCACTCCCCTTGGTGCCGTTACAGGGACTATTTCGGTTGCGGCAGACGCTGCGGCAAGCGCGGCCTTTGCCAACATATCCGTCAGATCGAAGCTCGTGTTCGGGTTTAAAAGCAGAATCTTCACACGCGCCACCAATCCTATCTGTCTGACGAAAATGTTGCGGGGAGGTGAGGCGTCGCTACACGAGCGACGCCAGACCGAGCGAGATCACGGGGACGAATGTCACGAGCAAAATAACGATCAACTCGCAAATGATGAACGGGATTACCGCCCGGAGAGCCTGTACAAAAGGCACGCCACCCAACTGCGATGCGAGGAAGAGCCCGACACCCACAGGTGGCGTCAGATGCGCCATCGACAGGTTCACCGTCATCGCAGCGCCGAATTGCACGAGATCATAGCCGATTGCCTTCAGGGTCGGCATGAACAGCGGCACAAGAAGATAGATCGCGGCCAGCGGCTCAAGGAACATGCCCGCACCGACCAATACGGTGTTAAACGCGAGCAGGATAAGCGCCGGCTCACCACCGGTCACCGCCATGACAGCGGATCCCAGGGCCTGGGCAAGACCTTGCGTCTGCATGATCCAGCCGAATACCGCAGCAGTTGCGATGATGCAGACGACGACACCGATGGTGCGGCCGGATTCGAACATCACCTCAGGCAGTTTGCCCCAGGGGATCGATTTGTAGACCAGGCGGTCGACCAAGAACATGTAGACGACAGCCACCGCGGCAGCCTCGGTTGCCGTGAAGATTCCACCGTAAATGCCGCCAAGCACGATAACCGGTGCAAGCAGACCCCAGAACGCATCCCGGAATGCCTGTACGAATCCGGCAAGCGTACGCCCTTCGATCTCGGCGCGACTATAACCTTTGATCTTGGAGACGAGAACGACATAGGAGCCGAGAACCGTCAGCATGAGCAGGCCGGGACCGACGCCCGCCGCAAACAGCTTCGGGATCGACGTCTCGGTAATGACGCCGTAGATGATCAGATTGATGGACGGCGGAATTACGACGCCGAATGTGCATCCGGCCGCGACGACTGCCACCGCGAACGGCCTCGGATAGCCGCGCTGTGCCATAGGTTCAATCAGGAAGCTCAGAGCCGCAACGGTTGCGAGATTCGACCCCGACATGGAGCCGAGAATCGCACCGGTTACCAACACGGTCAGGGGCAGGCCTCCCGGCAGATTTCCTACCATCAGTTCGGCGAGCCGAACGAGGCGTGTCGCGATACCGGTCCGAGTAAGGAAGGCGCCGGCAATGATAAATAGCGGCGTAGCCAGCAAGGGGAACGAGTCGAGCGATCCCGAGAAGACATACGTCGCGACGTTCAATGGCGCGATCTGATAGATTGCGAGCGCCGACAGCGCTCCCAGACCGACCGCCGCGAATATTGGGAAATTCAGCGCGAGCAGGGTGAGGAATATCATTACCCCGACAAAGCTCGGTGAGGAGAGCATATCCATAATGGAAATCCTTCAAAGTCGCCTAGCGGGGCTTACTCTTTGATGTCGATCTGATCGACGCGGTAGGCGCGCTCGCAGTAGCCTTGGATGCAGCGGATCGCAGCGAGCCCAAAAGCGCTGGCCATGATTCCGTTGACCACCCAAACCGGTATTTCGGTTGTGGAGCTAACCTGACCGCTGACGAACGCGCGCTGCGCGCTCAGATAACTCTGCCAGGCCATAACGGCGAGAAACAACGAAGTGCCGAAGGGTACGGCTGCTTCAATGAGGCGTTGCCCGGAGAGCGGAAACTTGTCGACGATCAGCGGGATGCCACCATGCTGGGCATTACGGCAGGCTGCCGACGCGCCGAAGAGGGCGCCCCAGAGGAACATGTACCGCGCCAGTTCTTCCGACCAGGCAATCGAATAGTGGAAGAAAAACCGCGACACTACGCCGAAGAAGACAAGCGTTACGATTCCGACACCGCAAATCACGATTGCCGCAAACTCAATCGAGTCGAACCAGGATAGAATCTTTTTCATATTGGCGCCCGTAGTCGTACGCACGATGGCGGCTGCCGCCGGTGGCGGCAGCCGGTAGAAAATTAGACTTGGCTTATTTTGCAGCCGCGGCCTCGACCGATTTTACGAAATCGACTCCGATCTTATCGATAAACGCTGGCAAAACGCCCTCGACCTTGGCACGGAAGGCGTTGCGTTCTTCCGCCGTCGGCTCGTAGATATTGACGCCGGCGTCGGCCATCGCCTTCTTCTGCTCGGCCTCCTGCGTAGCTGCGACTTCCCGCTGATACGCCATCGCTTCGACCGCGGCTTGGCGGATCATCGTACGATCCTCTTCCGACAGCCCCGACCAGAACAGGTCACCGGCCAGAAGACCAACCGCCTCAAAAGAGAAATTCACGAGCGAGATATTCTTGCTCACTTCGAAAAAGCGGGACGAATAGATGAGTGGAACCGGAGAGATACCGCCGTCGATGGCACCGGCCTGAAGCGATGAGAACACCTCGGCGAAGCTAAGGGCGACGGGGACTGCACCTACTTCCTTCCAGGAACTCAGAAACAGGTCCAGACCCGGTGTACGGATCTTCACGCCGGCGATATCGTCCGGAGTCTTGATCGGCCCCTTGTTGCTGTACAGCTGGAAGAAGCCGCCCGAACCCCAGGCAAGGGCATGCAGGTTCTTCTTCTTCAAGATATCGGCAAGTTCCTTTCCGGGCTCGCCGTCAACGACACGCATCGCACTCTCGGAATCCGGGAACATCCACGGCAGCGAAATCGCCATGAACTTGTTGTCGAGCTGCGAGAGCCAGACGCTGGATTTCAGCACGATGTCGATCGCGCCCGCTTGCGTCATCTCGATCTCGACGCGGTCATTGCCGCTCGCCAGCGTGGCGTTCGGATAAATCTCGACCTTGTGCTTGCCGCCGCTGCGCTCTTCGACGAGTTCCTTGAATTTTTTCGCACCTTCAACCCAAGTCGAGCTGTCGGCGACATTGGTTGAGACCTTTATATTGGCGGCATCGGCTCCGAAAGAGACGGTGCCGATAACCACGGCGGCGGCGGCCGCCATCAGCTTGTCAATCAGTTTCATGTAAAGCGCACTCCCTGACTTTTGTAAGTGATTACACACGACGCGGCTTCACGAATTTGCCGCCTAGTGCCTGTTCGATTGCATTGGCTGCAGAGAGAACAAGATCGTCCTCAAATCGCCGACCCACGATCTGCAGCCCTATCGGAAGCCCGTCGGCAGAAAGGCCGCACGGCACGGAACAGGCCGGAACGAAGGCGTGATTGAATATTGGTGTAAATACAGCATGGCCTCTAGGCGAGACCTTCTGGCCCTCGATCTCCGCTGGCCCGAGCCTGTCGAGCGACCACGCAACGCAAGGAGTCGTCGGCGTTACGAGTAAATCGAACCGCGCCTGAAGATCACAAAGCACTCGGGTAAGTTGCTCCCGCAGGAACAGCGCGTTGGCAATATCGGCACCACTCAGGCCAAGACCGCGCTCGATCTGCGCGGCGATATCCGGATCGAACCTGTCTGGGTTTTCCTTCCAAGCATCGCCGTAGAGCGCAGCAAGACCGGCCAGTTGAAGCGGCATCAACGCGGCTTCATCGGTTCCCTCGGGCCAGGCTGGATCGGCTTCTTCAACATGTGCGCCCAATTGCTCGAACAGGCGGACCGCATCGGCAACCGATTTCTGCACATCGGCATCGACCGGGAAGCCGAGTCCCAGGCGAGGGCTATAGGCGATCCGAGCCCCCTTGGGCGACGGCGGCTCCACAGCATTCAGCGGAACCGACATCGGATCGCGCAGGTCGTGCCCCGTCATCGACCGGAACGACAGCGCAACATCTGTGGCGGAGCGCCCCATGATGCCGATAACGCTTTGGGCGAAGACCGGCTCGACGAAACCGACCGGATGAGGAATACGTCCGGGTGTGGGCTTCATTCCGACAACGCCCACATGAGCCGCCGGCCGGCGGACCGAGCCTCCGGCATCCGTTGCCAGCGCTATTGCGCCCAGACCAGCGCTGACCGCGCTCGCCGCTCCCCCCGACGAGCCGCCCGGCGTGCGATCAAGATCCCAGGGGTTACGTGTCGTTCCGAACAGCTTGTTGGTTGTCAGGCCCTTGCAGGCGAACTCGGACGCATTGGTAACACCGAGCACCATGGCACCGGCCCCGCGCATCCTCTGTACGCACAGAGCGTCTTGCGGCGCAACAAAGGTCTCGAACAGCAGCGATCCCTGGGAAGCGCCCTGCCCGCCAATCCAGATATTGTCTTTCACCGTGAAAGGCACGCCGGCGAGAGGGGCGGGAGCACCCGATGCCAGCAGGGCCTCAACCCGCACCGCCTCAGCGCGGACCAGTTCCGGATCGAAGCGAATGATCGCGTTCAGTAACGGATTCGCCCCCTCGACCTCACTGATCATGTCCTCGGCAATATCGCGGGGCGACCACTTGCCCGCACGAACCGATCCAGCCAGCGCTACTGCCGTTTGCTCAACAATCTGGACCAAATCGCCCCCACACCCCTGTCGGCCACCCGTCCTTCACGACGGCCGGCCTCACTCGACGCAGAACACTAACGAGAAAGAGGATTGAATGCAATCTATAAATTAATATGTTATATCATAGTGTTATTGGATATTTAAATTGTTAATGCCTCTGGCATGAACGGGGAAAGAATAACGCCGGTAGGAAAGAAACATCGGTCCCGCTAGCATTGCTCGACGCTGGCCCAAGGGCCGAACAGAAAGCTTATCGATGACGTCGCCTGCGCAGCTCGAATCGACCAATCCAGAGGGCAATGGCAAATCCGGCCGGCCGCGCGTGAAACTTCGCACCCGCCCGCTTCATGAGGGGGTGGAAAGCAAAATCCGTGAGATGATCGTGCAGGGAGTCGTGGAGCCCGGCGAGCACTTGGTGGAAGCCAAGCTATGCTCACGATTCAACATATCGCGCACGCCTCTGCGCGAAGCGTTGAAGGTCCTCGCTTCCGAAGAACTGGTGGAGATCGTTCCCCATCGCGGCGCGCGCGTCGCATTAATGAGTGTCGAGCAGTCCAGACACTTATTCGAGGCCATCGCAGCCATCGAAAGTGCCGCCGCCGAACTCGCCGCAACTCGCATCACGGATGATGAGCTTGATCAGCTGACCGCGATGACCGAGGAGATGAAACGGTGCGCCGGTCAGCACAACATTAAAAATTACTTTGACTTGAATTCACGTATTCACAAGCACATTATCACCTGCTCCAGAAACCCCGTTCTTCTGAATTCATACGAAACACTCGTCTCGCGGGTCAGCCGTGGACGATATAAGGCGCTGTCATCCCCTGGCCGCCTGGCGGAAGCGATACGCGAGCATGATGCGATCATCGAAGCGTTTCGTAGACGCGATTCCGCGGCTGCAGCGACTGCATGGAAGGCTCACCTCCATCGAACGGGCGATACCGTCTGCCGCTCGCTATCGGCGAGCGCGGCAATCCCATCGCCCCAACTGTAACGACAGTCGCAGCAGGAACTCCTACTGCGCACCGATCGCTTGGCCGCCTTCCGACAATGTTCCCGTAGAATGGCACTGCAGCCTGTGCCTAACAGACAATTTTCGCTACGAAGTGTATCCACACTAGTTTAGCGGCTGGCGGTTTGACTACCAGCCTATAGAAAGATGATCAAAAAAGCGCACCCTGACCATTCTGACCCAACGTGGTTCAAGCACACCGAGTAAGAATGACCAGATACCACAAGACGCGAGACAAACGCGCTCGTCGATCTATCGAAATCTCCCATAGCGCTAACAAAAGGACTTCGCTTCGGCGCCACGGCAAGCCTTGCTGTAACTGGCCAGAACCCTTGCCGCCGAAGGCGTGCGCACGCGGCGCGGCAAGCCGATCGACAAGGGCTTTCTCTACAAGCTCATCAACAACCGGATCTATATCGGCGAGGCAGTGCACAAGGGAACTTCCTATCCCGGCGAGCACGAGGCGATCATCGATCGTGCCTTGTGGGACAAGGTCCATGCCATCCTGCAAGAGAGTCCCCGCAAACGTTCCGCCAATACGCGTGCGCAGACACCGGCGCTGCTCAAGGGGCTGATCTTCACCGACACCGGCACGGCGATGACGCCAACGGCGACGAAGAAGGGAGCCAGGCTCTATCGCTACTACACCTCGATGGATCTGATCCGGAACCGGGCAACCGGTGCTGCTGGACCACAGCGTCTTGCCGCCGGCATGGTCGAGGATGCCGTCATCGGAGAACTCCGCCGCATGATCGCGACGCCCGAGATCAGGGGCCGGGCGCTCGCGGCCCTGCAAGCCGACATGCCAGACGTCGATGACAAGGTGGTCATTGCCGCCCTCGACGACTTCGACACGCTGTGGACATCGCTGTTTCCGGCTGAGCAGGCGCGCATCGTCCAGCTCTTGGTGGCGCGCGTCACCGTGAGCGCGGCCGGTATCGCCGTTGACCTGCGCCATGACGGCATTGGCTCGCTGGCGCGACAGATGATGGCCCCGCTGCTGGAGAAGGATGCGGCATGACAGACAACACCATCCGCGTGGTGATCCCGCTCACATTCCGCAGGAAGAACGGCCGTCCGAAAATCCTGCCGCCGGCCGACCACGGGTCCGTCGATGCCCGGGCGCAGGATGCGCATGTGCTGCGCGCTATAGCTCGCGCCTGGAACTGGCGGCGCAGGCTGGAGCGCGGGGAGGCCTCGACCATTGCCGATATTGCCAAGGCCGACAATGTCAGCGATCGTTACGTCAGCCGAATGGTGCGGCTGGCCTATCTCGCGCCGGACGTGCTGGAGAAGCTGCTCATCCACCGTATCCCGCCGGCCTTGTCGCTCAATGATCTGATGGCCGTGGCCGAACGGCCGTGGGCAGAGCAGATGGAAAAGGTGTTCGGCACGGCATGAGTTTCTGCGCTGTGAGGCAGCTTCCGACCCCATGTCGGTCATTCATGGCAGGAGGCGAGGACTCCTAGAGCGGACCTTGCGGGTCGACATTGACTCGGATCATATCTGTCGCATGTTTCGGGAGTTTTGCGACTTCAGGCTCATGCAACGCACCAATCTCACCCCCCATACCACATGCGCCGGAGCAATCCGTCGCGGCGGATAACGTGGTGCCAGAGCACCGCACCGATATGGGCAAGGAGCAAGGTAATCAGCAAAAAGGCCCCGAGACCATGCGGTATGCGTGGTGGATAGCGAAGGAAATCGGGCAGTTCACCACTCCCGCCGAAAATGATCGGCCCCGCGCCGCTCAATGCGATCATGCCGATGCCGCTGGCGACCATGCCGAAGATGACGATGTAAAACGCGATGTGAACGCCGCGCGCCAGGCGATCCTGCCATCGCGGCGTTCCCTGCACTGGTGCAGGTTTCCGGTCGAAGAACCACCACCAGACAATGCGGAATACGGTGAGCAACAGAATGGTGATCGCCGCCGGAATATGGAAGCGCAGGAACGCCGCCTTCGCGGACGAATCCAAAGCGTTTCCGGCCTGAAAACCGGAACCGAGCAAAGCCAGGATCAGAATGGCGGTAAGCCAATGGATCGTGATCGGGATCACGCCATAGCGGTCAGGTGTGCTTTTCAACATCGAGCTCTCCTCCAAGCCTGTCTCGCAGCGTCGCCACAACGCGGTGCGCTGTCGTGATCTCTTCCAGCGAAAGGCCCTCGGCCAGCTTGCCCACCTTCGGGTAATATACGCTGAGTGCCGCCTCATAGGCGCGGCGGCCTTTCTCGGTCAGCACCACAAGATGCGCCCGCTTGTGGTGCGGATTGGGCTCGAACACCACGATCCCCTCCTTGTGCAGATCGTTGACGATGCGCTGAACGTTTTGGCGGTTGGCTCCCAGATCGCGGGCGATCCAGGCCACCGGCTGCGAGCGTTCCGAAAACACGATCGCGCCCAGTATCTGCCATCGGGCGCTGGTGAGCCCGAAAGGCGCGACAAGCCTGTCGCCCCAGGTAAGCGTGAGATTGTTCGCCCGGAACATCGTCAGGATCAGGTCGGTCAGCGCATCGCCTTTTTCGCTTCGGTTCGTTTTGGTCATTTGTCACCATATGGAGATATTGACATCATCATGTCAAGAGCATATGTCTCCATCATATCGAATTGACATCATGCAAACAATACGAAACGGGAAACGCTATGCCAAGGATCATTCACCCGCTCGCCGGCATGATCGCCCTGCTGACGATTGCAACCTTCTGGCTCTCGACGGCCATTTCTGAACTGTTCCTGTCGGAAGCGGTCGTGGTCGCGGTCAAAACGGCGATCCCGTGGGGCTTCCTGCTGCTCGTCCCGGCGCTCGCCGCCGTGGGCGGTTCCGGCTTCTTCCTGTCGCACGGGCAGCGGCAAGGGCTGGTCGGCGCGAAACTGAAACGCATGCCCTTCATCGCCGCCAACGGCCTACTCATCCTGATCCCGGCGGCGCTGTTTCTTGCGTCAAAGGCGCGCGCCGGGGAGTTCGATACGATCTTCTATATTGTGCAGGCTGTCGAACTGATCGCCGGGGCCGTGAACATCACGCTGCTCGGCATGGGCATGCGCGATGGCATGAAGCTCACCCAATGGCGGCGCGGCAACTTCCTGCGACCTGCGGCGAGCTACAGGACGAGCCTTGTCGGCAAGGAAGAGATGGCGCGCGACACGGTCGCCTTCCGCCTGAAGAAGCCCGATGGCTTCAGCTACGCCGCCGGTCAGGCCGTCAATGTGACACTGCCCGGCCAAGAGGACATCGACAGCAAGGGCCGTGTCCGTACCTTCTCGGTCGCCAGCGCGCCGCAGGAGCCGGACCTGGTGATCGCGACCCGCACAACCGACTCTGCCTTCAAGCGTCGTCTGGCCGGGCTGCCGGCCGGATCGCCGGTCGGCATCGAGGGGCCATATGGCGACCTGATGTTTGACGGCGGCAGCGAGCCGGCGGTCCTTCTCGCTGGTGGTATCGGCATCACGCCGTTCCGCAGCATGATCTTCGACGCGGCCGGACGCGGGTTATCTCGCGACGTCGTGCTCTTTTAAAGCAACCGCAGCGCCGAGGACGCCGCCTTCTTGTCCGAGCTTGAGCAGCTTGCGCGTGACATTCCCCGGTTCAGGCTCATCGCCACGATGACCGACGCCGCCGGCCGGCAGGGCGAGCGGGGTTTTATCGATCGCGAGCTGATCGAACGGCATGTTGGCGACATATCCAAGCCGGTCTTCTATCTCGCCGGTCCCACGGCCATGGTCGCCGCGATGGAAACCCTGCTCAAACAGGCCGGCGTCAAACCCGAAAGCATCCGCTCGGAAATGTTCACCGGATACTGACAAGACTGTCGCGGAACTACTAAGTTCCGCGACAGTACCGGAAGCGCTGATTTCCAGGGATTTTCTGTCGCAAATATCAGCCGCAGAAATCGACGATCTGCGACCGAGTTCTGCAATACCGAATGGCGGGTATCCCGCGAAACCCAATGGAAAGCTGCCAGTCCGCATCCCACCCCGTTGCTGACCTAATTTTATCGATGCGATATCGGCTCGTTGCACTGCGTTGTATTCCGCCCGAAAACGCCCATCTCGGGTGTCTCTGTTTAGGCTGACTGGTGGCAGCACCCGTTACAACTTGGGCGTAGCACTAAAACCACAACGCATTGAAACCATAATGATTTTTTAGACCGAACCAAATTGACCGAGGTTCGCATGGTTTGAGACAAAAGCCGTTCAGAGACTGGCAATCGCGATTTAGGCAGTCTCTGAGGTTCGGTCGAAACCACTAACCCCCTTTGAAATCAAAAGGAATTTCGGCGCTCAAATCGGGATGTAGGGAGTTTGCAATCTGATAGTGGCGGAGAGAGAGGGATTCGAACCCTCGATACGGTTTCCCGTATACACGCGTTCCAGGCGTGCGCCTTCAACCACTCGGCCACCTCTCCACGCCGCCCGAAAGGCGGAGCCGCCATATAACCGGCCCTGCGCCGCTAGGCAACGTATCCACCCGCCATAGCGAGGTTTTCCGCCTTTAGTCTCTTGCGCCGGGCGGCAAGTCTCGCTTTGCTCGCACCATGGAGCTGGAATCGCATGTCACGGCAAGAGGCCCCGCTGGCGAGCGGCGCATAAGTCCGTGGCTTGCGCTGGCCCTGCCCACTCTGGCCCTGCTCGCGGCCGCGCCCGCGCGGGCTGAGGTGCCGCTGCCCGAACCGCGCCCGACGGCGGCGCCGGCTACGGCTGCCTCATCCCCTGCGAAATCCGATCTCGACCGCAAACCCGCCAAGGAATTGTTCGGCGCGCGCAAACTGCCGGCGGCGCTGACGGCGCGCTCCATCGGCCTTTACGCCAAGGGCTGCCTTGCGGGGGCCGCGCCCCTGTCGATCGACGGCCCTGCCTGGCAGGCGATGCGCCTGTCGCGCAACCGGACCTGGGGCCACCCGACCCTGATCTCCACTTTGGAAAAACTCGCCACTCGAGTGAAAGCCGAGACCAAATGGCCCGGCTTACTCGTCGGCGATATTTCGCAGCCGCGCGGCGGGCCGATGCTGACCGGTCATGCCTCGCACCAGATCGGGCTCGATGCCGATATCTGGCTCAATCCGATGCCCGGCCGCCGCTATTCGGCGCGCGAGCGCGAGGAGATTTCGGCCAAGAGCGTCGCCAATGCGAAATTCACCGATGTCGGCAAGGAATGGACGCCGGAGCACATAAAGGTCATTCGCGCGGCCGCGACCATGCCGGGCGTCGAGCGCGTGCTCGTCAACCCCGTCATCAAGAAGGCGCTGTGCCGCGAAGCGAAGGGCGACCGTTCATGGCTTGCCAGGGTGCGTCCGTACTGGGGCCACCATTATCACATGCACATACGCATGGCCTGCCCGAAGGACAGCCCGAACTGCCGCCCGCAGGACCCGGTGCCCGCCGATGACGGCTGCGGCGCGCCACTCGACTGGTGGCTGAAACAGGTGAAGGCGCCGGATGTGCCGCCGCCTCCGAAAGTGCCGCCCAGGCCCAAACCGCCGATGACGATGGCGGCGCTGCCGGACGAATGCCGGTCCGTACTGCTGGCGCCCGATACCGGAACGGCTCAGGCGCTGACGCCCGCGCCGACCGGGCAGGACACGCCGGTGCCGCCCACGCCGCAATAGCCGTTCGGATTCTTCGCCAGATATTGCTGGTGGTAATCCTCGGCGAAGTAGAACTCGCCCGCCGGCGCGATCTCGGTGGTGATCGGGCCATAGCCCTCGGCCTTCAGCGCCTCGGCGTAAAGATCGCGCGAGGCGAGCGCCTCCCGAAGCTGCGCATCGCTCGTCGCATAGATCGCGGAGCGGTATTGTGTGCCGGCATCGTTACCCTGCCGGTTGCCCTGCGTCGGGTCATGCATTTCCCAGAACGCTTTCAGCAGTCGATCATATGTAATGACGGACGGATCGTAGACGACGAGCACCGCTTCGGTGTGGCCGGTATGGCCGGAACACGCCTCTTCATAGGTCGGGTTCGGGGTGAAGCCGCCGGCATAGCCGGCCGCCGTCACATACACGCCGGGCAATTGCCAGAATTTGCGCTCGACGCCCCAGAAGCAGCCGGCACCGAACACCGCGCTCTCCAACCCCTCGGGATAAGGCCCCTTCAGCGAATGGCCGCTGATGAAATGTTCCGCCGCTGTCGGGATCGCGGACGGGCGTCCGGGCAAAGCGTTCTCACGAGTCGGCATCGGAATTTCGGGTCTGAACAGCGAGAAGATCACGGGCGGGTTCCTTTCTCAGTAACGGCGCGGCAACGGCCGGACCATAGGCGGCGGCGCGCGCCCGATCAGCATCAGGACAAGCCCGGCAATGCCGAGCACGACCGTTGCGGGCTGCGCGAATAGCCAGGCGCCCACCGGATTCCACAACGCCCCCGACAAAGATGTGAGCCAGATCTCGACGGTCTGCACGCCGTCCGGCCACACAATGCCGACTGCTTCCGACAGGCTCGACAGATACAGCGCATTGCCGCCGACGGACCGCGTGCCGTCGATGACCAGAACGACGAACGCGGCCGCGAACAGAATGACGCCGATCAGCCGGATGATGAACCGCATGCGCGCCTTGCTCCTGAGATAGGTGGTGCAGGCGGCAAATACCACAATCCGGCGGAAGCGCGTAGAGCGGCGGGGCGTAGAGCAATAGGGCGGCGCGAACAGAGGCCGCACCGCAAAGCGATCAGCGCTGCACGCTCTCGGCAATATTGGTAATGCCGCGCCCGACCTGATCGGCGAACCCGGCCATCGCATCGCCGAACTGGTCGAGCGGATGCGCATTGTGCAGCACGACGACCTGGGCGCCCGCCGGAACGCGGTTGTAGAGGTCGATCACGTCCTGATTGAACATGCGGATGCAGCCGGACGAAACGGCCTTGCCGATCGTGTGCGGCTCGGTCGTGCCGTGGATGCGGAACAGCGTGTCGCGGCCGTCCTTGTAGAGATAGAGAGCGCGCGGGCCGAGCGGATTGCCGGGGCCGCCCGCCATGCCGTTTTTCCACGGCAGATTGCGCTCGGGCTCGCGGGCGATCATGTCGGAGGTCGGCGTCCAGCTCGGCCATTCGGCCTTGCGCCCGATCACCGCCCCGCCGCTGAATTCCAGCCCGGCCTTGCCGACACCGATGCCGTAGCGCAGAGCGCGACCGCCCGGCTGGACGAGATAGAGGAAGCGGTTATTGGTATCGACGACGATCGTGCCGGGCGGCTGATCGCCCCGGAAGTTCACAGTCTGGCGCAGATATTTCTTCGGCACGCCGGACACATTGGTCGCCGGAAGCGGGTGCCGCTCATTGGGCCGCGCGCCGTAGATCGAATTGTCGGCGCGGGTCACGCTGCCGGTGAAGAGACCCTCGCCTCCCGACGACACGCAGCCGGCAAGCGGCAAAGCAAGGGCGAGAAGAGCGATACGCAGACGGGGCATGGAACGGGCTCTCGGCAGGCGGAACGGAACGCGGCGCGCAGGAGCCTAGATCTGACCCCCCTTGGTTAAAAAAGACGCCGCATCCGCGACAATTTTATGGTCGGGCACGCCCAGAATGGCCGCATCGCGGCCTTCATAGGCAATTTTCGACAGAACGAAGCGGATGGCCTCGAGGCGCAGCCGCCTCTTGCCGTTGGCGCGGACCACGGTCCAGGGCGCGTCTTCGGTATGCGTCGCCTCGAGCATGGTGCGCGCCGCTTCGGTATAGGCATCCCAGAGCGGCAGGCCCTGATAATCGATGGCCGAGAGCTTCCAGTGCTTGAGGGGGTCGTGGCGCCGGTCAAACAGGCGCTTGACCTGCATTTCGCGCCCGACCGTGAGCCAGAACTTGATGAGATGCACGCCATTATCGACAAGCATCTTCTCGAAGACCGGCGCATCTTTCAAAAACTGCGCGGTCTGTTCGGGCGTGCAGAAGCCCATCACCGGCTCGACGACGGCGCGATTGTACCAGGAGCGGTCGAAGAACGCGATTTCGCCGGCGGACGGCAGTTCGGCGACATAGCGCTGGAAATAGAATTGCCCGCGCTCGACATCGGAGGGCTTCGGCAGCGCGACGACCCGCGCCGAGCGGGGATTGAGATGTTCGGTGAAGCGCTTGATCGTGCCGCCCTTGCCAGCCGAATCGCGCCCCTCGAACAGAATGGCGATCCGCGCACCGGTCTTGTGGGCCCAGGCCTGAAGTTTCAGAAGCTCGATCTGCAGGGCGCGCAGTTCCGGATCATAGGCCTTGCGCTTCAGCTTCTTGTCGTAGGGATAGCCGCCGGAGGACAGCGCGGCGTCCTCGACCTCATTCGGCAGCTCTTTGGCGTCGAGGTCGATCTTCAATCCGCCGATAGTGACGTCGGCGCCGGGAAATTGGTCGTCGCCGGATATTGCTTTGAGTTTGGCCTTGCTGGATTTCTTCGACACATCGTCCTCCACGCGGGAAGTTTCCGCCGCTTACCCGTCCCGACGCAAGCCCTCCTCCCGCGGCCCCCGCGCGCTAGGTGAAGGACAGGAGGATCAGGTCATGCGAAATCTCGATATCGCAACGCTGAAAAGCGCCCTCGAAGGCAACGATGCCGCCCGCATGGCGTCGCTGTTCGCCGACAGGGCGACGTTGAAAATCATCGACAACATCCACCCGCCAAGCCATCCGCTCGAACTGACGGGACTGGACGAGATTGCCGAGTTCTATGAGGAGGTGTGCGGACGCGGCATATCGCACAGCCTGAAGGATATGGTGGCCTCAGACGGCCATCTCGCCTTCACGGAAGAATGTGAATACCCGAACGGCGCGAAGGTATTCTGCAGCGCGATGCTCGATCTCGACGCGGACGGGCGCATCATGCGCGAAGTTATGGTGCAGGCCTGGGACGGCGACGAAGAGAAGATCGTCCCTGTCGATTGAGGCGTCTCATTCCGGACACCCGCGGCTCGCCTGACGAGGCGCGGGTGCGGAGAATGCGCTCTGCTAATCGTCCATCTTCAATGCGGCGATGAAGGCTTCCTGCGGAATCTCCACCTTGCCGAACTGGCGCATGCGCTTCTTGCCCTCTTTCTGCTTGTCGAGCAGTTTGCGCTTTCTCGAAACGTCGCCGCCATAGCATTTCGCGGTCACGTCCTTACGCAGCGCCGAAATGGTTTCGCGCGCGATGACCTTGCCGCCGATCGCCGCCTGGATCGGGATCTTGAACATATGGTTCGGGATCAGTTCCTTCAGCTTCTCGCACATGGCACGGCCGCGATTTTCCGCGCGGCTGCGGTGCACCAGCATGGACAAAGCATCGACCGGCTCCTCGTTGACGAGAATCTGCATCTTCACGAGATCGCCCGGCCGCAGATCAGTAATCGCGTAATCGAAGCTCGCATAGCCCTTGGAGATCGATTTCAGGCGGTCGTAGAAATCGAACACGACCTCGTTCAGCGGCAGGTCGTAGACGACCATTGCGCGCTTGCCGACATAATTGAGATCGATCTGCGTGCCGCGCCTGTCCTGACAGAGTTTCAGGATGCCGCCGAGGTAATCGTCGGGGGTCAGGATCGTCGCGCGAATCCACGGCTCCTCGATTTCCTCGATCTGCATGACATCGGGAAGATCGGCGGGATTGTGCAGATCGAGATACGTACCGTCGCGCAGCTTGATCTTGTAGACGACCGACGGCGCGGTCGCGATGAGTTCGAGATTGAACTCACGCTCCAGCCGCTCCTGAATGATTTCGAGATGCAGCAGGCCGAGAAAGCCGCAGCGGAAGCCGAAGCCGAGCGCGGCGGAGGATTCCATTTCGTAGGAGAAACTGGCGTCGTTGAGCCGCAATTTGCCCATCGCGGCCCGAAGATCGTCGAAATCGGCGGCATCGACCGGGAACAGACCGCAGAACACGACTGGCTGCGCCGGCTTGAAGCCCGGCAGCGGCGCATTTGTCGGCTTCTTGTCGTCGGTGATCGTGTCGCCGACACGCGTATCCGCCACTTCCTTGATGGCGGCGGTCAGGAACCCGACCTCGCCGGGGCCGAGCATGTCGGCCGCGACCATTTTCGGCGTGAACGTGCCGATGCGGTCGACCTCGTAATGCGCGCCCGTGCCGAGCATCTGGATGCGCTGGCCCTTTTTCAGCGTGCCGTCGAAAATGCGTACGAGAACGACGACGCCGAGATAGGCATCGTACCAGCTGTCGACGAGAAGCGCTTTCAGCGGCGCATCGCAGTCGCCCTTTGGCGGCGGCAGGCGCGTGACGATGGCTTCCAGCACGTCGGGGATGCCGATGCCCGTCTTGGCCGAAATCATCACCGCGTCGGATGCGTCGAGGCCGATGACCTCCTCGATCTGTTCCTTGATCCGGTCAGGCTCGGCGGCCGGCAGGTCGATCTTGTTCAGGACCGGCACGATCTCGTGATTGGCGTCGAGCGCGTGATAGACGTTTGCGAGCGTCTGCGCCTCGACGCCCTGCGAGGCATCGACGACCAGCAGCGAGCCCTCGCAGGCCGCGAGCGAGCGCGAGACCTCATAGGCGAAATCGACGTGGCCGGGCGTGTCCATCAGGTTGAGGATGTAGGTCTGCCCATCCTTGGCCGGATAGGAGAGGCGCACGGTCTGCGCCTTGATGGTGATGCCGCGTTCCTTCTCGATTTCCATATTGTCGAGGACCTGTTCGGTCATCTCGCGATCGGAGAGGCCGCCGGTGATCTGGATCAGCCGGTCGGCAAGCGTCGATTTCCCATGGTCGATATGGGCGACGATCGAGAAGTTGCGGATATTTGAGATAGGGGCCTCGGCCATGCGCGCGAGATAGCATTCGCCCAATGAACCGGCAACTGCGGTCGCGCGGCCGGAAGGTCCGGGTTATATAATCCCCAATGTTCGACATCCGCCCCGCCGGCGACGGCGACCTTCCCGGCATCTACGCCATTTTCGAGGACGCGGTGCGCAACTCGACCGCGATCTGGATCGACGATCCCGGAACGGTGCAGGACCGCCGCGCCTGGCTGTTGCTGCGGCAAAGCCAGAACTACCCCGTTCTGGTGGCCGTCGAGGACGGGACAGTGCTCGGCTATGGAAGCTTCGGCGATTTCCGCCCCTATCAGGGCTTTCGCGGCACGGTGGAGCATTCGCTCTATGTCGCGCCCGCCGCACAGCGGCGCGGGGTCGGCCGTGCGCTTCTGGAAGCGCTCATCGCCGAGGCGCGCGCCCGCGGCAAACGCATTCTCGTCGCCGCCGTGGATTCGGGAAACGCCGCCTCGCTCGCGCTGCATCGCGCATTCGGCTTCATGGAGACCGGCCGGATGCCGGGCGTCGGCGAGAAATTCGGCCGCACGCTCGACATGGTCCTTTTGCAGCGCGCGCTCTAGCCGTCCGCCTCGAAGACATCGAGAAGCGCGGCGCGCATCATGTCCTGCCGCGCCCGAGACGTGATCTTGTGGCCGGTCAGATCGGTCACATAGAACACATCGACCGCCTTTTCGCCGAAGGTCGCGATATGCGCGGAGGCGATATTGAGCCTGAGCTGGGAGACGGTCGAGGTGAGATCGTAGAGAAGCCCCGGCCGGTCGAGGCCTGAAATCTCGATCACCGTGTAACGGTCCGACCATTCATTTGTGATGATGACGCGCGGCGTGACGTGGAAGGCGCGCGTCTGGCGGCGACGGCGCTCGGCGCGCTTCTCGAGCGCATCCGTCAGCCACAATTCGCCTTTCAGCGCGCGCTCGACATTGTTCGTAATGCGTTCGGCGATGCGGTTTTCGTCCTCATCCAGCGCATAGGTGCGGCTGATGAGAATCGTGTCGAGCGCCATCCCGTCCGTGGTCGTATGTATATAGGCATCGGTGATGTTGGCGCCGGTTGCCGCGCAGGCGCCGGCGATGACGGCCAGAAGGCGCGGATGGTCCTGCGCCAGAACCGTGATCTCGGTGACGCCGTGAAAGGCGTGCGTCGTGAACATGGTCGCAGCGCGCTTGCCAGCCACCTCCGCGCGGCGGATGAAGCGCGCATGCTGCTCGCGCCGCTCGGGCTCGACCTTCAGCCAGTACGGGTCGTAATGACGCGCGACATAGGAATCGATCTGGGCATTGCTCCAGTCCGCAAGGGCCGAGCGCGTTTCCTCCTTCGCGACCTCGACCCGCTCCTTACGGTTCACGGCCGAATGCCCGCCGGTGAGGATGATCTCGGTTTCCCAGTAAAGCTGGCGCAGAAGCTGGCCCTTCCAGCCGTTCCACACGCCCGGACCGACGGCCTTGATGTCGGCGACCGTCAGTACGATGAGAAGCTTCAGCCGCTCGATGCTCTGCACCTTGGCGGCAAAATCCTGAACCGTGCGTGGATCGGATATGTCGCGCCTTTGCGCGATATCCGACATCAGAAGATGATGCTCGATCAGCCAGGCCGCGGTATCGGTCTCATCCGACGACAGGCCGAGGCGCGGGCCGAGTTCGCGCATATCGCGCGCGCCCGCGATGGAATGATCCTCCGGGCGGCCCTTGGCGACATCGTGCAGCAGAACCGCAACATACAGAGCCCGGCGACTCGAAATCGTCGGCAGGATTTCGTTCGAGAGCGGATGCTCGTCCTTCAGCGTGCCGGCATCCATTTCGGAGAGAATGCCCACCGCGCGGATGAGATGTTCGTCAACCGTGTAATGATGATACATATTGAACTGCATCATCCCGACGATCTTGCCGAATTCCGGAATGAAGCGGCCAAGAACGCCGGTCTCGTTCATGCGGCGCAGGATCGTTTCCGGCGCATTGCGCGAGGTGAGGATTTCGAGAAAGAGACGGTTCGCCTCGGGGTTTTCGCGCAGATCCTTGTCGACCAATCTCAGCGAGCGGCGGATGTGATAGAGCGCATCCGGATGCATGGCGACGTCTTCACGGTCCGCGACATAGAAAAAGCGGATCAGATTGACCGGATCGCGACGGAAGACCTCCTGTCCGGACACGGTCAGTCGTTCGTTCTCGATCGTGAAATCGGTGCCGGAAAGAAGCTGCGAGCGCACACGCCGCCAGCGCCCGAACAGACGGTTGAGACGCGGCGGCCGCTTGGCATGGCGCTGTTCGAGGCGCGCGCACACGATGGCGGTGAGATCGCCGACATCCTTGGCCACGAGAAAATAATGCTTCATGAACCGCTCGACGGCGGATTGGCCGGGATGCTGCTTGTAACCGAGCTTTTGCGCGATATCGGGCTGGTACTCGAAGAGCAGCCGGTCATCCGCGCGCCCCGTCAGGAAATGCAGGTGGCAGCGTACGGACCACAGGAAATCTTCCGATTTGCGGAACTGCGCGAGTTCGGCACGGGTGAACAGGCCCGCATCGACCAGTTCGTCCACACGCCGCACGCGATAGACATATTTTGCGATCCAGAACAAAGTGTGCAGATCGCGCAGCCCGCCTTTGCCTTCCTTGACGTTGGGTTCGACCACATAGCGCGAACTTTCCGTCAGCCGGTATCGCTCGTCGCGCTCGGCGAGCTTGGCCGAGACGAATTCGAGCGCCGTTCCCTGAGCGACTTCCTTGTCGAAACGCTGGGCGAGAGTTTCAACGAGCTTCGCATCGCCGCACACCGCGCGCGCTTCGAGAACCGATGTACGGATCGTAATATCGTTGCGCGACAATTGCAGGCAGTCGTCGAGCCCGCGCACCGCATGCCCGACCTTCAGGCCGAGATCCCACAGCACATACAGCATGGCCTCGACCACGGACCCGATCCATGCGGTCTGCGATTTCGGAAACAGGAAGAGAAGATCGATGTCCGAGCCCGGCGCGAGCGTGCCGCGTCCATACCCACCCACCGCGATCACCGACAGGCGCTCATCCGCCGCCTTGCTCCCGCGTTCGGGATGCACATGGGTAATTACATAAAGATGAAGCGCGGAGATGATCTCGTCCATCAGGTGCGAGATGGCGCGCGCACACGCGGTGCCCTGCCCGTCTTCCTCGAGCCAGCTACGCGCGAGCTTGTGCCCATCGGTCAGCGCCGTCTTCAGCAGCGCCTTCACCTCGGTCTCGCGCTCCGCGCCATGATGCGCGCGGGCGATCTCATCGAAAGCGGCGTCGAGCGCGGCCCGGTCCACGATGGGCGGGCGGGCCGGCGGCGTGCGAAGGGCGACGTTCATCGCACCAATCTATGACGCCGCCATTGCGAAAACATCAAGGCGCTCAGTCCGTGCGGCGCAATGCCTTCAGACGGTAAAGCGCCTCCTGGGCGGCGCGAGGCGTCATCTCGTCGGGATTCATGCCGTCGAGCGCGTCCAGCGCCGGATCGGGCAAGGCGGCGGGCTGTGCGGGCGCCGGCGCGGCAGCGGCCGAAAACAGCGGCAGATCGTCGATCAGGGCCTGTTTCGGCTTGGCGCGCTCGGCGTTTTCGAGTTCGGCCAGAATGGAGGACGCCCGCGCCACCACCACCGGCGGCAGACCCGCAAGCTTTGCGACCTGGATGCCGTAGGACCGGTCGGCGACGCCGCTGACCACTTCGTGCAGGAAGACGACATCGCCCCTGTATTCCGCGACCTTCAGCGTCGCATTGTGCAGGCGTGGCAGCCGCGTCGAGAGCTGCGTCAACTCGTGAAAATGGGTCGCGAACAGAGCGCGGCAGCAATTGGTCTCGTGCAGATGCTCGATCGCCGCCCAGGCGATCGACAGGCCATCGAAGGTCGAAGTACCGCGCCCGATCTCGTCGAGGATGACCAGCGAGCGCGCCGTGGCCTGATTGAGGATGGCCGCCGTCTCGACCATTTCGACCATGAAGGTGGAGCGCCCACGCGCCAGATCGTCGGCCGCGCCGACGCGCGAGAACAGGCGGTCGATGACGCCGAGCCGCGCGGAAGCGGCGGGCACGAAACTGCCCGCCTGCGCGAGGATTGCAATCAGCGCGTTCTGGCGGAGGAACGTCGATTTGCCGCCCATATTGGGGCCGGTGACGAGGAAAATGCGTCCCGCGTCGTCACCCTCGCCCGGAGACAGATCGCAATCATTGGCGATGAAGGGCGCCGTGCCGAGCGCCTGTTCGACAACCGGGTGGCGTCCGCCGCTGATGTCGAAGGCGAGCGAATTGTCGACCTGCGGCCGTACATAACGCTGTTCGGCGGCAAGTTCGGCGAGCGCAGAGGCCGCGTCGAGTTCGGCCAGTCCGGCGGCAACCGCTTTCAGCACGCCGTCGGCCGCCGCGATCATGTCGCTGAGCTCCGTAAATACGGAGGATTCGAGCGCCAGCGCGCGATCGGCGGCGGCGGCGATGCGGCTTTCGAGATCGGACAATTCGACCGTCGAGAAACGCATCGCGCCCTGCAAGGTCTGGCGGTGCACGAAGGTCTGGTTCCAGGGCGGCTGGCGCAGTTCCTCGCCGGCGGCCGCCGGAACCTCGACGAAATAGCCGAGGAAATTGGTGTGCTTGACGCGCAGGGTCCGGTTGCCGGTCTCGTCCGCATAGCGCGCCTGAAGCTGGGCGATGACGCGGCGGCTCTCGTCGCGAAGCTGGCGCTGCTCGTCGAGCGCCTCCGAATAACCGGCGCGCACGAAACCGCCGTCCGAGGCGCGCAGCGGCAATTCGTCGGCAAGGGCCGCAGTCAATGCGGACTGAAGCGCGGGATCGGGCGCGGCAAGAGCCTCGGCCGCCTTTGCGATATCGGCCGGCAGATCGCGTCCGGACAGACGCGCGGCGATGGCGCGCGCCGCGATCAGCGCATCGCGCACGCCGGCAAGATCGCGCGGACCGCCGCGCCCGAACATCAGGCGTTGCGCCGCGCGAGCAAGATCGGGCGCGGCGCGCAACGCAGCGCGCAAATCCTCGCGCAGAGCGGGGTCGGCATGAAATGCCTCGACCGCATTGAGCCGCGCGGAGATCGCATCCGGATCGGTCAGCGGGCTGGCGAGCCGCTCCGCCAGAAGCCGCCCGCCGCCCGCCGTCACCGTGCGGTCCACGGCGTGGAGAAGCGATCCTGTCCGCTCACCCGAAAGCGTGCGCGTCAGTTCGAGATTGGCGCGCGTTGCGGCATCGACATCGAGAAACGCGCCCGCCCCGGCGCGGCGCGGCGCCGACAGCGGGGGACGGCCGCCGCGCTGCGTACGCACGACATAGGAGACGCCGGCGGCGGCCGCGCAGATTTCCGCCCGGCTCAGGGCGCCGAAGCCCGCAAGTGTCGAGACGCCGAAGGCCTCCGCGAGGCGGCGTTCCGCGCTCGCTCCATCTGTCATGTCGCGCGCAAGCGGCGCCAGCGGGCGGCCGGTCTCCTTCAGCAATTCCGAAAGATCGGGCTCGCCGAGCAGCGCTTCCGGCACCGCGATCTCGGCCGGATCAAGCCGGGCGATGGCGGCGGCAAGGCCCGGGCGCGCGGTTTCCGAAACGCTGAACGCCCCGGTCGAAATATCGAGCGCGGCGAGGCCGAACAGGACCGCATCCTCGCCCGTAATGACACGCGACAGCGCCAGCAGGCGGTTGGCGCGTTTGGGGTCGAGCAGCGCCTCCTCGGTCAGGGTGCCCGGCGTGACGAGGCGCACGACATCGCGTTTGACGACCGATTTCGCGCCGCGCTTCCTGGCCTCCGCCGGGTCCTCGATCTGCTCGCACACCGCAACACGGAACCCGAACGCGATGAGGCGCTGCAGATAATCGTCGGCGCGCTCGACCGGCACGCCGCACATCGGAATGTCCTGGCCCTGATGCTTGCCGCGTTTGGTCAGGGTGATGCCGAGCGCCCGGCTCGCCTGTTCGGCGTCGTCGAAGAACAGTTCGTAGAAATCGCCCATCCGGTAGAACAGCAGGCTGTCCGGATTGGCGGTCTTGATCTCGATATATTGCTCCATCATCGGCGTGACGCGGCTCTCGCCGCCGCCGTCTCCCGATGGAATATCCGCCCGCGCATTCATGCCACAGTGCTAGCGGGCAATGGCGTGCGGCGAAAGCGGGGCTCGCGCCGCTTGTGGATGCTGTGGATGGATTGCGGCGCCGCCTGCGTGCCTCTCAGGCGGCGTGCCGGGTTGCGCCCTCGCCGTAATAGGTGATGTAGCGCGGATTGATGAAGCTGCGCGGCAGGACGATGAGCACATCGGTCGTGCCGAACTGGCGGTCGACCACCGCCCCGCCGCCGATCACTGCGCCGAGCCGCAGATAGCCCTTGATGAGCGGCGGCAGCGCCCGCAGCGCCTCTTTCGGGTTGATCGCCTCCTTCGGCAGAAGCGGAATCTCGGCGCCGCGGCCGGGCACCGCCTCGGCCAGCCAGTCGGACGGCGCGCGGTGGAAATGATGCAGATAGGACAGCGGCAGAGCGAGTTCGGCCGTGTTCGTGCCTTCGAGGCTGGCACAGCCGATCATCACATCGATCCGGTGCGCGAGCACATAGGCCCAGATGCCGTGCCACAGAAGCTCGACCGTGCGGCGGTCGCGCCAGGGCGCAAGCACGCAGGAGCGCCCGAGTTCGAGGAAATTCAGATGGCCGTGCCGCGCGATCAGGGGCGCGATGTCGAATTCGCTCTGGGTGTAGAAGCCGAAATTCTTCTCCGCCACCTCCTGACGCAACAGCCGATAAGTGCCGACCGTGCGCTTCTTGGCAATCAATCCGGTGCGCGGCGCAAAATCGCGGACCAGAAGATGGTCGCACACGCTGTCGAAAATATCCGCATCGCGGCGCATCAGTCGCGCGGCGATATCCGGCTGGGCCGACATTTCCTCGAAGAACACCTTGTAGCGCAGCTTCTGGGCGCGGCGGATGTCCTTGGCCTTGTTCGCCAGTTTGAGTTCGAGATTGCCGATCTTGCCGAGCGGATCGGGCAGGTTCGCATTGGCCGCAAGCGGTACTGCGAGGCCGGCCGGAACGGCGATGGAGGAAAGGCCGGCAAGGGGGGTGTGAGGCGAAGCGTCCATGCATACGCTTCCACCAGATTCATCCGACAGGCGTGTGACAGCACGTTCGCCTCAGGCCGCGAGCGGCACGCGGTCGACCAAGGTCCGGTAGGACAAGGCTTCGGCAAGATGCACCCGCCCCACCCGCTCCTCGCCGTCGAGATCGGCAATCGTGCGCGCGACCTTCAGCACGCGGTGATAGCCGCGCGCCGACAGGCGCATCGCATCCGCCGCATCGTGCAAAAGCCGCTGCCCGGCGGCGTCCGGCGCGGCGATGTCCTCGATGGCGGCGGATGAGAGTTCGGCATTGGCGCGGGCGGAGAGGCCTCTCGCCTCGGCCCGCTCCTTGGCGAAGGTGCGGGCAGCGGCAACGCGCGCGGCGATCTCCCGGCTGCCCTCGGACGGCGCGGGCAGAAGAAGGTCGGAAGCCGACACCGCCGGCACTTCGAGATGAAGATCGATGCGGTCGAGCAGCGGACCGGACAGGCGCGCCTGATAATCCTCGGCGCAGCGCGGCCCGCGCCGGCAGGAAAAACCGGGCTCGCCGGCGCGGCCGCATTTGCACGGATTCATCGCCGCGACGAGTTGGAAGCGCGCCGGATAGGTGATGCGGTGATTGGCGCGGGCGACGACCACATTGCCCGTTTCCATTGGCTGGCGCAGCGCATCCAGCACATTGGGCTGGAATTCCGGAAATTCGTCGAGAAACAGCACGCCATTATGCGCCAGCGCGATCTCGCCCGGCCTCGGCTTGATGCCGCCGCCGACCAGAGCCGCCATCGAGGCCGAATGATGCGGCGCGCGGAACGGTCGCCGGTCCGTCAATACGCCGCCGGCAAGATCGCCGGCGACGGAGCGGATCATCGCAAGCTCGAGCAGTTCCGGCGCCGTCATCGGCGGCAGGATGGACGGCAGGCGCGAGGCGAGCATGGACTTGCCGGCGCCCGGCGGACCGATGAACAGGAGATTGTGCGCACCCGCCGCTGCGATCTCCAGAGCGCGCTTGGCGGTCTCCTGCCCTTTCACATCGGCAAGATCGGGCATGTCGGCTGCGCCCGCGCGCAGGCCCGGCTCCGGCCGCCGCAACACCTGCGTGCCCCGCAGATGATTGACGAGCTGGATCAGCGATCCGGCGGCGAGAATGTCGAGATCCGCACCGGCCCAGGCCGCTTCCGGCCCGTCGGCCTCCGGGCAGATCAGGCCGTGGCCGCGTGCGTTGGCGGCAATCGCCGCGGGCAGAACGCCGGCGACCGGCGTTATCGTGCCGTCGAGCGCGAGTTCGCCGAGCACGGTAAAGCCCGCCAATGCATCATGGGCGATGGCGCCGATGGCCGCCATGACCGCAAGCGCGATCGGCAGATCGTAATGCGAGCCCTCTTTCGGCAGATCGGCCGGGGCGAGATTGATGATGACGCGCTTCGGCGGCAATGCGAGCCCGGACGCCACGAGAGCGGCCCGCACGCGCTCGCGCGCCTCGTTCACCGCCTTGTCAGGCAGGCCGACAACGACGAAGGCCGGAAGCCCGGGCGCGATCTGGACCTGGACATCGACCGGCTTGGCCTCGATGCCTTCAAACGCGACCGTGGACACGAAAGCGACCATCGCCACCCCCAAAGGATGATGCGGGATCGTGACTCACCTTCCAGCAGCACGTCAAGAACATTTCAGGAACAAATGCACCCGCTGCGGTTTATCCCCGCTTCTCCTCGATTGCGTCCCAGATCAGGGCCGCGATATCCGGTCCGCCGGTATTTTTGATGGCGCGGAGGCCGGTCGGCGAGGTCACGTTGATCTCGGTGAGATAGTCGCCGATCACGTCGATGCCGACGAACAGAAGCCCGAGCCTTTTCAGCGTGGGGCCGATGCGCTCGCAGATTTCGCGCTCGCGCTGCGTCAGTTCCGCTTCTTCCGCGCGGCCGCCGCGCACCATATTGGAGCGCAGATCGTCGGCCGCCGGCACGCGGTTGACCGCGCCGGCATAGACGCCGTCCACGAGGATGATGCGCTTGTCGCCTTTCGAGACCTCTGGCAGGAATTTCTGGATCACCCAGGGCTCGCGCCAGGTCGAGGCGAAGATGTCGTAGAGCGAGCCGAAATTCTGGTCCTGCGGCTGCACGCGGAACACGGCGGCGCCGCCATGCCCGTACAGCGGCTTCATCACGACATCGCCGTGCTGCTTACGGAAAAGCTGGATCTCCTCGCGGTCGCGCGTGATCAAAGTAGGCGGCATGAGATCGGGAAATTCGGTGACGAGGATTTTCTCCGGCGCGTTGCGCACCGCTGCCGGGTCGTTGACGACCAGCACTTTCGGATGTGCGCGCTCCAGTATGTGCGTGGTCGTGATGTAATTGAGGTCGAAGGGCGGGTCCTGCCGCAGCAGGATAACGTCGAACGCCGTCAGTTCCGTGCGCTCTTCCTCTCCGAGCGTGAAATGGTTGCCGATCTCGTCGCGCACGGACAAGGTCTGCGCGCGCGTCACGCCTTGCCCGTCGACCAGCGCGAGACGGTCCGGCGTGTAATAGGAAAGCCAGTGCCCGCGTTTCTGCGCCTCCAGCAGCAGCGCGAATGTCGAATCGCCCGCGACATTGATGCGGTCGATCGGGTCCATCTGTACGGCAACATGAAGCGGCATGGTGTTTCCTGATCAGGGAGGGCTGGCGTCGAAAGCCGCCATCAGATGGCGCGGCAGGCGGCCGGGCGCAATCAGGACGGCATCGAAGCGCATGTCATGGTTCATGAGGTCCGGGTGGCGGGCAAGGAAAGCCTCAGCGGCGCGCACGATCCGCGCACGCTGCGCATGGCGCACACTTTCGGCGGCGGCATCGAGACTTGCGCGGGCCTTGACCTCGACAAAGGCGACGAGCTTTCCGCGCTTCACGACAAGATCGATCTCGCCGACGGGCGAGGCGAAGCGGCGCGCGAGAATGCGATAGCCCTTGCAGCGCAGCATAAGCGCCGCGAGCGCCTCGGCGCGATGGCCCAGACCGTAAGCATGGCGCCGCGCCAGCGTATTCACGTCGCGCCGTCCTTTGCGAGCGCCAGCGCCCGCGCATAGACATCACGTCGGGGGGCACCGCTCGCCTTGGCGACTTCGGCCACCGCATCCTTCAGCGACGAGACTTTCATCGCGTCCACGAGCGCCGCGTCGATATCGTCCGCGCTCGCCGCTTCCGGTTCGCCCGGCGGGCCGATCAGAAGAACGATCTCGCCTTTGAGCGTGTGCGCCGCATCGGCGTAATGCGCGGCGAGTTCGTCCAGCCTGCCGCGCCGCACTTCCTCGAACTTCTTGGTCAGTTCGCGGGCGACGGCGGCGGGGCGTGGACCCAGCACGCGCGCGAGATCGGCAAGGCTCGCGGCAAGGCGCGGCCCGGTCTCGAACAGGACGAGCGTGCCCGGCACCTCTTTCAGCGCGTCGGCCCGCGCGCTCCGCCCCGCCGTTTTCGGCGGCAGGAACCCCTCGAAGAAGAAGCGGTCGGTCGGCAGGCCGGCGGAGACGAGAGCCGCCATCACGGCGGAGGCGCCCGGCACGGCAGTCACGCGGTGGCCGTTCTCCACAAGATCGCGCACCAGTTTGTAGCCGGGATCGGAGATCAAAGGCGTGCCCGCATCGGAGACGAGGGCCAGCGACTCGCCGTCCTCCAGCCGCTTCAGAATCTTCGGCCGCATCTCGGCGGCGTTGTGCTCGTGATAGGCGAGGACAGGTTTCGAGATTCCGTAATGCGTCAGCAGCTTGGCGGTGACGCGGCTGTCTTCCGCCAGCACCGCGTCGGCTCCCGCCAACACTTCCAGCGCGCGCAGCGTGATGTCGGACAGATTGCCGATGGGTGTCGCCACGACATGCAGGCCCGGCGCGGCGCGCAGCGCCTCTACACGGTGTCCATAAAGGAGGAAGTGTCGCGAAGATGACGCAGGCGCGCTTTGCGTCCTGCGCGCGCGTTCCTCAAGGCTTGGCATCGGGAAATCCGTGGTTTACCACCGGCTGGACGTTACGCCGGAGGCGCGGCGCGGGCAATGCGCGCGTCTCCACCAGGATGCCGCGCCATGCAAAGCGGCATGTTCCGAGATTGCACCGAGGCCGGCCAATGCCCGTCGCCCATCTTGTTCAGAGCCTTCCGCGACTGGCGACGTTGACCTTTGCGGCACTCGCGCTCGCCGCCTGCGTGTCGGGCGGCGGCGGCCGTGGCGCATCGCCGCTTTCGGCTCCCACCGGCTCGGTGACGAGCGAGCCGCTCGGCGCGCCGACGGCCGGCGCCGCCAAAGCGGCCTTGATCCTGCCGCTGACGGGCAATGGCGCCGATGCCGGGCAATCCATGAAGAATGCCGGCGAAATGGCGCTCGCCGAATTCAACAATCCCAATCTCCAGCTCATCGTCAAAGACGATGGCGGCACGGCGCAGGGCGCCGCCATGGCGGTTCAGGCGGCGATCAGCGAAGGCGCGGAGATCATTCTCGGCCCGCTGTTCGCACAGAGCGCGCAGGCCGCCGGCGATGTCGCGCGCCGCTCCGGCGTTCCCATGCTGTCGTTTTCGAGCGATGCCAGCGTCGCCAAGAACGGCGTCTATCTTCTGAGCTTCCTTCCGCAGACCGAGGTCGAGCGCATCGTCTCCCACGCGGTGAAAAGCGGACGGCGCTCCTTCGCCGCCATTCTCCCCGAGGACGCCTATGGCTCCGTGGTCGAGGGCGCGTTCCAGGAGACGGTGGCGAAGAATGGCGGGCGCGTATTGGCGCTGGAGCGCTATGCCGCCGGAGATGAGGGCCAGCGCAAGGCCGTCGTGCAGCGCGTGGCGCAGGTTGCGCGCGGTGTCGACGCCGTGTTCGTGCCCGACAATCCCGCCGCCATCGCCGCCGAGCTTTCGGCCAGCGGCGTCGATCTGAACCGCGTTGCTTTGCTCGGCACCGGGCTGTGGGACGATGCGGCGACGTTGAGTTCACCCGCCGTCGCAGGCGGTCTGTACGCAAGCCCCGATCCGGCCGGCTGGAATGCGTTCAGCGCGCGCTATGCGGCGCGATACGGCGCGCAGCCGGCGCGCACCGCGACGCTTGCCTATGATGCGGTGCTTCTGGCCGCCGCGCTGACGCAGACGCAGGGGCTTCAGCGCTTTCAGGCGGGCACCCTGACAAATCCGTCGGGCTTCCAGGGCATCGACGGCATTTTCCGCCTCAAGCCGAACGGGATCAACGAACGCGGCCTTGCGGTGCTGAAAGTGCAGCCCGGCGGCGCGCAGATCGTTGCTCCGGCACCCAAGAGCTTCGGACAGGCCGGGCTATAGCTTGAAGCACGCCGCCCTCCTCTCCCCTTGTGGGAGAGGACGACTCATGGCCGAAGGCCATGAGCGAGGTGAGGGGTATGGAACTATCGAGAGGCCTGGACCCCTCACCCGGCCATCGCTCCGCGATGTGCCGACCTCTCCCACAAGGGGAGAGGTAACTACGCCGCGAGATCCGCAACCACCGCATCGAGCAGCGGGAAACCTTCGAGCGTGACCGTGAGGCGGCCCGGCTCGGGCTGCGCGACGAGCCCATGCCCTTCGAGATCGCGGATCCGCTCCGGATCGATCCTGTAACCGGCGATCTCCTCGAACCGCGCGATGGAAATGCCTTCGCGCAGGCGAAGCCCCATCAGGAGATATTCGTCCGCGACCTCGACGGGATCGAGCGTCTCGTCCGTCACGATGCCGTTGCCGGTCTGTTCGACGCGCGACGCCCAGAGTTCCGGCTGACGCTCGGTCGAAAAGGCGTGGCGGCCATCGTTCATGCCGATGCGCGAATGCGCGCCGGGCCCGACGCCCGCCCATTCGCCCGAACGCCAGTAAACGAGATTGTGCCGCGATTCCGCGCCGGGCCGCGCATGGTTGGAAATCTCGTAGGCCGGCATGCCCGCCGCCGTGGTGACTTCCTGCGTCACGTCCCACAGCGCGCGCGCCGCCTCCTCGTCGGGCAGGATCAGTTTTCCCGCCGCGTGCAGCGCGTGATAGGGCGTGCCCTCCTCGATGGTGAGCTGGTAGAGCGACAGATGCTCGCCGGCGATCTTCAGCGCCTCGGACAGTTCCGCGCGCCATTGGTCAGGCGTCTGGCCGGGGCGCGCATAGATGAGATCGAAGGACGAGCGCTCGAAGGTCCGCTGTGCGATGTCGATCGCCGCGCGCGCTTCCTGCGCATTGTGCAGACGGCCGAGCCGTTTCAGTTCCTCGTCATCGAAGCTCTGCACGCCGAGCGAGACGCGGTTGATGCCCGCCGCGCGATAGCCGGCAAAGCGCTCCGCCTCGACACTCGACGGATTGGCCTCGAGCGTGATCTCGGCATCCGCCGCAAGCCCCCAGGTCCGGTCGATGGCCGACAATATGGCATCGACCGTCCGGGGCTCCATCAGGCTCGGCGTACCGCCGCCGAAAAACACGCTGCCGGCGATGCGGTTCGGCGTCACCGCGCCGAACCATTCGATCTCCTTCGCGAAGGCGCCGGCAAAGCGCTCCTGATCGACCGGCTGGTGGCGGACATGGGAATTGAAATCGCAATAGGGGCATTTGGCGGCGCAGAACGGCCAATGCACATACACGCCGAAACCTGGCGCGCGGGCGGCGTTCACGCGCGCGGCTCCGCGAAGCAGCGGCCCGCCAGCGCGATGAAGGCGCGCGCCCGGTGCGAAAGCCCGTGGCCCGTCTTCCAGTCGACGCCGTGCTTTTCCTCGGCGCTCATCTCTCCAAATGTCCGCTCATGCCCTTCGGGCAGGAAGATCGGATCATAGCCGAAACCCTGATCTCCGCGCGGCGGCCACACGACTGTCCCCAGAACGAAACCTTCCACCTCGTCGCATTGCCCGTCCGGACGGCACAGGCACAGAGCGGCGATGAAGGCGGCGCGCCGCTTCGGCGGCTCGACCGCGCCGCGCTGGTGCAGGTCGTCCTCGATGCGCTGCATGGCGAGGGAAAAATCCTTGTCCGCGCCCGCCCAGCGAGCCGAGAAAATGCCCGGAGCGCCCCACAGCGCCAGCACGGCCAAGCCGGAATCGTCGGCGAGTGCCGGAAGCCCGGAGGCCTTCGCCGCGGCTTCCGCCTTGATGCGCGCATTCTCGGCGAATGTCGTGCCGTTTTCTTCCGGCTCCGGCAGGCCGAGTTCGCCCGCCGAAGTCAAATCGAGCCCGAACGGCGCGAGCAGTTCGCGAAATTCGCGCAGCTTGCCGCCATTATGGGTTGCGACGACGAGGCGCGATCCGGGAAGCAGTAGGTCGGTCACGTCACCGCCAGCTTCTGCAGATCGACGAGCTTGGCAATGCCGCCCTTGGCGAGTTTCAGCATGGCCAGAAGCTCGTCCTCGCTGAAGGGCGCGTTCTCCGCGGTGCCCTGCACCTCGACAAGCCCGCCCTTGCCCGTAATGACGAAATTGGCGTCGGTCTCAGCGCCGCTGTCCTCGGTGTAATCGAGATCGAGCACCGGCGTGCCGCCGACAATGCCGCACGAGACGGCGGCGACATGATCCTTCAGCGGATTGGACGGGATCATCTGGCGCGCGATCATCCACTGGAAGCAATCGTGCAGTGCGACCCAGGCTCCGGTGATCGAGGCCGTGCGCGTGCCGCCATCGGCCTGGATGACGTCGCAATCCACCGTCACCTGCCGCTCGTTGAGAAGCCTCAGATCGACCACCGAGCGCAGCGAGCGGCCGACAAGGCGCTGGATCTCCTGCGTGCGGCCCGAAGGCCGGCCGGAGGAGGATTCACGCCGCGTCCGCTCATGGGTCGCGCGCGGCAGCATGGAATATTCGGCCGTCACCCAGCCTCGGCCCGAGCCGCGCAGCCAGGCCGGAGCGCGCTCCTCCACGCTTGCGGTGACGATGACATGGGTGTCGCCGAATTTGACGAGGCAGGAGCCCTCGGCATAGCGGGCGATGCCGCGTTCGAGGGAAACGCCGCGCATTTCGTCGGGCGCGCGGTTGGACGGACGGGTCATGGATCGGGCCTGTTGTCTGGAAACGCCCTGTTTGCCCGAGCCCGGGCGGCACGGCAAGCCCGGTGTCCAATGGCGGCTAATGACCGGGGCGCGTCCGCTTCCTGACCTCGGACCGCCCCTCGTCGAAACGCTCGACGATCGCGCGGACGATGATGGTGACCACCGCAAGGCTGGCCAGCACGGTCGCCGCCGCGAACGCCCCGACCGCATTATAGTCGTGATAGAGCAGTTCGATGTGCAGCGGCAGGGTGTTGGTCACGCCCCTGATATTGCCGGACACGACCGAGACCGCGCCGAACTCGCCCATCACGCGGGCGTTGCAGAGAATGGCGCCGTAGAGCAGCGCCCATTTCACATTCGGCAAAGTGACGGACAGGAACATGCGGAAGCCGGATGCGCCGAGGCTGAGCGCCGCTTCCTCGTCGTCGGAGCCCTGCACCTGCATCAGCGGAATAAGCTCGCGCGCAACAAACGGCGCGGTCACGAACAAAGAGGCGAGGAAAATCGCCGGCACTGCGAACATGATCTTGATGCCGAGGCTGTCGAGCATCGGCCCGAACAGGCCCTGCGCGCCATAGACGAACAGGAGCGCGACGCCGGCGATGATCGGCGACACGGAAAACGGAATCTCGATCAGCGTGATGAGAAGGCTTTTGCCCCGGAACGAGAATTTCGTCACCGCCCAGGCCGCCGCGATGCCGAAGCCGATATTGATCGGCACGACGACTATGGCGCTGAGAACCGTCAGCCAGATCGCGTGCCTCGTCGCCGGATCGGCGAGGTTTTGCAGATAGACCCCGAAGCCGGCCTTGAACGCCTCGATGAAGATGATGACGAGCGGCGCGATCAGAACGAACAGGGTCGCAATCACGACGCCGCCGACGATCAGCGCTTTCGTCAGCGGGCGGTCGCCGACACGATGTATGGCCGGCGTGCGGTATTGTTTGGTGCGGCGGAAATCCATCAATCGCCCCGCCCGAGATAGCGCAGATGCCAGGCCTGCAGCAGATTGGTCACGGTCAGGAGAATGAGCGCGGAGATCAGAAGCAGGCCCGCGACCGCCGCCGCCGAGGCGTAATCATATTCTTCGAGGCGGATGAAGGTCAGCAGCGCGGCGATCTCCGTATAGCCCGGCTGATTGCCGGCGATGAAGATGATGGCGCCGAACTCGCCGATGGCGCGCGAGAAGGCGAGCGAGCAGCCGGCCAGAAGCGCGGGGAAGATCGCGGGAAAGATCACGGCGCGGAACGTACGTATATCGCTGGCGCCGAGCGAGATCGCCGCCTCCTCGACATCGGGCGAAATATCCTCCAGCACCGGCTGAACCTGACGCACGACGAAAGGCAACGAGGTGAAGGCCATGGCGGCGGCGATGCCGAGCGGCGTGAAGATGACGGTGATGCCGAGTTCAGCAAGCGGGGCGCCGAACCAGCCGTTTTTCGCGAACAGGGTGGCAAGGGCGAGCCCCGCGACGGCCGTCGGCAGCGCGAACGGCACATCGACCAGAGCATCGAGCAGGCGCTTGCCCGGAAAATCGTAGCGCGCCAGAACCCAGGCGAGCCCAAGTCCATACACCGCGTTGAACGCAGTCGCCGCCGCCGCGCACAGAAAGGTCACGCGGAACGCCGCAATGGTGCGCGGGCTCGTGACGATGTTGACGAACTGGTCCCAGCCGATTCCGAACGCCTTGAACACGAGCGCGATCAGCGGCAGCAGGACGATGATGCCGAGATAAACGAGCGTGATGCCGAGGGCGAGCGGAAAGCCCGGCAGGACGCGTCGAGTGCGGAAGGGTGAAACAAGGGACATCGGGATCGCGCCGGTGCGGACAAACGGAAAACTCCCCGCTGAAGCGCGGGGAGTTTCCCATATCATCCGTCGGGCTTACTTCGCCACGAAGACCTGATCGAGCTTGGCGCCCGAGGCGAAATGATCGTCCCAGGCCTTGTCCCAGCCGCCGAATACTTCCTCGACCGTCACGAGCCGCACTTCGGGGAAGTTGTATTTCTGCGCCACGGCCTCGTCCTGCACGCGGTTGTTGAAGCCGGCGACGACATCCTGGCCCTTCGGCGAATAGAGGAAGTCGAGATAGGCTTTCGCCAGTTCCTGCGAGCCGTGCTTCTCGGCGTATTTATTGACGACGGCGACCGGGAATTCGGCCAGCAGGCTCACCGGCGGCACGACGACCTCGAACTTGTCGTCGCCGTACTGCTTGATGACGGCGGCCGTCTCGGCCTCGAAGGTGATGAGCACATCGCCCGTCTCGCGCTCAACAAATGTCGTCGTCGCGGCGCGGCCTCCGGTGTCGAACACCGGAACGTTGGACAGCATGGTCTTGATGTATTCGTCGGCCTTGGCGGTGTCGCCATTGAACTCCTCCAGCGCCCAGGCATAGGCGGCCAGATAGGTGTAGCGCGCATTGCCCGAGGTCTTCGGGTTCGGGAAGATCGGCTGCACGCCTTCGCGCGCCAGATCGCCCCAGTTCCTGATGTTCTTCGGATTGCCCTTGCGGACGACGAAAGCCGGCAGCGAATAATAGGGCGAGGCATTGTTGGGGAACGCCTGCTGCCAGTCGGCCGACACCGCGCCGCCCTTGGCGAGCAGATTGATGTCCGTCACCTGGTTGAGGGTCACGACATCGGCTTCGAGGCCTTCGAGAACGGCGCGCGCCTGCTTCGAAGAACCGGCATGCGACTGATTCAGCGTCACATCCTTGCCGGTCTTTTCCTTCCACTCCTTGGCAAACTCGACATTCACCGCAGCGAACAGCTCGCGGCCGATGTCATAGGAAACGTTCAGCAGCGAATCGGCATCCTGCGCACGGGCGGGAGCGGCAAGAACAAGAGCCGCCAGCGCGGCGGTCACAAAGGCTTTCATGGGAATTGTCCTCCAGATCGCACGGGATATAGCCGGACGAAGGAACAATTACCAGTGAAATTTTGCTATCTACATAATATCACATATTTTCAATGTTATTATATGGCGGGGCTTGCCTCCTCCTCCGCCAGCCGGTGTATTGCCGCAACAGGACCGGGGCGGAGAGAATCAGCCCGAGCAGTGACGAGTAGATCTCCGGCGCCACAAGGAGAATGGCGCATATCGCGATCAGCCATCGCTCCCAGCCGCTCATGCGGATCAGCATCCAGCCGGCAAAGGCCGCCGACAGATAGGTCACGCCGATCACGGTCCCGCAAAACGCCAGCGCGAAGGCCGACCATGTGAAATCCTGTGTCACGAGCAAAAGCGCGGGTGAGAACACGAAGACGAACGGGACCAGCACCTTGCCCATACCGAGACGGAAGGCGATGTTGCCGGTCTTGAACGGATCGGACGCCGCCATCCCCGCCGCTGCATAGGCCGCGAGCGCGACCGGTGGCGTGATGTCCGCGAGAACGCCGTAATAGAACACGAAGAAGTGCGCGACGATGGGCTCGACGCCGAGAAGCCCGAGCGTCGGCGCGGCAATCGTCACCATGATGATATAGTTCGCCGTCGTCGGCAGTCCGCACCCCATCAGGATACATACAACTCCCGTCAGGATCAGCGTGAACAGCAAAGTGAGGGTCGAAGGCGCCAGAATCCATTGCGGAATGAAGGCGCCCATCCCGACCGCGATATCGTTGGCGGCCGATGTCACGATATAGCTGATCTTGAATCCGACGCCGGTCAACGTCACGACGCCGACAACGATGCCGACCGCCGCGGCGGCGACGCCGACCGCAAGTGCGTATTTCGCGCCATCGCGCAGAATGTCGAAGATTTCGATCGGCTTCATGCGGCGGCGCGGATTGAAAAGGCCGACAGCCACGCACAGCGTGATGCCCCAGAACGCCGCGAGATAGGGCGTGTAGCCGGCGATCAGCATGGCGACCAGCACGACAAGCGGAATGACGGTCGGCCAGTCGCGCTTGAAGGCTTCGCCGAGATGCGGAAGCTCCTCGCGCGTCATGCCGCGAAGGCCGTTCTTCTTCGCTTCGAAATGCACCTGCATGAAGACGCCGAAGAAATGCATCATGGCGGGCACGATCGCGGCCAGAATGATCGTCGTGTAGGGCAACCCCAGAAACTCAATCATCAGGAACGCCGCCGCACCCATGATCGGCGGCGTGATCTGGCCGCCGGTCGACGACGAGGCCTCAACGGCGGCGGCGAATTCGCGACGATAGCCCATACGGATCATGGCGGGGATGGTCAGCGAACCGACCGTGACCGTATTGGCGACCGAGGAGCCGGAGATCATGCCGAACAGCGCCGAGCCGAAAATCGACACCTTTGCGGGACCGCCCGCGAAGCGGCCCGCGACCCAGGCCGCGCAATCGAGGAAAAGCTGGCCGAGACCGATACGCGTCGCGCAGACGCCGAACAGAACGAAGTGGAACACATAGGTCGCGACCACGCCGAGCGCGATGCCGTATATGCCCTGCGTCGTCAGATAAAGATGATTGATGAGGTTCGGAATGTCCGCACCGGGATGGACGAGTATGCCCGGCATATGGCGTCCGTACAGGGCATACGCCATGAAGATGATCGCGATCACCGGCAGCGGCCAGCCCACCGAACGCCGGACGGCTTCCAGCAGGCAGACGATCAGGATACCGCCGAGCACGACGTCCGTCGTCGACGGATTGCCGACGCGGAAAGCGAGTTCCGACAGGGGAATCAGCGGCACATGCAGTGAAGCGGCGACCGCGCCGATGCCCAGCACCCAATCGTACCATGGGATGCCGAGCGGCCGCAGCAGGCTCGCCTTGGCCGGCTCCTCATAGCCGCGTTTCAGCAACGGGAAGACGAGGAAGACGAGCCCCGTCACGAAGGCCATGTGAATGCCGCGATGCACGACCTCGGAAAGAAGGCCGAACCCCGCAGTGTAATAATGGAACAGCGACAATGCGACGAGCGCGCTGCCAACGATCCAGTTGGCGAAAGGCGAAAGCGGACGGAAGCGGATTTCGGGATCGAATTTCTCTTCGAGCTTTCGCGCTTCCTCTTCGTTCAGCTCCAGCTTCGCCATGGATCACCGTTCGCCTGAGAATCGAAACACCCCCGGCGAGATCGCCGGGGGTGATGTGAATGTCCTTACTTCAGAAGGCCTTCTTCCTTGTAGAACTTCTCGGCACCCGGATGCAGGGGAATGCCGACGCCCTCGGTCGCCGTCTCCTTGCGGATGAGCTTGCCCTTGGCATGGCCGGAATCGAGCAGCTTGCGCGTATTGTCGTTCCACAGTGCCTTGGTGATGCCGTAGACCAGTTCATCGTCCTGTTTGGCGGAGGTCACGAGGATCGCGTTCACGCTGATGGTGGGAACGTCCGCGTCCTGCCCGCCATAGGTGCCCGCGGGAACGGTGTCCCTGGCGAAGAAGGAATTCTCTTGGAGCAGCTTGTCGATCTCCGGTCCGCTGAGCGGCACGAGTTCGACGCCGGCCGAGGTCGCAAGTTCGATAATGGCGCCGACCGGATAGCCGCCGACGAAGAAGAAGGCGTCGAGCGCGTTGTCGCGCATGCGGTCGCCGGCCGCGTTGGGCTTCAGATGCTCGGCCTCCACATCCTTTTCGGTCAGTCCATACGCACCGAGAATGAGCGTCGCATCGATCAGCGTGCCCGAGCCGGGCTCATCGAGCGAAACGCGCTTGCCCTTCAGGTCGGCCACCGACTTGATGCCCGATCCCTTGCGAACGACGAGATGGATCGTCTCGGGATAGAGATTGGCGAGGACCCGCAAATCCTCGACCTTGCCCTTGCCGTCGAAAACGCCGGTGCCGGTATAGGCCCAATAGGCGACGTCCGATTGCGTGAAGCCCGCTTCCAGGGAGCCGCTCTGGATGGCGTTGATGTTTGCGACCGAAGCATTGGTCGCAACCGCGGTGGCGATCAGGCCCGGCACGCCGCACGAACCGCCTTCATCGCAGGCGCGCGAGCCGGGAGGGCTTGAAATGGCGTTGGCGATCAGGCCGCCGATCGGGAAATAGGTGCCCGCCGTGCCGCCGGTTCCGATGCGGAAGAACTTCATGTCCTGAGCGGCGGCAAGCCCGGCTCCCGCGACCGTGGCAAGCGCCACCGCCCCGATGGCGAGGCGCCGGATGCTGAATGCGAAGCTCATTGGAAATCTCCTATCTGGCCGGCCTTTATGGTGCCGGTTTCCATGAAAGGATGTTCCTAGGGCTTGCCGCCAAGATCAAGTCTTGACGCGAACAATCGCGGTGCCAGAGGCCTTTTCAAGGCCCCTGCAGAAGTCCCGATTCGCGGTAATAACGCTCGGCGCCGGGATGGAGCGGAATGGCGATATTGTCGGTGGCGGTTTCCTTGTTGATCAGCCGCCCCTTGGCATGGCCATCGTCGAGCTGCCTGCGCGTATTCCTGTTCCACAGCGCCTTCGTCACGCCGTAGATCAATTCTTCGTTCCGGTCGGTCGAGGTGACGAGAATTGCACTGACGCTGATGGTCGGAACCGGCGTGGTCTGGCCCTCATAGGTGCCGGCCTGAATCATATCCTTCGCGAAAAAGGCATTGGCCGAAAGCAGGTCATCGATGGGGCGTCCGGTAATCGGCACGAGTTCGATGTCCAGCGAGCGGGAGAGTTCGGTAATGGCGTCCACCGGATGCCCGCCCACGAAGAAGAACGCATCGAGATGGCGGTCGCGCAGGCGCTCGCCGGCCGCATCGGGCTTCAGATATTCGGCCTCGATATCCTTTTCAGCCAGCCCGTAGGCGCCGAGAATCAGCAGCGTATCGATAAGGGTTCCCGATCCGGGCTCGTCGAGCGAGACGCGTTTGCCCTTCAGATCGGCGATGGTCCTGATGCCCGCGCCCTTGCGCGCGACGAGATGGATCGTCTCGGGATAGAGATTGGCGATGGCCGCAAGCTTCTCCATCCTGCCCCGGCCCTCGAACACGCCGGTGCCGGTATAGGCCCAATAGGCGACATCCGATTGCGTGAGGCTGGCTTCGAGCGAGCCGTCGGCAACGGCCGCAATGTTTGCCGCAGCAGCATTCGTCGCGACGGCGGTGGCGACGAGGCCCGGCACGCCGCAGGCCCCACCCTCCTCGCAGGGGCGGCTCCCCGGCGGGTTGGATATGGAATTGGCGATCATCCGGCCGACCAGGAAATAGGTGCCGCCCGTGCCGCCCGTGCCGATGCGGAAGAAATTCATGTCCTGCGCGGCCGCAAGCCCGGCCGATGCCAGCGCCAGCACCGCGGCGCCCGCCGCGACGCCCCGCATGCGCGATGCGAAACTCCTCAAGCCGATCCCTCCCTGCGGTCCTCCCCAAGACCAAAGGCGATGTTCGCAAGGAGCTTCCCCGAAGATCAAGCTTTGAAGACAATGAGGATGACGGCAGGGTTTACGGCGCAAACGGCCGGGGCTTGATCCAGAACCGAAGCCGCATGACATTCCGGACGTGACACCGCGCATGACCCTCCCCGATTCCGGCTTCAGCCTGCCTGAGCTGAACGACCGCTCGCGGGAGATTTTCCGCCAGATTGTCGATGCCTATCTCGCCACCGGCGATCCGGTCGGCTCGCGCAACATCGCGCGCTATCTGTCGGCGCCTCTGTCGCCGGCCTCCGTCCGCAATGTTATGTCCGATCTGGAGGCTCTGGGCCTGATTCAGGCGCCGCACACCTCGGCCGGACGCCTGCCGACCGAACTGGGCCTGCGCTTCTTCGTCGATGCCATGCTGGAAATCGGTGATATTTCGGAGGACGAGCGCCGCAATATCGAGGCCAAGGTCGCGGGCGCCGGTGCGGGACGCTCGGTCGAGGACGTGCTCGGCCAGGCGGGCCAATTGCTCTCCGGCCTGTCGCGGGGCGCCGGCGTCGTGCTGGCCTCCAAACACGATACGCGCCTCAAGCACATCGAATTCGTGCAGCTCGAACCCAGGCGCGGCCTCGTCGTGCTGGTCGCGACCGACGGATCGGTGGAGAACCGCATCCTGCCGCTGCCCGCCGGACTGCCGGCCTCGGCGCTGATCGAGGCGACCAATTTCCTTAATGCGCGCATTGCCGGCCGCACGCTCGCCGAGGTCAAGACCGAGATCGAGCGCGACCGCGCCGCCCTCAGCGCCGAACTCGACCTCATCACCGCGGGGCTCGTCGAGGCGGGACTGGCAAGCTGGGGCGAAGGCGCGGAACCGCAGCTCATCGTGCGCGGCCAGGCCAATCTGCTCGAAGACCTGAAAGCGATCGAGGATCTGGAGCGCGTGCGGCTCCTGCTCGACGATCTCGAGGGCAAGAAGGACGTGATCGAACTGCTCGGCCGCGCCGAGAACGCCGACGGCGTGCGCATCTTCATCGGCTCGGAGAACAAGCTGTTTTCCCTGTCGGGCTCGTCCATGATCGCCGCGCCGTTCCGCGACGGACGCCAGAACATTGTCGGCGTCGTCGGCATCATCGGCCCGACACGCCTCAATTATGCCCGCGTCATTCCGATGGTGGATTACACGGCGCGCGTCGTCGGCCGCCTGCTCGGCGAGAACTGACCCTTCCGGAGCCCGCATGTATCTGCGCCTTGCCGCCGCTCTCCTCGTCCTTATCGCGTGGACGCGGGCGGGCATTGCGGACGAGATTTGCACGGTCATTGCCGATGTAAAGACGGGCGGAATCGTCTATCGCGAAGGTCCGTGCGAGCGCCGCGCGCCGCCGCAATCCTCCTTCAAGCTGCCGCTCGCGCTGATGGGGTTCGATTCCGGCATCCTGAGCGATGCCCATACGCCGCGCTGGGAATACCGGAAGGAATTCGGCGGCAGCCGCGAGGTCGAGAAGCGCGCCCACGATCCGGCAAGCTGGGAGGCCGATTCCGTGGTGTGGTTCTCGCAGGAACTGACGCGAAAGCTCGGAACGGAGAAATTCGCCGCCTATGTCGAGGCTTTCGGCTACGGCAATCGCGACGTCTCCGGCGATCCGGGCAAGGACAACGGCCTGACGAGGGCCTGGCTGTCCTCATCGCTGCAGATATCGGCCGACGAGCAGATCGCCTTTCTCATGAGGCTTCGCGCACGGACGCTTCCGGTATCCGATCATGCCTTTGCGATGACGGATGCGATCATGCCGTCATTCGACGTGGGAGGATGGAAGGTTCAGGGCAAGACCGGCAGCGGCTGGCTGCGCGGCGCGGACGGCGGATTGGACAGAAGCCGGCCGGTCGGCTGGTTCGGCGGATGGGCGCGCAGGAACGGAAGGGAAATCGTCTTTACGCGCCTTTTCCTCGGCGACCGGAAAAGACAGGAATATGGCGGGATGCTCGCCCGCGACGGCCTTCTCGCCGACCTGCCCGCGCTCGCGGACAGGCCGTAGGCACAAGAGGTCAGTGCAGGCTGACCGTTTCCAGATCGTTTTCCCAGGCATTCGCCAGAGCCGCGTCCCGGGAATCGGTCACGAGGATCGGCGTGCCGTCGGCGCCCAGAAGCGCGAACAGTTCAAGCCCCGGCTCCAGATCGGGCGCGTGCGGGAACAACCGGTTAATGTCTTCCGACAGCATGGTTCTGACGTAGGCCAGCTTTCCACCGCCGAGCCCCGCGAGTTCGGATGCGGTGACGACAGAAGTGGTTGCAGTCGCAGCCTTGTCGATCATCTTACTCACCTCTCCGCCCGGTCACGACCGGGCAACGATGTCGATCTTCCTGATGCTCCGGTCGATTTGCGGACGCACCAGATCGACAACCAGAAGGCCGTTGGACAGATCGGCGCCCAGCACCTCCATGCCCTCGGCCAGTACAAAGACGCGCTGGAACTGGCGCGCCGCAATTCCGCGGTGAAGGAACACGCGTTCCTTGTCGTCGGTCTGACGTCCGCGGATCACCAGCTTGCCGTCTTCAAGAGTGAGGCCAAGCTGGTCAGCCGTAAAACCTGCCACCGCCAAAGTGATACGCAACCGCTCCGGTGAATCGCCAGATGCGGGCAGACGTTCCACATTATAAGGAGGGTAGCCTTCGCCGCCTTTCGTCAGGCGATCGAGCGTGCGCTCGATATCGTCGAAGCCCAGAAGAAGCGGGCTTGAAAACGGCCGGGTCATGCAAAGCCCTCCTGTGAAGCGGCTTTTTGCGGCGGCCCCGAAACGGGCATCCACCGTGACCTTTAAGTGTGAATTAAACCGCCTCTTTGCAAGGCGCGGCGAACAGCCGGTTGAACCGATTCGCCGGATTTCAGGGGAGGAGATTTGGTGGAGCCAAGGGGAGTCGAACCCCTGACCTCTTGAATGCCATTCAAGCGCTCTCCCAACTGAGCTATGGCCCCACTTGAGCGCCGGGTTGGGACACCGGCGCGGACAGTCTCAAAAACTCCGGCACTGGCCGGAAGCCGAACCCGGCGCGTGCGCCGGGTGGCGTCTAAGACCACAAATCGCCGCCCATCTCAAGGGAAACGATCCGCGGATGCAAAGGATCAGCTTTCCTCGTCGTCGTCGACATCGCCGTCGATCAGATCGGCGGCATCGACATCCTCGTCCTCGTCTTCTTCGAGGAAGGTGTCGTCATCGTCGTCGGGAATCTCGTCTTCCTCGACATCGGTATCGTCGGCATCGGGAGCTGCGCCCTTCTTGCCGGTCGCGGTCTCTTCCTCGTCGGCGTCCTCGAGGCTGACGACTTCGACTTCTTCCTCCTCGGCCGCCTCGGCCTCGGCGGCCGGCTTGGCCTCCGCTCGCGCCGCAGCGCGCGCCACGGCCGCAGGCGCCACTGGAACCACCATTCCGGTATAGGGCGAGACGATCGGATCCTTGTTCAGATCGTAGAATTTGCGTCCGGTCGTCGGGCAGACGCGTTTGGTGCCGAGTTCTGGTTTGGCCACGAAAAATTCCACCGCTCGATGCAGATTGGCGCGCTTCCTGACGCGCGCCGCCGGACCTGTCAAGTAGAGGCCCGCAGGCATGGCGGCAAGGCCTTTGCTATGTTAGACGCAGCCGCATCTCCGAACCCTCGCCAATGGCCTCGAAATCGTGTCGCATTCCCAAAGCCCCACGCCCCTCGCCGCGCGCCGCTCCGGCCCGCTGAAAGGCTCGCTCCGCATCCCGGGCGACAAGTCCATCTCGCACCGCGCCCTCATTTTCGGGCTGCTGACCCGCGGCACGACCGAGATCGAGGGCCTGCTCGAGGGCGAGGACATTCTGGCTACCGGCCGCGCCTGCTCGATGCTCGGCGCGAAGATCGAGCGCACCGGCACCGGGGCGTGGAAAGTCGCAGGCACCGGGATCGGCGCCATCCTGCCGCCCAAGGGCGTGCTCGATTTCGGCAATGCCGGAACCGGTTCGCGCCTGATGATGGGCGTCGTCGCCGGCCACGGCATCATCGCGACCTTCGACGGCGATGCCAGCCTTCGCAAACGGCCCATGCGCCGGGTGCTGGATCCGCTGATGAAGATGGGCGCGGAGATCGTCGCGGAAGAGGACGGCGGACGCCTACCCATGACGATAGCGGGCTCGTCCGATCCGATTCCGATCACCTATGAGACGCCGGTGGCCTCGGCCCAGGTCAAATCCGCGATCCTGCTCGCCGCGCTCAATTCGCCCGGCACGACGACCGTGATCGAGAAGGAAGCGACGCGCGACCACACCGAGAAAATGCTCGCCCATTTCGGCGCCGATATCGAGGTCGAAAATCACGGCGCGCACGGGCGCAGGATCACGCTGAAGGGCCGCCCCGAACTGCAGCCGAACAAGGTCGTGGTCCCCGCCGATCCGTCCTCCGCCGCCTTTCCGCTCGTCGCCGCGCTGATCGTTCCGGGCTCGGACGTCGTGATCGAAGGCGTGATGGACAATCCGCTGCGCACCGGCCTTGTCACCACGCTCATCGAAATGGGCGCGAACATCGAGGCGAGGAACCGCCGCACCGAAGGCGGCGAGACGGTCGTCGATCTGCATGTCCGGGCATCGGATCTGCGCGCCGTCGATGTGCCCGCCGAGCGCGCGCCGTCGATGATCGACGAATATCCGGTGCTCGCCGTCGCCGCGAGTTTCGCAACCGGCACGACGCGGATGCGCGGCCTGCACGAACTGCGCGTCAAGGAATCGGACCGGCTTGCCGCCGTCCATGCCGGCCTCATCGCCAATGGCGTCCGGGCCGAGATCGACGGCGACGATCTTCTCGTCACCGGCGGAAAGGTTCCCGGCGGCGGCACCGTATTGACGCATCTCGATCACCGCATCGCCATGAGCTTCCTCGTCATGGGCCTTGCTTCCGACAGCCCCGTGACCGTGGACGACGGCACGATGATCGCAACCAGCTTCCCCGATTTCATGCCGCTGATCGCCGCGCTCGGCGGCGAGGTCGGCCCGGCATGATCATCGCCATCGACGGGCCGGCCGCCTCCGGCAAGGGCACGCTCGGCAAGCGCCTGGCCGCCCATTACGGGCTGAGCCACCTCGACACTGGCCTGCTTTATCGCGCGGTCGCCTACGACCTCATCCATGCCGGCAAGCCGCTGGACGACGAGGCGGAGGCGGCCATCGCCGCCCGCAAGCTCGACCTCTCCGATCTCGACGACGAGAAGCTGCGCGGCGCCGAAATGGGCGCGGCCGCCTCGAAGATCGCCGCCTTTCCCATGGTGCGCGCCGCCCTCGTCCAGCTCCAGCGCGCGCTGGCGGCCCGGCCCGAAGGCGCGGTGCTCGACGGGCGCGATATCGGCACGATCATCTGCCCGGATGCCGATGTGAAGCTGTTCGTGACCGCCTCGGCCGAGGAGCGCGCCAGCCGCCGCCACAAGGAGCTGGCGCGGCGCGGCGACCCCATCACCTATGACGAGGTTCTGGCCGATATCCGCGCCCGCGACGAGCGCGACACCAATCGCGCATCCGCGCCGCTGAGGCAGGCCGAGGATGCAACCTTGCTCGACACCACCAAAATGGATATAGACGCCGCGTTCCGGGCGGCCATCGCCATTGTCGACGCCGCATCCGCCTGACAGGGCTCCATTCAGCCCGCAAAGCCCGGAACCTGAGAACCGCGTCCCGACCCGCTCTTAGCGCCGGCCCGGGTCCTGAATTTCAGGGCTTAGGTCATGTTTCCGGCGAGCCGGGATGCATCCGCAACACGAACCGCCGGTGCTGAAGGAACACGACACCACATGAACGCTGTCGCCCATCAATCCAAACTCCACGACGATTTTGCCGCCCTTCTGGAAGCCTCATTCGCCGAGCAGGACCTCGCCGAAGGCTCCGTCATCAAGGGCACCGTCACCGCCATCGAAAAGGATGTCGCAGTCATCGATGTCGGTCTGAAGACCGAAGGGCGCGTCGCGCTCCGCGAATTCGGCGGCCACGGCCGCGATCATGGCCTCAGCGTCGGCGACGAGGTCGAGGTTTACCTTGAGCGCATCGAGAACGCGCTCGGTGAAGCCGTCATTTCCCGCGACAAGGCCCGCCGCGAAGAGAGCTGGGTCAAGCTCGAAGAGGCCTTCAACGCCAACGAGAAGGTCGAAGGCGTCATCTTCAACCAGGTCAAGGGCGGCTACACCGTCGATCTCGACGGCGCCGTGGCCTTCCTGCCGCGCAGCCAGGTCGATATCCGCCCGGTGCGCGATGTCGGCCCGCTGATGGGCATGCCGCAGCCGTTCCAGATTCTGAAGATGGACCGCCGCCGCGGCAACATCGTCGTCTCACGCCGCACGGTGCTCGAGGAGACGCGAGCCGAACAGCGTCAGGAACTCGTCCAGAACCTGGAAGAGGGCCAGATCATCGACGGCGTCGTGAAGAACATCACCGATTACGGTGCGTTCGTTGACCTCGGCGGCATCGACGGCCTGCTCCACGTCACCGACATTGCGTGGCGCCGCGTCAACCATCCGACCGAAGTGCTCAACATCGGCCAGACGGTGAAGGTCAAGATCATCAAGATCAACCACGAGACGCACCGCATCTCGCTCGGCATGAAGCAGCTTCTCGCCGATCCGTGGGAAGGCATCGAGGCCAAGTACCCTGTCGGTACGAAGTTCACGGGCCGCGTGACCAACATCACCGATTACGGCGCGTTCGTGGAGCTGGAGCCGGGCATCGAAGGCCTGATCCACGTGTCCGAAATGTCGTGGACCAAGAAGAACGTCCACCCCGGCAAGATCGTCTCCTCCTCGCAGGAAGTCGACGTGCAGGTGCTCGAAGTCGACAGCTCCAAGCGCCGCATCTCGCTCGGCCTGAAGCAGACGCTGCAGAATCCGTGGGAAGCCTTCGCCGAGAAGTACACGCCCGGCACCGAGGTCGAGGGCGAGGTCAAGAACAAGACCGAGTTCGGCCTGTTCCTGGGCCTCGACGGCGATGTCGACGGCATGGTCCATCTGTCCGATCTCGACTGGAGCCGTCCGGGCGAGCAGGCGATCGAGGACTACAAGAAGGGCGACATGGTCAAGGCGGTCGTTCTCGACGTCGATGTCGAGAAGGAGCGCATCTCGCTCGGCATCAAGCAGCTCACCGAAGGCGGCGCCGCGAGCGGCGGCGAGGCCGGTGCGTCGGGCGGCGGCGCGTTGAGGAAGAATGCGGTCGTCACCGTCGAGGTCACGAAGATCGAGGACGGCGGCATCGAGGTCCAGATCGTCGATGGCGGCCAGACCGCGTTCATCCGCCGCGCCGATCTCGCGCGTGACCGCAACGACCAGCGTCCGGAACGCTTCTCGGTCGGCCAGAAGGTCGATGCGCGCGTGACCGCCGCCGACAAGAAGACCGGCAAGGTCAACCTCTCCATCAAGGCGTATGAAGTCGCGCAGGAGAAGGAAGCGATCGCCCAGTACGGCTCGACCGATTCGGGCGCCTCGCTCGGCGACATCCTCGGCGCGGCGCTCAAGCAGCGCGAGGAGAAGGAGGACTGATCGCCCCTCCGTCGTTACACATCAGAAACCCGGGCCCCGCGCCCGGGTTTTTTGTTGCTGCAATCTCGATCCTCATCCTGAGGAGGTGCGGAGTGCCGTCTCGAAGGATGGTCGAGAACTCGGTGCTCGCACATCGCATATCCCGGAAGAGACGCTCTCTTCACCTCTCCCGCCTGCGGGAGAGGTCGAGTCACCGAAGGTGACCGGGTGAGGGGATGCGACGCGTTTGGTATCTGTGACTCCCCCTCACCCCGCTCGGCCTTGCGGCCGAGTCGACCCTCTCCCGTAAACGGGAGAGGGGAAACGTGCTGCGCCGCTGTCGGTACTATCCCGGCCCTCATCCTGAGCCGCGCACAAAGTGCGCGTGTCGAAGGATGGCGGCAGGCACCGGACTCTCGGCCATCCTTCGACACGGCTCGATGCTAGCGCATCGAGTCCGGCTCAGGATGAGGGAAATAAGGTTGTTGCCACAGCGTATCCCGGAAGCGGCGGAGCCGCTGTCCGGGATCCATACTCCGTGACGGTGCGGGATGATTACAGACGCGGCGGTTCCTGTCGTCACCACCGGGCGTATGGGTCCCGGATCGCGCCGCGCGAGGCGCGGCTTGTCCGGGACATGCGGCAGCCGAGAGACCATACGCCCTCACCCCGCTCGGCCTGTCGGCCGAGTCCGCCATCTCCCAACGGGAGATGGCTATCGCGCTGCGCCGCCATCGTTACTTCCGTCCTTCATCCTGAGGAGGCCTGCCCAAGTCGGCTTTTGGAATCCGATTTCGGGAACACCCGAAATCGGCGCCCGTTTCGAAGGATAATGGTTCGAGCTGCTACCCGGCAGACCGGGATGGAGTTTCTCCCGCCGCCCGCTAAACTGCTTCAAACTCCGGAGATTCATCATGTCCCTCGACGCCGCCTCACTTGTCGAACGCCGCCGCCTGCGCCGGCGCGCGAGTTTCTGGCGCGTCCTTGCGATCGCACTTGCCGGCATCGCCGTGGTCGCGATCGGCTGGCGCTTTTCCGGCCTCGTGCCCGGCAAGCATTCCGCCCACATCGCGCGGGTCAACCTGAACGGCGTCATCCTCGGCTCGGACGAGCGGCAGAAAATGTTCGAGGCTATCGGCAAATCCGGCGCCAAGGCCATGCTGATCGAGATCGACAGCCCCGGCGGCGGCGTCACCGCGTCCGAGGAGCTTTACGCCGATATCCGCAAGGTCGCCGAGACGCGCCCGGTCGTCGCCGTCATCGGCTCGGTCGCGGCGTCCGGCGGCTATATCGCCGCGCTCGCCGCCGACCGCATCGTCTCGCGCGAAACCTCGCTGACGGGCTCGATCGGCGTGCTCGCGCAATATCCCGATCTGTCGGGCCTTCTGAGCAATCTCGGCGTGAAGATGGAGGCGGTGCGCTCCGCACCGCTGAAAGCCAAGCCGGACATGTTCGCGCCGACCACGGATGCCGAACGCGCCGCGCTCCAATCCCTCATCATGGATTCGTTCCGCTGGTTCAAGAATCTGGTCGCCGAGCGGCGCAATCTGTCGGGCGAAAAGCTCGATCAGGTGTCGGACGGCCGCGCCTTCACCGGCCATCAGGCGCTCGGACTCGGCCTCATCGACGAGATCGGCGGCGAGGCGCAGGCGCGCGACTGGCTTGCCGCCAACAAAGACGTCCCGAAGGATTTGCCCGTACGCGACTGGAAGCCGAATGACGGCGCGCTCGGCTCGTTCGGCTTCGCGCAGGAGGCGGCCGCCGCGCTGGCCGACGCCGCCGGATTTCCCGCTTTTGCCGCGCGGATTCGCGCCCGCGGAGCATCCAGCCTGGACCTGCACGCGCTTGACGGGCTACTCGCTATCTGGCACCCTTCCCTTCAATCGTAAAAGTGCATAAGACACTTAGACTTAGGGTAGGGCAACGTGATCAAATCCGAACTTGTTGGACGCGTCGCCGCGGCCAATCCACATCTCTATCAACGTGACGTCGAGAATGTTGTAAATGCGATTCTCGACGCCATTTCGGAAGCACTCGCCCGCGGGGACCGGGTGGAACTCCGCGGCTTCGGCGCCTTCTCCGTGAAGAGCCGACCGGCGCGCGAGGGCCGCAATCCGCGCACCGGCGAGAAGGTTTCGGTCTCGGAGAAGTCCGTGCCGTTCTTCAAGAGCGGCAAGGAAATGCGGGCGCGGCTCAACCGCGACGAAGCCGCGGCCCCCTGATCGGAAGACCGGCTGAGCGGAAGGAACGGGGCGTGCGCAGGATTCTGATGGTCGTGGTCATCGTGCCGGTGGCCGCGCTTCTCGTTCTCTTCGCGCTGGCGAACCGCGAACCGGCCGTCCTGTCGCTCGATCCGTTCTCGCCGGGCACGCCTGCTTTCTCGATCCAGCTTCCGCTGTTCCTCGTCATTCTCGCCGCCGTCGGCGTCGGTGTCGTCATCGGCGGCGTGGCCGACTGGTTCGCGCAGGGGCGCTATCGCCGCGAGGCGCGCCACCAGCGCCACGAAGTGCGGCGGCTGGAGCAGGAAGCTCAGGCGCTCCGCCGGCAGCAGGCGGCCGACAGCGCGGGCAATCTGCCGGCGCCTTACCAGCAGCGATAATACGAACCTCATCCTGAGCCGTGTCGAAGGGATGGCGCCGTCTACCTCGCCCCGTTTACGGGGAGAGGTCGGCGCGCAGCGCCGGGTGAGGGGCTTTTCAAGAGCGCTGGCCCCTCACCCCGGCCCTCTCCCCGCAAGCGGGGAGAGGGAGATGACTCGACCTTGCGCCCTCGTCCCGGTAATCCCTCCGCCATGTCCCTCGAAGTGAAAATCTGCGGTCTGAAGACCCTTGAGACTTTGGGTGCCGCGCTCGATGCCGGGGCCGATCATGTCGGCTTCGTGTTCTTTCCGCCGAGCCCGCGCAACGTGACCCTCGAAGAGGGCGCACGGCTCGCCCGCCATGCCGAGGGCAGCGCCAAACGGGTCGCGCTCGTGGTCGATCCGACGTCCGCCGAACTCGACGAGATCATGAATGTGGTTAAGCCGGACGCGGTCCAGTTCCACGGCTCGGAGGGGCGCGAATTCCTGCGCGGCTTCCATTCGCGCTATGGGGACACCGAAGTCTGGAAGGCGATCCCGATCGCGACGCAGGAAGATCTCGGCGCCCTGGCCTACTTTCTTGCGGAAACCAACCGCGTCCTTCTCGACGCCAAGCCGCCCCGGGACGCCGACCGGCCCGGCGGGCATGGCCGGGTGTTCGACTGGACGCTTCTGCGCGATCTTGACCCCGATCTCGGCTTCATGCTTTCCGGTGGCCTCACCCCCGATAATGTCGGCGAGGCGGTCCGCGTCACCCGCGCGGGAGCGGTCGATGTCTCGTCCGGGGTGGAAAGCGCGCCGGGCGTCAAGGACATCGGCAAGATACGGGCCTTCATCCAGGCGGCGCGCGCCGCCGCCGAAAGGAAAGTGCTGTGAACGAGAGGCCAAATTCTTTGCGCTCCGGCCCCGACCGGAACGGGCGCTTCGGTATTTACGGCGGCCGCTTCGTCGCCGAGACCCTGATGCCGAACATTCTTGCGCTGCAGGAGGCCTATGAGAAGGCGAAGAACGATCCGGCCTATCACGCCGAGATGGAGCATCATCGCGCGCATTATATCGGCCGCCCCTCGCCGCTCTATTTCGCCGAGCGCCTCACCGAACATTTTGGCGGCGCGAAAATCTACCTGAAGCGCGAAGAGCTGAACCATACCGGCTCGCACAAGGTGAACAATGTGCTCGGCCAGATCCTTCTGGCCAAACGTATGGGCAAGCCGCGCGTCATCGCCGAAACCGGTGCCGGCCAGCACGGCGTCGCCACCGCAACGCTCTGCGCGCGCTTCGGCCTGAAATGCGTCGTCTATATGGGCGCGGTCGATGTCGCCCGTCAGGCGCCGAACGTTTTCCGCATGAAGATGCTGGGCGCCGAGGTCGTGCCCGTCCAGTCCGGCGCACGTACGCTCAAGGACGCGATGAACGAGGCGCTGCGCGACTGGGTGACGAACGTCTCCGACACCTTCTACTGCATCGGCACGGTCGCCGGCCCGCACCCCTATCCGGCCATGGTGCGCGATTTCCAGTGCGTCATCGGCAATGAAGTGCGCGATCAGATGCAGCAGGCCGAGGGCCGCCTGCCCGATTCGCTGCTCGCCTGCGTCGGCGGCGGCTCGAACGCGATGGGCCTGTTCCATCCCTTCCTCGACGATCCGGACATCGAGATTTTCGGCGTCGAAGCGGCCGGCCACGGCCTCGACAAAGAGCACGCCGCAAGCATCAATGGCGGGCGGCCGGGCGTTCTGCACGGCAATCGTACATATCTCCTGATGGACGGGGACGGCCAGATCGAGGAAGGCCATTCGATCTCCGCCGGGCTCGATTACCCCGGCATCGGGCCGGAACATGCCTGGCTCGCCGATCAGGGCCGCGCGAAATACCTGACCGCGACCGACGAGGAAGCGCTGGAGGCCTTCGGCCTGCTCTCGCGCCTCGAAGGCATCATCCCGGCGCTGGAATCCGCGCACGCGCTGGCCAAGCTGAAAGACCTCGCGCCCGAGCGGCCGAAGGATCACCTGATGGTGGTCAACCTGTCCGGACGCGGCGACAAGGATGTGCCGCAGGTCGCCGACATCCTCGGAACCTCGCTGTGAACGCCGACAATTCCACGCTCCATTTCATGGTCGCGTTTGCCGCCGGGCTTCTGACGGGCGTCAGCGGGCTCGGCGCATTGTATGTGCTGGAACATGCCTATGGCGTATCCGCGCCCAAGGAATCGCCGCTCTTGATGATGGTGGCCGTCCTCACCATCGCCGCCTCGCTCTTCATCCTCAACTGGCGCGAGGATTTTAACGCCATGCTCGACGGCGAAAAGCCGCTGACGCGGCACGCCGTGTTCCGCGTCTGGCTTGCCGTGTTCGCCTTCTGGGTCACCGTCGTCGTGTTCGGCTCCGTCAATGCCGCTCATATCCAGGGGCCGGAATGGTATCAGCAGATGCCCGGCGCGCTGATCTTCTACATCGTACCGACGTTCATCTGGCTGCATCTGTCGCGCATGATCGTCAGAACGCGCTATCTGAAAAGGGAAGCCGATGTCCGGGCGTCTTGAGAAACGTTTCGCCGCCTGCAAGGCCGACGGCCGCGCCGCGCTCGTGACCTTCACCATGGCGGGAGACCCCGACCACGCCACCTCTCTCGATCTTTTGAAGGCGCTGCCGGGCGCGGGCGCCGACGTGCTCGAAGTCGGCATGCCGTTCACCGATCCGATGGCCGACGGGCCGCCGGTTCAGGCCGCGGGCCTGCGCGCGCTCAAGGGCGGCGAGACGCTGACGAAGACACTCGATCTCGTGCGCGGATTTCGCGCCGCCGACGCCGATACGCCCCTGATCCTGATGGGCTATTACAACCCGATCTACATTTACGGCGTCGACCGGTTTCTGAAGGACGCCCTTGCCGCCGGCGTGGACGGCCTGATCGTGGTCGATCTGCCGCCGGAAGAGGATGCCGAACTGTGCCTTCCGGCGCTGGAAGCCGGGCTCAGCTTCATCCGCCTGGCGACCCCGACCACGGACGATGCCCGCCTGCCCGCCGTCCTCGCTAACACGTCGGGATTTGTCTATTATGTATCTGTGACTGGCATCACCGGCGCGGCAACGCCCGATTTCGACGCGGTCGCGCAGGCCGTGGCGCGGATCAAGCGCCACACCGATCTGCCGGTCGCGGTCGGGTTCGGTGTGAAAACCGCCGACCATGCGCGGGCGGTGGCCCGGGGCGCCGACGGCGTCGTGGTGGGCTCGGCCCTTGTCGAAGCGGTAAGGAAAAGCCTCGATAAGGACGGTGCCGCCACGAAAACGACCATTGCGGCTGTCACGGACATTGTCCGCGATCTGGCGGCGGGCGTTCGCGCCGCCCGTCAGGCCGCCGAGTAACAGTTTTGCCGGGTAAACCGGCAGCGCCCGGGAGGCGCGATACGGAATGAACTGGATCACGAATGTCGTCCGGCCGGGCATCAAGGCGCTTCTGTCGCGCAAGGAGACGCGCGAGAATCTCTGGATCAAATGTCCGGAATCCGGCCAGCTCGTCTTTCACAAGGACGTCGAGACCAATCTGTGGGTCATTCCCGGCTCGGGCTATCACATGCGCATGGGCGCCGAGCAGCGCCTCAAGCACATGTTCGACAATGGGGAGTTCGACGAGATCGCGTTCCGCGATGTCGTGGCCGATCCGCTGAAATTCCGCGACGAGAAGAAATATGCCGACCGCCTGCGCGATGCGCGCAGCAAGACCTCGATGAAGGATGCCGTGCGGGTCGCCGCCGGCGATCTCGACGGGCTCGAAGTCGTCATCGGCGTGCAGGATTTCGACTTCATGGGCGGCTCGCTCGGCATGGCGGCGGGCGAGGCCCTGATCGCCGGGCTTGAAGAGGCCGCGCGGCGCAAGACGCCCTTCATCCTGTTCGCGGCCTCCGGCGGTGCGCGGATGCAGGAAGGCATCCTGTCGCTGATGCAGATGCCGCGCGTCACCGTCGCGGTGCAGGAACTGCGCGAGGCCCGCCTGCCCTATATCGTCGTTCTGACCAACCCGGTCACGGGCGGCGTCACCGCCTCCTATGCCATGCTGGGCGATGTCCATATCGCCGAGCCGGGCGCGCTGATCGGCTTTGCCGGCCCGCGCGTCATCGAGCAGACGATCCGCGAGAAGCTACCGGAAGGCTTCCAGCGCTCCGAATATCTGCGCGACCACGGAATGGTCGACATGGTGGTTCATCGCCACGAATTGCGCGGCACGCTTTCGCGCCTGTGCCGCCTGATGACGAAATCGCCCGCCGCCGCGACCGTGCCTCTGGCGCAGCCCGCCGTGGAGCCGGATTCCGCCGTCGAAGCCGCCGCCGCCGAGTGAAGACGATCCGTGTGTCCCGGAAGGCGCATGGCGCCTGTCCGGGACCTATAATCCCCGACATCTGCTGCTTGAGCCGTGAGATCGCGGCGTATGGGTCCGGGGCTCGCACTCCGTGCGCCCCGGGACACACACCAGAACGTCCATGACCTCTTCCACCACCATTCTCGAACGCCTGCTCACGCTGCATCCGCGCGAGATCGATCTGTCGCTCGGGCGCATCGAGCGGCTGCTCGCCGCGCTCGGAAATCCGCAGAACCAGGTTCCGCCCGTCATCCATGTCGCGGGCACGAACGGCAAGGGTTCGACCGTCGCCTTCCTGCGCGCAATGCTGGAAGCCGCCGGCAAGCAGGTGCATGTCTATACATCGCCGCATCTCGTGCGCTTCCATGAACGCATCCGTCTTGCCGGAAAGCTCGTCGAGGAGGATGCGCTGGTCGCGGCGCTTCAGGAGGTCGAGCGCGTCAATGCGGGCGAGGCGATCACCCAGTTCGAGATCACGACCGCCGCCGCTTTTCTTCTGTTCGCACGCGTTCCGGCCGATGTGCTGATCCTCGAAGTCGGCCTCGGCGGACGGCTCGACGCCACGAACGTCATCAAGCGCCCGCTGATTAGCGTCGTTACGCCGGTCTCGATCGACCACACCAAGTTTCTCGGCGAGACGCTCGAAGTCATCGCCATCGAGAAAGCGGGCATCCTGAAGACCGGCGTTCCGGCCGTCATCGCCCAGCAGCAGGATTCGGCGCGCGATGTCATCGAGGCCTGCGCCGCGCGTGTGCGCGCCGGGCCGCTGTCCATCTCGATGCAGGACTGGCAGGCACGCGAGGAACGCGGACGCCTCGTCTTCGAAGACGGTGACGGCCTGCTCGACCTGCCGCCGCCGCGCCTGCCCGGCCGCCATCAATACGAGAATGCCGGCGCGGCCATCGCGGCCTTACGCGCGCTGCCCGCACTCGGCGTCACGGCCGCGCATATCGAAAGCGGTGTGCAGAATGTGGACTGGCCCGCGCGGCTGCAACGGCTGACGCGCGGCAGGCTGCTCGATTTCCTTCCGCCCGAATCCGAACTCTGGCTCGACGGCGGCCACAATCCCGACGGCGCACGCGTTGTTGCCAATGAAATGGGCGCGCTGGAAGAGCGCGTCACGCGCCCGCTCGTCCTCGTCGCGGGCATTCTGAACACCAAGGATTCGGAGGGCTTCTTCGCGCCCTTCGCCGGGCTCGCCCAGGACGTCCATACGGTGCCGATCACGATGAGCGATGCCGGCCTCGGACCGGACGAAGTGGCCGCCGCCGCCGAACATGCGGGGCTCGATGCGCGTCCGCACAAGAGCCTCGAAGACGCGCTGCGCTCGATCGGCGTCACGCATGGCGAGCTTGCGCCGCGCGTTCTGATCTGCGGTTCGCTCTATCTCGCGGGCGAGGTTCTGGAGAAAAACGGCACCCCGCCGCAATGAAAAAGGCCCGCGCGAAGCGGGCCTTTTCTTTATCCGTCTGCGCTCAGATCGCGCTGTCGATCCATTGCTGGATGCGCGGCTTCGGCGCGGCGCCGACCATGTCGGACACCTTCTCGCCGTTCTTGAACACCATCAGCGCCGGGATGGAGCGGATGCCGAATTGCGCGGCGATCTGCTGGTTCTCGTCCACGTTCACCTTGGCGATCTTGACCTTGTCGCCATATTCGCCGGCCAGTTCCTCGAGCGCGGGGCCGATCATGCGGCAGGGCCCGCACCATTCCGCCCAGAAATCGACGACGACGGGAACGTCCGACTTGAGGACATCCGCCTCGAAGCTGGAATCGGTGACTTTCACGGTGCCGGTCATATTGACCTCGTTCTTGTTGTACGGGGAATCGTTCAGCGATGCGCCCGGAAGGTAGGAACGCGCCTCCCCGGGGTCAAGGAAGTCCGGCCATGCCGAGCGCGCGGGGCAGAACGGCATCGAGCGCGGACGCGGAAATGTGATCGAGGCGCGCGGATGCGGTCCACACCAGCGCGCATTCGACCGGCCTGTCCACAAAAATCCGGGAAATCAGTGCGCGATAGAGCGAAAGCTGGGCGACATAGGCCTCGGGCGGCATAGCCGGCACCGGGCGGTCGCTCTTGAAATCGAGGATCAGGACGCGGCCGGGATCGACGATCAGCCGGTCGATCGAGCCCGAGACGAGGCGCGGCGCAAGTCCGGGCAGCGAGATTTCGCCCGCGACCGGAACCTCGGCGCGACCCTCCGCCGCAAGCAGCGGCGCGAGATCGGGATGTTCCAGCAGGGCCAATGCCTCGGCGGCGAGGGAGGCGCGGTCCGCCTCGTCCGCATCGGGCAGGACGCGCGCGAGATAAAGCCGCGCATCTTCCGCGCGGCGCGCCGGATCGCGGCGCGGCAGTTCCTCGAGCAGACGGTGCAGGTGCGCCCCGCGCTCTTTCGCCGGGATCGGCCCGGAGACCGAACCGGGCGTAAAGACATGATCGAGCGCACGCGAGGGGGCGAGCGGCGCGGGCGCAGGAGGCTCCGGAGATACGGGCGCGCGCAGCCAAGCGGGCAGCGGCAGAATTTCGGCCGGAGGTTCGATGGACGGCGCTTCCCCGCCGCGCGTGCCGAACACCAGCACTTTGCCGCCGAGCTTTTCCGACTCCACCTCGCGCGGCGGCAGCGCGCCCTCGGCATCGCCGAAGGCCTGCCTGGCGAATGTGTACCAGGCGCCCTCGGGCTTTGTTCGTTTCGTCGCATGCCCAGCAATGACGAGGCGGTCCTCCGCCCGCGTCAGCGCGACATAGAGAAGGCGGCGGTGTTCGGCCTCGTCGCGCCGGATCTCCTCTTCGCGCGCAAGCCGCAGCACGTCCGGATCGTCCTTCTTGCGGGGCGACCAGAGGAGAAGATCGGCCTCGCCTTCATTCTTCTCCGCATCCCGTATGTTGTAGATACATGGAGCCAGAGTGGGCCCGCGCGGCGCACCGAAATCGGCAAGGACGACAAGCTTCGCCTCGAGCCCCTTGGCGCCGTGCACCGTCATGACACGCACCTCGCTGCCGCCCGTTTCGAGATCGCGCTTGATCTCGGCCGGCGCCGCGCGCATCCAGTGTACGAAACCGGGCAGGGTCGCGGTTTCGCTTTCACCGAAGCTCATGGCAAGGCGCAGGAACTCGTCGAGCACATCGTCGACCTCGCCGCCGAGCCGCCCGCGGAACGCGCGCCGTCCGCCGCCTGCCCCGAGCAGCGCGGCATAGAAATCGAACGGACGCAGGCGTACCGCCTCGCGTGCAAGCTCGTTCAGCAGATCGTGCGCGGCGCGGTCCTTGCCGATTTCGGATTCGCGCAGCGCGCGGCGCAGACTGCCCTTACGGCGCGGCGCGAGACGCATCAGATCGTCGTCGTCGAAATCGAACAGCGGACTTTTGAGCACGCATGCGAGCGCGAGATCGTCGCCGGGCAGAAGCAGGCAATCGGCCAGCGCCAGAAGATCGAGCGTTGCGATGTGCTTGCCGACATCGAGCCGGTCGGCGCCGGCGACGCGCACATCGCGCGCCTTGAGTTCGCGCAGAATGGCCTCGAACAGAGGACCGCGATTGCGCACGAGAACGAGGATGCCGCCTTCGGGCACGGGCGCGCAGGGACCGAGCGCATCGCGACCCTCGATCCAGCCCTTCACCGCATCGGCAATGCGCTCGGCATTGCGCATCAGCGGGCTTTTTTCCGGAACGGCATCGAGCGGCACGAACCAGGGCTTTTCCTCGTCCTCCGCCGCATCCGGCTCCAGAAGCGGCCAGATCTGCACCTCGCCCGGAGCATCCCCGCGCGCCGTCGTATGCACCGTCTCGATATCGTCCGATTGCAGGCCGCGCCGTGCATCGGCCTGCGCAAACACCGCATCCACGACCGCCAATACATCGCGCGCGGTGCGGAAGCTCTGCTGCAGCGGCTCCCTGTAGAAAAGCTGTCCCGAGGCCGCATGACGGCGCTCATAACGCAGACGTATCTCGGCAAACATTTCCGGCGCGGCGCCCTGAAAGCCGAAAATGGACTGTTTCTCGTCGCCGACCGCGAACACGGTACGCACGGCATCGCGTGCGCCCTCCCCCGCCGTGAACTCGGCGGTCAGCCGCTCGACGATTTCCCACTGGCCGGGCGAAGTGTCCTGCGCCTCATCGACCAGAACATGGTCCACACCCTGATCGAGCTTGTAATGCACCCATGCCGCGCCGGCATTGTCGAGAAGGGTCTGTGTCGCGGAAATGAGATCGGCGAAGTCGAGCACGCCGCGCCGCGCCTTCTCGGCGCGATAGGATTGCCAGACTGCGTCCGCAACAATCAGCAGAGCCATGCTGCGCTCGGCAGAAGCCGCCGCGCGGCGCCGCTCGACGAGGGCGGCGAGACGTTCGCGCTCCCGCAGCAGTTCCTCGAAAAGATCGGGCCGTCTGTCACGCAGCGCTTTCGTGACGAACTGTTTGTCGGAGCGCGGCTTCAACTCCTTGGTCAGGCACAGACCGCGATAAAGATCGCGACGCGTGGCGATGTCGGCCTGTGCCGCTGCACCGTCCAGACAATCGGCAAGCTTGTGATCGTTCGCCGTGCCGGACCGCAACCAATCGGAAAAATCGCGCCAGCGCGCTTCGGGAATACCGCTTTCCAAAATCTCGGCATCGAGTGCCGCAACCGTCTCTCCCTGCCCGACACCGAGTTGTCTGCGGATTCGACCCTCGACGCGCGCGCGCGCATCCGCGCCGCCCGGCCGCATCAGCGCGTCGAGCTGTTCACCGCGCTTGAGCACATCGTCCAACGCGCGCAGCATCACACCGTCGCTCGTCTCTCCCAGCAATGCCGCAAGCGCTTGGCCAAGCGCACCGGCATCATCAGCGGAAGCGCGCATCAGAACGCGATTGCGCGCTTCGGCGACGAGTTCCGCCCGCTGCCGGTCTTCCAGGACGGTAAAGGCGGCGGCAACGCGCGCCTCGAACGGAAACTGATGCAGCAAGCGTTCGCAGAAGGCATGTATGGTCATGACCTTCAGCCCGCCGGGCGTATCCAGCGCGCGGGCGAACAATTTGCGCGCGCGGCGCAACAGCGCCGCATCCGGCGCCTCGCCGATATCGGCCAACGCTTTTGCCAGCTCGTCATCCGGCAGGGTCGCCCATACGCTGAGGCGCCGGAAAACGGTGTTCGACATATGCGCTGCCGCCGCGCGTGTAAATGTGAGGCACAGAATGCGCGACGGCGCGACGCCCGAAAGCAGAAGCCGCATGACGCGATTGGCCAGCACATAGGTCTTGCCGGAACCCGCATTGGCCGACACCCAGGCCGAGGCCGAAGGATCGGCGGCGCGGCTCTGGCTCTGCCTCGTAGCTTCGCTCGGGAAAAGATCAGCCATCGCTGCTCTCCTCCTCGCCGGCGTCGGGCGCGACCGACCATTCGGCATGACGCGCGAGATGATCGTAATCGCCGGCAAAGCGCACGCTCTCGACAGCCAGGTGGGAGCGATAGGGCGTGCCCTCGCTCTCATAGTCGTCGATGAGCCGTTTCAGGTTTTCGAGCCGGGTTTCGGCCACATCGCGCTCGGGCGCATCCTTCATGCCGACCCGCTTCCACTCGCCGCCCTCGTCTTTTCCGGCAAGACGCACATACATGAATTCGACGGTCTCGCCCCTTTCGATATCGACAAACCCGCCGCTCGCTAGAATGGCCGCCTCCAGAGGAAGCTGCGGCGCGAAGCCGGACCGGACCTGCTTGTCGGACGGCGGCGAACCGGTCTTGTAATCGATCACCGAATAGCCGTTCGCGAGCAAATCGATCCGGTCGGCGCGCCCGGAAAGCGTAAAGGGACGCCCCGCCGCCGTGGTCCACTGAAGCTGGCCGCGTATTTCAGTGAAAGTTTTGTGTGCCGACGCGGACCGTTCACGCTGCCAGCCGACAAACCAGCGCGCGATACGCTCGAAACGAGGCCACCACAGCGCACGCACATCCGGGAAATCCCAATAGGGGCGGAACGCCGTGCGGCCTATATCGAGCAGCACCGCTTCCGCATCAGAAGCCGCCGCATCGTGATGCTGCATGAACTCGGCGAGAGCCGCGTGAATGATCGTGCCCCGGTCGGACGCCTCGGGCACTTCGTTCGCCGCCGGCATCGGCTGCAGTTCGAGAACGTGGCGCGCATAGATCGCGTATGGATCGCGGATCAGCGTCTCGATCTCGGTGACCGATAGCCGATCCGGCCGCAGATCGCGCGGCGGGCGCGGCAGCGGCCCGCTGAGGCGAGGCGGCTTCTCCTCCGAGGCATCGAGACGCGCCGCAAGGCGGGTGTAATATCCGCCCCGTTCCGCTGCTGCGTTCCAGAGGTCGGTACCTGCCACCGCCTCCAGCCGCTGCAGCCAACGCGCGGCAACGGACGGCGCCCCGCCGGCCTTCTGGGCACGCGTCAATACGACCTCGCGCCCGCCGAGCGCCTGTTCGAAATCGTGCGCGGACAGGCCGGTGCGCCATTCCGGCGGCGGCAGGCCAAGCGCGGCGCGCATTGGGCGCGAGAGGAACGGATCGTTTTCCGTCTGCGCCGGCCAGGCATTCTCGTTCAGGCCGCCGAGCACGGTAAGGTCGAAGCCAAGAAGACGCGCTTCCAGCGTTCCGAGAATCTTGAGGCGCTTGTGGCTCGGGGGCCGCTGCCTTGCCTTGCGGTCGCGCAGCAGCGTCCTGAACACAGGCGGATAATCGCTCAGCCGCAGCGCGAGTCCGGACGCACTTTCCGCGATCTCCGTGAATACCGCGACAAGCTCGTCGTGATCGCGGCTTGCGGGCGCGCCCATCCGCGCGGCTTGGAGCGCATGTCGATGGGCGGCGCACAGATCGGCGAGCGGCGCATCCGCCGCAATACGCCCATAGGCGCACAGGGGATCGAGCGCCGTCCGTACCGCCGAGATCAGAACTTTCGCAGCCGCCCAGTCCTCGTCGCGCAAAGCGGCTTTGGCCCGGTGCCAGAACCGCCTTTCGGCGGACGAAGCCGATTTTTCCAGCGTGAACTTGGTCAGAAGTCCATCTGCGCCCGGCGGCGGCGCGGGGCCACGCAGAACCACGATCTCCAGCGCATCGACCGCGCGCCGGTAATTCTCGTCCATACCGAACCGCGCTTCGGGATGGCGCAGAAGCGCGATCAGATTCTCGGGCGCCAGATCGGCCGCCGCCGCTTCGGCGACAAGACGCGCGAGGCGGCCCGCACCGGTATCGGCGAGCGGCAGGCCGGCCGAATCCTCGACCTCGATGTCCCAGCGCTTCATCTCGGCGGCAACCCGGCGCGCCAGGGCACGGTCCGGCGTAATCAGCGCCGCCGTGCGCTCCGGTACATCCAGCGCTTCGCGCAGAATGATGGCGATGGCCAGCGCCTCCTCGCGCTCGTTCGCGGCCGTCACGACACTGACGCCGTCAAGCGCGCGCGGATCGATCTTCTCGTCGCGCCAGCGGTCTGTCAGATCGGACGGCAGCAGCGCGGCGGAGGCGAGCCTGCGGCGCGCGGTGCGCGTATTGTCGTCCTTGCCGAGGAGACCGATCTCGCCGCGCTGTATGTTCAAGCGCCGCAGAAGACGGTGGAAGAAGAATTGCGGATGCGTCCAGCTTTGCGCGGCCATCTCGTCGCCGCCGATCGCCTCCCAGGCCTCATCGTCCGTAACCACATCGAGGCCATGCAATACGACCGCGCCATTGGGCAGACGCGAGACGACATTCATCAGTTCCGCCGTCGCGGGGTTCGAGCCGGTCGAGCCCGCGATGATGACGGGCGTCACGGGCTGTTCCTTCTCGAGCCGCGCGGCGAGCGCGCGCAGCCGCGCATTGGAGAGCGCGGCCGGGCCGACCAACTCCTCCTCTTTCAGAAATTGCGGCCAGCGCTCCGCCGCGACATTGAGAAACCCCGTCGTCAGTTTCCAGATTTCGTCGTGCTCCGGGGGCACGAGTTTCGCGAGCTTGGTCCAATCCGAGCCCTCGGTCTCGAAACTGTCGATCAGCCCCCCGAGCGCGATTGCAAGCGAAACCGCTTCGGCAGGCAATGTCGAAATCAGGTCGGCCTCATCCGGCCCGCTGTCGATCGCGCGCGCGATGATCTTCGCCCAGTCGCGAATGAAATCCGCGAGGACGAGCCGCCGCCGCGTTTCGGACAGGATGCGTACATCCTCGCCGGGAACGGGATCGCTCGCGAACGGATCGTCGTCATCGTCGTCCTTGCCGAGCGGAAGGATACGCGGCATCAGGGCCGCGCCGCCGAGCTTCGCGGCGATGATCTCGCGCAAGGCCGCTTCGGCGCGCCGTGTCGGCAGGAAGATGCGTACATCGGCCAGCGCGAACGGATCGCCGCGCAGCGGCTTCAGCCCGCGGATGAGGCCGCCGTCGAGCAAAGCCTCGGCAAGAGCGTCGAGAAACGGCACGCCGGCCGGAACGCTGAGAAGATTGGGGCGCCGCTCAGGCCGTGCTTCGGACATAACAGGCCTCCGCCTCGGCTATGGCTCCGGGCGTACCGACATGCATCCATAGCCCGTCCAGCCGCATCCCGTAGAGACGCCCGGACGCGATGGCACGGTCGAACAGGAGATTGAGCGAGAACGGGCCTTCCGGCGTGTTCCGGAACATATCCGACGTCATTACGCCGGCCCCGGCATAGACGAAGGGCGTCACCTCCCCCTCGGTGCGCCGGGTCAGACGCCCGTCCGGCGCGGCAGAGAAATCTCCGTGCCCATCGTAACCCGTGCTTTTCGCGGTCGCGGCCAGAAGAAGCAGAATGTCCATGCGCGCGGGATCGAACGCGGCGGCGAGCGCGCCGAGCGCGGGCCTGGAACCCTCGATCCAGATCGTATCGGCATTGACGATGAAGAACGGCCCCGAACCGAGATGCGGCAGAGCCTTCTTCGCGCCGCCGCCCGAATCCATCAGTGCGCCGCGCTCGTCCGAGATCGCGATGCGCGGCACCGGCCGTGCCTTCAGATGCGCCTCGAGGCGATCCGCATGGTGATGCACATTCACCACCGCCTCCTCGACTCCTGCGTCCTGAAGCCGGTCGAGCACATGGTCGATCAGCGGCCGGCCGGCGACCTCGACGAGCGGCTTCGGCAGAGAATCGGTGAGCGGTCGCATCCGCGTGCCGAGCCCCGCCGCCAGCACCATTGCATGGCGTATGGACGCACTCACGAACGGCCCCCGAATGCGGCCAGATACCAGTTGCGCAACGGCGCAAGCGCCGGATGGGCGAGATCGCGGTCCAGATAGCCGATCAGACGGGGTATGTGCTTCAGGTAATTCTGCTTGCCGTCACGCACCGCAAGCCGCACGAAAATGCCGAGTATCTTCGTCGCGCGCTGCGCGCCCAGAACGGCATAGGCCGCCGCGAAATCGAGCGGCCGGAAATCCGGATCGGCGGCGCGCCGCCCGGTGACATAATGCGTGAGGAACTGCATCTCGACGGATTCCGGCACGTCGATACGCGCATCCTGCAACAGCGAGACGACATCGTAGGCCGCATGGCCGATGGCCGCGTCCTGAAAATCGAGCAGGCCGATGCGCCGTATGTTCTCGCGCTGCGGGAGCCACATCAGATTCGGCGAATGATAATCGCGCAGCACCCAGGTAGAGTGCGCCTCGGCCACCGGCGTAAGGATTTCGCGCCACGCGGCGATGAAGTCCTCGCGCTGGCCCGCGCCCGGGCTCTTCCTCATATGCGGCAGATACCAGTCGAGCAGAAGCTCGACCTCGATCAGAAGCGCCTCCAGATCGTAGAGCGGAAGTCTGTACGATCCGCTTTCGAGCGCGATTTCCTGCGGCAGGTCGCGCCCGTGCAGTTCGATCAGCACATCGGTCGCCACGCGCATCCGCTCGGGCACCCATGCGCCGTTCTCGATCACCGTCTCAGCGCCGAAATCCTCAATGAGCAGGAAACCGCGATCGATATCGGCCGCCAGGATGTCCGGCGCGGAGAAATGCTGCGCGCGCAGGGCGAGCGAGATCGCGGCAAAGGGCAGCACATCCTCGGCCAGATGCGCGATCTGGCTGTACGGCTTGCCGTCGCGAATCGGGGCGCCGTCCGGACGGCGCGGCGAATCCATCAGGATCGCGCTGCGGCCGCGGTCGAGTAGCCGCTCATAGCGGCGTGAACTGGCATCGCCCTGCAGATATTCGCGGCGCGCGCCGGCCCAGCCGACCTTGTCGAGAAAGCCCGCGATCTGAAGCGCGCGCGAAATGCGCGCCGGCCAGTTTCCGCGCGGATAGATCGTGACGTCGCGGCTGGCCGGATTGTGCAGATCGAGCTCGAAGCGCAGTTCGAGACGCGCGCCGGACAAATCCTCGCCTGCGCGGTCCGGCCATTCGACCAGAAGGATCGCGCGGTCGCCGATCTCGTCCCAGCCGATCTCGGCGAGATCGGCCGGTCCGCCGAGACGGTAGAGATCGGCATGAACGACCTGTCCACGCGGCGTGTCATAGAGCTGCATCAGGCTGAAGGTCGGGCTCGGCACGTCCATCTGCGGATTGCCGGCAAGCTGGCGCACGACATGGCGGACGAAGGTGGTCTTGCCCGAGCCGAGATCGCCGGCAAGCGTGATCAGGTCGCCCGGCATGAACATGGGCGCGAGCGCGGCCGCAAGGCGCGCCGTGGCCGCCTCGTCGGGGAGCGTCAGCCGGTGCGCCCGGACCTCTTTGCTGTTCATCCGCCTATTCTGCCGCGACCTTGGCCGCGCCGCCACCATTGACCGGGAAGACGCAGGTCACCGTGGTCCCCTCGCCGGGCGTGCTGTCGATCGACACCGTGCCGCCGTGAAGCTCGACGAAGCTGCGGACGATGGAAAGACCGAGGCCGACGCCGCGATGCTCCGAACCCTGGGTACGGCTCTCAAAACGCTCGAACACCTTGTCGATCTGGTCCGGCCCGATGCCGCGCCCCCGGTCGGAGACACGGAACGTCACGGCGTCCGCGCTGCGTGCCGCGGTCAGCACGACCGGCGCGCCCTCGGGCGAGAAGCCGACCGCATTGGACAACAGATTGAACAGGACCTGCCGCACGCGTTTCTCGTCGGCGACGAAGCTGCCGATATCGGGCGCGAGGTCGATGGCGATCGTATTGCCGTTCTCGGCCAGCCGCCCGCGCATGCCCTCGACCGCGGCATCGACCGCGGCGCGGATATCGACCATGGACAGATCGAGCTCCATCGTGCCGGCGTCGATGGTCGTCAGATCGAGGATGTCGTTGATGATGGCGTACAGACCGGCCGAGGAATCCAGCAGATGCCCGGCATATTCCTTCTGGCGCTCGTTCAGCGGCCCGGTGTTCGGATCGGCCAGAAGCTGGGCGAAGCCGATCACATTGGTCAGCGGCGCGCGCAATTGATAGGAGACGTGGTTGACGAAATTGGATTTCAGCAGCCCCGCCGCTTCCAGCGCCTCGTTGCGCTCGGTCAGCGCGCGTTCCATGCGGACGGAGGCCGTGACGTCGGAGAAGGTGACGAGCGTCGCGCCGTCCGGCAGCGGCATGGTGGCGAGATCGACGATGGCGCCGTCCATACGCTCAATGCGGCCATGGACCGGAAGCCGGCTTTCGGGAATGGCGGTCACTGCCGTCTTCAGCATGTCCCACGGCTCGTCGGGCTCATGCAGGCGCTGGCACTGGGCGAGAACGCGGGTCGCATGAGGCTGCGCCTGAAGTTCGGCCAGCGGCAGACGCCACATGGTCGACAGAGCCGGGTTGAACAGTTTCAGCTTGCCGTCCGAGCCGAACACCGCGACCGCATCGCGCAGATGATCGAGCGTTTCGCGCTGCACGCGCCACAGCGCATTGTAGCGCGATTCGAGATCGACCTTTTCCGACACGTCGTCGAACAGATAGGTCACGCCGCCTTCGGGGTTCGGCGTCTGTACGACGCGCACGGTGCGCCCGTCCGGCAGATGCCACCAGTGCTCGCGCGGCTCAATCGCGCGATAGGCTTCGTGCAGTTGCTTCTTCCATTCCTTGTAATCGGTCGGCACGGGCAGGCGCTCGTCGGCGCGCAGCCGGTCGAGCACGGTGCTGTCCGTCGGCTCCTGCGCGAGAAAGGCGGTGTCGAGCTGCCATAGCCGTGTAAAGGCATGGTTGCAGAAGACCAGGCGCTGATCGGCGGCGAAGATCGCAACGCCCGTCGCCAGCTCGTCGAGCGTCTTGCGATGGCTCTCGATGCGGCGCACGAGATCGGATTTGACGCCGTCGAGTTCCGTGACGTCGACGGCAAGGCCCGCCGCCCCGCCCTCATGCGGCACCTCGACAATGTCGAAGACGCGGCGTTGCCCCTTCGCCACCACATTGGCGCGCTCGCGGAAACCCTCATTGGCGGCGCGCGCGGCAACCGCCCGCGCGCGTATGGACGTATCGAGAATATCGGGTTTGCCGGCTGCTTCCGCCGGCGCGCCCATGGTCTCGTCATAGGCCCTGTTGGCCCAGACCACGCGCTCCTCGGCATTTCGCAGCCAGACCGGCTGGGGCAGCCGGTCGAGCAGAGTCTCGAACCGCGCCAGCGCGCGCTGCATTTCCGCGCGCTCGGTCTTCAGTTCCGCCAGAGCCAGCTTGTCGCCCGACAGCGAACGCAGCCGCACCACCGCACGCCCGCCGACCGCGCGCCCGTCCACGGCGACATGCTCGCCTTTCAGCGTGGTGACGATGGTGTCGAAGGCCTCGCCGCGCTGGCGCAGGCTGGCAAGCTGGTCCTCCAGCATCCGCACCCGCTCGCCTGACATCCAGTTCGCATAATCGAGCGCCTTGCGGCCTTCGGGCACGCTGGTGCCGGGCGGCAGATGGCCGATTATATCGGGCGGCGCGCTGCCGCCGCCAAACGTGATGACGATCTGCGGCTCGCTCGCGGCCAAAGCCTCGGCGCGGTCGAGCTTCTGGCGCAGATCCGAGACCATGGTGCGCAGGACGGAATTTTCGGTGCCGGAGCGCAGCTTCAGGCGCGCATAGAGAATGGCGGTTGCGGTCGTCGCCAGGAGAAGGCCGCCGCACAGCGCGATCCAGCTTATGCCGGAGGAGCCGGGATGCTGGATGGCCAGCGAAAATGCCGATTGCGCGTGAGCCGAGGTCGATGAAAGCAGGGCAGCCGCGAGCGGAATCGAAAAGGCTCGCCGCTCCCTCGCGTTCCGCATGAAGTCCCCGCTCGACCGTTCCGGGCGCCCCCGCGCACCGGTCCCCGAATCAGGACAATCTACAGAGTTCGCGACTCCTGCCCAAGGCACAGCGAGTCACGAAGTGAATTTGCACAGCCCGACGAGTTCGGCTGGGGACAAACTGTGGATGGATGTGGATGAGTTTCCGCCCGCGCTCGGCTTCCCTCTCCCCTTGAGGGAGAGGGCCGAGTTGCGCCGGAAGGCGCAACCGGGGTGAGGGGGCAAGCCGATGAGGGGACAGCCCCCCTCACCCGGCGACCGCTGCGCGGTCTGCCGGCCTCTCCCGTAAACGGGAGAGGCGAACCTTGACCCTCATCCTGAGGAGCGCCCGTAAGGGCGCGTCTCGAAGGATGGGCAACGGCCATGAACACACCTCATCCTTCGAGACGCGATGCTGCGCATCGCTCCTCAGGATGAGGACCAGATCAATACCGATACGTTTCCGGCTTGAACGGGCCGGAGGCCGGTACGTTGATATAGGTCGATTGCTTGTCGGACAGTCTGGTCAGCTTCGCGCCGACCTTGTCGAGATGCAGCGCCGCGACCTTCTCGTCGAGGTGCTTGGGCAGCACATAGACGCCGAGCGCGTATTTGCCCGGGTTGGTGAACAGTTCGATCTGCGCGAGCGTCTGATTGGTGAAGCTCGCCGACATCACGAAGCTCGGATGGCCGGTGGCATTGCCGAGATTCACGAGACGGCCCTCCGACAGAAGGATGATGCGGTGGCCGTCGGCGAATTCGATCTCGTCGACCTGCGGCTTCACATTCGTCCATTTCAGGTTCTTCAGGCCCGCGACCTGAATCTCGCTATCGAAATGCCCGATATTGCAGACGATGGCGCGGTCCTTCATCGCGCGCATATGCTCGACCGTAATGACATCGACATTGCCGGTGCAGGTGACGAAGATGTCGGCGCGCGGCGCCGCCTCTTCCATGGTCACGACCTCATAGCCTTCCATCGCCGCCTGCAGCGCGCAGATCGGATCGATCTCGGAGACGAGCACGCGACAGCCGGCATTGCGCAGCGACGCGGCCGAGCCCTTGCCGACATCGCCGTAACCGGCGACCATCGCGACCTTGCCGGCCATCATCACGTCCGTGCCGCGGCGGATGCCGTCGACCAGCGATTCCTTACAGCCGTACAGATTGTCGAATTTCGACTTCGTGACCGAATCGTTGACATTGATCGCCGGCCACAGAAGCTGGCCTTTCTTGTGCATCTCGTACAGACGGTGCACGCCCGTCGTCGTCTCTTCGGTCACGCCGCGAATGGCCTCGGCGCATTTGGTGTAGAAGCCCTTGTTGCTCTTCAGCCGCTCCTTGATGCTGGCATAGAGCACTTCCTCTTCCTCGTTGGTCGCGGTGTCGAGGAAGGCGGTGTCGCCCGCTTCGGCGCGCTTGCCGAGATGGATGAGAAGCGTCGCATCGCCGCCATCGTCGAGGATCATGTTCGGCACGCCGCCGTCATGCCATTCGAAGATGTTGTGGGCGTATTCCCAGTAATCCTTCAGGCTCTCGCCCTTGACGGCGAAAACGGGCGTGCCGGTCGCCGCGATGGCCGCGGCCGCATGATCCTGTGTCGAATAGATGTTGCACGAGGCCCAGCGCACATCGGCGCCGAGCGCCTTCAGCGTCTCGATCAGGACGGCGGTCTGGATCGTCATGTGCAGCGAGCCGGCGATGCGCGCGCCCTTCAGCGGCTGCGCGGCGCCGTATTCCTCGCGCGTGGCCATCAGGCCCGGCATCTCCGTCTCGGCGATGTCGATTTCCTTGCGGCCCCAGTCCGCGAGCTTGATGTCGGCGATGGCGTAATCCTTCGCAGCGGCGTGGGCGTTCATGTAAGGCGCTCTCTGTGTTCGGGTTTTCAGGTCAGCCGTAGAGCACATGACGTTTAATCATGCGGTCGAAGCACTGTTCGGAGCAGAGAGAAGACCCGCTGATTAAGAGTCAGCGGCCCTGCCAACTGCCGGATCGGACTGGAAACGCAGCCCGGCGATTGGCCGCCTGACTAGCACGGAGGAGAGAGAGGGGCAAGGCGGATATAAAGGAAGCTTTATGTCGTCAAGGAATCCAGATACTAAGCGGCGCCTTCCAACCGACCACCCGAACTGCGTTCGCATGCGCAATCGCGATACCTAAGGTATTGAGTTCGAGGCTCTTTATTGATGCGTCCTTCCAGATCGCGAACAGTCGGTGAGCGTGTGGCAAGTGAGGAGAGATCAACGCGACAATGTCTTCCGGAATCGTATTCTCGAAAGCATTCCAAACACTATGGATCGTGGTTGGATCGATGTCGGTACCACGCGTCGCATTCTTTACGAAGATATCCCTCCGTACGCCGTTGGGCTGCAGCAGTGTAGAATTGTTGATGCACGGGATGATGAATCCGTCCAACGCATTCTTCTTTCCATCGGGCAGGTGCTCTTCGAGTTTCGCCCGATCAAAACCCATACCCAGAACGCCTCCGTAGTTGCCGATCAGAGCGCCTCTCATGTCTACTTCGCCAATCGACAGTGAACCGCACGAAGTTGCTTCTATATGCATGAATGCAGCGTCCCCCGGAAAAGGGTCCATGACGAATGGCATCACATTCTTGGCAAGATAGTTCGCGAGGCTTTGCAGCGTATTTACACCATGATTGACTGTGTACCGAATGATATATGACAGCGTGAGAATCGAGAACTCTTCCGACGTTAGGCGCGCCGCGTGCGCAGCCGCTTCGTCCAGTGTAATCGTAAGTCGGTTCCGCCCTTTCTCTTTTGAACGACGGGCAATCATGTCGATAAGGATCGATTTCAGCTCTTCGTCCCCCGACTTCGCGTAAGCGATCTGAGCATCCTTCAGCGCAAACTGAAAACCCGGGTCCTTGAACGCCTCCGGATCAGCCTTCTCGGGATTGGAGAACGTGGTCAGCATTTCATCTCGAAATTTACCGAGTCTCTCCTCCACCTTGTCCATCGCTTCATTCTGGAAATAGGCAAGTTGCGTTCCCAGCTTGACCATGATTTCCGCCATCTCTTCGGCGCTCACACCCTGATGAACGACGACGTCACCCGTAGCTTGGATTGCGACTGCGCCCTCGCTGGCGTTCTGGCGTTGTCTCGTCGTCATTTTGAAATTTTTGTATCTCGGCCCGACTGAATGCTGGTGCCGCCTTTCGTCGATTGCTTCTGACTGATCCGCTTCTTGTTGAGGTGTTTGACACCAAAAACAGCGACCAATACAGCCACGCCAATGCCTGCCACGGCAATCCAATCCCCGGTCGTTAGACTCTCAATCATTGATCCCCCCTTTTGCTATCTCATGTTCTCCCACAACTCCGCGCCTTCGTTTACGACCTTGTTCACCCAACGTACTGACAGGCTACACTCCATGCGCTATGCGGGCGGCGGGTTCAGGAGACCGGCCGCGCCTCGCCGGAAAGCCAAAAGTCCCAATCTTCCTGCGGAGGTATCACCGGCATCCGACCGCCCAGCAGAGCTAACAACTCGTTGGGCTCAGTCGTCAATATGGCGGTGCGCTTGGACCAGCCCTATAACCTCGCCCCATGAACCTCACCGAAAAATAAAAAATGCTCGCGGGCGAGCTATACACGGCGAACGACCCCGAGCTTCAGGCCGATCCCACGCGTACCTATGCGCCTTTGGCGCACACCGATCCTCATCCTGAGGAGCCGCCAAAGGCGGCGTCTCGAAGGATAAGCCGCAAGTTCGAATGTGCCGCCCATCCTTCGAGACGCGATGCGGCGCATCGCTCCTCAGGATGAGGCAACCGGGTACGCACGCTCCTACCTCAACGTGCCCATATCGATCACGAAGCGGTATTTCACATCGCTTTTCAGCATCCGCTCATAGGCCGACTCGATCTCGTCCATACGGATCATTTCGATGTCCGAGGTGATGCCCTTTTCGGCGCAGAAATCCAGCATTTCCTGGGTTTCGCGGATGCCGCCAATCAGCGAGCCCGCGATCTGTTTGCGGCGGAAGATCATCTGCGCCACCGCCGGCGAAGGATGCGGCGCGGACGGCACGCCGACAAGGCACATCGTGCCGTCGCGCGTCAGCGCGCCGACGAACGGGTCGAGATTGTGCGCGGCGGCGACCGTGTTGAGGATGAAGTCATAGGTGTTCATCGCCCCTTTCATCGCGGCCTCGTCCTTCGAGACCACGACATGCGCGGCGCCGAGCTTGCGGGCATCGTCCGCCTTGTTGGGCGAGGTCGTAAAGACGGTGACTTCCGCACCGAGCGCGGCGGCCAGCTTCACCGCCATATGGCCGAGCCCGCCAAGCCCGACCACGCCCACCTTCATGCCCGGCCCGACCTTCCAGTGGCGCAGCGGCGACCAGGTGGTGATGCCCGCGCACAGAAGCGGCGCGACGCCGGCGAGATCCGTCTCCTCGTGCGAGACCTTCAGCACGAAATGCTGATCGACCACGATATCGGTCGCATAGCCGCCGAATGTATTGTCGCTGCCGCCGAACACATTGCCGTTATAGGTCGCGGTGAAGCCGTGCTCGCAATATTGCTCGACGCCGTCCTCGCACGAAACGCAGCGGCGGCAGGAATCGACCATACAGCCGACGCCGACAATATCGCCCGGCCTGAACGTCGTCACCGCATTGCCGACCGATCTCACGCGGCCGACGATCTCGTGGCCGGGCACGCAGGGATAAAGCGTGCCGGGCCATTCGCTGCGCACCGTGTGCAGGTCCGAATGGCAGACGCCGCAGTAGAGGATGTCGATGGCGACATCGCGCTCACCGACCGCGCGGCGGTTGATGGTCGTCGGGCCAAGCGGCGTCGTCGCATCAGGGGCGGCATAGGCTTTGGTGGGCATGGGAAGGCTCCGGTTTTCTGGCGGCGAAACCCACACCTAGGGCAAACCGGGCGCGCGGGAAATTCACCATTCGGTGCGCCGGACATCGCCGCGCTGGCGTGGGCGATGGGCGCACTATAATCTCGCCGCATGACCCTCACGCAAAAACAGAAAATGCTCGCGGGCGAGCTGTATATGGCGAACGATCCGGAGCTTCAGGCCGACAGCCAGCGCGCGCATGAATGGATGGCGCGTTCGTCATGCATCACTCCGGCTTGTACGTGCCGTCATCCAGTCCATCGATGAGCATGCCCGCATTGGCGGCCTGAGGATATTCAGCGGAACCAGCCAGTGCCTGAAGTACTTTTCGTGCCTCAGCGGGGAGAACAGCGAGCGCCGATCCAGCAGCCATCAGGCGAATCTGTGGATTCCCATCTCCGAAAAGAGCGGCAAGCAAACGCCGCCTGTCTCCGGGACGCCGTTTGAGCTCATCTTCCACTTTTGTCATCTCGCCATACAGACGATTGTATTCACGAATGCGATCCGTCTGACCTGCGTAGTACTGCTGTTCCGTTATGACACGGAAAAGCTCCACCAACTCCTCGTCTGGCATATTATCGAGCACATACGTCGTCATCTCCCCAGAACTCCGTATCTTCTCAGGGCCATCTCCCCGACACGCATTCTGGTCTCCCAATCTTTGCCTCGCAGATATTCCCGGGGCGTCATATCTTCGAACCGTTTGTTGCGTGTCGAATACCATGCATTGATCTGATGATGCTTCCAGGTCGGTATGCGCACTAGGTTATCCCGACCATGCACCACGGACGGCGGATATCCATCACGCAGCCTGCAAGCGCTGTCCGCGCCTCCAGCTTCAGCCGGAGCAGCTTTTCATGAAGTTCTGAAAGCTCGCCCACCCGCTGCTGCCCCTCCATTGCTAAGGCTAATATTCCTATTAGCGTGGGAGAAGTCAAGGAATATTTTCTTTTAAGCGGGTGCAGTTCATTCAGAGGGTCATGACACCGCCATTCTTGCCTCCCTATAACCCTCCCCCATGACCCTTACGCAAAAACAGAAAATGCTCGCGGGCGAGCTGTATATGGCGAACGATCCGGAGCTTCAGGCCGACAGCCAGCGCGCGCATCAATGGATGGCGCGTTACAATTCCATGCTGGCGGCTTCGGGCGACGAGCGCCGACCGGTGCTGCGCGAACTGTTCAAATCGGTTGGGCACGGCGCCAGGACGGATGCGCTGTCCCGGGGCACGCGCCCCGTCTGCCCTCATGGTGAGGAGCGATGCGTAGCATCGCGTCTCGAACCATGGGCGGTAAGCGTGGTGCCCGTTACCCATCCTTCGAGACGGGCCTTCGGCCCTCCTCAAGATGAGGGCTGCTCGTACCCCCTTATTCCTCCTCCGTCCGTACGGCGAACAGCCCGGCCGCGAGGACCAGAGCCGCGCCGGCGGCGAACCACAACGCCTCAAGTCCGATCCGGCTATGGGCGAAGGCGCCGCCCGCGGCCCCGCAGATGAGGCCCAGCCACATCACGGCGTAGCGCACCCAGAAGCTGCCCCGTTCCCCGCGCAGAGCGGCGGCAAAGCGCAGACCGAGCGTCACGAGAGTGCCGGTCATGTAAGTGAGGCCCACCGCCACCTTGCCCTCGCGCTCGAACACCGCGTTCTCGGCGCCCATGGCCAGCACGACGGCGCCGACCGCAAAAGCGGTTTCCCCGGAATGGTACAGCGCCGCCCCCGCCGTGAGGAGCAGGCCGACGATCAGCATGATGACGGCGCCGCGCGCATTGCCGGCGTAATGACCGGCCAGCGAACCGAGCACGACGCCCGCGACAAAGCCGAGGATGAGCCCGGCCGCAATCAGCGCATGATGAAGATTGGTGGTCAGGCCCACCGCCATGCGGGTGGAATTGCCGCTCATGAAGGCGGTGAAGAAACCGCCGAGCTCGATGAAGCCGAGCGCATCGACATAGCCGGCCAAGGCCGCAAGGCCGGCAGCCAGGCACACAATCCTGCGGTCGAAATCGCTCATGCCCTCTTCCCGGCGCCGATGCTAGGCGAGGCGCGGGGAAAAGGAAGAGGGCTGGGTGTGTCAGGCGGGCTTGTCGTCGTTGGCAGCGTCCTCACGCTGCATTTCGCGCGCGGCCTTGGCCGCCTTGTCGGTGCCGGCGCCGTGCTTTTCGGCCAAAGCCTCGGCCTCGTCCAAGGGGATGCCGGTCGCGACCGAAAGCTCGCGCACCGGATAATCCTCGCCGCCCTCGATCAGGCTGCGGTCGTCTTTCGCGGATCTGTTTTTGGCGGGCATCGCAAATCTCCTCTCGCGAGGACAACAGCCACGCGGCGGCGCGGTTCCCATCGCGGTCGGTATCGGGCTCGTTGCCCGGAGGAGGAACCCTTTATCCGTGAAACTGGGAGATGGACCGCTATTCGCCTTCGCCGAATTTGTCGGACAGGAGGCCTTCCAGCGCGTCGAGGCATTCGCGCGCCTCATAGCCCTTCGCGGTCACGGTGATGACCGAGCCCGGCCCGGCGGCCAGCATCATCAGGCCCATGATCGAGGTGCCGCCGACGGTCTCGCCGCCTTTCGTCACGGTCACATGCGTCTGGTAGAGCTCGACGGTCTGCACGAATTTGGCCGAAGCGCGCGCATGAAGCCCGCGCTTGTTGGTGATCATGATGTCACGGGAAATGGTGCCGCCGGTCGCGGGTCTGTCGCGCCAGGGACTGTCGTTCATTTTCCGGCCAGGACGCGGCTTGCGACCGATATGTATTTACGTCCCGCATCCTGCGCCTGGGCCACCGCTTCCGCCAGCTCCGTTTCATGGCGGATGGAGGCGAGCTTGATGAGCATGGGCAGGTTGATGCCGGCCACGACCTCGATCTTGCGGCCGTTCATGCACGAGATCGCGAGATTGGAGGGCGTGCCGCCGAACATGTCGGTGCAGACGACGACGCCGGCGCCGGTGTCGGCGCGCGAGCAGGCATCCATGATGTCCTGCCGCCGGCTTTCCATATCGTCTTCAGGACCGATGGTGATGGTCTCGATCTGTTGCTGGGGACCCACGACATGTTCCAGCGCGGACCGGAACTCGCATGCCAGATTTCCGTGGGTCACGAGAACTATGCCGATCATCAGCTCCTCAGGACGTCCCATATATCGCGGGGCGCCGGACGCGGCTTCAAGGGTGCTCAGTCTTTCCATCTATTCTTACAGACGCAAGCGAAACCGGAAGGTGGAGACTGCCCCCAGACTGGCCGGTTACTGTTAATAATATGTCTAAACTGTTTTCGGGGGAACAAGCGGCCACTCGCGGCAATGTGACGCCCTCGATCGAGGTTTGCGCCCAGTCCTCGTCCGGCAGGCGCGGAATGGCGCTTTGCGGCAACAGATCGAGCACAAGGCCGAGCCGCGCTTCGGCGAGACTGGGGAAGCGCACGAGGCCGAAACCGCGCACTTCCAGGAGGCCGTCAATCGCCTCCGGCGCGCGGGCGAACACTCCGCCCCCCTCCACGCGCAGCAGGACCCTGTCGTCCGCGACGAGCCGGACATCGAGCCCCAAAGCCCGCCCGCGCATCAGCAGGATTTGAGCGAGACGCGATTTGCCGGCGCCGGATTCGCCCCGGATGAGCACGCCGGTGCCGTTGACCGTCACGCAGGAGGCGTGGATCGAGGGTGATTGCGGCGGCATACTCAACCCTCATCCTGAGCCGGACTCGCGGCAACGCCGCGAGCCGTGTCGAAGGATGGCAGCAAACCCGGTCTCCATCCTTCGACACGGACGGCTGCGCCGTCCGGCTCAGGATGAGGATCGGAAACCCTACCCATCACTTCGCGCCGGCCGGCAGGCGCACGACGAAGCGCGCGCCGAGCATTTCGGGCTCGCCGTCCGGCCCCTTATGGGTCTCCGACAGCCGGTTCTCGGCATGGATGCGGCCGCCATGCGCAGCGACGATCTGCTTGGAGATCGACAGGCCGAGCCCCGAATTCTGGCCGAAGCCCTCGACCGGCCGGTCGGTGTAGAAGCGCTCGAAGATGCGCGTCAGCGCGTCGGGGCGGATGCCCGGGCCATCATCCTCCACCGCGATCTCGATCTCGTCCTTCACGCGCCGCACGCCGACCCGCACCTCGCCTTTGGGCGGCGAGAACGAGCGCGCATTGTCGATGAGATTGGAGAACACCTGACCGAGCCGCAGATCGTGGCCGCGCATTTTCAGTCTGCCGGCCGCCTTGGCGCTGTCGGCGATATCGAGCACGACGCGCACCTCGTCGCTGTGCACCTCGTTCTGCGTACGCACGATGGTGTCGAGCATGGTGCCGATATCGACCGGGTCGAGATCGTCGCGCTGCAATTCGGCATCGAGGCGCGAGGCGTCGGAAATGTCGGAGATCAGGCGGTCGAGGCGCTTTACGTCATGCTCGATGATGGCCAGCAGCCGCTTGCGCGCATCCTCGGTCCTGGCGAGCGGCAAGGTCTCGACGGCCGAGCGCAGCGAAGTCAGCGGATTCTTCAGCTCATGCGAAACATCGGCGGCGAAACGCTCGATGGCCTCCATGCGGTTGTAAAGGGCATCCGTCATGTCGCGGAAGGCGGTCGACAAATGGCCGATCTCGTCGTTGCGGTCGGAGAAATCGGGCAGTTCGGCGCGCGAATTGATGCGCAGGCGCACGCGTTCGGCGGCATTGGCGAGGCGTTTCACGGGACCGGCGATCGTGCCGGCCAGAAGTACCGACAGGACGATCATCACGATTGCGGCGACGAGGAAGACGCGCACGATGGCCAGCCGCTCGGCCTGCACGATCTTGTCGATATCGCCGCCGATGGTGGACAGGAGAAGCGCGCCCTGCGGCGTCTGGAACCGCTGGATCGGCACGGCGACGGAGACGATCATCTCGCCCTGCTTGTTGCGGCGCACGACCGCGCTGGCAACGCCCGACAGCGCCTTCTTGACCTCGGGATATTCGCCGCCGGTCAGATCCTCATAGGCCGGCAGATCGCGCCGCGTCACGAAATCGACCCAGCTTTCGATCTGCGCCACGATGCGGTCGAGCAGCGGCTTGCTGTTCACGGCCTGCGGCGCCGGCAGATCGAGCCGCAGTATGTCGCCCGGTCCGTACAGGCTGCGGCTGTCGAGCAGCATCTGCCCGACGCCGTCATAGATGCGTGCGCGCGTGCGCGTCGGCGTGATGAGCCGGCGCAGCATGGGCGCGACGCGTTCGGGATTGATCGGAAATTCGAGGCTGGCCAGCGGATCGGTCGCGCGCGGCAGGATCATCTCGGACGGCGCGATGTTCATCAGCTTGTCGGGATCGACCCACAGGGAATCGGTGTCCGAGGTCGAGGTCGCCGATGCCGCAATCGCGCCGGCCATGATCTCGCCCTGTATGGTCAGGCTGGCGATGCGCGCCTCGATGAGGCCGGCGCGGAACTGGTTGAGATAGAGGATGCCGGAGACGAGCGCGACGAGGCCGGCGAGATTGAGAATGACGATGCGGCGGCGCAGCGTCGAAAACCCGAACAGCCGCCAGCGCCGGGCGGCGGGTTTCGCGGCGGCCGGTTCGGCCTCGCCGGCGGCGGAGGAAAGCGGGGCGCGCTCGATATCGACGGTCATTGCGCCGGAAAATGCGCCGGGGCGTGCCCCGGCGTCAAACCGCGGGTGACTTTCAGGTTTCCTTGAAGCGGTAGCCGACGCCATACAGCGTCTCGATCATGTCGAAACTGTCGTCGACCGCCTTGAACTTCTTGCGCAGCCTTTTGATGTGGCTGTCGATGGTGCGGTCATCGACATAGACCTGATCGTCATAGGCGGCGTCCATCAGCGCATTGCGGCTTTTCACGACGCCGGGACGAAGGGCCAAAGCCTGCAGGATCAGGAATTCGGTGACGGTGAGCGTCACCGGCTCGCCCTTCCAGGCGCAGGTGTGGCGCTCGGAATCCATCACGAGATTGCCGCGCTCCAGCGCCTTTCCGGGCGTCTCGGCACCCTTGGCGGATGCGCCCCCCTCGCGGGCGGCGGCGCGGCGCAGCACCGCCTTCACGCGCTCGACCAGAAGCCGCTGCGAGAACGGCTTCTTGATGAAATCGTCGGCGCCCATTTTGAGGCCGAACAATTCGTCGATCTCCTCGTCCTTGGAGGTGAGGAAGATGACCGGCAGTTCGGATTTCTGGCGCAGGCGGCGCAGCAGCTCCATGCCGTCCATGCGCGGCATCTTGATATCGAAGATCGCAAGATCGGGCGGATTGGCCTTGAGGCCTTCCAGCGCGGCCGCCCCGTCGGTATAGGTCGAAATCCGGTAGCCTTCGGTTTCGAGAGCGATCGAAACCGAGGTCAGAATGTTGCGGTCGTCGTCGACCAAGGCGATGGTTGGCATCAAAAGCCCTCGCGTCCGTGGTTGCGGCCTTTGACGCGCCGCGCATGGCCGAAATAAGGCCGCTGGATTCAATTAAGAATGGGGCGCGAGGCGGTGAATGTCACCCTCCCGCCCTGAAATATGAGCAGGTTCAGTTTCAAAGCCGGAGTTTGCGAAGACATGACAGTGCAGGAATTCGACGCGCCGCGGGTTGCCCGCGGTCTTGTTCGCGCGGGCCGCCGGGCCGCTCTGGCCACTCTGGACGCCGAATCGGGCGCGCCCTATGCCTCGCTGGTCGCGGTTGCGAGTGCTGCCGACGGCGCGCCGCTGCTCCTGCTGTCGACGCTTGCCAAGCACACGATGAACCTTGCCGCCGATCCGCGCGCTTCGCTGCTGTTCGAGGATGTCGGGGCCGAGAACCCGCTCGCCGATGCCCGGGTTTCAGTTTCGGGCAAGGTTGCCGTGACCGAGAACGAGGCCGAGCGCCGCCGCTATCTGGCCCGCCACGGCACGCATAAGGGCTTTTCGGGCTTCAAGGATTTCTCGTTCTACCGGCTCGAGCTGGAAGGCGGCCATCTCGTCGCCGGCTTCGGCCGCATCCAGCCGCTCACGCGCGCCGATCTGATGACCGATATTTCCGGCGCGGACGAGCTTCTGGCTGCCGAGGAAGACGCCGTCCAGCATATGAACGAGGACCACAAGGACGCTCTCCAGCTTTATGCCGGCAAGCTCCTTGGCGCGCCCGAAGGGGAATGGCGCTGCGACGGGCTCGATCCCGCCGGGCTCGAACTGTCGTGCCGCGGCCGGGGGCTTTACCTGCCCTTCCCCGAACCGGTGCGCGGTGCCGGTCCGCTGCGGGCCGTGCTGAAACAGCTCGCCGAAAAGGCCCGCGCGGCCTGAACCGAGCGCTGTAAAGGCCGCGCCCGGACATTGCCGGGCGCGGGTTCACAATTTTTTTATCTGGTATGCAGTGGACCACATATGGTCCACCGATACGCCGCTGAAACATAAGTGCCCATACAGCCGCCGGTTTACGGCCGCTGTCCATGCAGATCGCCGCGCTGACGGCAACGGCGTTTCATCGCCGTTTCCGCCGGCGTGCGGCGCGCTTTTCCGGAGCCGTTGCGCGCCCGAAAATCGCCCTTGTAGTTGCAGACGATCAAGCGCATCCCCCCTTGCATTCCGTGTCAGGGGAGCCGCCAGGATCATGAATCTGCTCGATCAATGCGCGTCGCGCATCAATCTCACCACGCCTCATCTCGTCGAGGAAGCGATCGCGCGCGGCGAAGCGGAGCTCACCGCGGACGGCGCTCTCGCCGCCGATACGGGGCGCCATACCGGCCGCAGCCCGAAGGACAAATTCATCGTCCGCGACGCGCTGACCGACAAGACGGTGTGGTGGGAGAATTCGGCCTCCATCACGCCGGAACAGTTCGACATCCTCCATGCCGACATGCTGGCGCATCTGAAGGGCCGCGAACTCTTCGCACAGGACCTGTTCGGCGGCGCCGATCCCGCCCACCGGATCAAGGTTCGTGTCTTTACCGAATATGCCTGGCATTCCCTGTTCATCCGCACGATGCTGCGCCGCCCGGACGCCGAGGACCTCAAGACCTTCGCGCCGGATCTGACGATCATCGACGCGCCGGGCTTCAAGGCCGATCCTGCTCGCCATGGCGTACGGACGGAGACGGTGATCGCGATGGATCTGTCGCGCGGCATCGTCCTCATCGGCAATTCGGCCTATGCCGGCGAGATGAAGAAGTCGGTCTTTTCCGCGCTCAACTTCTTCCTGCCCGCCAGGCACGTCATGCCGATGCACTGTTCCGCCAATGTCGGCACGGACGGCGCCGGTTCGGCCCTTTTCTTCGGCCTTTCGGGCACCGGCAAGACCACGCTCTCGGCCGATCCCGCGCGCATTCTGCTCGGCGACGACGAGCATGGCTGGAGCGCGGACGGCATCTTCAATTTCGAGGGCGGCTGCTACGCCAAGACGATCAATCTCTCGGCGGAGGCGGAACCGGAAATCTACGCAACGACGAAGATGTTCGGCACGGTGCTCGAAAACGTGGCGGTCGATCCCCGTTCGCGCGAGCCGGATTTCGACGACACGTCGAAGACCGAGAACGGCCGCTGCGCCTATCCGCTGCATTACATTCCGAACGCCAGCGAGACCGGCCGCGCCGGACATCCGGCCAATGTGCTGATGCTGACGGCGGACGCGTTCGGCGTCATGCCTCCCATCGCCCGGCTGACGCCGCAGCAGGCGATGTATCATTTCCTGTCCGGCTACACCGCCAAGGTCGCGGGCACCGAAACCGGCGTCACCGAGCCGCAGGCCACGTTCTCGACCTGTTTCGGCGCGCCCTTCATGTCGCGCCATCCGTCCGAATTTGCCGATCTTCTCGGCAGGATGATCGCGCGCCACGGCTCGGATTGCTGGCTGATCTCGACCGGCTGGACCGGCGGTCCTTACGGCGAAGGCCGGCGCATGCCGATCAAGGCGACGCGCACGCTTCTGGACGCCGTGCTGACCGGAAGGCTCAACAATGCGGTGTTCCGCACCGATCCGAATTTCGGCTTCGCGGTGCCGGTCGATGTGCCCGGGGTCCACTCCGCTTTGCTCGATCCGCGCGCGACGTGGAAGGACGGCGCGGCCTACGACGCCGCGGCGGCCGATCTGGTCGGCATGTTTGACAAGAATTTCGAGCGTTTCGCGGACCATGTTCCGGAGGATGTGCGCGCCGCCGCCCCGCGCCTGAGCGCCTTCGCGGACTGAGGTCGGGGCCGGCCTTCGCCTCTTCCGCCTGAACCCGGCTGTTGCCGGGTTCAGCTATTAGATGCCCAAGTCGAGTAGACTCGACTTGGGCTAGGGAGAGGGGAAGGAGCTTGCCGCCACATCGCATATCCCGGAAGCGGCATCTCAACCCGGCTATTGCCGGGTTGAGCATTAATGCCGAACTCGGCAACAGCCGAGTTCGGTACGCTGTCCGGGATCCATACGCCGTGACGATGCGGTTCCGATCTCGGGCGCAACAGCACTATCGCCAACACCGGGCGTATGGGTCCCGGATCGCGCCGCGCGCGGCGCGGCTTGTCCGGGACATGCGGTTGCAGAAAGATCATACACCCTTACCCGGCTCAGGCTTTCAGCCTGAATCCGCCCTCTCCCCAGGGAGAGGGAGCCGCGCTGCGCCGCTGCCGTTTCCCCTCGCGCGCTCCTACCCGCCCGCCTTGCTTTCCGGCCCGCCCGCACCTCGATATAAAGATATACGCATATCGCCATGCGCCTTGACAGCGGGCCATGGCTGGGGCACCTGACGGCCACGCATTCAGAGAGAGGTCCCCATGCCCATTACAGTCGCCGCCCTCGGCTTCCCGCGGATCGGTCCGCGCCGCGAACTCAAGACCGCGCTCGAATCCACCTGGTCCGGCAAGATCGAGCCGGAAGCGCTGGTCGCCACCGCGAAGGACCTGCGCGCCTCGAACTGGAAGCGCCAGAAGGAGCGCGGCCTGACCTCGATCGCCTCGAACGATTTCTCGTTCTACGACCAGGTGCTCGACACCGCCGCCATGGTCGGCGCCGTGCCGGAAATCTACGGCTGGAAGGGCGGCACCGTCGATCTCGCTACCTATTTCGCGATGGCACGCGGCGCGCAGGGCAAGCAGGAGACCTGCGAGCACGGCCATGTCCATACGTCGGGCGGCGTGCCGGCGATGGAAATGACCAAATGGTTCGACACCAATTATCATTACATCGTCCCGGAATTCACGAAGACACAGACTTTCGCGCTCTCGACCACGAAGGCGGTCGATGAGTTCAAGGAAGCCAAGGCGCTCGGCATTCACACCCGCCCCGTCCTTGTCGGCCCGGTGACGTTCCTCAAGCTCGGCAAGTCCAAGGACGAGGGCTTCGACCGCCTGTCGCTGCTGCCGAAACTGCTGCCGGTCTATGCCGAAGTGCTGAAGCAGCTTCAGGCTGAAGGCGCCGACTGGGTGCAGATGGACGAGCCGATCCTCGTTCTCGATCTGACCAAGACCGAACAGGACGCGCTGAAGAGCGCCTATGCCGAACTCGCAAAGGCCGTTCCCGGCCTGAAGATTCTCGTCGCGACCTATTTCGGCGCGCTCGGCGACAATCTCGACACCGCCGTCAATCTTCCGGTCTCGGGCCTGCATGTCGACCTGAAGCGCGGCGACGGCCAGCTCGAGGCGGTGCTGAAGGCCGCGCCGAAGGACCTCGTGCTCTCGCTCGGCGTCATCGACGGCCGCAATGTGTGGCGCGCCGATCTCGAAGCGATCCTCAACCAGATCGAGCCGGTGGTGAAGGCGCGCGGCGCCGACAAGATCATCGTCTCCGCCTCGTGCTCCTTCCTGCATGTGCCGATCGATCTCGATCAGGAACAGAAGCTCGATGCGGAAGTACGCACATGGCTCGCTTTCGCGCTGCAGAAGATCGAGGAACTGTCGATCCTCGGCCGCGCGCTCGATGGCGGCCGCGCCTCGGTCGAGAAGGAACTGAAAGCCTGGTCGGACGCCGCCAAGGCGCGCAAGACCTCGGACAAGATCCACAACAAGGCCGTGCAGGAGCGCCTGAAGGGCGTCACCGCCAGGGACAGCCAGCGCGTGGCCTTCGCCGAGCGCCGCAAGGCGCAGGTCGAGAAATACGGCCTGCCCACCTTCCCGACGACGACCATCGGCTCCTTCCCGCAGACCGCCGAAGTGCGCAAGGCCCGCGCCGCCGCCAACAAGGGCGAGATGTCGGCCGCCGATTACGAGGCCTTCCTCAGGCAGGAAACCGAGAAGGCCGTGCGCTGGCAGGAGGAGATCGGCATCGACGTTCTCGTCCACGGCGAATTCGAGCGTAACGACATGGTGCAGTATTTCGGCGAGCAGCTCGCCGGCTACGCCTTCACCCAGCACGGCTGGGTGCAGAGCTTCGGCTCGCGCTATGTCCGCCCGCCGATCATTTTCGGCGATGTGTCGCGTCCGCACGCAATGTCGGTCGACTGGTCGTCCTTTGCCCAGTCGCTCACGAAGAAGCCGATGAAGGGCATGCTCACCGGCCCGGTGACGATGCTGTTCTGGTCGTTCATCCGCGACGACATTCCGCGTTCCGAAACCTGCCGCCAGATCGCGCTCGCGATCCGCGACGAGGTGGTCGATCTCGAAAAGGCGGGCGTCACGATCATCCAGATCGACGAGCCGGCCTTCCGCGAAGGCCTGCCGCTGCGCACCTCCGACTGGAAGTCCTATCTCGACTGGGCGGTCGAATGCTTCCGCCTGTCGGCGGCGGGCGTTGAGCCCTCGACGCAGATCCACACCCATATGTGCTATTCGGAGTTCAACGACATCATCGACAGCATCGGCGCCATGGACGCGGACGTGATCTCGATCGAGACCTCGCGCTCGCAGATGGAACTGCTGGATGCGTTCAAGACGTACAAATATCCGAACGAGATCGGACCGGGCGTCTACGACATCCATTCGCCGCGCGTGCCGGCGACGGAGGAAATGTCGAACCTTCTCGACATGGCCAACAAGCGCCTCGCCCCGGAGCAGATCTGGGTCAATCCGGATTGCGGCCTCAAGACCCGCAAATGGGACGAGGTGAAGCCCGCGCTCGTCAACATGGTCGAGGCGGCGAAGAAGCTGCGCGAGAGCGTGAAGGTGAAAGAGCCCGCCGAGTAATGACGTATGTCCCGGGGCGCGTGAAACGCGAGCCCGGGACATGAAGTCCTCGCAACGACAAAGCCCCGCAGCGATGCGGGGCTTTTGCGTTCAGGCCGCGCGGCGGCGGCGCGTTCCCGTTTTGCTGCGCGCCTGCGCCGGACGGCGACGCTGCGGCCGCTCGGGCTCGCCGCCGAGCGATTCCGGCAGCACATTGGCCACCGCGCGCCTGGCCGCGCCGCCTCCGAAGATCATCGCACCGACGAGAAGCCCGACACCGGCAGCGGTGACGACGGCGATCATCGCATTGTCGTTCACCTTGCCCTCGACGGCCTTGTAGGCCGCCTTGCCTTCCTTGCGCGCAACATCGGCGGCATGGCCGGTCAGCGAGCCGACGGACATCAGAACGCTGTCGATCTGGTTGGCGAGATCGGTCAGAGCCGGGGTGATCGCGTCGGAGACGCCATGCGCCGCCTCGCCGGCGGCCTCACCCGCTTTGTGAGCGCCGCGCGCGGCACTTTTGCCGGCCGCACCGGCGCTGTCGCCGAGCAGCCCGGCAAGCGCCGACAGCCCGCTCTGAATATCCTCGATCCGCGCATGCAGATCGCTCTGCTTGGAACCCCACAAGGCCATGACGCACTCCATGCCGAAAGAACAACCGGCTGGACAACGCGCCTCGGCGGGGGAGAGTTGCGTCAGGCGCGGGCGCGCAGCGACGGCGGCAGCGGCTCGTCCTTCAGCTTCTCGGCCTCGTCCATCAGCAATTTGCCGACCTCGCGGGCATTGGACGGCGCCAGCCGGAAGGTGAGCTCGGTATCGTGGCCGGGGTCGAACACCAGCCCGACCGCGGGGCCCGCCGGCGGCTGCAGCGTGCCGACCGCCGCCGCGCGGATATCGAGCGGCGCGACCTCGCTCCATTCGCCCGGCACGGCATTGGCCGGAACCGAGGTCGGACGCGGCGTGACGAGCGCGGCACGGCGCGTTTCGGCCGAAACCCGCGTCATCATCGTCAGCGGCAGTTCGACCTCGACCTCGCGGCCGGCGGCGTCGCGGCCGAAAATGGAAAAGGTCTGCTCGGAGGCGCGCACTTTCACGGCGAGGAAAGTCGCCAGTTTGACTTTCGGCATGGCTGGTCCCGGGGTTGGAAGATCGGCCCTCGTTTACCGGCTTTCCCCGCCCTCGCCAACCCGTTCAGCGCGCCAGAATCCGAGCCGCCTCCTTGGTCTTGCCGACCACCGAGGAGACCTGCTGGATGGCCGCTGAAATCTCGTCCGAACTCGCCTTGATCGTGCCGATGGCCTGAACCGCGCTCTGCATCGAGCCCGACACGTTCTGCGTGACGCTCGATTGTTCCTCGACGGCGGTCGCGGTTCCGGCGACGTAATCGCGGACCGTGTTGATCGTCTCCCCGATGACGCCCAGCGCCTTGACGACATCGGCGGACACGTTCTGCATGCTCTCGATCTCGCCGGAAATCTTGTCGGTCGCGGCGCTGGCCTGCGCGGCAAGCTTCTTGATCTCGGCGGCGACCACGGCAAATCCGCGTCCGGCCTCTCCGGCGCGCGCGGATTCGATGGTCGCGTTCAGCGCCAGAAGATTGATCTGGCCGGCGATGTCCTGGATGAGAGCGACGATGCTCTCCATCTCCTTGGCGGCCTTGGTGAGGCGCTGGGTGGCGAGATCGGCGTTCTGGGTTTCCACATGCGCGGAATCGGTCGCGTGGCGCGACTTGATCATCGTGTCCGAAATCTCGCGTATGGACGCCGCGAGTTCCTCGGAACTCGACGCCACCCGCGCGAAATTGTCGGAGGTCGAGGACACCGCTTCGGCGGTGGCCGTCGCATGGCCGGAGGAATGGCCTATGGCGATCTCGATCTCCCCGAAATTCTCGTCGATCAGCTTCTTCAGATCGGCGAGCAGCCCGATCTGCGCGGTGATGTCGGTTGCGTATTTGACGACCTTGAAGACGCGGCCGCCAAGATCGCGGATCGGGTTGTAGCTGGCCTCGATCCAGATTTCCTTGCCGCCCTTGCCGATGCGGCGGTATTGCGCGGCCTGATATTCGCCGCGCGCGAGCTTGTCCCAGAACTGGCGGTATTCCTCGCTCTCCTTATAGGCGGGATCGACGAAGATGGAGTGATGCCGGCCCTCGATTTCCGCCAGCGAATAGCCGACGGCGGAGAGGAAATTCTCGTTGGCGGAGAGGATGGTTCCGTCGAGATCGAACTGGATGACGGCCTGCGCCTTGTTGATGGCCGCGACCTGCCCGGAAAAATCGGCATATTCCTGTTTCTGCCGCGTGATGTCGGTCGCGAACTTGACGATCCTGTACGTATTCCCGGAGGCGTCGGACACCGGATTGTAGCTGGCCTCGATCCAGACCTCCCGCCCGCCCTTGCCGAGACGGCGGTATTGCGCCGAGTGGAATTCGCCGCGCCGCAGCGCCTCCCAGAACTGGCGGTAGTCATCGCCTGCCCGCTCCTCGGCGGGGACGAACATGGAATGATGACGCCCGCAGATTTCATCGAGCGTATAGCCTAGCGCGGCGAGGAAATTGCCGTTGGCGGTGACAATGGTGCCGTCGGGCTCGAACTCGATGATGGCCTGCGAGCGGTCGAGCGCGGCCAAAGTCTGCGCGGGATCGCTGCGGCGCAGGGCTTTTGCCGGACGGTTCTTTGCGAAGGGAAAGCGGGGCTGAAACATCGGGACGCTCCAAGGACGGGCAGCGTCTCAATATTTCTCCTTTTGGTTGTATATTGATTAACGGCAATTTTTAATTGCGTTCATCATTGAGCTGGAGACGGCGCCCTCTCCTCCTGCGCGGAAAGCGGCCCGGCGTCCGGCGCCCGCGCATCGAAGCGGGCACGGGCAGCGGCGATATTGCCGCTATTGGCGAGCGCCCAGGCGCTGAGTTCGGAGACCGTGCCCAGCAGCGAACAGCCGAGATCGGTCAGTTCGTAATCCACCCGCGGCGGGGTCGACGGTGTGACGGTGCGCTTCACCAGCCCGTCGCGCTCCAGCCCGCGCAGCGACAGGGTCAACATGCGCTGCGAGACGCCGTTGACCATGCGCTTCAACTCGTTGAAGCGGCGCGGCCCATCGCCGAGCATGGTGATGATGAGCACGCTCCATTTATCGCCCACGCGCCCCAGGACGTCGGAGACGGCACGGCAATTGTCCGAGAGATGGGGCTGTCGCGGTTTCATCCGTGTGCCTTCTTGCGAATGCTCGCCGGTTACGTAATTTGCGCTAGGCACAATATGTAACTGGAGATGAGTGATGGCAAGTTATTCTATCGGCATGGTTGTCGGCTCGGCGCGCAAGGACTCGATCAACCGGCGGCTGGCGGACGCGCTGGCCAAACTGGCCGGCCCCGATTTCGAGTTCCGCCACCTGCGGGTCGACGATCTGCCGATCTATAATCAGGACATCGAAGACCCCGCGCCCGCAAGCGTCGAGCGCCTCCGCAAGGACATCCGCTCCGTCGACGGGCTGCTCTTCGTCTCTCCCGAATACAACCGCTCGCTCACGCCGCTGCTCGTCAACGCTCTGTCCTGGGGTTCGCGTCCGTACGGGCACAATTCGTTCCGCGGCAAGCCCGGCGCCATCGCCGGCGCATCGATCGGCCCGATCGGCACCGCCGCGGGCCAGGGCCATCTGCGCGATCTTCTCGGCGTGCTCGATGTGCGCCTGATCGGCCAGCCGGAAGCGTATATACATGTCACGGACGGCTTCTTCGACGCCGACGGCGCCATCGCCGATGAGGGACGCCGCGAGGCGATGAAGAAGAAGATGGGCGAGTTCGCCGATTGGGTGAAACTGGTGACGGACGCGAAGAAGAAAGCGGCCTGATTCCTGTCCCTCTTCCGCGAAGCGGGGGAGGGTCGACTCGTGCGCCAGCACGAGCGGAGTGAGGGGGAGTTGCAACCACCGAACGTAGCATCCCCTCACCCGGAGCGCTCCGCGCTCTCGGCCTCTCCCGCAGGCGGGAGAGGCGAAGACCGAACGCGCCGCCACCCTACGACACGGGCCTTCGGCCCGGCTCAGGATGAGGAGCGGGAGGGTACGGACATCGGCGCAGCGCGTTGACCCTTCTCCCGCAAGCGGGAGAGGCGTCAATGCGCCTCGTCCCAGTTCTGGGCGGCGCGGGCATCGACCTTCAGGGGCACATTGAGCTGGACGGCCGGTTCCGCCGCCCCTTCCATGATGCGGCAGACGAGCGGGATCGTCTCGTCCACCTCCGCGTCCGGCACTTCGAACACGAGTTCGTCGTGCACCTGCAGCAGCATCTGTGCGGACAGGCCCGCCGCCTTCAGCGCATCTTCCATGCGGATCATGGCGCGGCGGATGATGTCCGCCGCCGTGCCCTGGATCGGCGCGTTGATCGCGGCGCGCTCCAGAAAACCGCGCTCGGCGGGTGAGCGCGCCTCGTTCAGCGGGTAATGACATTTGCGCCCGAACAGGGTCGTCACATAGCCGACCGCCTTCGCCTCGGCGCGCATCCGGTCCATGTAATCGCGGATGCCGGGGAAGCGCTCGAAATATTTCTTGATATAGGCGCCGGCTTCGTCGCGCGGGATGGAGAGCTGGTTGGCGAGTCCGAAGGCTGAAATTCCGTAGATGATGCCGAAATTGATCGCCTTGGCGCGGCGCCGTACATCCGGCGGCATGCCCTCGATCGGCACGCCGAACATTTCCGAGGCCGTCAGGGCATGAATGTCGAGGCCGTCGGCGAAGGCCTGTTTGAGCTGCGGAATATCGGCCATATGCGCCAGTACGCGCAGCTCGATCTGGGAATAGTCGGCCGATATCAGCTTGCGGCCCGGCGGCGCGACGAAGGCCTTCCTGATCTTGCGGCCTTCCTCGGTGCGGATCGGAATGTTCTGAAGGTTCGGATCGGTCGATGACAGGCGGCCAGTCGAGGTCGATGCCATCGAATAGGACGTATGGACGCGCCTGGTGTCGGGAAGGATATGCTCCGGAAGCGCGTCGCTATAGGTCGATTTCAGCTTGGAGAGCTGGCGCCATTCGAGAATCTTCCGCGGCAGTTCGTGGCCTTCGGCGGCGAGATCCTCCAGCACGCTCGCGCCGGTCGCCCAGGCGCCGGTCTTGGTCTTCGACGCGCCTTCGAAGCCGAGCTTGCCGAACAGGATGTCGCCGAGCTGTTTGGGCGAACCGAGATTGAAGCGCTCACCCGCAAGCGCGAAAATGTCCTCCTCGATCGCGCCCATCGATTGCGCGAAATCGCCCGACAGGCGCGACAGCATGTTGCGGTCGATGGCAATGCCGCGCTCTTCCATACGCACGAGCACCGGCAGGAGCGGCCGTTCCAGCGTCTCGTAGACCTTCGTCATGCCCTCGGCGGCGAGCCGCGCCTTCAACAGGTTCCACAGCCGGAGCGTGATGTCGGAATCCTCGGCGGAATAGTCCGAGGCCTTGTCGATGGCGACTTCTGCGAAGCTGATGCGCGACTTCCCGGTGCCCGTGACGTGATTATAGGCGGTGCAGGTGTGGTGCAGCCATTTCTGCGCCAGTTCGTCCATACCATGCGAACCGCGGCCAGAATCGAGGGCGTAGGAAATCAGCATCGTGTCGTCGATAGGCTTCAGGTCCACGCCATGGCGCGACAGGACGAGCGCATCATATTTGACGTTCTGGCCGATCTTGAGAACGCCGGGATGCTCCAGCAGCGGTTTCAGCTTCGCCAGAACGAGATCGAGCGGAAGCTGGTCGGGCGCAAGCCCGCCGCCGAACATGTCCTCGGCGCCGGTGACGTGGCCTGTCGGTATGTACGCGGCAAGCCCCGGATCGAGGGCGAGCGAAATGCCTACGATCTCAGCCTGCATGGCATCGAGGCTCGTCGTCTCGACATCGACGGCGAAACGCCCCTTGTCGCAGGCCGCCGCGATCCATTCATCGAGCCGCGCCTCGGTGCGGATCGTGTCGTAATGCTCCTTGGTGCAGGGCGTCGCCCGCGCTTCCTCGATGAGCTTCTGCGCAAGAGCCGCCGGAGTGAAATCGCCGGCGGCGGTGGAACCGCTTGCCGCCTCGGGAGAAAGATCGGACGGCGCAGCCGCCGGGTTCGGGACAGCTTCATCCCTCTCGCCACTTGCCTGCCCCTCACGCGCGCTGGGAGAGGAAGTCTCCGTATACCGTCCCGGCCCGGCCCGCAGCGCCGGGTCCGCCTCGATCTCGTTGGCATCGATGTCGAAGGCATCGGCGATGCGCTTGGTCAGGGTCGTGAATTCCATCGCCTTCAGGAAAGCGAGGACGCGTTTGGGGTCGAACTCCGGCACCTGAAGATCGGGCAGGCCGATATGCGTCACGACATTGCAATCGAGCGTGACGAGCTTTTTCGAGATGCGGGCCTGATCGGCATACTGGATCAGGCTTTCCCGGCGTTTGGGCTGCTTGATCTCGTCCAGACGCGCCAGAAGCTCGTCGAGCGTTCCGAACTCCGCCATCAATTGCGAGGCGGTCTTGATTCCGATGCCCGGCACGCCCGGCACATTGTCGGACGGGTCGCCGACCAGCGCCTGTACATCGGTGACGCGCTCGGGCGGCACGCCGAAATAGGCGATCACGCCCTCGATATCGATCTTGCGCTCGGGCCGGTAGCCGGGGCTGCCCTTACGCCCGGATTCGAAATCGTAGAAATTGATGTTGGGAGTGACGATCTGCATCAGGTCCTTGTCGGACGAGATGATGAGGACTTCCGCGCCCGCGGCCCCCGCCTCGCAGGCATAGGTCGCGATGATGTCGTCGGCCTCGAACCCCGCTTTCTCGATCGGCTCCAGCCCGAATGCCCGTACAGCCTCGCGCATCAGCGGGAATTGCGGAACGAGGTCCTCCGGCGGATCCTTCCGGTTGGCCTTGTAGTCCGGATAGATTTCCTTGCGGAACGTGTCTTCCGATTTGTCGAAGACGATGGCGAGATGCGACGGGCGGATGCCGACCGCGCCCTCGCGCACGAACTGATAGAGCTTGGTGCAGAACAGGCGCACGGCGCCGGTCGGCAATCCGTCCGAACGGTAATTGTACTTCGCGTCCTGATTCATGGACTGGAAGTAGGCGCGAAAGACAAAGGACGAACCGTCGACGAGAAAGACGTGGTCGCCGGGCTTGAGCTGCTGATCGGTCATGGCGGCAATATGGTGAGCGGCGGCGCTTCTGTCATTCGGGAAAGAACGTTTCCCCGTGCGCGGCCTGACTTTTCGCCGCACGCCCAAAGGCTAAGGTACTTCCGGCCCATGCAGGCGTATTTCACATGGCAGAGCCGCGCCCTCCGCCGATCCTCGATCATAAGATAAACGCGAAACGATCTTCGACGCCGGACACGACTTCAGAGCTTCACGCCTGAACGACGTGGTGCCCGCTCCCGCACGCCATGAAGGCTGCGGGCAGGACCTGAAAACATGCACAAGTCTAGGAGGAAGACGGGAATGTCTTCTGAAGAAACGATTCGTCCGCCTTTCGGCGGCCGCTGGATGCAGCTCGCCATTGGCGTGGTCTGCATGGCGATGGTGGCCAATCTTCAATATGGCTGGACCCTGTTCGTCGAGCCGATCCAGGAAAAGCACGGCTGGTCGCTGTCGGCGATCCAGGTGGCCTTCACGATCTTCATCGTCACTGAAACATGGCTGGTCCCGGTCGAGGGCTGGTTCGTCGACAAATTCGGCCCGCGCGTGGTCGTCGTGTTCGGCGGTCTGCTCTGCGGCCTCGCCTGGCTGCTGAACTCGGTCGCGGACTCGCTCACGCTGCTCTATGTCGGGGCGGCCATCGGCGGCATCGGCGCGGGCGCCGTCTACGGCACCTGTGTCGGCAATGCGCTGAAATGGTTTCCGGACCGCCGCGGCCTTGCCGCCGGCATCACGGCCGCCGGTTTCGGCGCCGGCTCGGCCCTGACCATCATCCCCATCGCCAACATGATCGCCTCTTCGGGCTATGAGCAGACGTTCACCACGTTCGGCCTCATTCAGGGCGGATCGGTGCTGCTGCTCGGCCTTCTGCTGAAAAAGCCGATCGTGGAGCTTCTGCCGCCGGCCAAGACGGCGAACGTCATCCAGACCCGCCGCGAATATGGCCCCATGGAAATGCTGAAGACCCCGGTCTTCTGGGTTCTCTATGTCATGTTCGTGCTGGTCGCCGCCGGCGGCCTTGTCGTCACCGCGCAGATCGGCCCCATCGCCAAGGACTGGCAGCTGGTCGATGTGCCGGTCTCGATGCTGGGGCTGACGCTTCCGGCGCTGACCTTCGCACTCGCCATCGACCGCGTGCTGAACGGCGTCACACGCCCGTTCTTCGGCTGGGTTTCGGACCATATCGGCCGCGAGAACACGATGTTCATCTGCTTCGCGCTGGAAGCCGTCGGCATCGTGGCGCTGTGGGAGTTCGGCCATAACCCGGTCGCCTTCGTGCTGCTGACGGGCGTGGTGTTCTTCGCCTGGGGCGAGATCTACTCGCTGTTCCCCTCGACCTGCGCCGACACGTTCGGCTCGAAGTTCGCGACGACCAATGCCGGTCTGCTCTACACTGCCAAAGGCACCGCGAGCTTCCTCGTTCCGCTCGCAAGCCTTGCGCAAGAGATGACGGGCTCCTGGGAGACGACGTTCTACGCGGCAGCCGCGGTCAACGCGCTTGCGGCCCTGACCGCGCTTCTGATCCTGAAGCCGATGCGCGCGAAGAAAATCCGCGAAGCGCAGGCGGTACAATCGGAAGCGTCATTACAGCCCGCGGAGTAATGGCAATACGGAAAAGGCGGGCACGAGCCCGCCTTTTTCATTCCGCCGGCTGCACGTTCGGCCGCGCCCGGTCGATGCGGAACGCATCGGGGCGGTTGAACAGGAAACGCAGCCAGCCCGTCCGCTCCGTGAACCAGTAGAGGATCAGCGGGCACACGATTCCCATCGCGGTCACGATGACCGACATCCAGCCGATATCGGTCACGACCCCGGTCTTCATCAGCGCGATCCGCGTCGCGGCCATGGGCAGGAAGAAGGCGAGATAGATGACGATGGAATGCTCGCCGCAATAGCGGATGAAATCGGCGCCCTTGAAGCGCGCGAGCAGCGCGGCCGCCGCAACCACCGCCGCGCAGCCGACAAGGCCGAGCAGGAGCGACACCACGGGCAAAGTCGACAGGCCGAGCCAGAACACCGCAAGCGCGTGCAGCACCGCCCAGCCCGCAAGCGCGATGAGAGCCGCGCCGGCATAATCCTGGACGATGCGGGCGAAGGCGAACACTGCGGGCGCGGCGTACCAGCCGATGCAGAAATAGATGAAGCGCGCGGCGAACTCATTGACGACGACCGAGCCCGTATGGACCGGCGCCATTTCGAGCAGCGCCGCGACGGCGAGAACGAGCAGCGGCGGCACATTCTTCAGCAGCTTGGCGGCGACGAAGAACACGGGCAGCAGATAGATGAACCACAATGTCCCGAAGGGCTGGACGAGGCCGAGCGCGAACTCTTCGCCGAACACGGCCGGGCCGTCGGGCAGCCATTTCAGCGCGCCCTGGATCGCCAGCCACAGCACATAGAAATAGAAGAAATGCACGACCTTGCGGTCGAGATAGGTGCGCCAGTCGCGGTCGATGACGATGCTGAGGAAAAGGCCCGAGATCAGGAAGAAATCCGGCATCCGGAACGGCCGGGCGAACTCCACCACGTAATGCAGAAAGCCCTCGCCGCCCGCAGCCTCTCCGACCCCGAGCGTCGAATGCATCATCACGACCATGACGATGCAGATGCCCTTGGCGTAATCGACCCAGGGAATGCGCCGGTCGCGGCTTTCGGAAAGGGAGGCTTCTGCGGTCACGCGGCAATTCTACACCGGACCGGTTGCCAATATCTGACGACTTCGCGGCAAGGTTACTAAAATCAACTGCTTATATATGTGATTATTCTACACAAACTTTTTTCTTGCGTGATTTGGTGCCCGGGCGCATATCCATGCCGGATACACAATCGCCTCCAAGAGGCGACCACAAGGGAGGCCGCGATGAGCGTCCGTATCGGTGACATCGCCCCGGATTTCGAGCAGGACTCCACCGAGGGCAAAATCCGCTTTCATGACTGGGCAGGCGGCAATTGGGTCGTCCTGTTCTCTCACCCGAAAAACTTCACCCCGGTCTGCACGACTGAGCTCGGCGCGGTCGCCAAGCTGAAGGGCGAATTCGACAAGCGCGGCGTCAAGGTCATCGGCCTGTCGGTCGATACGATCGAGAACCACGGCCAGTGGTCGGCCGATATCGCCGAGACGCAGGGCGCGGCGCTGAACTTCCCGCTGCTCGCCGATGCCGACAAATCGGTGTCCGACAAATACGGCATGATCCACCCCAACGCCTCCGACACGATGACGGTGCGTTCGGTGTTCGTGATCGACCCGAACAAGAAGGTGCGCCTGACGCTCACCTATCCGGCCGCGACAGGCCGCAATTTCGATGAGATCCTGCGCACGATCGATTCCCTGCAACTGACGGACGATTTCGCGGTGGCGACGCCCGCCGACTGGCAGCAGGGCCAGGACGTCATCATCGTTCCCAGCGTTTCCGACGAAGCCGCCAAGGAGAAATTCCCGAAAGGCTGGAAGGCGCTGAAACCCTATCTGCGCGTCACCGAACAGCCCGGCCAGTAGACCCGGCATCCGGCACAACCAGAAAAGCCCGCCTGTCCGGCGGGCTTTTTCTTTGGGCAAGCCTCCCCCGAAGGCGAACTTTTCGCCGCGCCGTCTGTTGATGCGATGCGCATCCACGGAGACGGCCCATGAGCGATATTCCTGCCGGACGATCCGAACCCGCCGGGACGCGCGAGGCCATGCAGGCGCGCTTTGCCGATATCCGCGCGGGGACCGAACGGCTCACGCAGGGCCTCGGCCCCGAAGATCAGACCGTGCAATCCATGCCCGATTGCAGCCCGGTCAAATGGCATCTCGCCCATGTTTCGTGGTTTTTCGAGACCTTCCTTCTCGTCCCGCATCTGAAGGGATACGAGACCGCCCATCCCCGGTTCGGATTTCTGTTCAACTCCTATTACGAAGCCGCCGGCGCACGGCATAACCGCTTCGAGCGCGGCCTCATCACGCGCCCGACCGTCTCCGAAATCTCTGCCTATCGTACCTACGTGACCGGCGCGATGCACGACCTCATGACGAATGCGGACGAGCCGGGCTGGCGTACCATCGCGCCCCTCGTCGAGATCGGCCTGCACCATGAGCAGCAGCATCAGGAACTGATCCTGATGGATGTGCTGAACCTGTTCGCCGCCAATCCGCTGCGGCCGGCCTATGCGCCGTGGAAGCCGCATCTCGCGCGCGAGGCCGTGCCGCTGTCCTTTTTCGACCATGCGGGCGGCGTGTTCGAGATCGGGCACGAAAGCGATGATTTCGCCTACGACAATGAAGGGCCGCGCCACGAAGTGCTTCTCCGCCCGTTCCGCATCGCGTCGCGCGCCGTGACCAACGCGGAATGGCTCAACTTCATGGAGGATGGCGGCTATGAACGCCCGGATCTGTGGCTGGCGGACGGCTGGGCGCGTGTCAGGACCGGCGAACTGCGCGCGCCGCTCTATTGGGAGAAAACCCACGACGGCTTCGAGGCGATGACCCTGTGCGGACAGCACCGGATCGACCCCGCGGCGCCCGTGGTTCACGTCTCCTGTTACGAGGCCGACGCCTATGCGCGCTGGACCGGCAAGAGGCTGCCGACCGAAGCCGAATGGGAGATCGTGGCGCGCGATCTGCCGCAGACGGGGAACTTCGCCTCGTCCGGGCATTTCCGCCCGATTGCCGCCGCCCCCGATGTGGATCGCCCCGCACAGATGTTCGGCGATGTGTGGGAATGGACCATGAGTCCCTACACGCCCTATCCGGGCTATCGCGCGGCGCCCGGCGCGCTCGGCGAATACAACGGCAAGTTCATGTCGAACCAGATGGTGCTGCGCGGCGGATGCTGCGCGACGCCGGACGGGCATATCCGCGCGACCTACCGCAATTTCTTCTATCCGCATCAGCGCTGGCCGTTCGCCGGGCTGCGGCTTGCGGAGGATGCGTGATGCCGGCTCTGGGTCGCCGTCCCGCATGGCTCGACGCCCATGCACATACATCTGCCGAAAGCGGCAATGCGTTCCTGCACGATGTGCTGACGGGTCTCGCCCGGCCGCAGAAAAGCATCCCGCCGAAATATTTCTACGACGCGGCGGGCTCGCATCTGTTCGACCGCATCTGCGACGTGCCCGAATATTATCCGACGCGGACCGAGCTTGCGATCCTTGCCGAGGCCGCGCCCGCCATCGCCGCACGCATCGGCCCCGGCGCGGCCCTGATCGAATTCGGCGCGGGATCGAGCGTCAAGGCCCGCATCCTCCTCGACGCGCTCGATGCGCCATCGGCGTACATACCCATCGACATTTCCGGGGACCATATGCGCGCCGCGGCGCAGGAACTGGCGCGGGATTATCCCGACATCGCCGTCGTTCCGGTGGAAGCGGATTTCATGCAGAAGGTGCGGCTGCCGGCCAGTCTGGAGCGGAGGGCGCGGCTCGGCTTCTTTCCGGGATCGACCATCGGCAATCTCTCGCCGGACAATGCGGAGACGTTCATGAGCCGCGCCGCGGGCAGCCTCGGCTCCGGCGCGTATTTCCTCGTCGGCGTCGACCTGAAAAAGCACGGCGCGATCCTGCACGCCGCCTACAATGACGCGGCGGGCGTGACCGCCGCCTTCAACCTCAATCTCCTGACGCGCATCAACCGCGAACTCGGCGGCACGTTCGACCTGAAGGCGTTCCGGCACCGCGCCTATTACAACGCGGCGCGCGGGCGCGTGGAAATGCATCTGGAAAGCCTGAAGCCGCAGACCGTGCGCGTCGCGGGCGACAATTTCGCCTTCCGCGAAGGCGAGACGATCCACACCGAAAATTCCTACAAATATTCCGTCGCCGATTTCCAGAATCTGGCCGCGCGGACCGGCTGGCGCCCGGTGGACTGCTTCATGGATTCCGAAAAGCTGTTCAGCGTCCACCTGCTCGCACACGACGGCGCCTGAGCGGCCCGGACTGGCCGGGGAGAACCGCAAAGACATGGCACCGGCCGAATGGATCCGCCCGGCGCGCCCGTTTGGCTCTTTGAGTCCGTTTTCCGTTTTTGCTAGTCGGTGACGAGGAACGACCTGTTGCCGGCCACGTCCAGCAAAGGCAGCTCCCTGTTTCCGGTGACAGTGGAACTCACCGCATTGCCCCCGAAGTGATAGGCAAGGCCGACGGAGGCGCTGAACTGTTCCTCGCCTGAACCGACCGGGCCGGCTCCAGCGCTGGGCGATACATAGTTGGCGCTGACAATGGTCGACCAGGTGTCACTCAGCGGGACGCGGCCAACCATGCCAATTTGCCATTCGGCGATATCCGCGCCGTCAAACATGCCGACATAGGCCAGGAGTTCACGTAAGCATTCGCCTGGTTCATCGCGCGAATTGTTCTGCGAACACCGGGAGCGCCGGCCACCGTGACCGCAGCCTCGTCGTCGTTCACGCCAACGGTGCCCCATACGCCGATTTCGGTCGTTTCATTCAGCGCGAAGCCGAGGGTGCCGCGGACCTGGCCCAGATCGATGTCGTTCGCGTTGATGCCCCAACGCTTTGCATGGAAGCCATCATAGACAAGGCCCAGACTCAGCCGATCCGCAATCGTTGGATCCGCCGCCAGCATATCGCCGCGCTTGTAGAAACCCGCCGTGTAATAGGTTTGGAATTCATGGTTCTCATCATCCGGGACGAGGCGGATGCGCCCTTTGGGATCATAAACGCCCACGCTGGCGCCGGCCTGAACCCCGAAATTCGATTCGCCGAGGTTAAAACCGGAATTGAAGCCGGCCACACCGCCGAAGCTGCCGGTGAGCGAGCCCGTTCCTCCATTGATGTTCGTCAGACGGTCTCCGATCGACTTATACGTATCGGCGCCAACCCAGACGTAGGTACCGGAAAGAAAACCGGGTGCCGAACTGACGGGAGGCTCCGATGGAGCCCGCTCCTGCGGAGACGCCGCTTTGGCGGCCACTGTCCTCGTTCCGAACAACGTCTCCTGATCGGCCCGGCTGATCTTGTATTTTTCGACGATAGCCTGCTGTTCAGGGGTGAGCGTAACCGCCTCGGCCGTTGCAACGGTGACGTGCATCACGCCTGCGAAGGCGATGGTTGCGAACAGGGGGCGCCACCCGGGCCGTTGCGTATCGGCCTGCGGCCGCCAGAATGCTGTTCACTTGCCACCCCCCGTTTTGTACCTTTAACCAAAGGTTAAACATGGCCGACCTGATTGGGAATGGAAAAGCGGGCGTCACAACGGAGAGCCGCCCCGATGTGGTACGGACGCCACATGACCCGGCTACGACCCCCGCGTCATGAAGCCTCGCAGCGTTTGAGCGTTTGAGCACTCCGCGCGGCGGACAAAAGCCGCCGCCCCCGGATGCGTCCGCCGATCGTGCCTGCTATCGAGAAAAGGGTGCGGGCGCATCCACTGTCCGAATTGCCCCGCCGGACGCGTTCCGTTATGTTCCGCGCCGCTTCAGGCACCCGTAGCTCAGCTGGATAGAGCGCTGCCCTCCGAAGGCAGAGGTCACAGGTTCGAATCCTGTCGGGTGCGCCATGCCCTTTCGCGGCATGTTCCGAGGGCGACCGCCGCGCCTCCTCCTGTCCTTCCCACCGTTCACATTCTCAGCACTTTCGCGGTTCGCGCCGATGGAACGGGGTACCGCTTGTTTACTCCCGTTCTAAAAGAGGGCAGATACAATGAGCGGCCCATCCCATGCCGGAGCCGCCAGATTCCGCCCCGCGCGCCAATATTCCGGCGCCGGGCCCTGCTTCGGCACCGATGGCCGCCGGTCCCCCCTATTCACCAGGATTGTGGACCGGATGCACGACCCGACCGACCCCCGACGACAGGAGAAAGCTGCGAGTTGGATATCTGACCGGACCTAACGCCAAACGGCGGCGCAGAGGATGGCTATCCCCGATCCCCGCGCGCCTCGCCTGACAGATTTCATGAAAACCGGCTGGCCGTCCAAAGCCCGCAACGACGCGCTTTCGAATGATGCGCCGGAAACCGACCAAGAAGGAAGATAGATGAGCAAGACAAAGACCGGCTCGACCATGACGACCGGCGCGCCGGCGCCGAGCGACCGCAATTCGCTGACCATCGGGCAGGACGGCCCGATCGTGCTGCACGACGTGCATTTCCTCGAACAGATGGCGCATTTCAACCGCGAGAAGGTGATCGAGCGCCAGCCGCACGCCAAAGGCGCCGGCGCGTTTGGCGTGTTCGAGACCAGCGAGGACGTCTCCGCCTACACCAGGGCGGCCCTGTTCCAGAAGGGCGCCAAGACCGAAATGCTCGCCCGCTTCTCGACCGTCGCCGGCGAGATGGGCAGCCCCGACACCTGGCGCGACGTGCGCGGCTTTTCGCTGAAATTCTACACGAGCGAGGGTAATTACGACCTCGTCGGCAACAACACGCCGATCTTCTTCGTGCGCGATCCCATGAAGTTCCCGCACTTCATCCGCAGCCAGAAGCGGCTTCCGGATTCCGGCCTGCGCGACAACCACATGCAGTGGGATTTCTGGACCAACAACCCGGAGACCGCCCATCAGGTGACCTATCTGATGGGCGAGCGCGGCCTGCCCCGCACCTGGCGGCACATGAACGGCTACGGCTCGCACACTTATATGTGGGTCAACGCCAAGGGCGAGAAGTTCTGGGTCAAGTATCACTTCCATACCGAGCAGGGCATGGAGTTCTTCTCGAACGCCGAGGCGGCCGAGATGGCCGGCGCCGATGCCGACTTCCATCGTCGCGACCTGTTCGACGCCATCGAGCGCGGCGAGCATCCGAGCTGGATCCTGTCGGTGCAGGTCATGCCCTATGAAGAGGCGAAGACCTATCGGATCAATCCGTTCGACCTGACCAAGACCTGGCCGCATGCCGACTATCCGCTGATCCGCGTCGGCAAGATGACGCTGAACCGCAATCCGGAGAACTTCTTCGCGCAGATCGAACAGGCGGCGTTCTCGCCCGGCAACACCGTGCCCGGCATCGGCCTTTCGCCGGACAAGATGCTGCTCGGCCGCGCCTTCGCCTATAACGACGCGCAGCGCAACCGCATCGGCACCAACTTCCACCAACTGCCGGTGAACCAGCCGAAGGTGCCGGTCAACACCTACATGGTCG
>JAEWFF010000053.1 GCA_023388965.1 Pseudomonadota bacterium | reverse complement strand
CATAAGCGCGCAGCTCGACAATCGAGCCAGGCGGGCTGTCGCCGGCGGCATCCAGATGCGGCAGCTTGATATGATGGCTGCGGCCGTCGACGCCGTCGACCACGGCATAGGCGGTGCCCTTCAACTCATCATCGAGGCCGCGCTCGACCAGGCGGCCGATGACGGGAACATCGAGGCTTTCGCCGGCCAGCACATAGCTGGCCGAACCGCGCTCGATGCCGCGTTCGGTCAGGGCACGGTGCATGCGCTTGATAATGTCGCCGCGCTCGCCGAGTTCGCGCAGCACCGTCTCGGCCTCGGGCTTGATGAACCATTGCGAATGGCCGATCTGGTCGGCCAGCCCGAGGATTTCGAGGGTGCGCAGCCGACCGACCTTCAGCGTGTGGAACTCGTCCTGCGGGTGATCAGCGAGCGGGGCGAGATCGACGATACCGGATTTGCCAGCGTCGCGGGCAAGCTGCCGGTCGAGTTGTGTCCAGCGTTCCGCCTCGATCTGGGCCTCAAGGCTGCGGCGGATGTCGAGATCGGTGCGCGGCCCCAGATCCAGGGTGATGAGATCGCGCGCCCGGTCCCGCATCCCCTCCTTGATGTAGTCTCGGGAAATCACGAGATCCTGCCCGTCGTCGCGGGTGCCGCGCACGATCAGATGGACATGCGGATGCGCCGTGTTCCAGTGATCGACCGCCACCCAATCGAGGCGCGTGCCGAGATCCTTTTCCATCTGGCCGACAAGATCGTCGGTGAAGGATCGGAGGTCGGACATATCCAGCGCGTCGTCAGGCGAGACGATGAACCGGAAATGATGGCGGTCATCACCGCAGCGCTCCGCGAAAGCGCGACCATCGGCATCCTCCGTTCCCGGCCCGAACAGCCTTGCCTTCTCTCCGTCTCGGGTCACGCCGTCACGGCGCAGGTAATCAAGATGCGCACCAAGCGGCGCCGACGACGCCATGTGGCGAACGACGCGTGCCTTGACGACGGCCCCGCGTGTACGGGAGGTGATGAGGCGGTTGGCCTGTACGCTGGCGCGCTGGCCGCGCCCGAAGCGGGAACGATTGCCGGATGTGACACGGCCGGATCGCGAGACGCCACCTCCGGCCTTTTTCGCGGCGGCAAGCGCCTGTGCGATGAAAGGACGGGTTTGCTGCGCACGAGTTGATCGGATGCGCCCCGGACGGATGCGGAACTCGTGCTCATCGGACATGGCACATCCCCGCACGGTGCAAAACTGAGAAGAAAATCAGGAAGATGGACGCGAAGCACACGGTGCGCGATAACGCGGCACGGTGCGAAACGCGCCAGAAACATGAGCAAAAACAACCGCCCGCCTGAGCCGCACCGTGCGCGCTTTTATCCTGCCATCTTTCGGTCGTGGTGCCTGCCGCCACCCTCTGCGCCCTCCATGACACGCCAGCGCCCGATGGGATGCGAATTGCGGTGCCGCTGCTCATGGCCGGTCCCCACCGGCATCGCGGGCGACGAACAGCCCCTCCGACTGCAAGGCGGTGAGTGCGTCCGGTGCCGCCGGGACGAGCGAAGGGGCATCGTCCGGCGTGCGGTCGGGGGACGCGGGATCGGCAGCGGAAGCGCCGATTTCACGCGCGACGAAGAGCGCCGCCTCGCGCCAGTCGGGCGGCGGAGCGACCGTCGAGCCGCTGCCGGAAGGCCGCTCGCCGAGCAGGATCGGCGTCAAAGCAGCGACATAGGCGCGCGTCTCGGCAGGCAGCGGACGAGCCGTCGCGCGGTATTCATCGTAGCGACCGGGACCGGCATTGTAGGCCGCGAGCATCGCGGCAACATTGCCGTAGCGATCCCACATCTCGCGTAGGTAGGCGGTGCCCGCGAGGATGTTGTCGCGCGGCTCGAAGGGGTCGCGGCCGAGAGCATGGCGGATGCGCAGCTCCGCCCAAGTCGAGGGCATGACCTGCATCAGCCCCATCGCGCCGGCAGACGATATGGCGTGCATATTGCCCGCGCTTTCGACCTGCATCACGGCGATGATCCATGCCGCCGGGATGCCGAACCGCTGCGAAGCCTCTTCGATATGGGCGCCGTGCGGATGCACGGCGACGGCACGACCCATCACGGCGATCTGCGCCAGGCCGGGCAGCGGGGCAATGGCTGTGACGAACAGGCCGGAAAGAAGAAGGAGGAGGATGCGGCGGCGGGCGCCACATCTCCCCGAGGCGGGACGGATGCAGGACGTGACCATGATCACTCCTGCTCGTCGCGCTTCTTTTGGCGGGTCCAGTGCAAGCCCCAGTCGCGGCCGTCTTCGTCCGACTGGAACAGGCGGGCGCGGATCGGCTGCTGGAAAACTGGATCGTCGAGAAGCACGGAGACGAACGGTCCCGCGCGCTCGCCGGAATGTTTCCAGCCTGCGCCGACTTCCGGCCCATACTCATCGCCGAGATGGATGCGATAGGCAGGCGCCTTGTCGGCGTCCGCATTTTCCGACGGCGTGAAGGTCAGCTCGACGTCCAGCGAGAGCGTGCGGACACGCCCGGAATAGCCGGACGGGGTGCGGGTAAACTGGCCGATCTGTGCCATGGAAGGCTCCTTTCCTATGCGGTGGAGAAGACGCGGGACGGCTCAACGGCCCCGCTATGGACGCGCTGTCACCGCATCGGCGCGCGCCAGACAAAGCGGCCCTCGCCGTCTTCGTCGGTGAAAAGCGGGATCGCGTGGCCGATCACCGCCGAGGCGGGGAACGGGCCGAAATAGCGGCCGTCGAGGCTGTCGCCGACGTCCGGGTTCATCAGGAACACTTCGCCCTCGGCGATGACGCGACAGCCCTGCCAGACCGGCAGGTCTCGGCCGAAGCTGTCGTGGTCGCGCGCCTCGCCGAGCGGAACGCCGTCGACGATAATGGCGCGGCCATCGCGGCACAGGCGCTGTCCGGGCAGGCCGAGAACGTGCTTCAGAAGCGGCACGTCGCGTGCGACGTAGCCGCGCTCGACCATAAACGAGGCGAAGGGTTCGGGTGGGATGACGGCGACCAGATCGGGCACCGCGATCCGGTCGTCGGGTGCGACAGTATAGAACCCGATCGGCACGCTGGCCGATGCGTTCCAGACCAGCCTTGGCGCAGTCGGAACGAATCCGGCAAAGGCGATCCCGAGCGTGGCAACCGTCGTCACCATGACATAGCGAAAGCGCGTCATGGGGCGATCTCCCGCCGCCAGAGCCATGCCTGATGACGCTCCGCGGTGTAGGGACGCGGCGCTTCGCCTGCGTTTATCCAGTGGGAGACGTGCCGCCAATGATCGGGATCGACTTGGGCCGGATCGACACCTATGGCCTCGATCCCGTCGACATGGCGAAGGACAGCCTCGACCTTCGGCCAGCCTTCGATCTTCAGCAGGATTTCGCCGCCTGGACGGACGAAGGGCAGCGTCTGATAGGACTGGCCCGGCGCAACCGCGCGCAGGATGTCGAGGCGCGAAATGATCGTGCCGTGGTCGTTCGCCGCCCAGCGGACGAACGCAAACACCGTGCCGGGATGGAAGAATACAACACGCCGGTTGCGATCGAGGATCTGCTCACCAGTCGCATGGCCGAATCTGATCCAGTATTCGGTCTTGCCTTCCACCCAGGTCAGTTCCGCGCGGGTCAGATCGCCGTCATGGGCGTCGATGCCGATCATGGGCGGTCTCCCCCTATGTCGGGAAACTCGCGCGCCAGCAGGTCGCGCAGCATGTCGGCGACGGTGATGCCGCGCTGGAAAGCCGCGATCTTGATGCGGCCGCGCAGCGCCGGCGTGATGTCCACGGTCAGCCGCGCCGAATAGGCGTCGGCGGTATCCGTGCGCTTTGGCGGCGCGTCGCCGGCCTTGATCCAGCTATCGGGATCGGCCGGGCGCGTAGCGAAGCTGCGCTTCTCGGTGCGCGCCGTCATGACGAAATTCCGTCATGGAATGGCAGCACGGTGGCGATGCGCGCCCGCGCGCACTCGGCCATGTCGGGGTCGATCTCGCAGCCGAGATAGCGCCGGCCGGAAAGCCGGCAGGCTTCCCCGGCCGCGCCGGAACCGGCGAACCAGTCGCCGACCAGGCCGCCTTCGGGGCAGCTCGTGCGGATCAGGATCTCCAGGAGCGCCGACGGCTTTTCGGTCGGATGGATGGCGCGGCCGTGGCAGTTGCGCAGGTAGATGACCGAGCGCATGAGGCGCGGCCCGCCGTCATGGCTGACATAATGGCCGGCGTCGATCTGGCCGGTATGGGGCGGGCGCTGCTTGCGCCGCACCGTGCGGGCCGTCGCGTCGGGCGTGGTCTGGACGTCGTTGTAGATGTCACGCCAAGCGGTCTCGGCGGGATAGAACTGGACGGCCAGTTCATGCACCCGCTTGAAGCGGTCGGCATG
>JAEWFF010000032.1 GCA_023388965.1 Pseudomonadota bacterium | reverse complement strand
GCCACCGCACCCTCCTCCACGATCAGAACGGTCCGGACCGCCCCTCCAAAGAGAAAGGTGCTGTGGAGATAACAAGTGATAGGAATATTGTCAAGAAATGTTTTCTGGGGACCTATCGCCTCTCCCGCTTGCGGGAGAGGTCGAGTCGCCGAAGGCGACCGGGTGAGGGGATGCCTACGTTCGGTGGTTGCGACCCCCCTCACCCCGCTCGGCCTTGCGGCCGAGTCGGCCCTCTCCCGTAGACGGGAGAGGGGATTCCCCCGCAACTGCGCCTCTGTCCTTACGCCATCAACTCCTCATCCTGAGCCGCGCACGAAGTGCGCGTGTCGAAGGATGGCAGCCAGCACCGGACCCGCGGCCATCCTTCGACACGGCTCGCGCTTTCGCGCGAGTCCGGCTCAGGATGAGGATTGTCCGCATGTCCCTCAGCCGACAATCACGCCGGTTTGCACACTGGCCGGAGGCGCACTACATTTATCCGTGAGGCATCTGCTCGAAAGGACAGAAAATTGACCGCATTCAACGCGTTCGCCCTGTTGCTGCCCGCTCTGTGCGCGGGAGGCCTTGCGCTGATGATGTTCCGCGCAAAGGCGGCGGAAAACCCGCAGGGACAGAACGGTCTGCGTCTCGTGCCCGTCAAGGTCAGGGCTTCGCGTCCCCACCGGCGCTGAACCCGCGAATTGCGGGATCAGCCCTGATTCCTATTCGTCGCGGTAGACTTTCTCGCGGCGTTCGTGCCGCTCCTGCGCTTCGACGGACAGGGTCGCGATCGGCCGGGCGTCCAGACGCTTGAGCGAAATCGGCTCGCCCGTCTCCTCGCAATAACCGTACGAACCATCCTCGATCCGCTTCAGCGCCGCATCGATCTTGGAGATCAGCTTGCGCTGGCGGTCCCGCGCCCGCAATTCGATGGCGCGGTCGGTTTCCGACGAGGCGCGATCGACGATGTCGGGGTGATTCTGGTTTTCATCCTGAAGATGTTCGAGCGTTTCCTTGCTCTCCTGGAGGATTTCTTCCTTCCAGCGCAGCAGCTTGGCGCGGAAGTATTCGCGCTGGCGCTCGTTCATGAAGTCTTCGGTTTCGGTAGGCCTGTACTCTTCCGCCAAGCTCATATCCCGCACTCTGTCTAAGGCCGACGAATCCTGTTCGTCCGATGCCTGCCCCCTCGAAAAGCGCGCGGACTATAGCCACGCTTGGATCACGGGACAATGACTTTCGGGACCTGAATAGTGCTTTGAAAATACTGTATTTTTTATCTTCCCCTGCCCTGGCGGGAAAGGTTAGCGGCCCGCGCGGCCGAGCTTTGCGAGTTCTACCTGCGCGCGCAGATCGATCTCGGCCAGAATACTATCGAGAGCAGGATCGTCCGTCGCCGCGCTCTCCTCCGCCAAAGCGGCGCTCAGGCTCGCAAGGGAAGCTGAGGTCAGGCCACCATCGAGAAGGCCGAGCTTGATGCTGTCGAGCAGATCGAGCAGGCGCCGGCCGCGCGACATCGCCTTCTTGCGGCGCTCGGCCGGACCATCGACGGATTGCAGGGCCAGAAGGGCCTCGAGCGCCGGGGCGTGGACAATGCCGGCGGGCTTGTGCGCCGGCGCCTGGCTTTCGGCCTCGGGCAAGGAAAAGCCCGACCCGCCCGCCACGCGGCGCGCCGGATATGCCCCCTGCCCGATCCGGTTTGGCCCTTCGACGCGCATGTCGCTCCCTTGCGGATTCGTTTTCCGCGGTGACGCTGGCCCGAACGTCGTTAACCCGGCGTTAACACCGGCAAAATTTGCCGGGTACGGCATTTTCTGACCCCTCCGCAGCCGGCCGGCGAGCGGTGTGATGGCGACAAAATGCACGCGATTCCAATCGATTAGGCCGTTAACCATAACGGGCACGGTTCTCGCATCGAATCCTGCGGGAGAACCGCTTCATGCAACGCTCTTTGTCGATCCTCGTCCGCAATCTCACTCTGGCCGCCGTGGCCGGTGGGGCGATTCTCATCGCATCGCATGCCCGCGCCGCCGAGCCTCCGATGCCGCTTTCGCCCGGCCAGCGGGGTGTCGACACCTATGTCACGCCCGATGGGCGCGTCCTGACCGCGGCGCTGGCACAGCCCGCCGCCCCCTATTGGCAGGGCGACGAATTCGCCGCCGGCGGCGACCCCGCACAGGCGGGCGCGAACTCGGCGCGCATCAAGGACCTCGTGGACATCGAGGGCGTGCGCGAAAACCAGCTCATCGGTTACGGCCTCGTCGTCGGCCTCAACGGCTCCGGCGACAGCCTGAACGCCTCGCCCTTCACCCGCCAATCGCTGACGGCGATGCTGGAACGGCTCGGCGTCAATACACGCGGGGCGATCCTGCGCACCAAGAACGTCGCGGCCGTGATGGTGACGGCGAGCCTGCCGCCCTTCGGCACGCAGGGCACGCGCATCGACGTCACCGTGTCGGCCATGGGCGATGCGACCAGCCTTCAGGGCGGCACGCTGCTCGTCACCCCGCTGCTCGGCGCGGACGGCGAGGTCTATGCCGTCGGCCAGGGGCCGGTCGCGGTCATCGGTTTCCAGGCGGAAGGCGCCGCCGCGAAAGTGGTGCGCGGCGTACCGACAACGGGCCGCATCTCCAACGGCGCGGTGGTCGAGCGCGAGATCGAATTCGCGCTGGCCGGAATGTCGAGCGTGCGCCTTGCGCTGCGCAACCCGGATCTCACCACCGCCCGCCGCATCGCCGGAGCGATCAATACATTGATGGGCCATGCCACCGCCGAGCCGCTCGATCCGGCAACGGTGCAGCTTTCGATTCCGGCCGATTACCGCAGCAATATCGTGCGCCTGCTCACCGAGATCGAGCAATTGCGCGTCCAGCCCGATCTTCCCGCCAAGGTCGTCATCGACGACAGTTCGGGCATCATCGTGATGGGCCGCGACGTGCGCGTCTCGACGGTCGCGGTCGCGCAGGGCAACCTCACCGTCACCATCAGCGAGACGCCGATCGTCAGCCAGCCGGAGCCGTTCAGCGATGGCTCGACCGTCGTCGTGCCGCGTACGACCGTACAGGTCGATGACGAAAGCCATCGCCAGCTTGCCGTCGTCCATCAGGGCGTGACGCTGCAGGAACTGGTCGACGGCCTCAACGCACTGGGCATCGGGCCGCGCGATCTGATCGGCATTCTTCAGGCCATCAAGGCCGCCGGCGCGCTGCAGGCCGAAATCGAGGTCATGTAATGACGTCGCCCGCCTCTCCCATGATCGCGCAGATCGCGACGATGACCGGCGCGCAGGCGCCGGGCAAGACGTCCGATCTGAACAGAGCGAAGGAGCAGGCGCGCGAATTCGAGAGCGTCTTTCTCTCGACCGTCCTCGCCCAGATGTTCGCGACCCTCGAAGAGGGCAACGGACCGCTCGGCGCGGCGGGAACCGGCGGCGAAACCTGGCGTTCGCTCCTGACCGACGAGTACGCACAGGAAATAACCAAAGCCGGCGGCATCGGCATCGCCGACCAGATTCTCAGAGAACTCATCAGCGTGCAGGAGCAGACCCAATGAGAAGCGCGGCCCAATCGTTTACCTCGCCCGACGAAGCCGGCCAGATGGTCGACCGCATCGTCGAGACGGTGGAACGCCTGAACGACATCATGCAGCGCGAAACCGAACTGATCCGCGCGGCGAAGCTGAAGGAAGCGGGCAAGCTCGTCGAGGACAAGGCGACATTGGCCGGCCTCTACCAGCGCGAGCTCGAAGCGGTGCGTGCCGCCGCCTCCGTCATCGGCCGCCTCGTGCCCGACCGCGCCGAGGTTCTGCGCAACCGGCTTGCCGGACTTCAGGAGACGCTGTCGGTCAACCTCGCCGTTGTCGGTACGGCACGCGCGGTGGCCGAGGACATGATGCGCACCGTGGCCGACGAAGTGTCCAAGCGCGACGCGCCCTCGGTCTACGGGATGCAGGGCCAGATGGCGACCGCGCCGAAAGGTCCGGCCTCGCTCTCCCTGTCGCGGCGTTCGTGACCGCAACCGCATGAATTAGGCGAAAATCCCATCTATTAAGGAAGGGTTGATTCACCGCCTTTATTGCGCGTTCCTTTAGACTTGTCCCCGATTATTCCGCATGTCTGCCGGAGGGTTTCCGGCGCAACGAGCGGGATAAAGGCGACAGGATATGGACGCCGCGTTTCCACTACGGGGGTTTGCAGAGGCCGCGCCGGCTTTGCCGCGCGCCGAGGTAACGCCCGTACGCGCGGCGGTGCCGACCCTTCTGCCGCAACCGCAGCAGAGCGTCGCCGCCTCTTCCGAACATCAGGCCAGCCGGTTCGACGGCAATGACGGCCGCCCGCGCTCGCGCGCCGAGAACGCGCTGGCCGACGCCGTTCTGCGCGAGATCGAGCGCGAGATGGAATTCAACGACGAGACCAACGACCTCGTCTCCAAGACGCTCGATTCGAAGACCGGCGAGGTCATCAGCCAGTTCCCGGCCGAGCAGATCCTGAAATTGCGGGCCTATGTGCAGGCCGAGGCCGCCCGGACCCCCGACCTGCCCCCGCTGATCGTCCGCGACATCTGAAATTCAGTCGAACGGCCAGAGCGGCGCCGAACGGGCGCGCCCGCCGCCGCCCTGCACACACGGGACGTATTTACCATCCGCTAACCACGTTTTTGGGATTTCGCGTCCTGACGCCCGCAACCGCCAATAGGTTTGCCTTTGCGCGATCCGATTAACTGCCCGTTATTTCGGCACGTGTGAGATCAGCCGCAGCTTCCAGGAGGAAGCGTTGTAACTCGTACAACTCCTAGGAAAGGGGTTATCTAAATGGCTTCCAGCAACATCACCCTTTCGGCCGGCGTCCGCCAGAACCTGCTCTCGCTGCAGAACACCGCGGAACTCATGGGCAAGACGCAGAACCGTCTGGCCACCGGCAAGGCCGTCAACTCGGCCCTCGACAACCCGACCAACTTCTTCACCTCGCAGTCGCTCCAGAGCCGTGCCGGCGATATGTCCGCCCTGCTCGACAACATGACCTCGGGCATCAAGACGCTCGAAGCGGCCGACAACGGCCTTTCGGCGATCACGAAGACGGTCGAGAGCATGCAGTCCACGCTGCGTCAGGCCCGTCAGGACAAGTCGTTCAAGACGGAATCCTACTCGATCAACCTCGGCGCCACCCCGGCCGGCACGGAAGAAATTTCCTTCTCCGGCGGCGCGGTCGGCACAACCGCGGTTGACGTCGCCCTGACGACGACGGCGACCACCTCCGCGGCCACGGCCGGTTCTGCCGCCATCACCTTCGGTGCCGGCGGAACGCTCGACACCGGCGACTCCCTGGCCTTCACCGTCACGGTTGACGGCGGCTCGGCGCAGAACATCTCGATCACCGGCGCCGAAGTGGCGGCAACGGGCGACAACAACGCGACCCTGACGGCCGACGAGTTCCGCACGCTGCTAGCCTCGAAGGTCACGGGCGTCACGGTTGGCGGTACTGGCAACGATATCACGTTGACTTCGTCCACCACCGGCACATCGTCGAACGTCAATATCTCGGGCGCGACCCTGACCGACGCCGACACCTCGTCGTCGGTGACGGCGGCCTCGATCGGTCTCGGCAGCGCCGTCAGCGGCACCGCCGGTTCCGCCGCCGTGACCGCCACCGTCGCCCGTACGGTCGACGAGATGGTGACGGCGATCAACGACACCGCCGCCCTCAAGGGCAAGGTTCGCGCCTCCAACGACAACGGCAAGCTGCGCATCGAGAACCTCTCGACCGCGGAACTAAACGTCGGTGGCGTCACCAACGGTGTGGTCGACGGCTCGGGCAGCGGCTCGGACATCGAGGGCAACTCGGTCCGCGCCAATCTCGTTAAGCAGTTCAACGAACTGCGCGACCAGCTCGACAAGCTGGCGGATGACGCTTCCTACAACGGCGTCAACCTGCTGCGCGGCGACATGCTGAAGCTGACCTTCAACGAGACCGGCACCTCCACGATCGAAATCCAGGCGAAGGACGAGGCGGGCGACGAGCGTCCGATCAACTCGGCCACGCTCGGTATCGAGAGCGCGGAAAACGCCGACTTCGACTCCGACGATACCATCGACACTCTCCTCGACGGCCTTTCGAACGCCCTCGGCACGCTGCGCTCGCAGTCGTCGAGCTTCGGTTCGAACCTGTCGATCGTCGAGAACCGTACGCAGTTCACGAAGTCGATGATCAATACGCTGCAGACCGGCGCCGATTCGCTGGTTCTGGCCGACACGAACGAGGAAGCGGCGAACATGCTCGCCCTTCAGACCCGCCAGCAGCTGTCCTCGACGGCTCTGTCGCTCGCTTCGCAGGCCGACCAGGCTGTGCTGCGCCTGTTCTGATCCTCACCGATCAGCGCACATACGAAGCGGCGGGGCCCTGCCCCGCCGCTTTTTCTTTGCGCGATGGCCAAAAAACAGGGTTCAACCTTTATTAACCGCGCTCGGCATCCATTCATTAACCATAAATTAGAAGCCCGCCGTTCAAATGGGGCAGCTTCCCGATCGGGGAAGTCCGGCATCTCTCGACCCTGAACGGGGGCATTTATGGCTGAAATCACTCTATCGGCGGGCGTCCGCCAGAATCTGCTTTCGCTGCAGAATACAGCGGATCTGATGTCGAAGACGCAGCATCGCCTGGCGACGGGCAAGAAGGTCAATTCCGCGCTCGACAACCCGACCAATTTCTTCACGGCCGGCGCGCTCCAGAGCCGCGCATCCGATATGTCGGCACTTCTCGACAACATGACGACCGGTATCAAGACGCTGGAAGCGGCCGATAACGGCCTGACCGCGATCTCGAAGACCATCGAGAGCATGCAGTCGACGCTGCGCCAGGCCCGTCAGGACAAATCGTTCAAGAGCGAAGCCTATACGGTCAACCTGCCCTCGCCGCCGGTCGGCACGGAAGTCCTGTCGTTCACCGGCGGCGCGTTCGGCACCGCTACTGAAACAATCGATCTTACGACCACCGCCGGCACCGCGACCGCGGGCTCGGTCGTTTCCGGCGCATTCGCCGCCGGCATGGATTTCTCGCCGTCCGGCGCCACCTCCGGCACGAACTCGTTCGCCTATGCCGCCGATGGCACCGCTTTCGGCGCAAGTGACACGGTGACGTTCCAGATCGATGTCGACGGATCCGGCTCGCCGCAGACGGTCACGCTCAACCAGAGCACCGTCCAGGGCGTCGGCAACAACGACAGCACGATCGACGATATCAACGAACTGACCAGCGCTCTCTCGGCGGCCCTCACCGCGGCCGGCGTCAGCGGCGTTTCGGTTGCCAATGACGGCACCAACGTCACGTTCACCTCGACCTCCTCGGGCACCGGCTCTTCCGTCGCCATTTCGGCGGTGACGCCCGATGCGGACGGCGGTGGCGCCGCAAACACCGCGTACGGACTTACCAACGGCGCCGGCACGTCCGGCTCGGCGGGCACATCGCCCACGCTCAGCTTCGACATCGATGTCGACGGCTCGGGCACGCCGACCACGATCACCATCGACCAGGCCGCCGTTGCGGCCGCGGGCAACAACAACAACGTGATCGACAACCTGTCCGAGCTTGCCGCGATCGTCGGCGCGCAGCTCCCGGCCGGCGTTTCGGTGGCCGAAGGCACCGGCCCCAATGCCGGACGCCTCGTCTTCACCTCCGCCACGACGGGCGCGACCTCCGCAGTCGCTATCTCCAACGTAACCGCGACCGGTATTGCCAATACGACCGGCATCGCGGCCGCGAGCGACACCGGCGATGCGGCAGCCCCGCGCGCACGTACGCTCGACGAAATCGTCTCGGCCATCAACTCCGATGCCGATCTGAAGGGCAAGATCCGCGCTTCGAACGATTCGGGCCGTCTGCGCATCGAGAACATCTCGACGCAGGAAATGCAGATCACCGGCCTTAGCGCCAGCGGTGAAGTCACCGGCGGCACCTCGACCGCCGATATCGGCGGCAACCAGGTGCGCGCCAATCTCGTGAAGCAGTTCAACGAACTGCGCGACCAGCTCGACAAGCTGGCGGACGACGCGTCCTACAACGGCGTCAATCTGCTGCGCGGCGATCTGTTGAAGCTGACCTTCAACGAGACCGGCACCTCGACCATCGAGATCCAGGCCAAGGACCTCGAAGATCAGGAACGCCCGATCAACACGTCGACGCTCGGCATCACCTTCGCGGTGGAAGCGGAATTCGACTCCGACGAATCCATCGACGGCAAGCTGACGGGCCTGACACAGGCGCTCGGCGTCATCCGCTCGCAGGCATCGGCCTTCGGTTCGAACCTGTCGATCGTCGAGAACCGTACGCAGTTCACCAAATCGATGATCAATACGCTGCAGACCGGCGCCGACTCGCTGGTTCTGGCCGACACGAACGAGGAAGCGGCGAACATGCTCGCCCTTCAGACCCGCCAGCAGCTGTCTTCGACGGCGCTGTCGCTCGCTTCGCAGGCCGACCAGGCGGTGCTCCGCCTGTTCTGATCTTCGCCCAGCGCGACGAAAAAAGCGGCGGGGGAAACCTCGCCGCTTTTTTCTTTGACCCGGAGGGCGCGCGGCGTCACTTTCGATTTTCCAACGGAGATTCGCGATGGCCCTCAAGGTCGAACTCAAGCCGGGCGAACGCATCATCCTCGGCGGCTGCATCGTCACCAACGACAATCAGCGCACGCGCCTTTTCATCGAAGGCGAGGCGCCTATCCTTCGCGAGAAGGATATCCTTACACCGGAAACCGCCGACAGCCCGTCCAAGCGCATCTATCTCTGCGTACAACTGATGTATCTCGAGAACGATGTCGCCAAATTCCAGCAGGAATATTTCGAGCTCGTGAACGATTTTGTACGGGCAGCACCGAGCAGCATGCCGCTCGTCGAGGCCGTGAATAATGCCATATTAACCAACGCTCTCTATAAGGCTCTGAGAGAAGCGAAGAACTTGATAGCTTTCGAACAGGAGCTGATGGCACATGCAACACGGCGCTCAGGCATACGCGAACACGGCGCAGAAGACGGCGAGCCCTCGGGATCTTGAGGCCCAGCTTCTGATCCGTGCAGCCAACCGTTTGCAGTCCATCGTCAGCGGCCAGATCACCGATACCGAAGAGATGCGCGAGGCGCTGCGTTACAATCGCAAGCTCTGGACCGTGCTCTCGACCTCCGCCACCGCCGCGGAAAACCCGCTTCCGCCGCTCATCAAGCAGAACATCGGCAATATCGCGCTGTTCGTGCTGCCCCATTGCGTCGAACTCGAAGCCATGCCGGTTCCGCAGCGCATGACCTCGCTCGTCAACATCAACCGCGAACTCGCCGCCGGTCTGATGCACACGGCTCCTGCCGCCGCCTGACAGGCGTACACACATAATCGAATGCAAAAGCCGGGCGAGATGCCCGGCTTTTTTCATGCGGCAATCTTTACGTCAGAGAAAATTGACGAGCGTCAATTGCGAGGCGATCGCCGTCACCTGATAGCTCGCCTGGAGATTGGTCTGCAGCGCCAGAATGCTCGCCGCGACCTCTTCCTTCGACGCCGATTCGATGTCCGCCAGCATGGTCTTGAGCACGGCATCGGACTGTATGTGGCGCTCCTTGGCCTTGCCGATCTGGGCTGCGACATTCGTGATCTCGACCACGATACCTTCCATCGGGCCGAGGCCGGTATCGCTCGCCAGAGCCGGCCGCAGCCGGGTGGTGAGCGCTTCGTACTGACCTTTTCCGGTCTGCTCGTTGGCGGTGTCGAGTTCCATCGCGGCGAAGACTGCGAGGCTTTCCAGCATTTCGCGAATGCCGTCCTCGTTCGCGCGCGCGCCATAGCTGGCGTTCAGCGTGGCGTCGATGCGGGCATTCTGCGTCTGGCGCGCTGAATCCGGCCCGCTTTCGCCGCGATACCAGGCAATCGTATTGGCGCTGCCGTCGACAAGGCCGGTGGCCGTCTCGGCGGGCACCCCGTCCACGCGCATGGGCGGATTGCCGAAGAAATCGCGCGAGGCCTGGATGGCGGATGCGGCCGTCAGGGAGGTTGAGGCTTCCTTCCGGACTGCGCCGTCGAGCGCGGATGCGATGTTCTTCGCGGTGGCAGCCAGATCGACCGCGCCGAGCGCATCGCGCGCGATCTGGAATGTATGGCGTTCGAGCTCGGACGCCTTGAAGGTTCCGTTGAGGCCGAGCTTCGCGCTCATCGAGCCGCTGACCGTCAGATCGGTTCCGTTGGTGCTCTGCACGCGGATCTGTCGCGTGACCGGATCGAAATCGGCGGAGCCGATGCCCGTCAGCCCCTCGATGCCGGTCATGAGATCGTCGAGCGTCGCCGTCGATATGTCGATCTGGTCGGGACCGGCGGGGCCGGAGACGAGCGTGATGCTCTGGCCGTTGATCGTTATTACATCGCCGGCGGACAGGCCGAGCGCGGCGTCGTTGAGCGGGGTCGCCCCTGTCACGCCGGAGGCGAGTTCGGTGCCATTGATCTGGGCAACGAGTTCCGGCGCGGGCGGATCGTTGGAGGCGACCAGCCGGATTTCCTCGGTCGATCCGTCCGGCAATGTGAGCGCAACGCGGATCGCATCACCCGGTTTCGGATCGCCGATGATATCGACTGCGATCTGCGGCGGCGTGCCGGACGCGGAACTGACCGAAAAGGCACCCGGCGCATTGCTGCTGACGGCGCCGAGCTTGAAGCCGAACGCATTCGGCGACACGGATTCCGCGAGGGTGATATTGGTGCCGGCGGCGCTGGCTGCCGTCAGACGGCCCCGGCCATCGCTGCCGAGATCGGCCGCGCGACGTTCGGAAATGACCGTACGCAGACCTTCCTGCCCGACGATTCCGTCGAGGATCTGCGAGGCTGAAGCGACAGGCGGCGACGACACTTTGCGCCCGCCGAACAGATAGACGCCGGCGACATTGGCGTTGAGCGCCTCGATGGCGGTGTCCAGACGCGTCTGCGCCGCCTTCTGGGCGATGGTCTGGTTGCCGGAGAGAATGTAATTGTTGGGGCTGAGATCCGCGCGCGTATCGCTCGCAATGCCGGTCAGGCCGGTCAGGCTCGCCAGCATGACATCGGTGCGCAGGCTGGCCTGCTGGATATTGGTCGCATAGCCGCCGAGCGATGCGATCTTGCCGCGCAACGCGAGCGCGAGACTGCGGTCGGCGCCGAGGCCCATATAGTCCTGCGACTTCTGGCCGGTCGCGAGTTGCAGATTGAGATTGTCGAACTGGCGGCGCATCTGCGTCAGCGCGCGCGCATAGGAGTGCGTGAAAAGCCCTGCGCCGTTGATCGTGCTACTCATGACCATTCACCTCACATGGCAAGCAGCACGTCCATCATCTCCTTGACCGTGGAGATGACGCGCGCATTGGCGGCATAGGCGGACTGAAGCTGGAGCAGCTTCGTCATTTCCTCATCGACATTGACGGAGGATTTTTCGGCAAACCGGTCCTGCAAGGATGTAACGACGATCTCCTGACCTTCCTGGACGCGCGCGGCGAGTTCCGCGTTGCGCGCCTGCGTCTCGATGAGGCCGCGCGCGTAATCGGCGATGGTGCCGGTGAACGGGCTGCTCGATCCGCCGAGGCCGGTATCGGTACGGAACTGGATCTTGGCGTTTTCGAGCGCATCGCGCAGAAAGGTCGGGCGCGTGGCATCGCCCGACGTCATGGCGCTCTGATAATTCACGAGAAGCGCGGGGTCGGCGAGGATGGCCGGATTGATCGTGATGCGCTGCGCGAAACCGAGCCGCTGCGTCAGGCCATCCACGCTGCCCGTATAGGCGACATTGCCGTCGAGAAAGAGCGGGATCGCAAGGCCGTCATTCGTGAACGCGGTCGCGGTGGTGCGGGCCGTCGCGCCGGTGACATCGACATTGGCGGTGGCGGCGTCGAACGTCAGGGTGGAGCCCGCATCCGTCACCGAGAAGTTCGCGCCGAGTGCCGCCTGCATCTGCGCAGCAACCGCGGCAAAGCCGCCGGAGAAATCGATACCGACCACACGGTCGTTCGGATCGGCGGTCAGATCGTCCGACAGAGGCAGCGCGGACGGATCATCGGTACGGATGAAGGTGACGGTGCGCTCGGCTCCGCCCGGCATTTCATTGTAGGTGATCGAGACCTTGTTGCCGGCCTGCACAGCGGAAAGATCGAGCGAGAAGCCGGTGCCGGACGCCGTGCCCTCGGTGACATTGGTGCTGAGGGCTTCGGCGATGGAGGCCGCGAGTTCGTCGAGCTGCGTCTGCGCCTCGACGAGAATATCGTCGCGCAGATCGGCATAGGCCTTCAGTTCGCCGGAGCGGATATTCTGCGCGGCGAGCAGGTCGATGCGGCTGCCGTCGGGCATGACGACATTGACGGTGCCGATGCGGCTGTCGGCCGGGTTCTGCGAATAGAGCGCCTGCGGCGCCATGGCCGAAGTGCCGGTATATTCGAGCTTCGTCGCCGTTGCGTTGGTCAGCAGCGGCACGCCGCCGGTCGTGAAGATCGAGAAGTTCGACGTATTGTCGGAAACGCGGATGTCGATGAGCTGCGACAGCTCGTTGACGAAGCGGTCGCGCTGGTCGAGCAGATCCGGCGCCACCTGCCCGGTCACTTCCATCGTGCCGATCTGGAGCTGAACCTTTTCGATGCCGGCGAGCAGATTGTTGATCCGCTCGGCGGTGGAAGCCAGTCCGCGGTCGGTCTCCTGCCGCATGGACTGGATTTCCGACGACATCGCGTTCATCTGCTGCGTGAACAGGCGCGCTTCGTTCAGAACGCTCTGGCGCGCCGCCTGCGACGAGGGCGTCGTTACCAGCGAATCCAGGGCATTGGTGAAATTGTTGACGAGCGTGTCGAGCGAGGTGGACCCGCCCGGTATGCCGTACATCTGCTGGAGCCGCCCGAGATAGTTCGCAGCGACGCTCGAATAGGACAGACCGCTCGTCTCGGTGCGCAACTGACGCTGCACATAGGTGTCGATCTCGCGCTGGATGGCGGTGATGCGCACGCCCGCCGAACGGTCGGCGATGACCTGCGAATCGAGGACGGCCGTCTTCTTCGTGTAGGCGGGCGTACCGACATTGGCGATATTGGTGGAGACGAGCTCAAGCCCGGTCTGCGTCGTGCGCAGACCGGACAAGGCTGAACTCAGGGCATAGGACAGACCCATATTCGTCTCCTGACAGCGGCTATCGGGCCGCTATCTCATCAGCGCACCATGTTCAGCGCTTCCTGCAGCATCTCGTCGGCGGTCGAGACGATGCGGGTGTTCGCCGAATAGGCCTGCTGGGTGACGATAAGCTTGGTGAATTCGTCGGCGATGTCGGTGTTCGAACCTTCGAGCGACTGGCCGATGATCGTGCCCGGCGCGCCGGGGATCGGAGGGCCGGATTCGAAGGTCGTGGCGAAAGCGCCGCCGTCCAGACGCTTCAGCATATTGTCGGCGTTGAAATAGACGGTCGGAATTTCGGCGATGTCCGCCATGCGGCCGTTCGAATAGAACGCCGTGATGCGGCCGCCGTCCGAAATCTGTACGCGCACCACTTCGCCCGCCGCATAGCCGTCCTGATTGAGCGTCAGGATATTGGCGGTCTGGGCGTTGGGATCAGCATATTGCGTGAAGCCGGTCGCGCCGTGCGAGATCGTGATATTGCCGAGCGCCACGCCATCGACCGTCATGTTGTTGATCATGGTCGAGGCAATCGGCGGGTTCAGGATCGAATTCGGCCCGAAGGTGAAATCCTGCCCGACATTGGTCCACATCGGCTCTGTGCCGGTGGCCGTGGAATCGGACATGTAGAACAGATTCCAGGTGTCGACGCCGTTCGGCGAATTCGCCGCGTCGATCTTGGCCCAGCGGAACTGCACGTTCACCGGCGTTCCCTGCGCGTCATACATGGTGACGGCATCGCCCGTGATCGAGCTTTCCTGGAAGATCTGGGCATCGGCCGCCTGTACGACACCGCCGCCGCCCACACCGGGATTGGCGCTGGCAATGCCGAGCTCGGCCGCCGCCGCGCCCGACACGGTGAGCATGTTGTTGGGATGATCCGATGTCAGGACAAGCTGGTTGCCGCCGGTGATCGAGGCCGTGATGCCGTCGAGGCTGGGATCGTCGTTGATGGCGTTCATGAGATCGGTCAGCGTATTGATGCCGCCGTCGTCGATGGTGAAATCGACCTGCGTGCCGCCATTCAGCGTCAGCGAGATCATGCCGCCGTCCGTGACATAGCCCGCGCCGCCCGTACCGCTATTGGTCAGGTTGCCGCCATTGGTCATCGCCGTGCCGTTCACGATGAAGGGCACGTTCGAGCCGGCAGTGCGCGGATCGGCGGTGAAATCGTTCGGGTTCAGCAGGCCGGGCGTCGGGTCTTTCGGCAGATTGCCGCGATACTGGATCACGGTCGACGCGCGTGCCGGCAGGATGTCGTTGGTCAGCGGCAGCACTTCGGGCACGCTGCCGGAAACGTTGCCGGTGTTGCGGTCGATGGGCAGGAGCTTCAGGTAATAGCCGGCGCCGTTGACGAGATAGCCGTCCTTGTCGATCTCGAAATCGCCGCGGCGGGTGTAAAGATCGGTGCCGGAGAAGATGGGCTGGCCGTCGGCGCTGCTGCTCGGCATCGCGACCACGAAATAGCCGTCGCCGTTCAGCGCCATATAGGTGGAGTTTGAGGCCGACTGGATGTCGCCCTGCACGGTGTTGGTGGCGCGGCTCTGGGAGATGACGGCGCCGGCGACCTGGCGGCTCGGCAGCGAATCCGGGATTAGATCGGTGAAGCTCGTATCCGTGCGCTTGAAGGCGGTGGTCTGCGAGTTGGCGATGTTGCCCGAAATGTTTTCCAGCGCATAGGACTGCGCCCGAAGGCCAGACACCGCCGTGGTCAGCGCCCCAAAGATACCCATGGTCTTCTCCCGAAATCTGGCCACGCCGCAGGCGCGCCAATCCATTGCCCTGGCAAAGCAGGTGCAAGGGGGAGGCCAGCGAGGATATCCTTGTTTTTCAATGGGTTGATCTGGTTTTTACGCCCTGTTAACCGGCATTTTCGGCCCGTGGCGGCAGATTCTGCCGGGTTTGTGAGAGCATGTTTTGCCCGGTGCGCCCTATCTTGGCGGGCATGACACAGCTTCCCTTGCCTGCCCGCACCGCCGCTTTTGCCGCCTCAATAGTCGCCGCTCTGGCATTCACCCCGCCTTCCAGCGCCCAGACCGCGCCCTTCGACGTCCAGACCGTCGCGGACGGCTTCAACCATCCCTGGGGCCTCGCTTTCCTGCCGGACGGCAGAATGCTCGTCACCGAGCGTTCGGGCGCGCTGAACCTCGTCACCCCCTCCGGCGAGACAACCGAGATTGCCGGCACGCCCGATGTATTGGCGTCCGGACAGGGCGGGCTGCTCGATGTCGCGCTCGATCCGGCCTTTGCGGACAACAGGCGCGTCTACCTGACCTTCGCGGAGGCCGGAGAAGGCGGCGCCGGCACCGCCCTCGCGCGCGGTCGCCTGTCGGACGATCTGAGGGTGTTGGAGGGCGCGGAGATCATCTTCCGCCAGACTCCGAAGGTCAGCGGCTCCAGCCATTTCGGCTCGCGCCTTGCGTTCGCGCCGGACGGCACCTTGTTCGTGACCCTCGGCGAGCGCTTCAACTATCGCGACCGCGCGCAGGATCTCGACGCCACATTCGGCAAGGTCGTCCGCATCAATGCGGACGGGTCCGTGCCGCAGGACAATCCGTTTGTGGGCAGAGACGGCGCATTGCCGGAAATCTGGTCGTATGGGCACCGCAACCCGCAAAGCGCCGCCATCAATCCCGCCACCGGGAAACTCTGGATCGTCGAGCACGGCGCACGCGGCGGCGACGAGATCAACATACCCGAAGCCGGGAAGAACTATGGCTGGCCGGTCATCTCCTACGGGCGCAATTACGACGGCAGCCGGATCGGCGAAGGCACTCACAAACAGGGCATGGAGCAGCCCCTGCACTATTGGGACCCGAGCTTCGCGCCGTCGGGAATGGCGTTCTACACGGGCGACCTGTTCCCGGCCTGGAAGGGCGGCCTCTTCATCGGCGCGCTGGCCGGGCAATCGCTCGTCCGCGTCACGCTCGACGGCGACAAGGTCACGGGCGAGGAGCGCCTTCTCACCGATCTCGGAGAGCGCATCCGCGATGTCCGGCAGGGGCCGGACGGCGCGCTGTATGTGCTGACGGATTCCTCGGACGGAAAGCTGCTGCGGCTTGCGCCGCGCTAGGCGATCTTTGCCGGCCGGGCCTTCTCACCATTTCTGGAAGACGAAGAACGCTCCGAGCGCGATCAGGGCGAACCCGACCGCATGGTTCCAGGTGAAGGCTTCCTTCAGGTACAGGACCGAAAAGCCGGCAAAAACAATGAGGGTTATGACCTCCTGCATGGTTTTCAGCTCGGCCGCCGAATAGACCGAATGGCCGATCCGGTTGGCGGGCACGGCCAGGCAATATTCGACGAAGGCGATGCCCCAGCTCGCCAGGATGACGACCATCAGCGGCGTCGCCTTGAACTTCAGATGGCCATACCAGGCGAAGGTCATGAAGAGGTTCGAGAACAGGAGAAGCAGTACGGGCAGGACGTAGGGGGATGTCAGGCTGGGCATGGACGGCTCACGAAAAGACCGGTTCACGGCGGGGCCGCCATCCCCGGGGGTCTATGGCGGAATCGGGGGCTGTATGGTTAACTGAATGTTACGGAAAGACGGTAACAGCCGCTTTCTGTATGGCTATCGGCCAAATTTGGGGGAAATGACATGAATCTTTCTGCACCCACACAACCGGTATTCCTGATCGCGCTTATTGTCGGCGTACTTGCCATCATCAGCCTTCTGGGCGTGGCGATCCCGTTCGTCTCGGTCTATGCGACGTGGCTGCTGATCGCCGCGTTCGTGCTGCTCGTTCTCGGCAATCTGCTGAGCAATTTCTGACACTTTTGCGGGAGGCCCTGCCGGGGCCTCCCTGCCCGCTCAGCCGAAGCGGAGCTTGAGGCCGAGGATCGCCGCCGAAAGCGCGAGCGTGACCCCGTTGGCCATTACGATGGCCGGCCGCCCGAGGCCGATTCCGTAGATGAACCAGAGCAATACGCCCAAAGTGAACGCCGCCTGCGTGGCGACGGACAGATCCTTCGTGCTGCGCTCGCGCAGGATCTTGACGATCTGCGGCAGCCAGCAGGCGGTCGTAATGACGCCGGCGGTTATGCCGATGGCTTCGATGAGAATTGGCGACATGGGTGCCTTTTAGCTCAGGCGCATGACATTTCGCATGTCCCGGGGCGGCGCGAAGCGTCGAGCCCGGGACCCATACGCCGTGAACTCACGGCTTCAATTTCTAACGCTGCGGAGTATGGGTCCCGGACAGCGGCCCGAACTCGGCTGTTGCCGAGTTCGGCTTCAATACTCAACCCGGCAACAGCCGGGTTGAGATGCGCTTCCGGGACATACAGCCGTTACAACATCGGCAGCATGACGGCGAACACTGCCGCCAGCAGCCAGACCGCCGGCGAGATTTCCGCCCAGCGCTTCGTCAGCACCTTCACCACCACATAGGTGATGAAGCCGAGGCCGAGGCCGACCGCAATCGAATAGGTAAGCGGCATGGTCACCGCCGTCACCGCGACCGGAGCGGCTTCCGTCAGATCGTCCCAATCCACTTCCGCCAGCGAGCGCGACATGACCACGGCGACGAACAGGAGCGCGGCGGCGGTGGCGTATTGCGGAATCCAGCCCGCAAGCGGCGACAGGAACAGGGCCAGCAGGAAGCAGAGCGCGGTGACGACCGAGGCGAGCCCCGTGCGCCCGCCGGATGCGACGCCCGCCGCGCTCTCGATATAGGAGGTCGTGTTCGAGGTGCCGAGCAGCGCGCCGAGCGTGGTTGCCGACGAATCGGCCACCAGCGCCTGACGCAGGCGCGGGAGATTGCCGTCCTTATCGAGCAGTCCGGCGCGGTGGGAGACGCCAATCAGGGTGCCCGCCGTGTCGAAGAAATCGACGAAGAACATGGTCAGCGCCACGATCAGGAACGAGCCTTCGAGCAGGCGCGAGAAATCGAGCTGCAGGAGGGTCGGCGCCAACGAGGGCGGCAGCGCGAAGATGCCGCCGAACGTCGCCGCGCCGAACGGCACGCCGATTATAGTGACGGCGAGAATGCCGATGATCGTCGCGCCGGGAACCTTGAGCTGGTTCAGGGCGGCGATGATGGCGAAGCCGAGCAGGCACAGAAGCGGCGCCGCCGCGACGAGATTGCCGTGCGTCACCAGGGTCGCCGGGCTGTCGACAACTAGCCCCGCGCCCTGCAGCGCGATGATGGCGAGGAAGAAGCCGATGCCCGCCGAGGTCGCGAGCTTCAGGCTTTGCGGCACCGAATTCACCAGCCAGGCGCGGATCGGCAGGATGGAGATGATGAGCGCCAGAATGCCCGAGATGAAGACGGCGGCGAGCGCCTGCTGCCAGGTGAATTGCAGCGCGCCGACAACGTAGAAGGCGAAGAAGGCGTTGAGCCCCATGCCCGGCGCCAGCGCGATGGGATAGCGCGCATAGAGCGCCATGATGAGGGTGGCCACCGCCGCCGCAAGGCAGGTGGCGGCGAACACCGCGTCCTTGGGCATGCCTGCGGCGGCGAGAATGTTCGGGTTGACGAAGATGATATAGGCCATGGTGAGGAAGGTCGTGATGCCGGCCAGCACCTCCGTCCTAACGCTCGACCCAGCGCCCGCAATATCGAAATAGCGCTCGACGGCGTTCGTATTGCCGTCCGCCGCTTTTCTCGCAGCCTTTGCCATTGATCCTGCCCCTGTCTCCGGCCGCCCCCGGCCGCGCGGTGGCATCGAAATACGGGCCGGGGAGTTCCGTCAATCGGGAGCGGGCGCCGGGCACAGATGGTTTGGGGGCGAGGTCTTTCCGGGGCGCTCGTCCTGAGGAGGGTCGGTCTTCACCTCTCCCGCCTGCGGGAGAGGTCGGCCCGCGCGAAGCGCGGCCGGGTGAGGGGAAGCGGCGCGTCCGGGATTTGTAATTTCCCCTCACCCCGCTCGATGCTCCGCATCGAGTCGGCCCTCTCCCGTGAACGGGAGAGGGGTCCACGCTACACCGCTGTCGTTACGCTCGATCCTCATCCTGAGGAGGGCCGAAGGCCCGTCTCGAAGGATGGGGATTCCCCCGGTCGGTGATTCCTGGCGCTGCGGCACCTATCGCCGACACCGGGCGTATGGGTCCCGGATCGCGCCGCGCGAGCGCGGCTTGTCCGGGACATGCGGCTGCGGAAAGATTATCCTCCCTCACCCCGCTCGATGCTTTGCTTCGAGTCGACCCTCTCCCCACGGGAGAGGGCCGCACTTCATCAGTTGGTGAAATATTGCTGGGTGCCGTGCGCCTCGATGGCGGCGGCGAGGCGGCCGAGCGCGTGGACGTAAGCGGCTGTACGCACGCTTACCTTCTTGTCGCAGGCCAGATCCCAGATCGCGCGGCCCTCGCGCTCCATGATCGTGCGAAGCCGGACATGGATTTCCTGCTCGTCCCAGTAATAGCCCTGACGGTTCTGTACCCATTCGAAATAGGAGACGGTCACGCCGCCGGCATTGGCCAGAATGTCCGGCAGGACGATCACGTCCTTGTCGTTCAGGATTTCGTCGGCTTCAGGCGTCACCGGACCGTTTGCGAGTTCCAGAATGACCTTGGCCTGCACGGTCGCGGCATTGTCGCAATGGATCATGTTTTCCAGCGCCGCCGGAACCAGAAGATCGCATTCGACGCCGACGATATCCAGCGCGCTCATGGGCTGATGGCGGTTGCCGCCGGCGGTTTCGACCACCGAACCGCCGCGCTCCTTCGCGGCAAACAGAAGGTCCAGATCGAGCCCCTCGTCGCAACGCACCGCGCCGCCGGAATCGGAGACCGCGACGATCTTGTGGCCGTCGCCGGCCAGAAGGCGCGCAATGTGCTGGCCGGCATTGCCGAAGCCCTGAATGGCTACGCTCATCTGCGTCAGGCCGAGATCGGCCGCCAGTTCGCGCACGAGGTAGAAGCCGCCGCGCGCGGTCGCGTCGCCACGACCGAGCGAGCCGCCGAGCGCGATCGGCTTGCCGGTAATGACGGCCGGGCTCGCCTGCCCGACAAGCTGGCTGTACTCGTCGGCCATCCAGCCCATGATCATCGAATTGGTGTAGACGTCGGGCGCGGGGATATCGCGGTCCGGACCCATGACGTTCGCGAAGGCCTGCACATAGGCGCGCGACAGCCGCTCGACTTCGCTCTTCGAGAGCTTGCGCGGATCGACCTGCACCGCGCCCTTGCCGCCGCCATAGGGCAGATTCATCACGGCGCATTTGAACGTCATCCAGAACGCCAGGGCCTCGACTTCCTCGGCGTTTGAATCAGGATGGAAACGGATGCCCCCCTTGGTCGGGCCCCGCGTATCGTCGTAACGGCAGCGCCAGGCGAGGAAGCTCTTGCGCGATCCGTCGTCCATACGGATCATCAGACGCGCCTTCGTCGTCTCGCGCGGATATTTGAGCTTTTCCACGACATCCGGATCTATCTTCAGGTGCTGCGCCGCTTCATCGAGCCGAACGAGTGCGAGATCCAGAAGGTTGTCGTCAGCCATCATATCCCCGTCTAAGTATAAATTGCGATTGTTTCCCTTCCCGGTTGAATTGAGCCAGAAATGAAACAGCGCACGTCTTTTGCAGAGCCGAGCGCGAACGGCAAGACAAATTGCCTAATCCCTGTGCGGGCGTGATGCCGCATTGGGCAGAAGGATAAGACCGGGACGGCTGACAGGCCCGCCCGAGCCGCCTCGGGATCAGCTTCTAATGCACTCCTGAGAAGTGTCAGCTTCTCAGTGCACCCATCACGACGCGGCGGGCCGAGGAGATCGCGGAATTGTCGGCCGTGATGCCGAGCAGGCGCTCGGCCTCCTCCGCCGTCATCGGCTCGCCGAAGGCCGCGCCCTGCGCATACTGGCAGCCGAGATGGTAGAGCTCGACGGCATCCGAATCCGTCTCCGCGCCCTCGGCCACGACATCGAGCCCGAGTTCCCGGCCAAGCTGGATCATGGAGCGCAGCACCGCGACGCGGTGCATCTTGGACGGCTGGCGCAGGAACGAGCGGTCCATCTTCACGAGGTCGAAGGCGAAACGGTGCAGATAGGCCAGGCTGCCATGGCCGGAGCCGAAATCGTCGAGCGCGAGGCCGACGCCGAGTTCGCGCAGCTTTTCGAGCACATGGGCGCCGCGCTCCGGATTCTGGACGATCAGGTTTTCCGTCACTTCGAGCTTCAGCGAGCCCCGCGCGACGACCGTGCGCGACAGCACGGTCTTGATGTCCTGCAGCAGATCGGCGCGCTCGAACTGCTTGCCCGGCAGGCCGACGGTCACGAAAAGCGGCGGATTGGCCGGCACGCGCCGCTGCCAGAGCGCAAGCTGGCGCGATGCGCGGTCGAGCGCGAACAGGCTGAAATCGACGATCAGGCCCGTCTCGTCGGCAATCGACAGGAATTCCGCCGGAGGGCGGCGCGAATAGCGCGGATGTTCCCAGCGCAGCATGGCCTCGAAGCCGACGATGGAGCGGTCTTCGAGACGGATGATCGGCTGGTAGAGAACGCGCAATTCCTCGCGCTCGAGCGCGCGGCGCAATTCGCCCTCGACGAGCAGGCGGTCGGTCTTGGCCGTACGCATGGTCGGCTTGAAGATTTCGATATGGTCGCCGCCCAGCCTCTTGGCATGGAACATCGCGACCTCGGCATTGCGCACGAGATCCTCGCACGAGACCGGCGTGCGCGGCTCCATCATCGCAAGGCCCATCGAGCATGTCAGGACAACTTCGCGGCCGGAGAAGATCATCGGCGTCGATACGGTCTTGCGGACGAGATCGGCGAAATGGCTGATGCGCGGGCCGTCGCGCTCCGACATCAGCAGGATGCCGAACTGATCGCCGCCGAGCCGCGCCAGCATGTCCTGCCCGCGGATATGGCGGCCGAGGCGGCGCACCAGAGTAAGCAGCAGCGTGTCGCCGACGGTGAGGCCGAGCTCATCGTTGATCTTCTTGAAGCCGTCGACATTGATGACGATGACGGTCGGCCGCGCGCGCTCGTCGGTCGCGGCGAAGGACAGAGCGGCCTCGACGCGGTCGAGGAAAAGCTGGCGGTTCGGCAGGCCGGTCAGATTGTCGTAGATCGCGCTTTGCAGCAGCCTTTCCTCGGCGGCCTTGGAATCGGTGATGTCGATCAACGTACCGACACAGCGCGTCACCTCGCCATGGGCGGCGACGACGGGCCGGATGCGCAGCAGCATCCAGTGATAATGGCCGTCCTGCGCGCGGAAGCGGAACTGTTCGGAAATCTTGCCACGGCGCTCGGTCAGGATCATGTCGAGCGCGGCGCGGAAGCGGTCGCGGTCCGCGGGATGCAGCACGTCCAGCCAGGCGGCGGCGGGGCCGTGCAGATCGCCCTTCTTGAGCCCGAGTATGTGCTCGAATTCCGGCGTCACATGCACGCGGTCGGCGGTCACGTCCCAGTCCCAGACCATGTCCCCGGAGCCGGTGATCGCGAGCGCGCGGCGCTCAAGATCCGAGCCGAGGCCATGGGCGAGCCCCGCGCCCGCGAATGCGTGCTGCATGACGGTGAAGCCGAGCAGGAGGACGACAAGGACCAGCCCGCCGACCAGAGCGGGCGCGACGACATCGTTCTCGATCAGGCCGGAAACCGTCAGCCCCGCCGCCGCAACCCATGCGACGAGCAGGAACCAGCTCGGAATCAGCATGATCGCGCGGTCGAAATTGTGCAGCGCCAGCCAGACCACGACGCCGAAGCCCATCACCGCGACAAGGCCGAGCGACATGCGCGCAATGCCGGCGGCGATCGGCGCATCGATGAGCGCGATGCCGAGCAGCGCCATCATGCCGATCAGCCAGACCGCCGCGACATGGCCGAAGCGCACATGCCAGCGGTTCAGATTGAGATAGGCGGCGAGGAAGACGATGAGGGTCGCCGCCAGCATGGCCTCGGCGCCTGCCCGGTACACATGGTCCTCGCCGGGACCGAGATTGAATATCTTGTGCCAGAAGCCGAAATCGATCGCGAGCCAGGCCAGAACCGCCCAGGCCAGAGCGCCCGAAGCCGGGAACATGGCCGAGCCCTTCACCACGAACACGATGGTCAGGATCAGCGCGAGCAGGCCGGCAATGCCGAGCACGATGCCCTTGTAGAGCGTCAGGCCGTTGACGCTCGCGGTGTAGGCATCCGGCTCCCACAGATGAAGCTGCGGCAGTTTCGAGGAGGCAAGCTCGGCGACGAACGTCACCGTCGCGCCGGGATCGAGCGTAATGACGAATATGTCGGTGTCGGGCGCTTCCTCGCGTTCGGGGCGGAAGCCCTGGCTCGCCGTTACATCGGCGATGCGCTGCGAGCCGAGGTCGGGCCAGATCACGCCCGAGCCGACGAGCCGGTAATGCGGCGCGACCAGCAGCCGGTCGATCTGCTCGTCGGAAGTATTGGTGAGCGCGAACACGGCCCATTCGGTGGCGCCGGGCGTATTGGCGCGCACCTCGATGCGGCGCACGACGCCGTCCGCCGCCGGCGCGGTCATCACCTGCACGCGGTCGCCCTCGGAGGTGAAGCGCTCGATCACGCGCGTCAGATCGACCGCGCCACGGTCCAGCGGCACGACGACGGGTTCCAGCGCCGAGGCCCGGCCGCCGGTCAAAATCACGCTGAACAGGATCAGAAGCCCGCATAGAACGGGCCGGACGAAACTCAAAACCCCGACTCCCCCACGGCCGGAACGACCGTATCTCCGTAACCGCCGCCACCATGGCGGGCAAGGCGCGCCAAAGCGGCGGCGTTCATCCCCTCGCATCGCTCTTCAGGAGGGCGAAAAGAAGGTGATCCTGCCACACACCATCGATGCACAGATATTCTCGCGCATAGCCTTCCCGGGAAAAGCCGACTTTTTCGAGGAGGCGGATCGAGCGTTCGTTCACAGGCAGGCAGGCGGCTTCGAGGCGGCGCAGCCTCAGCACGCTAAAAGCGTGTGGAATCAATGCCCTGAGCCCGGCCGTCATATAGCCTTTCCCGGCATGGGGCGCGCCCATCCAATAGCCCACCGTGCCGGTCTGGGCGCAGCTGCGGCGGATGTTGGAAATCGTAACCCCGCCAAGCAGTTCACGGGTCTCGTTGCGGAACAGAAAGAAGCTGTGGGCACTATCGAGGCGGCGCTCCTCGGTATAGCGACGCAGCCGCCGCCGGAAGGCGGGCCGGCTGAGATCGTCCACCGGCCAGACCGGCTCCCAGGGCTGGAGAAAGCCGCGCGAGGCGCTGCGCAGCGCCGCCCAATCCTCGTAATCGCCGATCTGCGGCGCTCTCAGCCAGACCCCTTCCCCGCGCACCGCCGGTGCATCTTCCTCGGAGAAGGAGCGCAGGAAGCTCATGATCAGGCGGCCAGCGGCTTTCCGAGCCGTTCGGAAATGCGCTCGAACGGCATCAGGCGCTTGACGGGACCGATGGCGGCGAAAGCGGGCATGGCCGAAATCGCCTCCTGCCCGACGCGCCGCACATCCGCGACGGTGATCGCATCGAGCCGGGCGAGGATTTCGGCGGTCGGCACGTGGCGGCCAATCATGAGAATCTGCTTGGCCACGCGCTCGGCGCGGATCGCCGGCTGCTCGCGCGCCATTTCCAGCGCCATGCGCATCTGCGCCTTGGCGCGGTTCAGCTCTTCCTCGCTGGCATTGCGCACGGCCGCCGACAATTCATCGAGCATGACCGGCATCAATTCGTCGAGATCGTCCTCGCCCGTTCCGGCGTAAACACCGAACACGCCGGTGTCGGAGAACGGCCAGTGAAAGGCGTGGACCGAATAGACCAGCCCGCGCTTCTCGCGGATTTCCTGGAACAGGCGCGACGACATTCCGCCGCCGAGCAGATTCGAGAACACATGGAGCGCCAGCGAATCCGGATGGCCGAACGACTGACCCGGAAAGGCGAGCACGAGATGGGCCTGTTCGAGATCGCGGACCTTGCGGACCTCGCCGCCCGTCCATGTCGCGTCCGCCAGATCGGGCGCCGTCCCTACGGCAAGGCCGCCGAATAGCTGTTCGGAACGATTGACCGCCTCGCGATGCTTCACCGCACCCGAGATCGAGACGACGCAATTGGACGCGGTGTAATGACGGCCGAGAAAACCGGAAATCGCGCCGTTATCGAGCGCCATAACCGAAGCGGGCGTGCCCAGAATCGCGCGCCCGATCGGCTGGCCGGAAAAGCCCGTCTCGTGCGCGAGTTCGTAGACGAGATCGTCCGGCGAATCCTCCGCAGCCCCGATCTCCTGAAGGATGACGCTTTTCTCGCGCTTGAGTTCGTCGTCCGGCAGGGTCGGATCGGTCAGGATGTCCGCCAGAATGTCGAGCGCGAGTGGCACGTCCGCGCCGAGCACGCGCGCCTCATAGCTCGTCTGCTCGGAAGATGTGGACGCGTTGAGATCGCCGCCGACCTCCTCGATCTCCTCGACGATCTTCTGCGCATTGCGCCGCGTCGTTCCCTTGAACGCCATATGTTCGAGAAGATGGGCGAGGCCGTGCTCAGCCCCGGTTTCGCTGCGCGAGCCGGCGCCGAACATGACGGACACCGCCGCCGTATTGATGCCGGGCATTTCGTCGGTGACGACGGTCAGGCCCGACGCGAGCTTTGTGACCTCGACGCTCATGCCACTTCCTTCGCCGCGCGCGCATGGGCGGCGATATGCGCCTGAATCCCGGCAAGATCGTTCGACAGGCGCGTCACGCGCTCGGGACGCTCCATGATGTCCGCGACATGGGGCGGCAGCGGCGGGTGAACGCCGGTCGCGGCCTTCACCGCGTCGGGGAATTTCGCCGGATGGGCGGTGCCGAGCACGATGCGCGGCACGGACGGATCGCCCCCCTGCTCCGCGCCGACGGCCATGGCGACCGCCGTGTGCGGATCGAGCAGATAGCCGGTCTGTTCGTAATAACGGCGCATTGTCGCCGCCGTCTCGTCCTCGCCGGCGCGGCCGGCATCGAATTCGCCGCGGATCGCCGCCATGGGCGCGCCGGAAATCGTGAACGCGCCGGACTGCGCGAGCGAGGCCATGTGGCGGCGCACAGCGTCCGCATTGCGCCCCTCGGCCTCGAACAGAAGGCGCTCGAAATTGGACGAGACCTGAATGTCCATACTCGGCGAAGCGGTCGGCGACACGCCGCGCACTTCGTAACGCCCCGTCTCCAACGTCCGGGCGAGAATGTCGTTGATATTGGTGGCGACGACCAGACGCTCGACCGGAAGCCCCATGCGCTTTGCGACCCAGCCGGCGAACACATCGCCGAAATTGCCGGTCGGCACGACGAAGCTGACGGGACGATGCGGCGCGCCGAGCGCCACCGCCGCAGTGAAATAATAGACGATCTGCACGACGATGCGCGCCCAGTTGATCGAGTTCACCGCCGCCAGCCGCTGGCGGTCGCGGAAAGCGTGGTCGTTGAACATCGCCTTCACCAGCGCCTGGCAATCGTCGAAATTGCCATCGACCGCGAGTGCATGGACATTGGGCGCATCGACCGTCGTCATCTGCCGCCGCTGCACGTCGGAGACGCGGCCATGCGGGAACATCACGAACACATCGACACGCTCGCAGGCGCGGAACGCCTCGACCGCCGCGCCCCCGGTATCGCCGGACGTCGCGGCAACGATGGTCGCGCGCTCGCCGCGCCGCGCCAGAGCCCGGTCCATCAGCCGCGCCAGAAGCTGCATGGCGACGTCCTTGAAGGCGAGCGTCGGGCCATGAAACAGTTCGAGCACGAATTCGTTCGGCCCGGTCTGCACCAGAGGCGTCACCGCCGGATGGCGGAACGTGGCATAGGCCTCGCCGATCATCTCTTTCAACTCGCCTTTGCGGAAGGCGCCGCTCGCGAACGGCGCGATGACCGCTTCAGCCACCTCGGCATAGGACGCGCCGGCAAAGCCCGCGATCGTATCTTTGGGCAGAACCGGCCATTCGGCGGGCACGTAAAGGCCGCCGTCACGGGCAAGACCCGCCAGAAGAACATCGGCAAAACCGAGCGCCGGGGCTTCGCCCCGCGTCGACACGTAAGAAAGACTCATGACCAACCTTGAAGAACGTTGGGGCAAACTAGGCTTCGCGCCCAGCCGGGGCAAGCTCAGGCGCGGCGGCGGCGCGCCAGCGCAAAGGCCGCGCCGACGCCCAGCAGCGCTCCCGCCAGCCCGTACCAGGTCAGGGCATATTCCAGGTGCCTGTTGGGGAAAGTAAGGCGGGTTTCGCCGCCCTGCGGCAGGCCCGCGGCGGGGCTTGCCGCCGCATCCACGCTGAAGGGCGCAAGGGCGATGCCGAGCCCGGCCGCGACGGCGGCGGGGTCGCGGGCATAGAACAGGCGCTCGGACGGGCGGTCGTCGGGCGTGAACATATTGCGTTCCTCTGGCGCCCGCAGGAGGCCGGACACCGTGACCTCGCCTTCCGGCCGCGCGGCGGGCTGGTGGTTTTCGAGCGGAACGAAGCCGCGATTGACGAGAACGGCCCCACCGCCGGCGCGCTCCAGCGGCGTCACGATCCAGTAGCCCGGCCCCTCGGCGGGCCCCTTGGCATCGCTCAGCAGCGTATAGACCCGCGCTTCGAGATCGTGGCGGAAGCGGCCGGTCACCGTGACGGGGCGGTATTCCCATTCCGAAAGATCGAGCCCGGGCCAGGCGGCAGGCTCGGGCAGCGCCACGGGTGCTGCGGCCGTGCGCTCGGTCACGCGGGCGACGATATCTTCCTTCCAGGCCAGCCTCTGCAACTGCCAGGTGCCGAGCCCGATCAGGATGAGGAAGGCGCAGGCCGCAAGAACGAAGACGGCGATGGATGAGGAGCGCGCGCGCATGCGGCTTTCGTGTGCCTCGGGGACCTGCCCGTCAACCCCCGGCCTTGCGGCATAAGGGACGGCGGGTACTTACTGAGGGCTGTCCTCAAGCCGCGCTTCGGCCGCCCTGTTGGCATATTGCAGCGCGATCAGCACGCCTTTCAGAAGGCGCAACAGCCCGCCGCACACCACGATGAGCACCGGAAGCGACACGACGAGATGGACCCAGAACGGCGGCGTGAGGGTAAATTCGAGCCACAGCGCGAAACCGAGCACCAGAGCGCCGGCGATCATGATGACGAAGACCGCCGGTCCGTCGCCTGAATCCGCGAAAGCGAAATCCAGTCCGCAGACCTCGCAGCGCGGCGGGATCGCGATATAGCCGCGGAACATATGGCCCTGCCCGCAGCGCGGGCAGCGGCCGCGCAGGCCCGTCAGAACCGGCGGCTGGGGAGGATATTCGGCGGTCATCGAAACTAAAAAAAGCCCTCCCAAAAGGGAGGGCTTTCTTATTCAGTGGCCGGCGCCGGCGACCGGGCCGCCATAGCCCCAGACATAGATCGCGGCGAACAGGAACAGCCACACCACGTCGACGAAGTGCCAGTACCAGGCGGCCGCCTCGAAGCCGAAATGCTGCTGCGGCGTGAAATCGCCCTTGTAGACACGCAGCAGGCAGATCGCGAGGAAGATCGTGCCGACGAGGACATGGAAACCGTGGAAGCCGGTCGCCATGAAGAACGTCGCGCCGTAGATGTTGCCCGAGAAGTCGAACGCCGCGTGGCTGTACTCGAACGCCTGGCAGATCGTGAAGAGGACGCCGAGCACGACGGTCAGCCACAGGGCCTTCTTCGCGCCTTCGCGGTCGCCTTCGAGGATCGCATGGTGCGCCCAGGTCACGGTCGTGCCCGAGGTGAGCAGGATCAGCGTGTTCAGCAGCGGCAGATCCCACGGGTTGAACGTGGCGATCGAGGTCGGCGGCCACTGCCCGCCGGTGGCTTCGACACGCTGGAACTGGATCGCGTCGGCGGGGAACAGCGCGACGTCGAAATAGGCCCAGAACCAGGCGACGAAGAACATCACCTCGGTGAGGATGAACAGCATGACGCCGTAGCGGTAGTGAAGCTGCACGACCCGCGTGTGATGGCCTGTATTGGCTTCGTTGCGGACGTCACGCCACCACATGAACATGGTGTAGAACACCAGCGCAAAGCCCGGCGCCATCGCCCAGGCCGTGACATGGCTCTCATTGTCCGTATGCATGTAGTAGACGAAGCCCAGCGCGAGGACGAACGCACCGGTCGCGCCGATGATCGGCCAGGGGCTCAGATCGACAACATGGTAATCGTGATTTTTGGCGTGTGCCTCGGCCATTGTTCTCTCCGTCAGAGTTTCGGCGCGGCGGCGGTGCCGGCGGCGGCCTGCGCCGGCGGTTCGGCCGCGAAAAACGTGTAGGACAGCGTGATCGTATCGAGTCCGTTCAGGGATGCTTCCTCGGCAATCGCCGGGTCGATGAAGAACTGGACGGGCATGTCCACTTCCTCGCCCGCCGCCAGATGCTGCCGGTCGAAACAGAAGCAGTAGATCTTGTTGAAGTATCCGCCGGTGACGTCCGGCGTCACATTGTAGGTCGCCATACCCCACCGGTCGTGGGCCGCGCGGTTCCTGACGCGGTAGAAAGCCAGAGCGGTTTCGCCGATCCGTACCTCGATCTCGCGCTGAACCGGACGCAGTTCCCAGTTCAGACCCGGCGTGACATTGCCGTCGAACCGCACCTTGATCGTACGGTCGAGCGCCTGCGCGGGCGCGCTGCTGGCGATAACCGGCGTGCCGCCGAAGCCGGTGACGCGGCAGAACAGATCGTAGAGCGGCACGGCGGCATAGGCCGCGCCCAGCATGGACACGACGAACACGCTGCACGCGGCGGCAACGATCTTGTGGTTACGGTTCGTCGACATCACAACGGCCGGTTGGCGACATTGCCGCCAAGTTTGAACAAGGTGACCAGATAGAACAGCACGACCAGTATTCCGAGCACGGCGGCAATCGCGATGTTGCGCGAACGGCGGCGGCGGCGCTGCTCATCGGTCAGAACGATTCCTTTGTCCGGCTTCGTCATCGCTAGATTCCCGATGGCGTCAGCAGCGCCTCGCCGAGCAGCGCGGCGAACAGCACGAACAGATAAAGGATCGAAAAGGCGAACAGATCGCGCGCCGCTTTCTTGGCGGCATCGCCCGAACGCAGGCGGAAGACGCGCAGCGCCAGAAGAAGGAAACCCGCGCCGAAGGCAATCGATGTCGCGCCATAGGCAAGACCGGCAAAGCCGAGCGCGAACGGCGCAACGCCGAGCGGCGCGAGAATGACGGAATAGATCAGGATCTGCCGCCGCGTCTCGTCCTCGCCGGAAACGACGGGAAGCATGGGCACGCCGGCCTTGGCGTAATCCTCGGACTTCACCAGCGCGAGCGCCCAGAAATGCGGCGGCGTCCAGACGAAGATGATGAGGAACAGGACGATCGGCTCGATCGACACCGTGCCGGTCATCGCGGCCCAGCCGACGACCGGCGGGAAGGCGCCGGCGGCACCGCCGATGACGATGTTCTGCGCCGTCCAGCGCTTCAGCCACATCGTGTAGACGACGGCATAGAAGAAAATGGTGAAGGCCAGAAGCGCCGCCGCCTGCCAGTTGGCGACGAGATAAAGCATCAGGACGGAGCCGGCCGACAGCACCATGCCGAACGCCAGAGCCTCGCCGGGCTCCATGCGCCCGGCCGGAACCGGACGGCCGCGCGTGCGCGTCATGACCGCGTCGATATCGGCATCCCACCACATGTTCAGCGCGCCGGACGCGCCCGCGCCGATGGCGATGCACAGAAGCGCGATGCCGGCGAGAAACGGATGCAGGCTGCCGGGCGCCATCGCCATGCCGACCAGCGCCGTAAAGACGACGAGCGACATCACGCGCGGCTTCAACAAAGTCACGAAATCGCGCACTTCCGCCCGGCTCGGCTCGGAATAGCCGGAGGTGGAAAGCGACATCGGATCGTGCGCCAGACTCATAGGACTTTCCGGTCCCTCTTTTCATGGCCGGGGCCGGAGCGATGCGCCCCGGCCACCGGTAATCACATGGCCTGCCGCTGACCGGTTACTTGACCCGCGGCAGCGTGGTGAAGTGGTGGTAAGGCGGCGGCGACGGCAGCGTCCATTCCAGCGTGGTCGCGCCCTCTCCCCACGGATTGCCCGCAGCGACGCGCTTCTTCGCGAACGCCTCGAACACGCCGTAGAGGAAGATCAGCACGGCAAAGCCGGAAATGTAGGAGCCGATCGACGACACATAGTTCCAGCCGGCGAACGCTTCCGGATAGTCGGCGTAGCGGCGCGGCATGCCGGCGAGACCGAGGAAGTGCTGCGGGAAGAACACCAGGTTGACGCCGATGAACGTGACCCAGAAGTGCAGCTTGCCGATGGTCTCGTTGTACATATAGCCGAACATTTTCGGGAACCAGTAGTACCAGCCCGCGAACAGCGAGAACACGGCGCCGAGCGACAGCACGTAGTGGAAGTGCGCCACGACGTAATAGGTGTCGTGCAAAGCGCGGTCGATGCCCGCGTTCGAGAGCACGACGCCGGTGACGCCGCCGAGCGTGAACAGGAAGATGAAGCCGATCGCCCACAGCATCGGGGTGCGGAACGAGATCGAGCCGCCCCACATCGTGGCGATCCACGAGAAGATCTTCACGCCGGTCGGAACCGCGATGACCATGGTGGCGAACACGAAATAGGCCTGCGCGTTCACCGACATGCCGACCGTGTACATATGGTGGGCCCAGACGATAAAGCCGACCACGCCGATGGCGACCATGGCATAGGCCATTCCGAGATAGCCGAAGATCGGCTTGCGCGAGAAGGTCGACACGATGTGGCTGACCATGCCGAAGCCCGGCAGGATCATGATGTACACTTCGGGGTGGCCGAAGAACCAGAACAGATGCTGGAACAGGATCGGGTCGCCGCCGCCTTCCGGACGGAAGAAGGTGGTGCCGAAATTGCGGTCCGTCAGCACCATGGTGATCGCGCCCGCCAGAACCGGCAGCGAGATCAGCAGCAGGAACGCCGTGACCAGCACCGACCACGCAAACAGCGGCATCTTGTGCATGGTCATGCCCGGCGCGCGCATGTTGAAGATCGTGGTGATCAGGTTGATCGAACCCAGGATCGAGGACGCGCCCGCAATGTGCAGCGAGAGGATGGCAAGATCGACCGCAGGACCCGGATGGCCTTCGGGGCCCGCGCTCGAGAGCGGAGGATAAAGGGTCCAGCCGCCGCCAAACCCGGTCGAGCCGGTTGCGCCCGGCATGAACAACGAAATGAGGAGCAGCATGAGCGCCGGCGGCAGCAGCCAGAAGGCGATGTTGTTGATGCGCGGAAACGCGGTTTCCGGCGCGCCGATCATGATCGGCGCAAAATAGTTGGCAAAACCGCCCATCGTCGCCGGCATGACGACGAAGAACACCATCACCAGCGCATGGCCCGTCGTAAAGACGTTGAACATCTGCGGATCGCCGAAGATCTGCATCCCCGGTTCCTGCAGCTCGGCGCGGATGGCAACCGACAGCGCGCCGCCGATCAGGGCCGCGAAGATCGAGAACACGAGGTACATGACCCCGATGTCCTTGTTGCTGGTCGAATAGACCCAGCGGCGCCAACCCTTCGGGGTATCGCTGTGGGAATGTTCGTGGTGGGCGGTCGCGCTCTTGGCCATGACCTTCGCCTTCTCCGGTTGACTTATCGGCTCATCGCGGCGGACGCATCGGCGACCGCACGAGGCACGGGATTCATCGCAAATTGTTCACGCGCCTTGACCAGCCACGCCTGATATTCCGGCTCGCTGACGACCCGGAACGCGATCGGCATGAACGCGTGGTCCTTGCCGCACAGCTCCGAGCACTGGCCATAATACATGCCCTCGCGGTCGGCCCGGAACCAGGTCTCGTTCAGACGGCCGGGAACCGCGTCGATCTTCACGCCGAAGCTCGGCACGGCGAAAGCGTGGATGACATCGCCGCCGGTCACCTGGACGCGGACGACCTTGCCGACCGGAACGACGGCGACGTTATCGACCGCCAGCAGGTACGGCTCGTCGCCGACCTGATCCTTCGGCAGGAGGCGCGCGTCGAACTCGAAGTCCGGCTGCGGAGCGGCGGCCTGCGCATTGGTTGCGGCGGCGGCGGCCGGATCGGCGGGCGCTTCGGCGGTCTGGTATTCGATCTTCCAGAACCATTGCAGGCCGGTCACCTTGATCGTCAGATCGGCCTTCGGGAAATCGTACTGCGCGTAGAGCAGGCGGAAGGACGGGATCGCGATCATCACCAGCACGAGCACCGGAACGACCGACCATACGACTTCGAGCATCGTGTGATGGGTGGTCTTGGACGGCACCGGGTTGCGCTTCTCGTTGAAGCGCAGAACGCAGATCCCCAGCAGCACCAGCACCAGGAGTGTAACCACGCCGATGATGATGTTGATGAATGTATTGAAGCTGTGGATCTGCTCCATGATCGGTGTCGCCGCATCCTGGAGATTGATCTGCCAGGGAGATGGCTGACCCATGCTGGCCAGAGCCGGCGCGGCGGAAAGAACGAATGCTGTAGCGGCGAGGAGCCGACAGGCGAAGCGAGAACCGACCGTCATGTTCGGGGCGCTCTCCAAAAGGGGCGTAGGCCGAGATAAGGAACTGCCGCGGACGTGCCGCCAGCATGTTTTAGCGTTCAAACACAAAGGTTGATGTGCCGCAACTTTGGGGCAGTTCCAGACTATGCGGCATATGGGCGCGAAAACAAATACAAGGCGGCACCCGGTTCGCCCCTCTGGCCGGCGCCGCATTTCCCGCGCCGGGCGGCGCCATATTCATCCATCGCGGGCGTGCCCTTGACTCGCCATGACTGTCTGCTAGGCGGACCCGCCTTCGGCCGTTAAAAGCGGCCGTCATCCCTCGGGGGCCTTTGCCGTTTATGTCCACACCGACCGTCTTTTCCGGCCTGCTCCGCTGCGTGCTTGCCGCCGCTCTCGCTCTTTCCACCGCCTCGGCCGCCACCGCCCAGGGCGCGGTGAAGGCGACGCATGGCGACTGGCAGATTCGCTGCGACACGCCGCCCGGCGCCAAGAGCGAGCAATGCGCGCTTGTGCAAAACGTCACCGCCGAGGACCGGCCGAATGTCGGCCTGTCGATCATCGTGCTGAAGCTCGCCGACAACCAGAATCGCCTGCTGCGCGTGCTGGCCCCGCTCGGCGTGCTGCTGCCCGCCGGGCTCGGCCTTCGGATCGACGATGCCGATGTCGGCCGCGTCGGATTCGTGCGGTGCGTGCCCGATGGCTGCGTGGCGGAAGTGGTGATGGACGACACGCTGCTCGAAAAGCTGAAGAGCGGCAAGAACGCGGTCTTCATCATCTTCCAGACGCCGGAGGAAGGCATCGGAATTCCGGTTTCGCTCAACGGCTTCCAGCCGGGCCTCGACGCGCTGCCTTAAAGCTGTGTGTCCCGGGGCGATGCGAAGCATCGAGCCCGGGACCCATACGCCGTGAAAGCGCGATTCGATCTCTGACGCTGCGGAGTATGGGTCCCGGACAGCGGCTGCGCCGCTTCCGGGACACGCTCAGACCGAGGTCTTCAAAAACACCAGTTTCGCCTCGCCGTAGACGCGGGTTTCGATTTCCTCGAACCCCTCCGGCACGGTGAATTCGGCGTCCGCCGCCTCCTCGGTAACGATTAACGCATCGGGTAAAAGCCAGCCGCCATCGCGTGCGGACACCAGCGCTTTTTCCGCCAGTCCCTTGCCATAGGGCGGGTCGGCGAAAACCAGCGAGAACGGCGGATTGGGATGGGCCGGCCCGAGGCGGGTCGCATCGCGCCGGAAGATGCGGCTCTGCCCGGCGACCCCGAGCGCCTCGACATTGCCGCGCAGCACCCCGCGCGCCTCGGCCCCCTCCTCGACGAACAGCACAAAACCCGCGCCGCGCGACAGCGCTTCGAGGCCCAGAGCCCCGGTACCCGAAAACAGATCGAGCACCCGCGCGCCCACGACCGCATCGCCATAGGAATGGGCGAGCACGTTGAAGAGGGTTTCGCGCAGCCGGTCCGATGTGGGGCGGGTCCGCCAGCCCTTCGGCGTCTTGAGGGCATGGCCCCTGAAACGGCCGGCGATGATTCGCATCGGTCAGGGCCGGGGTTTTCCGCCGGGACGGCCGCCGCCCGGCCTGCCCCCGGGTTTGCCATCGGGGCGCCCGCCGCGCGAGGGGCCGCCTGACGGACGCCCTCCCGGCTTGCCGAAACCTCCGGGCCTTGCACCCGGTTTGCCGCCCGGCCCGCCCCCCGGTTTGCCGAAACCTCCGGGACGACCGCCGGGTTTTCCACCGAAACCGCGCGGCTTGTCTCCGTCACGACGCGGCGGACGGCCCTGCCCGTCCCGGAATGAGGGGCGGCCAGCCTCCGCATCGCGTCGCGGAGGACGGTTTTCGCCGTCACGGCGTGGCGGGCGCGAATCGCCATCGCGCCGGGGCGGCCGCGAATCGCCTGCGGCGCGTGGTGCCTGATCCTTCGGCGGGCCGCGACGTTCCGCACGGTCCCCATCTTCACGCGGAGGCCGGGCGCGAAACGCACGGACCCGGTTGCCATAGGGCCTCGGCTCGCTCTTTTTCTCGGGCTGGTCCCCGGCCTCGTCACGGTCGCGCTTTGCGAATGGACGCGGACCGAACGGGCGCGGGCCAGCCGCACCGCGCGGCGGGCCACGCCGCTCGCCGTCGGGCCGTTCGCCACGGGGGTTCCGCTCGCGAACAAACGAACCGTCCTCGCGGGACGGCCGGTCGCCGCGGAAAGGCCGCTCCGGACGCGCCGGACGATCGCCCCGGAACGGACGCTCGTCCCGCATCGGCCTTTCACCCGGCCGGTCATTACGGACCGGACGGTCCTCGCGCGGCCGGAAAGTGCGCTGCGGCCGTTCGTCGGCGCCAGGGCGCGGAGCATCGGCGCGCGGACGAGCGGGCCGGGCCGGTTTCCGCTCCTTCGTCCTGTCCTTTTCCGTCTTGTCCTTCTCGATGCGCTCGACCACAACCCGCCTGCCCTTACGGTCCTCCGTCAGGCCCGCGCGGCGGCGCGGCGCCTCCGCCCTCGCCTCACGCTCTTTCAGCGCGCGGCGCACCGGCTCGGGCGTGCGGTCGATAAGAGGCGCGTCGAAATCGCAGCCCGCTTCGTCCGCAAGGCTGCCGAGTTGGTCTTTCAGATAACGGGTGCGGATTTCCTCGGCCGCCCCCTCGCCCAGATCGCCAAGCTGAAACGGCCCGAACGAGAGCCGGATCAGCCGGTTCACGCTGAGGCCGAGATGTTCGAGCACGCGGCGCACTTCGCGGTTCTTGCCCTCGCGCAGGCCGAGCGTGAGCCAGACATTGTCTCCCTGCTGGCGGTCGACCGCGGCTTCGATGGGGCCGTAGGAAAAGCCGTCGATCTCGATGCCCTGCTTCAGCGCATCGAGCTTTTCGAGTTCGACCTGGCCGAAGGCACGCACCCGATACCGACGCAGCCAGGCCGTGGACGGATGGGCCAGCACGCGCGCAAGCCCGCCGTCATTGGTGAGGAGCAGCAGGCCCTCGGTGTTGAGATCGAGCCGCCCGACCGACACGACGCGCGGCAGTTCCGGCGGCAGGACCTCGAAGACCGTGGTGCGCCCTTCCGGATCGCGCGCCGTCGTCACGAGCCCGCGCGGCTTGTGATAGAGCCATAAACGCGTGCGCTCGCGCCCCGGCAGCGGCTTGCCGTCGACCGCGATCACATCGCGCGGGCCGACATTGAGCGCCGGCGAGGCGATGACCTTGCCATTGACGGAGACGCGCCCGGCGGCGATCCATGCTTCGGCATCGCGGCGCGAGGCGACCCCGGCGCGGGCCATGACCTTGGCGATGCGGGCCTGTTCCGGATCGCGCGTATTGTCTGTGCTGGTTTTGTCTGACATGGCGCTCGCCTACCATGCCGGCGGCCCGGGCGCGAAGGGAAAGCTTGATGACCGAACGCGACTTCATGGCACGCGCGCTTGACGAGGCCCGTGCGGCGGCGGCGCGCGGCGAGGTTCCCATCGGTGCGGTTGTGGTGAAGGACGGCGCGATTCTGGCCGCGGCCGGCAACCGCACACGCGAACTGAACGATCCGAGCGCGCATGCCGAAATCCTCGCCATCCGCGAGGCGGGCGCGAAACTTCAATCGGAGCGGCTGACGGGCTGCGATCTTTGGGTGACCCTCGAGCCCTGCCCGATGTGCGCGGCGGCGATCTCGTTCGCGCGTATCCGCCGCCTCTATTTCGGCGCCGAAGACCCCAAGGGAGGCGCGGTCGTTTCCGGCCCGCGTCTTTACGAACTGCCGATCTGCCACCACCGGCCCGACGTCTATGGCGGCTTCGCCGAGACCGAGGCGGCAGGTCTGCTGCGCGAGTTCTTCAGTCCGAAGCGCTGAGCTCCTTGTCGAGCGCGCGCTTCAGCTCGTCCTTGCAACCCTCGCCCGCCTTGAAGATGGCCGAGGCCTTGAAGAAATCGAGCACGCGATAGCCGCCGACGGGCGGGCGTATCAATATATCGGGCGGGCGGCGCGCGATCTTCGACTGCGCGATCGTGCTCTGCAATATCTGGAGCGAGCCGAACATCGTCTCCCACGGATCGGGAACCGGCTTTGTCGGTACGGTCAATCCGCCGATGACATCGACGGCGACGACGACATCGCACTCCTGCTCGATAACGTCGAAGGGCAGCGGATTGATCGCGCCGCCGTCGATCAGCACGCGCCCCTCATGCAGGACCGGGCGGATGAGGCCGGGAATTGCGGCCGACCCGGCGACCGCCGGCTGCACGGGCCCCGAGCGGAACACCGCCTGGGCGCGGCCATGAAAATCGGTGGCGACGACCGAAAACGGGATTTCGAGCGTCTCGAAATGCATCGCCACGCCTTCCGGCATCAGCAGCGGCAGCAGAACCTCCGCATCGATCAGCATGGGATTGCCGCCGCCCGACATCAAACGGGTAAAGCGGCCGACGCGCGCCTCGAACAGGCGGCCGACGATCTTGCGCCGATCCTTCAGACGCCCGAGCGTGTATTTGCGCAGATCCGCGCCGCGCAGGCCCGACGCATAGGCCCAGCCGACTACCGCTCCGATCGAGGTTCCGGCGATGCAGCTCGGCCGCACACCCAGATCGTCCAGACATTCGAGAATGAGGATATGGGAAAGCCCGCGCGCACCGCCGCCGCCAAGCGCAAGACCGATACGCGGACCAGATTGTGGCGGCACATACTTCTCCGTTACTCGGCTCCCGCACGCCGGGCGAATGCCCAGGCCATGGCGGCGAGCGGCCGCACATTCATGCCGGCCTTCGCGCGCCCGGCCTTGGCAGCCATACCCTGCATGATCGCCATGCGGAACAGATTATACGCGAAATAGGTTTCAAAATTCGGGATCGTTCTCAGCCCGGCCCGGTGCGCATAGGTCGCGGCATAGACTTCGAGCTGGGGAATGCCGAGCTCCGACATATCGGCTTCCGAGATATTGCCGCCATTGCCGGACGACAGAAGAATCCACGCCATGAAATGAAAGACCGCATCCGCGACCGGATCGCCGAGCCCGGAATGGCGCCAGTTGAGCACGGCGACGACCTGCGGCTCGCTCGGGTGGAAGACGATATTGTCGATACGGAAATCGCCGTGGATGAGCCGCGGCGGCCGGTCAGCCGGCAGATGTTTGGGCAGCCACGCGATCAGCTTTTCGATCTCGGGGATGTCCTCCGTCTTGACGCTGGAATAATGCCGCGCGCATTTCTCGATCTGGTCGGCGACATAGCCGCGACCATTGCCGAGCGAGGCAATGCCGACCGCGCGCGGATCGAAATTGTGAAGCTGGGCGAGGACGGCGTTCAGCGATTCATAGGCCTTGGACCGATAGGCCACGCTGGCGCCCGGCATGATGGGATCGCTGTAGTTACGGCCCTCGACGAATTCCATGACGAAGAAGGCCGCGCCGGCAAGCCTTTCGTTGTCGCAATAGATCAGCGGGCGCGGCACCGGGAAATTACGCTGCGAGAGCGCCGCGAGAATGCGGAATTCGCGCTCCAGCGCCTCCGCATCGCCGGGCGCCGCACGCCGCATGACATAGCGGTTGTCGGGCGTCGAGATGACGAAGGTGCCGGTGGATTCGGGCTTTGCCGGGTGAAGGCTCACCGGCGGACGAAAGCCCGGCATGGTGCGCGTGAGGAAGGTTTCGAGCGGCGCGGGATCGAGATCGAGCAGCCAATCGGCCGGCGTCTGATGTGGAAGAGATGCCGCTTCTGCCATCCGTCTATCCGCCGTTTCCGCTGCTGCGTTCGAGATGATGCGGCAGCATGGTTTCCAATTCGGAAAGATGGCGGCTCATCTCAGCGCCTCTGGAACAGCTTTTCGAGATCCGTACGCGACAAGGTGACGAAGGTCGGCCGCCCGTGATTGCATTGCGCCGCGGCCGGCTCGTTCTCGATGTCGCGGAGCAGCGCGTTCATTTCCTCGGGCTTGAGCCGCCGCCCGGCGCGGATCGAATGATGACAGGCAAAGGTCGAAGCCAGCCGGTCGAGCCGCTCGGCCACCGGCAGCGCCGAGCCCCATTCGGCCAGCGCATCGGCGATGTCGGCGACGAGGCCCCTGACGTCGAAATCGCCGAGTTGGGAGGGCGTCTCACGCACCAGAACCGCGCCGTCGCCGAACGGCTCGACATGCAGTCCGTACTGCATCAATTCGTCGGCGGCACTGAGCACGCGCGAGGCATCGGCGGGCGCGAGATCGACCACTTCGGGCACGAGCAGAACCTGGGCCGGGGCGCAGCCCCGCTCGCGCTTCAGGCGTTCGAAGACGAGCCGTTCATGAGCGGCGTGCATATCGACGAGGACGAGCCCGCTCTCGTTCTGCGCGATGATGTAGGTATCGTGCACCTGCGCCTTGGCGGCGCCGAGCGGATAGGCGGCGGTATCGGGCGCGGTTTCGGTTTCATCAGCCCGCATATCGGCCGAACGCGGCAGATCGAACGCCGCCTGCTCCTCGGCGAAACCGGGCTGCAACGCAAGCCCGCCGTGGACCGGATAGAGCCCGCGCGGCATGGACGGCGCTGGCGCACGAAACGCGGACGTCGCAAACGCCGCGCAGGTCGTCGCCACACGCGGTCCCGGCGCGCCGAGCGCGGAGCGCAGCGCCGAGACGATCAATGCCCGTACAAGCCCGGCATCGCGGAACCGGACTTCCGCCTTGGCCGGATGGACATTGACGTCGACCTCGCGCGGATCGGCCTCCACGAACAGCGCAACGACCGGATGGCGGTCGCGCGGCACGAGATCGGAATAGGCCGCGCGCAAAGCGCCGATCAGAAGGCGATCCTTCACCGGACGGTCGTTGACGAACAGAAGCTGCTGGGCGGCGGTGGCGCGGTTATAGGTCGGCACGCCGGCAAAGCCCGTCAGGCGGAAGCCCTCGCGCTCGGCCGATATCGCAACGGCGTTCTCGCCGAACTCGCGCCCGAGCACATCGGAAAGACGCGCGCGCAGCCCGTCCATACCGGGGCTTTGCGCCGGATAGCGCACCGTCCGCCCGTCGAGCGACACGACGAAATCGATCGGCGGCCGCGCGGCGGCGATGCGGCGCAGGGTCTCGGCCACCGCCTCGTTCTCGGCGCGCTCGGATTTGAGGAATTTGAGCCGGGCCGGAAAGGCGGAAAACAGCCCCTCGACGGCGACCGCCGTGCCGGGCGGATGGGCGGCGGGCGCGGGCTCGCCGACCCGCCCGTTCTCGACCGTCAGCGACGAGGCATGGGCATCCGCCGCCCGGCGCGAGGTCAGGACGAGGCGCGCGACCGAGCCGATCGAGGGCAAAGCCTCTCCGCGAAAGCCAAGGAATCTGATGTCGAGCAGATCGTCCGAGGGCAGTTTCGAGGTCGCGTGGCGCTCCACCGCCAGAAGAAGATCGTCCGGGCCCATGCCCCGGCCATTGTCGGTGACGCGGATCAGATCGCGCCCGCCGGCGGCGATTGCGATCTCGACGCGGGTCGCCCCGGCATCCAAGGCATTTTCGACAAGTTCCTTAACGACGCTCGCCGGCCGCTCGACCACTTCGCCGGCGGCGATGCGGTTGGCCAGGGTTTCGGGCAGGCGGCGAATGGTCATGATTCGCCAAGGATTGCGGGGGTGCGGAGCGGGATCAAGGCCCGCGAGCCGGGATTTTCCATTCCGCCTTTCCGCCCAATTTACGCCTCGAATCCGTCAAATCTGACTTTAACCCTAGGACATAGGAATAACTGGCTTTTCTCCGCCGCTCGTTCTAGAGGCGGGATCCGGCACAGTGTGAGTAAAACCATGGGAACATTCATTGTCTGGGACATGTCGTCCAAGGCCAACGGCGTCTGGAAGACGGTCGAAGCCGCCAATGCCCGCGCCGCGGCCGAGCAGATCTGCGGCATCAGGCTGCGCAGCGCCGGCAGCGACGAGGAAATCTGCGTGCGCGTGCGCTCGCTCGACGATGCCGGCCAGTCGTCCGCGCTATTCTACGGCGAGAAGAGCGGCGCTGCGGCCCGCGACACCAAAAAGCGCACCGCCGAACAGCGCGAGACCGTCCTGCAGGCGGCGGAGTAATCAGGACTCGCCGAGATATTTCTTGGCGAGCACCTTGCCTTCCTCGACGGCCGGCTGATCGAACGCATCGACGCCGAAAAGTTTCGAGGTGATCATCGTCTCCAGCATGAAATGCATCAGGAATTCGCCGAGCGCGTGCTCATCAAGCGCGCCGAGATGGATCGTGCGTACGGCGCGGCCATTGCGCGCGAGCGTGTCGGCCGTCGCGCGGCCCTGAGCGGCGACAAGATCGCCGACAGTGCGGCCCGCAAACACCGGCTCGCCCGCGCGCTCGGCCAGAGCGGCGTCGAGTTTTGGGCCCTTACCGGCGAAATCCACCGTGACGACCGTGAACAGTTTGTCCTTCGGCCCACCGAGATGGAGCTGAAGCTGCGAATGCTGGTCGACCGGACCGAGCGCGCGCATGGGCGTCGTGCCGCGCCCGTCCTTGCCGAGACTCTCCGACCAGAGCTGCACCCACCAGGCGGTGGTGCGTTCGAGCCGGTCAGCATAGGCCATCATGACCGTGACGTTCTTGCCGGCTTTCGCCGCGGCGAACGACAAAGCGGCGCCTGCGGCGGACGGTACATCCTCCGGCTTCGCGCCATCGAGCACGGGTTTCAGCGCAGCGGTCGCGCCGGCGCGGATGGCGCGGATGTCGAGGTCCGCGACCTTGGCCGGCAGGAGGCCGACATTCGTCAATACCGAAAAACGGCCGCCGACGCCGGTGTGATGTTCGAGGAAGGGCGAGCCATAGGGCGCGAGCAAAGCGCGCAAAGCGTTCGTCTTGCCGCCCGCTTGCGGTTCCGACAGGCCGAAAATGCGCCGGCCGATCTCGTTGCCGAGCCCCGCCCCTTCCAGCGCCTCGATCGCGCTCATCGTCTGCACGAGCGTTTCACCCGTGCCGCCGGATTTCGAGACCGCGACGAAGCGCGTTGTCGAAAGCGGCAATACTTTCAGCAGCGCATCGAGCGTGACGGGATCGAGATTGTCGAGAAAATGCAGACGCGGCCCGGGCCGGAACAGGCCGAGGCCCGGCACATTGTAATCGGCAAGCTGGAGCAGCGCCTGCGCGCCGAGCGCCGAACCGCCGGTACCCATGAACACCACATCGCTCGCGCCATCGAGCAGCTTGTCCGCCGTCGCCTCGACCGGCGGGAGATCGTCCACCGTTTCCGGCATGTTCAGGATCGGCAGCGAGCCGTCCTTATAGGCGGTGCGCAACCAATCGAGCGCCGCCTCCGTCCTGTCGAGTTCGGCGTTGAACTCGGCATCGGAAATGCCCCCCTCCCCGATCCAGGAAACGAGGGCGCGGTCGATATTCTGGGAAAACGGCATGGGCACTCCGGACAATCTGCGTGAAGCCTCCGTCTGAGCGAAGCCTAATGCAGGAGCCGTGCCGGAGGCGAGCCGTCAGTGCGGGCGCGTCTCCGGTACGGCCGGGATTTTCTCTTCGGACGCAGGCACGGACACGGGACCGCCGCGGAAACCCTGCGGCTTGCCGACCGCGGTGACGAGAAGATCGCCATCGCCGAGCAGGCGTGTGGCCACCCGCTTCACGTCCTCGACCGTGACCGCCTCGACCAGAGAATTGCGCGTGTCGATGTAATCGATCGGCAGGCGCGCAAGCTGGATCTGCTTGAGGCCGCGCGCCACTTTGACCGAGGAGTCGAAATTCAGCGCATAGGAGCCGGTCAGGTATTTTTTGGCCTTCTCCAGTTCGTCATCGGTCGGGCCGTCCTTCGCGAAACGCGCGAACTCGTCCTCGATGATCTGCATGGCTTCGGCCGCGCGCTCGTTCTTGGTCGCGACGCCGCCCCCGACCACGCCGGAATGCTCCATCGGATCGAGATAGGAATAGACCGAATAGGCAAGGCCGCGCTTTTCGCGCACTTCGTTGAACAGGCGCGAGGTGAACGTGCCGCCGCCAAGGATGTGATTCATCACAACGGCAGGAATGTAATCGGGATCGTCGCGCATCATGCCGCCGCGGCCGAACATGATCGTCGTCTGCGGAATGTCCATATCGACGGTTTTCGTCTCGCCGATACTGCCCGGCATGATATCGGCCACCGGATCGAGCGTGGCCTCGGCGGGAAGCGCGCCGAAAATCTCATCGAGCGCGGGCGCCAGAGTGGCGGCGTCGATGGCGCCGACCACGGCGACGACCAGATTGGATCTCGCAAAATTGCGTTCGCGGAAACGCACGAGATCGTCGCGCGTAATGGCGGCGACCGTCTCTTCGGTGCCGATTCCGCGGCGTCCATACGGATGGTCCGGAAACGCGGCTTCGAGCCAGTTCTCGACGGCGACATTGCCGGGATCGGTGGAATTGCGGCGGATGCGCGCCAGAATCTGCGCGCGGATGCGCTCGATGGGCTCGTCATCGAGCCGCGCCTCGTTGACCGCAAGGCGCAGAAGCTCGAACGCTTCATCGCTTTTATCGACAAGCGTTTTCAGGCTGCCGTCGAAACTGTCGCGCGAGGCATCGAAACGCAGTTCGACGGCGCTGGTTTCCAGCCGCTCCTGAAACGCCTGGGCGTCGAGATCGCCCGCGCCTTCGTCGAGCAGACCGGACAGGAGATTCGCCGTGCCGCTTTTCGCCGCCTCCTCCTGCGAGGAGCCGCCGCGAAAGGCGAACTCGACCGAAATCAGGGGGACGGTGTGTTCCTCGACCAGCCAGGCGGTGATGCCGCCGGGCGAGGTGACACGCTGGATTTTGGCGGCCGCATCGGCCGTTGTTGCGATCATGAAGCTAATGGCTATGGCGGCTAGAGCGCGCGGAATCAAGTGCGATCCCCATCCGGTGCGGATTCGAGAAGGCCGGTGACGGACTGGCGCAGAAGAAGCACATCGCGCGCGGCCGCGACGACATCCTCGGCCGTGACGGCACGGATGCGCTCCGGCCAATCAAGCACATCCCTGATCTGCATGCCCGTGGACAGGGCCGAGCCGAATGTACGGGCAAGCGAGACCTGGCTGTCGAGATCGTAGACCGTATCGGCGATCAGGCGCGTCTTGGCGCGCTCCAGTTCGCCGGGCTCGACGCCGTCCTTGATGAGGCGCGCGATCTCGGCATCGAGCGCGGTTTCCATCTCGGCCAGGGTATGGCCCGGACGCGGCGAGGCATAGACGACGAAGCGGCTGTCATCGAGCGCGGAACCGCCAAAATAGGCGCCGGCGCCGGCGGCGATGCCCTGCTCGACCACAAGTCCGCGGTACAGACGGCTGGTGGAGCCGCCGCCGAGCACGACCGACAATACATCGAGCGCGTGGGCCTCGTCGCCCTTGGCCGTGGTGTAGGACGGCGCGACATAGGCGCGGCTGATGGAGGGCTGGCGCACACGCGGATCGGCGAGTTCGACACGGCGCGCGGCGACCTGTTCCGGCTCCTGCGGGCGAAGGCGCGGCGGCGGATCGGCACGGCGCGCGACCTTGCCATAGGTCTCGCTTGCGAGCTTCTTCACCTCGTCGGCATCGGTGTCTCCGGCGACGACGAGAACCGCGTTGCTCGGCGTGTAATAGGTTTCATAGAACGCGATGGCGTCGTCGCGCGTGAGACCCATGATCTCGTGGTTCCAGCCGATGATCGGCAGTCCGTACGGATGGTTCATCCACAAGGTCGCAGACACGGTTTCGGCAAGCTGCGCGGCGGGATCGGAATCGGTGCGCGAACGGCGTTCCTCGAGCACGACATCGCGCTCGGGCAGAACCACCTCATCCGTCAGGACGAGATTGGTCATGCGGTCGGCCTCGAATTCCATCATGGTCTTCAGCGCTTCCTTCGGAACGCGCTGGAAATAGGCCGTGTAATCGTAGGAGGTGAAGGCGTTTTCCTTGCCGCCCAGTTCCGACACCGTGGCGGAGAACGCACCGGCGGGGCGCGATTTCGTGCCCTTGAACATCAGATGTTCGAGAAAATGCGCAATCCCGCTCTTGCCGCGCGGCTCGTCGGCCGAGCCGACACGATACCAGACCATATGCGTCACGACCGGAGCGCGGCGATCCGGCACCACGACGACATCCATGCCGTTGTCGAGCGTGAATGTCTGTACGTCCGGGCCGGGCGACGGGCGCGCGTCCTGCGCGGCGGCTCCGCCGAAGGCCGCGCCGGCCAGAGCGGCGCCGAGAATGATCTGGGGCATGAGGGCTTTTGTCATCCGGTGTGTCGCAAGAACATGCGCGGCCGGAAATGGGCCGCTCGTGGCGATATGGTGGCGATGGGGCCCGGCGTGAAGCCCGCGCGGGTCAATCGAACGGATTGAGCTTCGAGAACCAGCCTTCCTTGCGCTTCTTCTCCTTTTCGTCCGGCCCGTAGGGCTGGGCGGGAGAGGGAGAGCGGTAGCCGGACGGCGGATCGGTCAGGCGCTTGCGTTCGGGCTCGACATAGACGACCGGGCCGGCATCCGAAGCTTCCTGCGCGCGCTTGTCGCGCACTTCCTTCAGTTCGCCGGGGCTGAGCCGCATGTCGCGGCGGCCGAGATAGGTATCGTCGACCGCGGTGGAGGGATCGTAGGAATTGCCCTCCTCGCGCTCCTTGCGGCGGATTTCGTAAATCTGGCCGGCGGGATTGCGGCGATAGGCCTTGTCCTGGATACGGCTGACGCGCTCGTTTTCCTCGGCGTCGATCTCCGCCTGCACATCGACATCGCGCGGCCAGTTCGGATTGACGCCGGCCAGCGCGCTGGCGTCTTCCGGCGGCGGCAGGGCCTGCTCGTCCGGCGGCAGAACGAGGGGCGCGCGCTCGGAGAAGTCGATTTTCGGCTGCTCGCGCTTCTGGACGCCGATATCTTCCATCAATTCGCGGAAGGTCTGGGCGTTGGCGGGAGCGGCGGCAAAAGCGGCCGAGAACACCGCAAGAGCGGCAGTAAGAGCGAAAAGCTGTTTCATGTCCTGCACTTGGCTCGATTGCGGGCCGGTTCAGAGGCCACCTGACCCCGCGAAACCGGCTTTTTTATGCCGCCCGCGCCGACGGCCGGAGCGCACCATACAAAAGCAGGGCTACCCCCACAACGATGGCGGCGTCGGCGATGTTGAAGACATACCATTCGAACGCGCCGGCATGGAGAAGGACGAAATCGGCCACCGCGCCATAGGCGAGTCGATCGACCGCATTGCCCGCCGCGCCGCCGAGAATGAGGCCGAGCGCCAGAGCCTGAAGGCGCGGCTGCGGCGCGCGCAGCCAGTGAACGACGAGCGCGCAGGCCGCAATCGAGATGGCGAGCAGCACGAAGCGCCCCACGGCCGTGTCCTGCTGGAACAGGCCGTAGGAAATGCCGCGGTTCCACACCATGACAAGATCGAAGAACGGCAGCACCTCGACCCGGCCGCGCGCGGCCAGATCGTAGACGAACAGGATCCACAGCTTCAGCGCCTGATCGGCCACGAACGTTGCGCCGGCGACAGTGAGGCCGAAGCGAAAACCGCTCATCCCCGTGCGGCCAGCCATTCGCGCATGGCCTTGGCGTCACGAGGCGTGATGTCCGGGAATTCCGGATCGGCGCCGACATCCGGGCTGATCTTCCACGAGCGCGCGCATTTCGTGCCTTCGGCACGCGCGGGCACGACGGCAACGCCAGGCACCTCATCAAGGCGGAAGGCGTCGGCCGGCGGCGCACCGTCTCCAAGCCGCGCATCGGACGTGATGAAGACCTCGGCGAGGTCTTCGCCCTCGACGGCGGCGCGCAGACCCGCATCCTCGATATAGACGACCGGCGCGGCCTCAAGCGAGGAGCCGATCCTCTTGTTCGCGCGCTCGATCTCCAGCGCCCCGGTCACGACCCGGCGCACGCGCCGTATCTTCTCCCAGTTTTCCTCGAGCCGGCTGTCGGACCATTCGTCCGGCGTTTCCGCGAACTGTTCCAGATGTACGGACGATCCATCGCCCGGATGGCGCAGCAGCCATGCTTCCTCGGCCGTGAACGGAATGATGGGCGCGAGCCAGCGGATGAGACGGTCGAACAACAGATCGATCACCGTCAGCGAGGCCTTGCGCGTGACCGACGAGATCGGATCGCAATACAGCGCGTCCTTGCGGATATCGAAGTAGAAGGCCGACAGATCGGACGTCATGAACTGCATCAGCACGGCAAAGACGCGCTTGTAGTCATAGGCGTCGTAGCCCTTGCGCACGTCCTGTCCGACTCCCCAGAGGCGATGCAGGATCAGGCGCTCCAGTTCCGGCATGTCCTTGAAGGCGACGCGGTCGGCCTCCTCGAAATGGCCGAGCGCGCCGAGCATCCAGCGGATCGTGTTGCGCAGACGGCGATAGCTATCGACCGAGGTTTTCAGGATTTCCGGGCCGATGCGCAGATCGTCCGAATAGTCGGAGGCCGCGACCCACAGGCGCAATATGTCGGCGCCGGACTGTTTGATGACGTCCTGCGGGGCCACCACATTGCCGAAGGATTTCGACATCTTGCGGCCCTGCTCGTCGAGCACGAAACCGTGCGTCAATACGCTGTCATAGGGCGCGCGGCCGCGTGTTCCGCAGCTTTCGAGAAGCGAGGAATGGAACCAGCCGCGATGCTGATCCGACCCTTCGAGATACATCGCCGCCGGCCAGGACAAGTCCTCATTGCCTTCGAGCACGAAGGCATGCGTCGAGCCGGAATCGAACCAGACGTCGAGAATGTCGTCGACCTTCTCGAAATCGTCCGGGCTGTAATCATTGCCGAGAAAGCGTGCGCCGGTCTCGTCGGCGAACCAGGCATCGGCGCCCTCGGCCTCGAACACGTCGCGGATGCGCGTATTGACGCCCTCGTCGTCCAGCACCGTGCCGGTTTTCTTTTCGACAAAGACGCAGATCGGCACACCCCATGCGCGCTGGCGCGAGATAACCCAATCGGGCCGCTGTTCGATCATGCCGCGCAGGCGGTTCTGCCCGGCCGGCGGATAGAAGGCGGTGACGTCGATGGCCGCAAGCGCGCGGTTGCGCAATGTATCGACGGCGACGCCGTCATCGCCGCGTTCCGGCAGGCCGCGATCGGACAGGATCTTGTCCATGGCGATGAACCATTGCGGCGTGTTGCGGAAGATCAGCGGCGCCTTGGAGCGCCAGGAATGCGGATATTGATGGCGCAGACGGCCACGCGCGAGCAGCGCGTCCGAACCGATCAGCGCCTCGATGACGGCCTTGTTGGCCTCGGCTTCCTTGCCCTTGTCGTCGAACACACGCAGCCCGGCGAAAATCGGCACATGCGGGAAGTACGCACCGTCGGGCTGGACGGTATGCGGCACCTCGCCGAGGCGGTTCGCGGTCCACAGATTGTAGTCGTCGGCGCCATGACCGGGCGCGATATGGACAAAGCCCGTGCCGGTATCGGCGGTGACGAAACCTGCCGGCAGAACCGGCACGTCGAAATCGTAACCGCGCCCGCGGAAGGGATGAGCCAGAACGAGGTTCTTCAGTTCGTCCGCCGAGACGCCGCGCAGGCGTTTGGCCTCGATGCGGCCGGCCTTGAAGGCATTCTCGGCAAGCTCGTCGGCGAGATAGAGATATTCGCCGGCGCGCGTCCAGTTGTCGTCCGGCGCGTAACTGACCTCGTACAGTCCGTACGAGATGTCGGGCGAGAAGGCGACCGCGCGGTTGCCGGGAATGGTCCAGGGCGTCGTCGTCCAGATGACGACCGAGCCCTGATAATGCGGGTAGGCCGTGATCGGCGCGATGTCCTCGCCCTTGCGGAAACCGACCGCCGGGAACTTCACGAAGATCGTATGGCTCGTGACCTCGTGATATTCGACCTCGGCCTCGGCGAGCGCCGTCTTTTCGACGACCGACCACATCACGGGCTTGGAGCCGCGATAAAGCTGTCCTGACGCCGCGAATTTCATCAGTTCGGAGGCGATGATCGCCTCCGAACGGAATTTCATCGTCGTGTAGGGGTTTTTCCAGTCGCCGGTGACGCCGAGCCGCTGGAATTCCTCGCTCTGCACGCCGATCCATTTTTCGGCATAGGCGCGGCATTCCTTGCGGAAATCGACGATCGGCACCTCGTCCTTGTTCTTGCCGGCGGCGCGGTATTCTTCCTCGATGCGCCATTCGATCGGCAGGCCGTGGCAGTCCCAGCCCGGAACATAGGGCGCGTCGAAGCCCGCCATCTGTTTGGAGCGGACGACCAAATCCTTCAGGATCTTGTTGAGCGCGTGGCCGATATGCAGATGGCCGTTCGCATAGGGCGGGCCGTCATGCAGCACGAATTTCGGCCGGTCCTTGCCCTTTTCGCGCAGCTTTTCGTAAAGCCCCAGGCGCTCCCAGCGGGCCAGAAGGTCCGGCTCGCGCTTGGGCAATTCCGCACGCATGGCGAAATCGGTCTTGGGCAGGAACAGGGTTTCGGAATAGTCGCGCGTCGGCGCGGTTTTGGCATCGGTCATGAGGCGGGCGTCATAGCAAGGCCGGAGGTCAGGGGAAAGACTAGCCGATCGCGCTCGGCGCCGCCGGATCGGGCGGCGTGGCGAGAATTGCGCGCGCGGCCTCGGCGTCGCGGTCCATCTGCGCGATCAGGGCCTCGGTGCTGTCGAACCTCTCCTCGCCGCGCAGGCGGGCGACGAATTCGACGCCGATCGTCCTGCCGTAAAGATCGCCCGAGAAGTCGAAGATATAGGGTTCGAGCAAAGCCGGCCCGTCATCGTGGAATTGCGGCCGGCGGCCGAAACTGGCGACTCCGCCATGGACCGCACCGTCCACGGCAACCCGCACCGCATAGATGCCGTGCGCCAGCGGGGTCTCGGCCGGCAAGGCCAGATTGGCGGTCGGATAGCCAAGTTCCCTGCCCCGCCGGTCGCCGGCAATGACCTCGCCCATGACGAACCAGAGATGGCCGAGCAGACGATTGGCGGCCGCGACATCGCCCTCCCCAAGGCAGGCACGCACCGCGCTCGAGGACACCGGGGCCTGCCCGCCATAGGGCTCGATGATGCGCACGCGGAAGCCGTGGCGCTCTCCCGCCTCCTGAAGAAAGGCCGGGCTGCCGCCCCGGTTCTTGCCGAAATGGAAATCCCAGCCGACGACAACGGCCTCGGCTTCGAGGGCGCCGACCAGAACCCGCGAGACGAATTCCTCGGCACTCAGCGAGGACAGAGCGGCATCGAAGGTCAGTTCCACCATGCCCTGCAAAGGCTGGCGGGACAGGAGAAGCCGCTTTTCCGGCGGCGGGGTCAGGCGCGGGATCGGGTGATCGGGCCGGAAAAAGGTCCGCGGATGGGGCTCGAAGGTCAGCGCGAGCGCGGGCCGCGACCCGGCTTCGGCGCGGGCTGTGGCCAGAACCGCCTTGTGGCCGAGATGGACCCCGTCGAAATTGCCGATCGCGACCGCCCCGCCCTTCAGGGCCGCGGGAACGTTTTCGAGGCCGCACTGCAAGAGGAAGCCGGGAGCAAGGGAAAGGGTCACGGGTCGGGAATCGTGTCTCGGTGTCCTGGAGGCGCGGACCCTGCCGTCCGGGCCGTGTAGGGTCAAGACGTTCCATCGGCCAAGGCCCTAGTTAACCGGATATTCAAACGATACCGCGTATTTCTGCACCGTGGCGGGCCCAGAACCGGCGCCCGGAATAAATCTTAGTGCGTCAGAAGACGCTGTATCCTGGGGGTTGAACCATGTCGGTCGATCATACGATGCCTATTCTCGTCGTCGACGACTACAAGACCATGATCCGCATCATCCGGAATCTTCTCAAGCAGATCGGCTTTGAAGACGTCGATGAGGCCGCGGACGGGTCTGAAGCGCTCGGCAAGATGCGCGAGAAGAAATACGGCCTCGTTATCTCCGACTGGAACATGGAGCCGATGACCGGCTACGAACTCCTGAAGGAAGTCCGTGCCGACGAGAAGCTTTCCCGCACGCCCTTCATCATGGTCACGGCCGAATCCAAGACCGAGAACGTGATCGCCGCCAAGAAGGCCGGTGTGAACAACTACATCGTGAAGCCCTTCAACGCGCAGACGCTGAAGTCGAAGATCGACGCGGTGTTCGGGGACTAGGCAAGACCGGGGCTTATCCGGCCGCTCGTCAGTGTAAGGGAGACGCCCTATGGCCAAGGCCAAAAAGGCTCACTTCGAAGAAATGCAGAATTACGCGCGCACGCAGGAAGGCGCCGCGCCGACTTTCGCCGAGGTCATGAAGCTCGCCGCGCTGGCCGCGGAAAGCATGCAGTCCTTCTGCGAAAGCATGGACGCGACGACCTACAAGGAACTGCGCGACATCGCTCTTTATATCGAGACGATGAAGAAGGAGATCGGCGTTTTCCAGGTCAACGACCTGAAGGAAAGCCGCATTCCCGCCGCCGGGCAGGAACTCGACGCCATCGTCAAGGCAACCGAAGATGCGACCAACCGCATCATGGAGAACGCCGAGGCCCTGATGGCCGCGGAGCCGACCGACCTGAAGGCCTATCAGGCCATGGTCAACGACCGCATGATGGAGATTTTCGAGGCCTGCTCGTTCCAGGACATCACCGGACAGCGTGTCGCCAAGGTTGTCGAAACGCTCCAGATGATCGAGGCGCGCGTCGGCCGTTTCGCCGAGGCCGTCCACGCCAAAGACGTTCAGGGTTTCCTCGACGACCGCGAGGCCGAACGGGCCAAGCGCCGCGAAAAGCTGATGCTGAACGGCCCGCAGCTTCAGGGCGAAGGCGTCGACCAGAAACAGGTCGACGATCTGTTCGGCAGGAAGGCCTGATCCGGCTCCCGACTTTTTTCGGCATGGCGGTTTCGGCCGCCAGCCGCTATCTAAGCGGGCATGAACCGCCACGAACGTCCGCACCGCCCCGCCGTCGAGGCTGAAATCCGCTATCTCGACGGCGATTTCCGCATCCTGCGCCCCGGCACATTCGTCCGCTGCGCGGTGACCGGCGCGGCCATTCCACTCGACGAACTGCGCTACTGGTCGGCCGAGCGGCAGGAAGCCTATGCCGGTCCCGACATCGCGCTGAAGCGGATCGAGGAACTGGGGCTCGCACCGAAGGTGTGACGGCCTCTTCCCTCCCCTGAAAGGGGAGGGCGAGTCACGCGTAGCGTGACCGGGTGGGGTGACATGACAATCATGGAGCCTCCCCCACCCCGCTCGTGCTTACGCACGAGTCGACCCTCCCCCGCTTCGCGGAGGAGGGAGGGATGCTGCAGCAAACTCAACCCTCATCCTGAGCCGGACTCATGCGCAGCATGAACCGTGTCGAAGCACGGCGATAAAGCGGGGTCTCGGTACATGGAAGCCGCCCGCCGCGAACACGGTGTCATCCTCTCCCCTTGTGGGAGAGGACGACTCGGCGCAAAGCGCCGAGCGAGGTGAGGGATAGGCCCAAATCTCAATGTGAGAACCCCTCCGGCAGCGGCTTCGCCGCTTGCCGACCTCTCCCACAAGGGGAGAGGTGAAACGTGCTCATTCCGCAAACAACTTCCCCAGCCCCGCGCTGACCTGACGCGCCTTGTCGAAGGCGAGGCGCACGGGAAGAACGGCAGCGGCATCGGCCAGTTCATCGAGGCCGCTGCCCGCGAGCCGGGCACTGTCCTTTTCCGTCGTCACCAGCATCAGCCGACCGGCCCGCGCCTCGTCGAGAAGCACGCGGGCATCCTTCTGCGTAAAGACATGATGATCCGGAAACGCGGCAAGGCGCACGACATTCGCGCCGAGCCCTTTCAGCGTGCCCGCGAATTTCTGCGGCCGGCCGATGCCGGCAAAGGCAAGCACGTTCTTTCCCTTGAGATGCGCGGCGGCCTTGGTGTCCGGCACAAGGCGCGCGCGCAGAACCGGCGGACGGCGGCGCTGCACCAGCCAGTCCGCCGCCGAACCGTCGCCGACGAGAATGACGGCATCGGCCCGCGCGAGCTGCGGCTCGATGGGCGCACGCAGCGGCCCCGCGGGTATGCACAGGCCGTTTCCGATGCCCACCTCGGAATCGAGAACGAGAAAGCTCATGTCCTTCTGCAGCGCCGCGTTCTGAAAACCATCGTCCATGACGATGACATCGCCGCAGCGCGCGGCAAGCTCCGCGCCGGCGGCGCGATCGTGCGCAACGACGCATGGCGCGGTCAAAGCGAGCAGAAGCGCCTCATCGCCGACATCGGACGCATCGTGACGGTTGAGATCGACCTCGACCGGCCCCTTCAGCGCGCCGCCATAGCCGCGCGTGAGAAAAACGGGCCGCCGTCCCGCCATCAGAAGAAGGCGCGCGATTTCGGCGGCAGCGGGCGTCTTCCCGGCCCCGCCGGCGACCGGATTGCCGACGCAGATGACCGGAACGGAAGCCCTCGCCCCTTCGCGGTCCATACGATCCAGAACCGCGCCGCCGTAGAGCGATCCAAAAGGCTTGAGCAGGCGCGCGAGAAAGGACGGATTTTCCTGCCACCAGAAGTCCGGCGCGCGCATCACGGTCTCGCCAGCGACATCTGCATGAGATAGGGCTCGATGGCCGCCATCGTACGCACGAGCGCACCGGAATTCTTCTCGATGACCGAATGGGCGGCGCGGCGCATCATGTCCCGCGTGGTCGAATCCGCCAGAAGGCCGGATACGGCGATGGCGAATGTCTCGTTGTCGGTGATTTCGAGCGCGCCCTGGGACTCGTCGAGCGCCTTGTAGATGTCCGCGAAGCTGGAAATGTGCGGTCCGTGGAGAATGGGCACGCCGAGCTTCGCCGGCTCGATCGGATTGTGACCGCCATGCTCGACCAGCGATCCGCCGACAAAGGCTACATCAGCAAGCCGGTAGAACAGGCCGAGTTCCCCGATCGTGTCGGCGACGAACACGTCATTGTTCCATTCGGGATCGGTGATGCGCGAGCGCAGGCCGGCATCGAGCCCGATCTCCTCCACCGCGGACACGATTTCCGGCGCCCGGTCGGGATGGCGCGGCACGATGATGGTCAGAAGATTGCGCGCCTTCTGCTTCAGGCGCGCATGAACGCGGGCGATGATCTCGTCTTCGCCGGGATGCGTGGAGGCGGCGAGAAAAACCGGACGTCCGGACACCGCGCTCTCCAGCCGCTCCAGCGTCTCTTTCGGCGCGGGCGGCGGCGGCACATCGAATTTCAGATTGCCCGCCGTTTCCACGCGCGGCGCGCCGAGCCCGGCGAGACGCCGCGCATCCGTGTCCGACTGCGCGAGGCACAGATCGATGCTTTCGAGCATATGGCGGATCACATTGCCCGTCTTGGACCAGCGCTCGAACGAGCGTTTCGACATGCGGGCATTGGCGATGACGACCGGAACGCCGCGCAGCTCGGCCTCGGCGAACAGATTGGGCCAGAACTCGGATTCGGTGAAGATCGCGAGATTTGGCCGCCAGTGATTGAAGAAGCGCCGCGCATAGCGGGGCACGTCGAGCGGCGCGAACTGGTGCACCGCATCCGGCGGCAGACGGATCGCGGCCAGGCGCGCCGAGGTGACGGTGCCGGTCGTTGTCAGTACGAAAAAGCCGCGATCGACGAGATTGTGGATCAGCGGAAGAACGGACACGAACTCGCCGACGCTCGCGGCATGAACCCAGACAACCAGACCTTCCGGCCGGTGGCGGCTGGAAAGGCCGCGCCGCTCTCCGATGCGGGTGGCCATTTCCTTGCCCTGCCGACGCCGGTAGCGCAGCAGCGGCCAGGCGACGAGCGGCCCGCCGAGCCCGAGCAGCGAGGTATACATACGAAGGAGAAAGGGCTTATTCGCCATGGCGGATTTTCCATGGCGCGCCGCCCGCAAGCTCGTAGGCACGCTGGTGCGCACGGTCGAGCCGGCGCGTGACTTCCCTGCGCGCCTCTTCGAGTTCCGCTTCGCTCGCGTCCTTGGCCACATCGAGCCTTTCGCTCACAATGATCGCCCCGCGCCCGAACGGCAGCGGAAGGGTGGCGTTGTCCCACGTGTCGAAATGCAGGCCGCGCCGGGTCGCTATCGCAAAACAATAGATCGGCCGTCCGCTCATGGCCGCAAGTTTCACGATACCCTGCCCGGCAATACCGCCGATTTTTGGCACATCGGCCGTCAGCGCAACCGAACTGCCGTTCTCAAGCGTGCGCAGCATCGCGATCAGCGCCTGCACGCCGCCGCGACGCGCGACGCTTTTGCCGGTGCGGCCCTTCGCATTGGCGCCCGAACCGCTGACCACGCCCCAGCCCAGCCTGCGCAGGGCAATCGCATTGAGTTCGCCGTCGGCATGGCGCGCGACGAGCGCGCTGCCGCGCCAGCCTTTGGGCCATGCAGCCGGCGCGATGATGTGCTGCCCGTGCCACATGCCGATGATGAAGGGCTGCTCGTCCTTCAGCGCCTCGCGCTGGTCGGCGGGTTCGAGGGTCCAGCGCGTCGTGTGCTGGACGAGGCGGATATAGAGCGCGATCAGCGCGCCGAGCGTGTTTGAGACCGCTGGATGCCGGTAGAACTTTCGGAAATATTCCTTGAAGGACATGTTCCCGCGCGCGGCTACGATCTGTCCGAAACCGCTGCAGGATCGAGCAGACGGTGCAGATGCACCACGAAATAGCGCATCTGTGCGTTGTCGACGCTCGCCTGCGCCTTCGCCTTCCACGCGGCGCGCGCGCTGGCGTAATCGGGGTAGATGCCGACGATGTCGAGCTTGTCGAGATCCTGGAAGCGGACGCCGGACAGGTCTTCGAGCTCGCCGCCGAAGACAAGATGCAAAAGCTGCTTGCTGGGCATTTCAGTCATAATCCTTAGTTCTCCCTAGCCGGCCCAGCTGCGCGGTGTCGTCGCGCCCGCCAGCAGCAGCGCCGAGCGGATCGCCGCATTCAGCGGCTCGCTGGCGGCGATGAGCGGGCGGTGGACCGGGGACGGCAGATTGTAGCGCGGCAGATCGCCGTCGAGTTCGAGAAGCTTTCCGCCCGCTTCCTGCAGGATGAGGTCGGCGGCGGCGATGTCCCAATCCTTCGACCGGGTCGAGGCGACGGCCGCATCGACACGCCCGGCGGCGACCCCGGCCATGCGATAGGCCAACGCATAGACGTAAGGCGCACGGGCGATCTCAGCGCCGATGCCGTCGAGATCCTCCATCATCGTGCGCGGCCCGACGATCTCGGCGCCGGCGAGCAGAGCGCGCGGCGACGCCGCAATCGGCGCGCCGTTCAGAAACGCGCCGCCACCTGCGACCGCCTCGAACATCTCGTTCTTGGTCGGGTTGAAGATCATCCCGAACACCGGGCGTCCGTTTTCAACGAGCGCAATCGAGATGACCCAGACCGGCACGCCCTCGACGAAGGCGCGCGTGCCGTCGATCGGATCGACGATCCAGACGCGCTCGCGGTCGAGGCGTTCCGGGGTGTCGGCGGTTTCCTCCGAAAGCCAGCCCACGCTGTCGTCGAGCGCGGTCAGCTTCTCACGCAGGAACTTGTCGATGAACAGATCGGCTTCGGTGACGATGGAGGTGTCGCCCTTGGTCCAGCGCTTGGCGCCGGAGCGGGCAAAACCGAGTGCGATATCGCCGGCCTCGCGGATGAGGCTGTCGACTTTCGGCTTGAACTGATCGGGCTCGGCGCGAGGGGCCAAGGGGAATCTCCGGACGGATGGGGCGGAGCAGGAGTTAAACCCGCCCATCCCTCGGGGCAAGCACGACGAAAGCGCCACACAGGGTAAAGGTATAGTTGATGGCAGTGCAAAGAAATTTATACCAAACCTCGAAGTGTATTTTGATTAACTAGACCCTTTAAGAGCTTTTCGAAGCTGACGGCGCAAACTCCCCAGCACAACAAAGCAACCGTCCAAGATAACGAGACGGTTCGGGGAGTAGGTTTTGTGAGGCGTCAAACAGAATTTCTCGAAGCCGCCGCGCCGGTCCGGGTTCATAAACCGGACCCGGCGCGCCTTCCGCTCCAGTTCACCGGCCCGGATGCCGCTGCCGATGGCGGGGCCCGCGCCATCACCCTGGAGCCGGACCGCGTGGTCATGGCGCGCCGCATCAGCGATGTGGCGATGCGGATCAATCTGCCGCTGTCGGACTATCGCGGGGTCGCGATCCGGCTGGCGCCGGGCGGGACCGAGGACGAGGACCGCTTCACCGTCATCCTATCGCATCGCAATCGCGGGCTCGAAGTGCCGCTCTACGAAGCGGACGACGATCTCGACGTCATCGCCGAATGGCGCCGCTGGGGGGCGACGCTCGGCCTGCCGCTCCTGATGGAGGGGCTCGACGGACGCCTCGTCGTCGAGGAAGAGAAGATCGGCGAAGTCGAGGTGGCGCGCCCGCGCCCGCGCCGCATCCGCTCCTATCTGAAGAGCCGCCGCCCGCGCTTTCTGCAGCGCCGGCGCGGCGGCAAACTGCCGCTCGTTCCGTTCGTCCACCGCGACGAGCGCGAGATCATCGCGCGCAGTTAAATCCTCTCCCGCTTGCGGGAGAGGACGACTCGCAGGCGGGAGCCTGCGAGCGCGGTGAGGGGAAAGCCCCATACACCGTCGCTGTTAAATCCCCTCACCCGGCCGCGCTCCGCGCGTGCCGACCTCTCCCGAGCCAAGTCGAGTGTTCTCGACTTGGCCACTTTATAGCTGAACCCGGCAACAGCCGGGTTCTGGCGGGAGAGGAGATACCTACAACGCCCTCAGCGCCGCATCGGCGACGAAGCCCGCGAACAGGATGAGGCCCGCCGTCTTGTTGGAGCGGAACGTCGCGAGCGCATGTTGCGCATCGGACGGATCGAGCTCCCTCACCTGCCAGATGAGATGGACCGCGAACGCGATGAGGCCGAGCCAGGCGGCGAAGCCCGCGCCGGCGGCGACGACGGCCGCCGCAAGCAGGAAAATCGCGCCGCCATAGAGTGCGTACAGCCACAGCTTCACCTTCGCGCCGAACAGCCGCGCGGTCGATTTGACACCGGCCAGCGCATCGTCCTCGATGTCCTGGAGCGCGTAGATCGTGTCGTAGCCGATCACCCATAGAATAGAGCCCAGAAACAACAGGTTGGACGCGCCCGATAAAGTCGCTTCCGACGCCGCCCAGCCCATCAGCGCACCCCAGGAAAAGCAAATGCCCAGAACGGCCTGCGGCCACCAGGTGATGCGTTTCATGAACGGGTAGCTGATGACGGGAAGGATCGCGACGAAACCGAGGACGATCGCGACCAGATTGAACTGCTGCAGGATGACGAGCGCGACGACGAGCTGAAGGACGAGGAAGCCGAGCGCGGCCTTGACCGATACCTGTCCGGACGGGATTGGCCGCAGAGCGGTGCGCGCGACCTTGGCGTCGATGTCGCGGTCGACGATGTCGTTCCAGGTGCAGCCCGCGCCGCGCATGAGGAACGCGCCGAGCAGGAACAGGACGATGTACAGCACGTTTGGGGCCGGCTTGCCGACGGCGGTCGCCACCAGCGCGGCGCTCCACGCGCACGGCCAGAACAGAAGCCAGACACCGATGGGCCGGTCCCAGCGCGCCAGCCGCGCGAACGGCTTCAACCAGTCCGGCGCACGGCGGTCGACCCAATTGCCGGAAGCGGCATCGGCAACGGTTGAGGGGGGCATGATGTTCACCACGGAAGGAAAGTTCCGCAGCCAAGTCTAGTCCCTCGCGGGAAAAACGCTATCTTCGGCTGGCTCTTTTCGCGGGGTCTTCCATGCGTTTTCTCCCGGCCATGCTTCTGCCTGTCGCCTTGCTGTTCGCCTTTCCGGCTACTGCCGCCCAATGCGAACCGCCGGGCGGTTTCCCGGCCTTCATCAAGCAATTCAGGGACGAGGCGCGCGCCGCGGGCGTCGGCCGCCGGGGCCTGTCGGCGCTCGACGGTGTGAAGCTCGACACCGCCACCATCGCCTTCGACCGCAAGGTGCGCGCGAGCTTCAAGGGCTCGTTCGAACAATTCGCCGCCAAACGCGTGACGGCCGCACGCCTCAAACGCGCGCGTTCCTACCTGCAATCGCATGCCGGCCTGTTCCAGCGCATCGAGCAGAGTTTCGGCGTGCCCGGCCCGGTTCTCGTCGCGATCTGGGCCATGGAGACGGATTTCGGCGCGGTGACGGGCAACAAGCCGATCCTGCCGGGCCTTGCCTCCCTCGCCTATGATTGCCGCCGCACCGATCTGTTCCAGCGCGAACTTCTGGCCGCGCTGACCATTATCGACCGCGGCGATATGAGCGCCGCGCAATTGCGGGGCGCGGGCCATGGCGAGATCGGCCAGACCCAGTTCCTGCCCTCCTCCTATGTGCGGTTCGCGGTCGATTTCGACGGCGACGGCCGCAAGGACCTGATCGGCAGCCAGGCGGACGTGCTCGCCTCCACCGCGAATTATCTGCGCGGTCATGGCTGGCAAAGGGGCGGCGGCTGGCAGGAAGGCTCCGGCAATTTCGCTGCGCTCGGAGGCTGGAACAAGAGCTCGAACTACCAGCGCGCGATTGCGCTCTTCGCCAGCAAGGTCTCGGGCGGGGGGACGTGAGTTGCGGAAACGGAATCCGTCCTCATCCTGAGGAGCGATGCTTCAGCATCGCGTCTCGAAGGATGGGCGGAGAGCATGGTCGTTGCGCCATCCTTCGAGACGGCGCACTCAAACCGGCTGTTGCCGGTTTGAGTGTAAATCGATGTCGGGAACACCCGACATCGACGCCTCCTCAGGATGAGGCTCAGTGAATGTCCCCGTCCTGTCACCCCACCCCGCTCGTGCTTACGCACGAGTCGCCCTCCCCCGCTTCGCGTGGGAGGGAGGGAACCCAATCATGACCCTCCCCGATTTCTCCGCCCCGCGTCTTTACGTGGATGCACCGCTCACCGAAGGCACCGCCATCGCGCTGGAGCCCGAGCAGTCGAACTATCTGCGCAATGTGCTGCGCCTGAAACCGGGCGATGACGTGCTCGCCTTCAACGGGCGCGACGGCGAATGGCGCGCCGAGATTTCGGAGGCCGGGAAAAAGAAGACCGCGCTGACGCCGCGCACCCGAACGCGCCCGCAAACCGCACCCGGCGATCTTTGGTATCTGTTCGCGCCGCTCAAACATGCCCGGCTGGACTACATGGTGCAGAAGGCCGTGGAGATGGGCGTCTCGCGCCTCGTTCCCGTCATGACGCGGCGCACCCAGGCCGCGCGCGTCAATCTCGACCGGATGCGCGCCAACGCCATCGAGGCCGCCGAGCAATGCGGCATTCTCTCCATTCCCGACATCGCGGAGGCCGGGCCGCTCGACCGGCTTCTGGCGAACTGGAATCCCGAGCGTCGCCTGATCTTCTGCGACGAGAGCGCAGCGAGCGCCTCACCGCTCGCGGAACTCTCATCCCTGCCCGCCGGGCCGCTCGCGGTTCTGATCGGCCCGGAAGGCGGGTTCGACCCGGCGGAACGTGAGCGGCTTCTCAAGCTCCCCTTCGTCACCGTCATCTCGCTCGGCCCGCGCATATTGAGAGCCGACACGGCTGCGGTGACCGCGCTCGCGCTCGTTCAGGCGACAATCGGTGATTTCAAGCGCGTGACGCTGGCGCAACACGGCTGAAACCTTGAAGGTGTACACGATGTCGTGAGGAGCTTTTCCCCGCGCTGCGGCGTTTATGTGTCGCAAACGCGCGGGGGACGCCGCGACTGATTCGAGAGGGGTTTATTCTGGAAATGACCAAGGGTTTGGACATGGCCGGCCGCATGAGCCGCCGCGCTTTCGTCGCCGGGCTGCCGCTGTTTCTTGCCGCCTGCCAGACCTCCGGCGGGGGCAGCGGGAGCGGCGTATCGGCCCGCTCCACCCTCGCGCCGGTTTCTCCCAATTACGGGGCAATGCAGGATGGCGGCTGGCAGCTCGCCGCCGTCAACACGGCGACCGTGAACCCGATCTATCTGCGCCAGCGCGTATCGAACCCCACCGGCGAGCGCGCCGGCGTCATCGTGGTCGATACCGCCAGCAAGTTCCTCTACCTGACCGAGGAGCGCGGCACGGCCATGCGCTACGGCGTCGGCGTCGGCCGCGACGGCTTTTCCTGGTCGGGGCGCGCCATTGTCGACCGCAAGCAGGAATGGCCGAAATGGCATCCGCCGCCGGAAATGATGGCGCGCGATCCGGAAGCCGCGAAATGGCCCGAGGGCATGCCCGGCGGCATCACCAACCCGCTCGGCGCCCGCGCGCTCTATCTCGCGCAGAACGGCAAGGACACCTATTTCCGCATCCACGGCACGACCCAGCCCAAAAGCATCGGCCAGGCCATGTCGTCGGGCTGCATCCGCCTGTTCAATCAGGACATCATCGACCTCTACAACCGCGTGCCGATCGGCACCGAGGTCGTGGTCACGCAGACGGCGGTGGTGTGATTGTCCCCTCTCCCGCTCGCGGGAGGGGGCGACTCGCCGCAGGCGAGCGGGGTTAAATCCTCTTCCTCATCCTGAGCCGCGTCCGAAGGACGCGTGTCGAAGGATGGCCGCGGGTTCGGTGTTTGTCCGGGGCACTTTACGTTCTTCCCCCGAACACCTAGGTCTCACTCCCCCGCAAGCCGTGAGAGGGTTATGGCGCGCGATCAGATCGATATGACTCCCGTGCAATCGCGCGACCAATTGGTCGCGTGGATCGCCAAGGGAGAAAAGTCCGACGACCAGTTCCGCATCGGCACCGAGCACGAGAAGATTCCCTTCCGCAAAGCCGATCATGCCCCGGTCGCCTATGACGGGCGGCGGGGCATCCGCGCGCTTCTCGAAGGCATGCAGGACCTGCTCGGCTGGGAGCCCATCATGGAGGGCGACCACATCATCGGCCTGCTCGATGTCACCGGCGGCGGCGCGATCTCGCTCGAGCCCGGCGGGCAGTTCGAACTCTCCGGCGCGCCGCTCGAGACCATACACGGCACCTGCGGCGAACTTCATTCCCACATGGCGCAATTGCGCGAGGTCGCCGAGCCGCTCGGCATCGGCTTCCTGTCGCTCGGCATGTCGCCGAAATGGACGCTCGCGGAAACGCCGGTCATGCCCAAGCGCCGCTACGAGATCATGTCGGCCTATATGCCGAAGGTCGGCGGGCACGGGCTGGACATGATGTTCCGCACCGCGACCGTACAGACGAACCTCGATTTCTCGTCCGAAGCCGACATGGTGAAGAAGCTGCGCGTGTCTCTCGCGCTGCAGCCGCTCGCGACCGCTTTGTTCGCCAATTCGCCCTTCACCAACGGAAAGCCGAACGGCTATCTGTCCATGCGCTCGCAGATCTGGCTCGACACCGATCCCGACCGGACGGGGATGCTGCCCTGGGCGTTCGAGGACGGCATGGGCTATGAGCGCTATGTCGATTACGCGCTCGACGTGCCGATGTATTTCGTCAAGCGCGGCGATATCTATCACAATGTGGCGGGCGCGAATTTCCGCGATCTTCTCGACGGCAGGCTCGATGCCCTGCCCGGCGAACGCGCGACCCTTTCGGACTGGTCGAACCATCTGACGACGATCTTCCCCGAAGTGCGCGTGAAGCGTTATCTCGAAATGCGCGGCGCCGATGTCGGCCGCACCAGCCGCATCTGCTCGCTGTCGGCGTTCTGGGTCGGAATACTGTACGCACAGAAAAGCCTCGATGCCGCCTGGGATCTCGTGAAGGAGTGGACCGCCGAGGAGCGCGAGGATCTGCGCCGCGACGTGCCGAAGCTCGGCCTTTCGACGCGCATCCGCAACCGCTCGCTGCGCGACATCGCCAGGGACGTGATCGAGCTTTCGCATGCGGGGCTTGCCGCGCGCGGGCGCGACAACGGCCTCGGCGACGACGAGAGCATCTATCTCGCCACCCTCGAACAGCTTGTCGACGGCGGCACGACCAATGCCGAGGCGCTTCTGGCGCGCTGGCGCGGGCCGTGGGCGCGCTCGATCGATCCGGCCTTTCTCGAAGAGACGTATTGATCGCATTTCGGTCATGGCAGGCATGACCGAAGTTGTATTGCTTCGCCCCGGCGGCGCGCGCAGATAGGCGCATGGACGAAAACCCGACACTCATGGGCCGCACGGATTTCGTGCTGGCCGCCTTGCTCCTGTTCGCCTGGTCCACGAGCTGGATCGGCGTGCGCCTGCAGCTCGGCGTGGTCGCGCCCGAAGTCTCGATCCTGTGGCGGTTCGCGATCGCCGGCGCCTTCATGTTCGGCTGGTGTGCGCTGCGCGGCGAACGCCTTTCGGGCTATTCGGGCCGCGATCATCTTTTCTTCGCGGCGCTCGGCCTCACTCTGTTTTCGACCAATTTCGTCCTGTTCTATTACAGCGGCCTCATCCTCGTGACGGGCATGATGGCGGTCGTGTTCGCGCTCGCCGCCCCGCTCAATGTCATCCTGCAATCGCTCGCGCTGAAGCGGCCCGTGCCGTGGACGGTCGCGCTTGGTTCGGTCATCGGCGTCTTCGGCGTCGCCTGCCTGTTCGCGCCCGAAGTCATCGCCTCCGGGTATGGACGTCTCGGCGGCCTTGCGCTGTGCGTCGGCGGAACCCTGTTCTTCTCCACCGGCAACATGATCTCGGCGCGCGTGCAGGACCGCGCATTCCGCTCGCGGCGGCGACGGCCTGGGGCATGGCCTATGGCAGCGCGGTCCTGTTCGTCTACGCCCCCGTGCGCGGCCAGACATTCCAGGTGGAATGGACCTTCGCCTATCTCGGCGCGCTGGCCTTCCTCGCGCTGATCGCTTCCGTCGTCGCGTTCTGGACCTATCTGTCGCTGCTGCGCCGCATCGGCCCCGCGCGCGCCGGCTACATGACCGTGCTGTTTCCCGTATTCGCGCTTCTGATCTCGGGTCAATACGAAGGCTATCAGTGGTCGGCCTGGTCGTTCGCGGGCCTTGCCTTCATCGCGGCCGGCAACGTGCTCGTGCTCTGGCAGAGGGGCGGGACAGCGCAGGCGTTGTCCTGAGGCGAACGTGACGCATGTCCCGGACAAGCTGCACAAAGTGCAGCGCGATCCGGGACCCATACGCCCGGTATTGGCGATAGTGCTGACTCCCTCCCCTGAAAGGGGAGGGCGACTCGCGCCACTATGGCGCGAGCGGGGTGGGGTGACAGGAAGACATGTCGATTTGCCCCCACCCCGGTCGGCTTCGCCGACTCGACCCTCCCCCGCTTCGCGGAGGAGGGAGGGGCCGCGTACGAACCATCCCTACAGCGCGCGCCAACCGATATCGCGGCGGCAGAAGCCTTCGGGCCAGTCGATCAGATCGACAGCCTCATAGGCCCGATCACGGGCCGCTTTCAGCGTCGCGCCGGAAGCGGTGACGTTCAGCACGCGGCCGCCGGCCGCCTCGATCCTGCCGTCGCGGCCATACGTTCCGGCCTGAAATACAGTGACGCCCTCGACCGCATCGGCGGCGGCGAGATTGCGGATTTCCGAGCCCTTGCCCACGGCGCCGGGATAGCCCTTCGTCGCCATGACGACGGTTATCGCCGGATCGGCCGACCATTCGGCCGTAACCGTGTCGAGCGTGCCCTCGGCCACCGCCTGCACGATGTCGAGCAGGTCCGATTTCAGCCGCAGCATCAGGACCTGGCATTCCGGATCGCCGAACCGGACATTGTATTCGACGAGCTTCGGGCCCTGCGGCGTCAGCATGAGCCCGGCATAGAGCACGCCCCGGAACGGATTTCCGAGTGCGTACATGGCCCGCGCGGTCGGCCTGACGATCTCCTCGAGCGCGCGCTTCTCGATCTCGGGCGTAAAGACGGGCGCGGGCGAATAGGCGCCCATGCCGCCGGTGTTCGGCCCCTCATCGCCGTCGAAAGCGCGCTTGTGATCCTGCGCGCTGCCGAACGGCAGAACGGTCTCGCCATCGACCAGGCAGAAATAGGAGACTTCCTCGCCCGTCATGAATTCTTCGACAACGATGCTCGCGCCCGCGGCACCGAGCCCGCCCTCGAACATCATGTCGATAGCTTCTTCGGCCTCCTGCACGCTCATCGCGACGACAACGCCCTTGCCGGCGGCAAGCCCGTCGGCCTTCACCACGATGGGCGCGCCCTGCTGGCGGATATAGGCCTTGGCGCCGGCCGGCTCGATAAAGCTGCGGTGCGCGGCGGTCGGGATTTCGTAGGTCGCGCAGAGTTCCTTGGTGTAGGTCTTGGAGCCTTCGAGCTGCGCGGCGGCCTTGCTCGGCCCGAACACCGGCACGCCGGCCTCGTCCAGCCTGTCGGCAAGGCCGGCAACGAGCGGCACTTCCGGGCCGATGACGACGAGCCCGATGCCGTTCGCGCGGCAGAATTTCACCACCGCGGAATGATCGGCAGGATCGAGCGCAACGAGTTCCGCAAAAGCGGCGATGCCGGGATTGCCGGGGGCGGCGAAGAGTTTGCCGAGGCGCGGGCTCTGCGCCAGTTTCCAGGCCAGCGCGTGCTCGCGCCCGCCGGAACCGATGAGAAGAACGTTCATGCGCCTCTCTTAACCCGATGCGACGGCGCGCGGAAATCGGCGGGCCGGTTTTCCCCGGATGGCCGCTGCGCTCCTATCCTCTCCCCTTGTGGGAGAGGACGACTCATGGCCGCAAGGCCATGAGCGAGGTGAGGGGTGCGGACTATCGCGGATCAAACCCCTCACCCGGCAGCGGCTTCGCGCTTGCCGACCTCTCCCACAAGGGGAGAGGTGGAGCCGCATGTTTGGCGGTTCGTTTCCTCCCTGTCCCGCGCATGTGCTAATCCGCTTCCCATGTCCTCGTCCGATTCCGCCCCTTCCAACGCCCCGGAGATCACCGTCTCCGAGCTTTCGGCCAATCTGAAGCGCACCGTCGAGGATGCGTTCGGCTATGTGCGCGTGCGCGGCGAAATTTCCGGCTATCGCGGCCCGCACTCCTCCGGCCATTGCTATTTCACGCTGAAGGACGAAAGCGCGCGGCTCGACGCCGTGATCTGGAAGGGCACGTTCGGCCGCCTGAAGTTCAAGCCCGAAGAGGGCCTCGACGTCATCGCCACCGGGCGGATCACGACCTATGCCGGCAAATCGAGCTATCAGATCGTCGTCGATTCCATCGAACCGGCCGGCGCGGGCGCGCTGCTGGCGCAGCTCGAGGAACGCCGCAAGCGCCTGCTCGCCGAGGGGCTGTTCGATCAGGCGCGCAAGAAGCGCATTCCGTATCTGCCGCGCGTGATCGGCGTCATTACATCGCCGACCGGGGCGGTGATCCGCGATATCCTGCACCGCCTGTCGGATCGCTTTCCGCGCCATGTCCTCGTCTGGCCGGTGCGCGTGCAGGGCGAAACCTCGGCGGCGGAAGTGACCGCCGCCATTGAAGGCTTCAATGCGGACGGCCCCTTCCCGCGCCCCGACGTGCTGATCGTCGCGCGCGGCGGCGGCTCGCTCGAGGATCTGTGGGGCTTCAACGACGAGGCTCTGGTGCGCGCGGTCGCCGCGAGCACGATCCCGATCATTTCCGCCGTCGGCCACGAGACCGACACGACACTCATCGATTTCGCCGCCGATCTGCGCGCGCCAACGCCGACCGGCGCCGCCGAATTCGCCGTTCCGGTGCGCACCGAACTTCTCGCCAATACCGGCTCGTGCGGCGCGCGGCTGATCGGCGCGCTCGGCCGCAATGTGGAGCGGCGGCGCACCGAACTGCGCTCGGCCGCGCGCGCGCTTTCGACGCCCGATGCCCTGCTGGCAGGCCCGCGCCAAAAATTCGACGCGCTGTCGGCGCGGCTCGGGCCCGCGCTCGTCGCCAATGAGCGCACGAAACGCATCGCCTTCTCGCAGGTCTCCGTGCGGCTGCGTCCCGGCGTATTGACAGGGCGGATCGAAAGATGCGGCGAACGCCTGACGGTCCTCTCGGACCGCAAGACGCGCGCGCTGCGCGGCCATGTGAGCGGCATTCACCGCCGCCTCGACCACGCCTTCGGCCTCCTGCGCGCCTATTCCTATGAGGGCGTTCTGGAGCGCGGTTTCGCGCTGGTCATGAATGCTGAAGGTGCGCTCGTGCGCTCCGCCTCGTCCATCTCGTCGGGCGATGCGCTGACGCTTCGCTTCAGGGATGGCGAGACGGGCGCGGTCGCAACCGGCGGCGGTGCGAAGCCGAAACCTGCGGCGAAGCCGGCGACCGGAAAACCGAAGCAGGACGATCTGTTCGGGTGACTCCTCTCCCGCTTGCGGGAGAGGACGACTCGAAAGCCAGGAGGCTTTCGAGCGAGGTGAGGGGAAGTCCGCCCACCGACCTCGCAATTCCCCTCACCCGGCCGCGCTGCGCGCGTGCCGACCTCTCCCGCAAGCGGGAGAGGTGAAACTTACACCTCCCACACCAATCTATGCGACCAGCCGACGGGCTTGACGGCGGCGGGGGCGAGTACGGACGCGAATGCCTCACCGCTCGGCGGATGTCCGATCTCGCCGGCATGGATGCCCCCGGTCATGAACAGGCAGTCGATTCCAAATGTATTGGCACCCGCGACATCGGTGATCATGGAATCGCCGATGGCGAGCACGCGCGCTTTCGGCGTCACCTGCCCGCGTTTTTCGAGCGCGACGCGCAGCGCCTGTTCGTAGACGCCGGAGAATGGCTTGCCGATGTGAAGGACACGGCCGCCATATTCCTCGTACACATCCGCCAGCGCACCCGCGCACCACACCATTTCGCCGCCGCGCTCCACGACGCGGTCCGGATTGGCGCAGATGAGATCGACATCGTGGCTGGCAAGTTCGCGCAGCCGCTCGCGGTAATCGTCCGGCGTTTCGGAATGATCGTCGTCGAGCCCGGTCACGACCGCAATCTTCGCCTCGCCAGCGCCGACAAGTTCGAGCCCCTCGAACATTTCGGCATCGCGCGGCGGGCCGACATGATGCAGACGCGTCACGCCACGCCGGTCGAGTTCCATGCGCGTGACATCGCCCGATGTGACGATGCCGTCCCAGCCCGCGCGCGGCACGCCGATCGTCTCGAGCTGCTCGATGACAACGGAAGACGGGCGCGGCGCATTCGACAGCAGCACGACCGTGCCGCCGCGCTCGCGGAATTTCATCAGTGCATCGGATGCGGTCGGCCATGCCTGGACGCCGTTGTGCAGGACGCCCCAGACATCGGAGAAGATCACATCGTAATCCGGCGCAAGCGCGCCGAGGCCCGAACCGGGCGGCAGGACAAAGGTTTTGCTCATGGGGTGGAGGTGCCGCAGCCGCCCGCGAAGGTCAAGCGCGGCGGGCGATGGAGCGGAACGGCTTTTGCGGCACCGGCCGCTCGGCGGCCTTGACCGGCGGCGCCTGCGGCTTCGGCTCCTCGCCGGAGAAGATTTCCGGCCGCACGGGCCGCGGCACGCCGAACACCGCGCCCTGCGCCGCGCGCACATCGAGATCGAGCAGATCGGCGACCGTGTTTTCCGTATCGGCATCCTCCGCCACCAGAAGGATAGCGTGGCGGCGCATCAGGCCCGGCAGATCGGCCGGATGCAGATCGGAGGTTTTCGCAATCTCGGGATCGGTCAGCAGCGTGCTCGCGATACGCATATAGCGGACGCCGAGCGTGTGGAGCGCGCCGGCATCGAGATCGGGATCGCGCACGCCGGTCAGCGCGAAGCGGAAGCCGCGCTCGCCGAAACTTGCGAGAATCTCGGCCTCGACATCGCCGAAGCCGAACAGCGCATCCTGCGAAAAGCCGATGACGATATGCGAGGCGAGATCGGCATTGGCGTCCAGCCGTTTGGCGATGTCGGTCGCGAAATTGGGCGCGACCAGAGTCTCGGCTTCGAGATTGACCATCAGGGTGATCTCGCGGTCGCGCGCCTTCAGCCGCCGCGCGATGCGCAAGGCGCGATCGAGCACGAAGGCATCGAGCGCCGGCACGAGGCCCGCGAGCCGCGCATCGTCCATGAATTCCGACGGCGGCTGCAGCATGCCTTCGCCATCGCGCAGATAGGGAAACGCGCAATACTGGATGACGCGCCGCTGCGGCAGCGAGGCAACCGGCTGAAGATGAATCTCGATTCCGTCGGTCTCGATGGCGCGGCGGATGAACTTCGCCTTGACCGGATCAAGCGCCTTGCCGCGCGGACCGGCCGGCGGCACAGGCTCGCCCAGTTCGGGCTGCGCATACAATTCCTCATCGAGGCCGGGGAGCGGCTTTGCCAGTTCCGCAGCCGTCCAGGCGACCTGCCGCATCGGCAATTCGGCAAGAACGGCCTCATGCGTTTCGACCTGCTCGGCCAGCGCGCGCACCAGAGTGCCGAGTTCCGCGATCTGCTGTTCGATGGGCGCCAGCGTGCGGCGCGCGGTTTCCTGCGCCTGCTGGTCGATCTTGTTGAGGCGCGGCTCGATGGTCAGGACGCGTTCGGCGATGAGGCCGATGCGTTCCTCAAGCTCGAAGAAGCGCAATGTCGCGGGCTTGCCGCCGCCGCCCGTCACGAGCCGCGTGACGACCGCAATCAACGTGACGCCGCCGATGCCGCCCGCGATCGCAATCGGCAGATGCATGCCGAGGCCGACCACCAAGATCGCCGCGACCGAAGCCGCGACCACCATCATGCAGAAGGCAACGAAGATCGACCCTGGTTTCAGCATGAGGCCCGGCGCGCGAATAAACCAAAGAACTATGTGCAGATTCGCCGCCCCGTCGCCATTGCATATCAGCCCTGCCCACACCCGCGGAAAAAGCCGCTTTGACGCTTCATTTACCCTGTTGGCGCAAAGTAATGCGGGGACATTGCCGGGCATGCGGCGGCTGGGGCCGCGGGCGGCGGGAGTATCGGAATATGGTTTTTTCGGCCGGCCTGCACGGCCCCGCGCGCCTGCACGTTCTGGTCGCGGAGGAAGACGCCGTCCGCGCGCGCCAGATCGCGGCGTCGCTCGCGGCGGGTCTTCTCAATGCCGAAGTCGAGATCGCCGACAGCGTTATGCGCGCCGAGCAGCGGCTGCGGGGCTTGCGATTTTCCGCGCTGATCGCCGGCGATTTCGGCGATGATGCCGTCGCGCGCCTGCGCCCGCTGATATCCGGACCTCTGATCGTCGTCGGGCACGGACGCGGCGCGAACGCGGTTGAAGCCATGCAGGCGGGCGCCGACGAATATCTGTCCTTCCCCTGCCCGCCGCATGTGCTGATCGAGCGCCTGACGGCGCGGATGGCCGAACGCCCCGTCACCGCCGGGAGCGCGCAACGCGCAGCGCAGGGCTTCGAGAATTTTCTCGGCGCCTCCGCCGTCATGCGCGATGTCTATACGCGCATCGACAAGGTGGCGGCGTCGCGCGCGCCGGTCTTCATCACCGGCGAGAGCGGCACCGGCAAGGAACTCGCCGCTCAGGCCGTGCATGCCCGCTCGGGCCGCGCCGGCGCTTTCGTCGCGCTGAACTGCGGCGCGATCCCGAAGGAACTGATCGAGAGCGAGATGTTCGGCCATATGCGCGGCGCGTTCACCGGCGCGGTCGAGGACCATGCCGGCGCGGCGGAAGCGGCGCATGGCGGCACGCTGTTCCTCGACGAAATCTGCGAGATGGATGTCGCGCTGCAATCGAAGCTGCTGCGTTTCGTACAGACCGGCGAGGTGCGCCGCGTCGGGTCGACAAAGGCGAAGAAGGTCGATGTGCGCATCGTCTGCGCGACGAACCGCGACCCGAAAGCGGAGACCGCCGCCGGGCGTTTCCGCGAAGATCTGTTCTATCGTCTGCATGTCCTGCCGCTGCATCTGCCGCCGCTGCGCCTGCGCGGCGAGGATGCAATCCTGCTCGCGCGTGCCTCCCTCGCGCGGCTTGCGCATGAAGAAGGCCGCGCCTTCACCGGGTTCGACCCGCTGGCCGAGCGGCTGATCGCCTCTCATTCCTGGCCCGGCAATGTGCGCGAACTGGAATCGGTTATCCGCCGCGTGGTCGTTCTGAATTCCGGCGGGCTCGTCACCGCCGACATGCTGCCGGACGAGATCGCGCAGAGTGTATTGACGCCGCCGCATTCCGCGCGCCCCGGCGCGGCGAGGCCGAAGGACATCCTGCCGATGTGGGTGCAGGAGGAACGCATCATCGAGGAAGCGCTCGCGGCTTTCGGCGGCAATATCGCCCGCGCCGCCGCCGCGCTCGAAATCAATCCCTCGACGATCTACCGCCGCCGCCAGTCCTCGCGCAAAGCCGCGGCGGAGTGACGAGACCTTTCCCTCTCCCGTGGGGAGAGGGCCGGCTCAGGCTGAAAGCCTGATCCGTCGGGTGAGGGTGTACGATCTTCGCATGTCCCGGGGCCGCGAAGCGGAGCCCGGGACCCATACGCCCGGTGTCGGCGATAGATGCCGCAGCGCTCGAGATCAGACCGCATCGTCACGGAGTATGGATCCCGGACAGCGGCTCCGCCGCTTCCGGGATATACGCTGTGGCGACAGGCTCGCTGTCCGCTCCCTTCAGTAGTAGAGAGTCGCGCCGCGAAAAAAACGGCGCCCATCCTCTCCCCTTGTGGGAGAGGTCGGCACGCGCGAAGCGCGGCCGGGTGAGGGGTCGTATGTCTGAGTAACCCCTCACCTCGCTCATGGCCTCTGGCCATGAGTCGTCCTCTCCCACAAGGGGAGAGGATTCCCCGGCAGCAGACACCAATTGTCGGCCCATCCTTCGAGACGGAGCTCCGCGCCTCCTCAGGATGAGGACCGGGAGATGGGACACGCCATCCTCAGAACATCCTCCCGTTAATCTTCGAAACGGGGGAGGAACGAACGCGGCACGAATCGCTGATCGGGCGATGTTCGCCCTTCGTCCGCACAAGATGAAGTAGGCTCTTGCATCCCGGGCCATAGACCGGCCCGCCGGAACGGGTCCGCGCCGCCCGGCGCGTTAATCCTTCCGTGCCGGATCGGGACACGCCTCAGTCCGGCCGGCGCGCCAGCCGCTTGCCCGCTTGCCCGCTTGCCCGCTTGCCCGCCGCGCGCTAGGACGCGCGCCATGTCAGCCAAAGATACAAACCGCCTGAAGGCCCGCCTCGCGCGCGGCTTCGCCGACCGCGGCCCGTCCGAACTCGCCGCCACCCGCCAGATGGTGGAGACGATCCGCCGCGTCTATGAGCTCTGGGGCTTTGAGGCGCTGGAAACGCCGTTCGTCGAATACACCGACGCGCTCGGCAAATTCCTGCCCGATCTCGACCGGCCGAACGAGGGCGTGTTCTCGTTCCAGGACGACGACGAGCAATGGCTGTCGCTGCGCTACGACCTGACGGCCCCCCTCGCCCGCTATGCCGCCGAGAACTGGGACCGCATTCCGAAACCGTTCCGTACCTACCGCTTCGGCCCCGTCTTCCGCAACGAAAAGCCCGGCCCCGGACGCTTCCGCCAGTTCCTGCAATTCGATGCCGACACCGTCGGCGCGCCGAGCGTGCTGGCCGATGCCGAAATGTGCATGATGGCGGCGGACACGCTGGAAGCGCTCGGCATTCCGAGCGGTCAATACATCATCAAGGTCAACAACCGCAAAGTGCTCGACGGCGTGATGGAGGCCATCGGCCTCGGCGGCGACGAGAATGCCGGCAAGCGCCTGACCGTGCTGCGCGCCATCGACAAGCTGGACCGCCTCGGCGTCGAGGGCGTGAAACTCCTGCTCGGCAAGGGCCGTAAGGACGAGAGCGGGGATTTCACGAAGGGCGCGGGGCTGGATGAAGCGGCTGCCGACCGGATTATCGCTTTCGTCTCGGCAAAGGCGGCGAGCACCAAGGATACGATCGACAATCTCGCAAAACTTGTCGCCGGTACCGGCGGCGAGGCTGGTGCAACCGAGCTTGGTGAGATCGCAAGCACCATCGACGCAGCGGGATATGGCGACCGCGTCATCATCGACCCCTCCGTCGTACGCGGTCTCGAATATTACACCGGCCCGGTCTACGAGGCCGAGCTTCTGTTCGAGGTGAAGGACGATCAGGGCCGTCCGATCCGGTTCGGCTCAGTCGGCGGCGGCGGGCGTTATGACGGGCTCGTTGCGCGGTTTCGCGGCGAGGCCGCACCCGCGACCGGCTTCTCCATCGGCGTGTCGCGTCTTCAGGCAGCCTTGCAGGCCCTCGGCAAGGGCGCGGCGGAACCCGCCGGCCCCGTGGTCGTGCTGGTCATGGACAAGGACCGCACCGCCGATTATCTCGGCCTCGCACGTACGTTGCGCGAGGCGGGCATTCCTGCCGAAATCTATCTCGGCTCGTCCGGCATGAACGCGCAGATGAAATATGCCGACCGCCGCCGCGCGCCCGTCGCCGTCATTCAGGGCTCGAACGAAAAAGAGGCCGGCGAAGTCACGGTCAAGGACCTCGTTCTCGGCAAGGAAATGTCGAAGAAGATCGAGGACCGCGCGGCCTGGACCGAGGAACGCCCCGGCCAGGTGACGGTGAAGCAAGACGATCTTGTACAGACGGTCCGCGAGATGATCGCGCGGTATAGCTGACTGCGTGTCCCGGAAGCGGCCCTCAACCCGGCTGTTGCCGGGTTGAGCCTTAACGCCGAACTCGGGAACACCCGAGTTCGGTGCGCCGTCCGGGACCCATACTCCGTGACGTTGCTGCATGATTTCGGGCGCTGCGGTTCCTATCGCAAACACCGGGCGTATGGGTCCCGGATCGCGCCGCGCAAGCGCGGCTTGTTCGGGACATGCGGATTACCGCAAAATCTCCACCGCCTTTTTGACATCCGCCTCGCTGACGAAGGACATCGCCTTCGAGACCTTGGCCGCCTTCGTGCGCTCGCCCTTGCGCATGACGAGGATGAAGGTTTCCGCACCGCCCTCGCATGCCGGATCGCCGCAATCGATCTGGCTGACGGTGACGGCGTCTTCCTCGCCGAGCGTCAATATTGCGCGGACATGGCCGGCGATGCTTCTCGACATTTCGGATTGCGCGCCGTCGCGGCGACGGCCGAGGCTGAACAGGCTCATGCGCGGCACATTACTCCGCGGCGCGGGCATTGGGCCAGACCGGGAAAGGATCGGGAAGCCCGATATCCTTCCGCGGATCGTAGCGCGAGGGATCGGCCGGTCCGTGCAGACATTGATCGAGCGCGGAACGCATCGCCGCCTCGTCCATGTTCTGGCCGATGAAGACGAGTTCCTGCCGCCGGTCGCCCCAGCCGTTCACCCAATGGCGGCGCACGAGATCGCGCCATTCGGCATTGTCGGGCCAATACTGCTTCGGCACCGCCGCCCACCACGCGCCCAGCGGGCCGGTGCGGCACACCGCGCCCGCAATCGACAATTCCCCGACCACATCGGGCCGCGTCGCCAGCCAGAAATGGCCCTTGGCGCGGATGAGGCCTGGTCATGTCCGCGCCAGAAAACGGGTGAGCTTTGCCGGATGAAACGGCCGGCGCGCGCGGTAGACGAAACTGCCGATGCCGTATTCCTCGGTTTCGGGAACATGGTGGGCATAGCCATACAATTCCTTGGCCCAGAGCGGATGCGCGCTCGCATGTTCGGGATCGAACAGGCCTGTATTCATGATCTCCGCGAGATCGACGCGGCCGAAATCGGTTTCGATCAGCATTGCGTCCTGATTGAGCGCGCGCACGATGCTGCGGGCATGTGCCTGCGCCTCCTCGCCGGCATCGCCGATCTTGTTGAGCACGACCACGTCGGAGAATTCGATCTGATCGGTGAGAAGATCGACCAGAGTGCGCTCGTCGTCTTCGCCGAGGCTTTCTCCCTTGTCCGCGATGCGCTCAACCTTCGCAAAATCGCGCGGCAGGTTGATCGCATCGACGACCGTGACCATCGCATCGAGACGCGCGACATCTTCGAGCGCAAAATCTTCTTCATCGCGGAAGGAGAAGGTCGCGGCGACGGGAAGCGGTTCGGAAATCCCGGTGCTTTCGATGACGATGGCATCGAAGCGGCCGAGCGCCGCAAGCCTCCTGACCTCGACACGCAGATCGTCGCGCAACGTGCAGCAGATGCAGCCATTGGTCATTTCGACCATGTTTTCCTGCGCCCGCGTGAAGTCCGCATCCCCTGCCCTGACAAGGTCCGCGTCGATGTTCACCTCGGATATGTCGTTGACGATCACCGCGATGCGTCGCCCCTCGCGATTGGCGAGAATGTGGTTGAGAAGCGTCGTCTTGCCGGCGCCGAGAAAGCCGGAGAGCACGGTGACGGGGATACGATTGTCCATACGAAAACTCGCTGATCCTGAAAACTCCGATTGTTATGTTATAACATATCAAAATAATCAAGCGTTATGCAAATGATGTAAATTCCCCGCTGAACGGTGCGGCGCCTTGAAAAGTTCATGCAAATGGATATACCCGGGTGCATGACCGACAAGCAGCCCGATCTTTCCGCAAAAGCCCTGTCTCGGCTCCGCGAGCGCCATGGCCTCACCCAGGCCGCCGCCGCCGCCGAAATCGGCGTGTCGCAGGCGACCTATTCCCGCTGGGAAAAGGATAATAACGAGCCGACCGGCGCGGCGCGGCGCGCTCTGGCCGATTGGGTGGCGCGGCGCACGCAAAGCGGAGATATCCCGGCGCTGAACGCCGCCTTCCCCGTCCGCCTCGGCATTTCCGATCCGGACAAGGCCGAGCAGCTTGCCCGCCGCCTGACCGAGGCCGGCTATGCCCGGGTCGAGCCGCCAATCGTCCAGCCCGCCGGGCCATTCCTCGACGTCTCGGGCGAGGATCTCAGACGGCGCATGTTCCTGACCTCGGACGCCGAGGGCAACGAATTGTGCCTGCGCCCGGATCTCACGATCCCGACTGCGCGTCTGCATCTCGCCAGCACGAGCGCGGGCAGCGAGGCCGCCTATTTCTATCTCGGCCCGGTGTTCCGCCAGCGCGAAAGCGGCGGGGCGGAAGTGCAGCAGGCGGGCATCGAGATTTTCGGGCGCGGCGACGCCGAGGATGCCGAAGCCGAAATCATCGCCCGCAGCGCCGAGGCCCTGACGCTCTACGGCATCGCGGATGCGGCGCTGACCATCGGCGACCGCGCTCTGCTGACCGGCTTTCTCGACGCGCTGCGCGTGCCGCGCGCCTGGCGGCGGCGCATCCTGCGCGATGTGACGCGGCAGGCCGGACTGGGCCGCGATCTTGCCGTGCTGGCGCCTTCGGCGCCAGCGCCGCGCGATCATTCCGCCTTCCTCACTGCGCTCGACGGCGCCGATCCGAAGGCCGCGCGCGCCGTAGTCGAGGACATGCTGTCGCTCGCCGGCATCAACCAGGTCGGCGGCCGCAGCGTCGGCGACATTGCCGAACGCTTCATCGAACAGGCGGGGCTGCGCGCCTCAGCCTCGCTGCCGGAAGCGACGCATGATGTATTGACGCGCTTTTTGACCGTCGAGGGCGGACCGGACGGTGCCGTGGGCGAGATCACGCAATGCGTGGCGGAGGCGAAAGCAGACGGCACGATCGACGGCGGCTCAGCGGAAGCGGAGGCGCTCGACCGGGCCCTTGCCTCCTTCGCACGCCGCTTCGCGCGCCTTGGCGAGCGTGTCGATCTTGCCGGCGTGACCTATTCCGCGGCATTCGGGCGCCAGCTCGATTATTACACCGGCCTCGTCTTCGAATTCCGCGCGCGCGGCCTGCCGGCCCTCGGCCCGCTGGTCGGCGGCGGACGTTATGACGGCCTTCTCACCGCACTCGGCTCGCCGGACCCCGTGCCGGCAGTCGGCTGCGCCATGTTTGTCGAACGCATGACGGAGGCCGCGCAATGAGCGATCCGATGCTCGTCGCCGTGCCCTCCAAGGGCCGGCTTCAGGAAAACGCCTTCTCCTTCTTCGCGCAGGCCGGGCTTCCGGTGATGCGCCCCGGCGGCGCGCGCGAATATCGCGGCGCGTTCGGCGGGCTCGACGGCGCGCAAGTACAGTTCCTGTCCGCCAGCGAGATCGCGCGCGAGCTTTCGCTCGGCAATGTGCATCTCGGCGTCACCGGCGAAGACCTCATCCGCGAGGAAATTCCGCAGACCGACGAGCGCGTGCTTCTGCTGACGCCGCTCGGCTTCGGACCGGCCAATGTGGTTGTCGCCGTGCCGCAGGCCTGGATCGATGTGCGGACAATGGCGGACCTCGACGATGTGGCGGCCGATTTCCGCGTACGATATGGTCGTCCGCTGCGCGTCGCCACGAAATACATCACGCTGACGCGCACCTTCTTCGCGCAGCACGGCGTCGGCGATTACCGCATCGTCGAAAGCCTCGGCGCGACCGAGGGCGCGCCCGCCTCCGGCACAGCCGACATCATCGTCGACATCACGACAACCGGCGCGACGCTCGCCGCGAACGCGCTGAAGATCCTCGATGACGGCCTGATCCTGAAAAGCGAGGCCAATCTCGTCGCTTCCCTGCGCGCCGACTGGAACCCGGCGGCGTGCGAAGCCGCCCGCACCATCCTCGCGCGTCTTGGCGCCGCCGCGCGCGGACGCGCGGTGCAGGAGGTGAAGGCTGCGCCGAAGGGCGACCGCACGCGCATCGCCGCGGACGCCGCGAAAAATTTCGGCGCCAGCACCCCCTTCGGCGTTGCAAGCGACGGGCCTCTCATCCTGCATGTGCCGAAGAAGGCGGTCTATGCGCTGGCCGACTGGCTGATGGCGCAGGGGGCCGACACGATATCGACCACCGAGCTCGGCGATGTGTTCCAGTCGGCCAATCCGCTCAACGAGAAACTGCTCGCGGCGCTCAGCTGAGTTCAGGCCAGATTTTCCCGGAAGAATGCAATCGTCCTCTCCCAGGCGAGATCAGCGGCTTGCTTGTTATAGCGCGGCGCGTTGGTGTCGTTGTTGAAGGCGTGGTTTGCGCCCTCGTACATATGCAGCACATAGGATTTGCCGGCTGCATCCAGCGCCTTGGTATAAGCCTCGATGCCGGCGTTCACGCGCTCGTCGAGTTCGGCGTAATGCAGCATCAGCGGCGCCTTGATAGCGGCGACCTCTTCAGTCGGAATCTGCGTGCCGTAATAGGCGACACCGGCGGCAAGATCGGGTGAGGCCGCCGCAAGCTCGTTGACCTTGCGCCCGCCCCAGCAGAAGCCGACCGCGCCGACCTTGCCGGTCGAACCTTCGTGCCCGGACAGGTAATCCACCGCGGCGACGAGCCCCGTCACGGTCTGCGCATTGTCGAGTTTGGCGATCATGTCGCGCGCCTGATCTTCATCGGAGGGCGTGCCGCCGGCCGGCGACAGCATGTCGACGCCGAGCGCCAGAAACCCCTCGAGCGCAATGCGCCGCGTGACATCCTCGATATGCGGATTGAGGCCCCGGTTCTCGTGAATGACGATGACGGCGGGAAGCCTGTCCGGCCCCTCTTTCGGGCGCACGAGGAGCCCTTTTATCTCGCCCTCCGGCGCGGGAAAGGTCACGCGCTCGATGTCCAGACGCGGATCGTCTTCCGCGACAATGGCGGCCTTCGCGTAATTGTTCGAGAGCACCGGCAGGAGAGCAGCAGCCACAGCCGCCGAACCGGCAAGACGGGTCAGCCGGTCCATGAAATCGCGGCGGGACAACTGGCCGTGCGTGTAGCGATCGTAGAGATTGATGATGCGCTGATCCATGGCGGAATTCCTCCCGGACCGGACTTTAGCGGCGGTTGCGATGGCCGCGCATCACGTCTTTGCGAAAGAGAAAAGGCCCGCGGGGGGAATGCGGGCCTTTTCCCGTGCCTCGGACGTATCCGGCCCTAAGCGATGGGCGGACGCCCGCCGCGCATGAATCCGAACACGGCCGAAATGACGAACAGGACGATCGCTACGAAGAAGATGATCTTCGCGATCTCCATGGCGGTGCCGGCAACGCCGCCGAAACCAAGAACCGCCGCAATCAGCGCGACGACAAGAAACGTCAGTGCCCAGCCAAGCATGGGTCACCTCCTTGTTGGCGCGCATCTGCGCGCGGTTGCCTCATTAAAGGCGGCGCACCGCCCTCACGAAAACAAACGTGCTGGGGGATGGAGGGTTCCGCAATTTCAAGCGCACGGCTTGCGCCGCCGGCCGGGCTTCCTACGTCTAAAGTGCCGCAGCCGGGGCGAGGAACCGGCGCGCGGCATGAGCATTGTTCCTTCACCCTTTTCCCCGACACGCGAGTTGGAGAGTGACGACCATGCTGACGTCCGGAATAGCCGTTCCGACTGAAACGATTTTCGTGGCCGACGAATTCGAGCGCAAGGCAGACGATTTCGCCGCGCTGGCGGAAGCGGCCGAGAGTTACGAGGACGTGGTGCGCTACCGCGATCTCGAACAGAGCTACCGGATGCGCGCCGAGCGCGAACGCATTCTGGAGCTTTCGCGCCTTTACCGGACGGACAACGGCAACCGACGCGCGCGGCTCTGACCGCGTTCAGCCAGACCGATCGTGAATACAAAAAGGGCGCGGTGCGAGCCGCGCCCTTTCTTTTTCGGTCCGGGTCCTCCGGTCAGGCCGGAGGACGACGTGTGGACTTCTTAGAAGTCCATGCCGCCCATGCCGCCCATGCCGCCCGGCATTGCGGGAGCCGCTGATTCCTTCTTCGGAGCGTCGGCGACCATGGCTTCGGTCGTGATCAGCAGGGATGCGACCGAGGCCGCGTCCTGCAGGGCCGTACGGACGACCTTGGTCGGGTCGACGATGCCGGCCTTGATCATGTCGACATATTCTTCCGTCTGCGCGTTGAAGCCGAACGTGTCCGACTTGTTCTCGCCGATCTTGCCGACGACGATCGAGCCTTCGACGCCCGCGTTCTCGACGATCTGACGGATCGGGGCTTCCAGCGCTTTCAGCACGATGGCAAAGCCGGCCTTGATGTCGGCATTGTCGTTCTCGAGCTTGTGGATCGAGTTCTTGGCGCGCAGCAGGGCGACGCCGCCGCCCGGAACGATGCCTTCCTCGACCGCGGCGCGGGTGGCGTTCAGCGCGTCGTCGACGCGGTCCTTACGCTCCTTCACCTCGACCTCGGTGGCGCCGCCGACGCGGATCACCGCGACGCCGCCCGCCAGCTTGGCCAGACGCTCCTGCAGCTTCTCGCGGTCGTAGTCCGAGGTGGTCTCCTCGATCTGCGCCTTGATCTGCCCGACGCGGCCTTCGATGTCCTTCTTGGCGCCGGCGCCATCGACGACCGTCGTCTTTTCCTTCTCGATCGTCACCTTCTTGGCGCGGCCGAGCATCTGCAGCGTGACGTTCTCAAGCTTGATGCCGACATCTTCCGAGACGACCGTGCCGCCCGTAAGGACAGCGATGTCCTCGAGCATGGCCTTGCGGCGATCGCCGAAGCCCGGAGCCTTGACGGCCGCAACCTTCAGGCCGCCGCGCAGCTTGTTGACGACGAGCGTGGCAAGCGCCTCGCCCTCGACGTCCTCGGCGATGATGAGCAGCGGCTTCGACGACTGCACGACCGCTTCGAGAACCGGCAGCAGCGCCTGCAGCGAGCCGAGCTTCTTCTCGTGGATGAGGATGTAGGGATCTTCCAGATCCGCGATCATCTTCTCGGCATTGGTGATGAAGTACGGCGAGAGATAGCCGCGGTCGAACTGCATGCCTTCGACGACTTCGAGTTCCGTCTCGGCGGTCTTGGCTTCCTCGACCGTAATGACGCCCTCATTGCCGACCTTCTGCATCGCATTCGCGATCATCTGGCCGATCTCGACTTCGCCGTTGGCGGAAATCGTGCCGACCTGGGCGACTTCTTCCGAGGACTTGATCTTCTTCGACTGTGCCTTGAGCGTCTCGATGACCTGCGCGACGGCCAGATCGATGCCGCGCTTCAGATCCATCGGGTTCATGCCGGCGGCAACCGCCTTGGCGCCTTCCTTGACGATGGCCTGGGCGAGAACGGTCGCGGTCGTCGTGCCGTCGCCGGCCAGATCGTTGGTCTTGGAGGCGACTTCGCGCACCATCTGCGCGCCCATGTTCTCGAACTTGTCCTCAAGCTCGATTTCCTTGGCGACCGTGACACCGTCCTTGGTGATGCGCGGCGCGCCGAAGGAGCGGTCGATCACGACATTGCGGCCCTTGGGACCGAGCGTGACCTTCACCGCATTGGCGAGAACGTCGACGCCACGCAGCATGCGCTCGCGGGCATCAGCGGAAAAACGTACGTCTTTCGCAGCCATTATATGTGTTCCTTATCGAATGGATTTCGCGGGGGCAGCTCAGGCGATGACGCCGAGGATGTCCGACTCCTTCATGATCAGCAGCTCTTCGCCGTCGATCTTGACCTCGGTGCCGGACCATTTGCCGAACAGCACCTTGTCGCCCGTCTTGACGTCGAGCGGGACCAGCTTGCCGGTCTCGTCGCGGGCGCCCTGGCCGGCGGCGACGATTTCGCCTTCCTGCGGCTTCTCCTGGGCTGTGTCGGGGATGATGATGCCGCCCTTGGTCTTCTCTTCGGCGGACAGGCGGCGGACGACGACGCGGTCGTGCAGCGGACGGAATTTCATTGATTTCCCTCAGGTTTCTGGCCAATGGCCTCGTAAATTCCGGGACCTGTTAGCAGTCTCGCCCAGCGAGTGCCAACATACGCCTTCGAGGTAGGCGGGAGGCCGGAACCTGTCAAGGAGGGGAAAGGGGAAATTGGTTTTGGGGGACGAAAGAGCGGCGGGCTTCATTCTTCTCTCGCGAGCGGGAGAGGTTTGCAGAGGGCGAAGGGGCGCTGGTGGGGGGCAGTTGGTCGGGTGCTCACCCGTCCTCATCCTGAGGAGCGCCGAAGGCGCGTCTCGAAGGATGGGGGTGACGTTGCCCCAGCGGTTTAATCCGGATTGAAGTTCGTTCTGGCCCATTGAGAGGACCGGGACATGAAGCGCAGCCGCTTCTCTGAAGAGCAGATCATCGGGATTCTTAAGGAGCACGAGGCCGG
>JAEWFF010000009.1 GCA_023388965.1 Pseudomonadota bacterium | reverse complement strand
CGCCCGCGCCGCCACGGCCAGAGCAAGTACGACAACCTCGGCCGCGCGCTGGTCGGCATCAGCGACCTGCGGGGCGTGCTCTGGCTGCTGCGCCGCGGCACCTGCGCCATCGCCGACGAACGCGTGGTGCGCGACCTGGAGGTCATGCCATGAACGAGACCATTGCCGCGCTGGACTGGACCGGCATCGCGGTCACGCCCTGGAAACTGATCGGGCTGTTCGGCGCGCTGCTGTTCGGCGCGCGCTGGCTGGTGCAGTTCGGCGCCTCCCGCCGCGCCGGGCGCGCGGTGGTGCCGCGCAGCTTCTGGATCATCAGCCTCTGCGGCAGCGCGATGACGCTGTCGTACTTCCTGTTCTCGGACAAGCAGGACGCCGTCGGCGTGCTGCAGAACCTGCTGCCGGCGCTCACCGCCGCCTACAGCCTGTGGCTGGAGCTGCGACCCGCGCGTCCCGCCCCGGCTCAGGCGGATGCGAACAGCGGCACCTGGACCGGCACGTCGTCGGCATCCCGGAAGCCGGCCAGGCCGACGCCGGCCAGCCGGTAGCGGGTCGAGGCCGGCAGTTGCACGCGATCGCGCAGCGCCAGCGCGATGGCGACGAACTCCGCCTCGGACGCGGGCGGCGCGTCGGGCGTGAAGCTGCGGGTCAGGATGCGGAAGTCCGACGTCTTGAGCTTCAGCACCACGGTGCGGCCCACCCGCGGCGTTCTCCGCGACGCTTCCCAGGCCTTGCCGGCGAGGCGGCGCAGCGGCGCCTCGAGCTCCTCCAGGCGCAGATCGCGCTCGAAGGTGTCCTCGCTCGAGATCGACTGCACCGGCTGGTCCGGCTCCACCGGCCGCTCGTCGATGCCGCGCGCGCGCCGGTACAGGCTGGCGCCGAAGCTGCCGAAGCGCGCCTGCAGCGCCTCCAGCGGCAGCGCGCGCAGGTCGCCCACCGTGGCCACGCCCAGCTCGCCCAGCTTGCGCTCCATCACCTTGCCCACGCCGGGGATGCGGCCCACGGGCAGCGGCGTCAGGAACGCCTCCACCTGCGAAGGCTTGACCACGAACTGGCCGTCGGGCTTGTTCCAGTCCGACGCGATCTTGGCCAGGAACTTGTTCGGCGCGATGCCCGCCGAGGCGGTGAGCGCCGTGGCCTTGCGGATCTCCGCGCGGATCATGCGCGCCGACTCGGTGGCGCTGGGCGACGGCACCTTCGGCGCGGTCACGTCCAGGTAGGCCTCGTCCAGCGACAGCGGCTGCACCAGGTCGGTGTGCCGCAGGAAGATCTCGCGCACCTGGCGCGAGACCGCCTTGTAGCGCGGGAAGTCCGGCGGCACGAACACGGCGTCGGGGCAGAGCCGCTCCGCGCGCACCGCGGGCATGGCCGAGCGGATGCCGAACGCGCGCGCCTCGTACGAGGCCGCGCACACCACCGATCGCGCGCCACGCCAGGCCACCACCACCGGCCGTCCGCGCAGCGAGGGGTCGTCGCGCTGCTCCACCGAGGCATAGAACGCGTCCATGTCGATGTGGAGGATCTTGCGCATGGCGGGATTATCCCCGGGCGCGGCACCGTCAGCGGAACTCGAACAGCTCGTGGCGGACGTTGCGGGGCGGGACGCCGTGCTCGGCCAGCGTGGCGCGGACCACCTGCAGCAGGCCCTGCGGTCCGCAGAAGGCGACGTCCACGGCGGAGGCGCCATGGCGCTGGCACATGGCCTCCAGGCCCGCGGCGAAGCCCGGGTCGTGCGCGCCACCGGCGAGGGGCACGAGGCGGGCGCCGCGGGCGGCCGCCATCCCGGCCAGCACGTCCACCGCCGGGAACTCGCGCCCGGGCGTGTGGAAGTAGAACAGCGTCACGCCGTCGAAATCCTCGCGCGCGGGATCCTTGAGCCAGGCGATGAAGGGCGAGATGCCGACGCCCCCGGCGATCCACGCTTCGCACGCAGCGCCGGCCCGGCGGGTGAAGCGGCCATGGGGCGCGTAGACATCGGCCCGCATGCCCGGTCGCACGTTCGCCACCAGGGTGCGCGTGTAGTCGCCCAGCGCCCGCACCACGAAGTCGACGCGGCCATCGCCGCCGCTGCCCGAGGCGATGGTGAACGGATGCGGCTCGCGCAGGCCCTCGTGTTTCAGGCGCAGGAAGCCGAACTGCCCGGGCGTGAACTGGAGCGGCCGCGCGGTCGGGGCGAGCTGGATGTGCGCGGCCGCGGCGCCGGGCTCCACCGCCACCACTTCGTACTCGGCATGGCGCGCGAGGAAGGGGTACAGGAGCAACCGGTACAGCGCGCCCGCCGCCCCGAGCAGCGCCCACGTGGCGAGCCAGAGGCCCGCCGGGCTGTCGAGGGCGATGGGTGACTTGATGCTGAGCGCGTGCAGCACCACGACCAGGAACAGCGGGCCCGACAGCTTGTGCCACAGGCGCCAGGTCGCGTACGGGATGTTGCGGTTGAGCGCGAGCACCACGATGCCCACGAGGGCCGCATACGAGGCCTGGCGCACGAAGCGGGTCCACGGACCCGGCAACTGCAGGATCGGCGCCATTTCCCAGCCGTCGGCGCCCGCCTTGAACAGCAGGTGGACGCTGGCCAGCACCAGCGCCCAGACGCCCATCCACTTGTGCGCCGCATACACCCGGTCCAGGCCACCGAACGCGGTCTCGACCCAGGCCCAGCGCGAGCCGAGCAGGGCCGACCCGGCCATCAGGGTCAGGGCCGCCGCCCCGGCCGCGAGGCTGAGGCCGCCGGTGCCGAGCCAGGACTGGCCGGGCAGGCCCCACAGGACGAGGAACGCGGCCAGCGCCACGGGCAACGCCACGGCCTGCCATGCACGGATCACCATGGTTCCACATCCCGTCCCTGCGGCGATCACCCCATGATACGCTCCGCGCCGCGGCGGACCATGACGCAGGTCAACCGGACGCGGCCCCGTCCGACGGGCGGCCAGCGCCCCCTGCCTCGCCCACCGGCAATTCGACCTGCATCAACATGCTGTCGTCGGGGTCGGGCACCACCCGGAATCCCAGCTGCCGGCACATGGCCAGCATGGTGCTGTTCTCGCGCAGGACCTGGCCCTCGATCACCTGCAGGCCCATCCAGCGCGCGACGTCGATCATCTCCTGCATGAGCCGCCAGCCCAGGCCGGCGCCCTTGAGGTCCGAGCGCACCATGATCCCGTATTCGCCGCGGTGGAAGTCCGGGTCGGCGAGCAGGCGCACCGCGCCCAGCATCTCGCCGCTCTCCTCGTCCACCGCCACCAGCGCCATCGAGCGCGCGTAGTCCAGCTGCACCAGCCGGGCGATGAAATCGTGGCTGAAGTCGCGCACGGCGCGGAAGAAGCGCAGGCGCAGGTCCTCGGTGGTGACGTGCTCGAAGAAGCGCCGGAACATCGCGTCGTCCTCCGGCCGCACCGGGCGCACGAAGGCGGGCCGTCCGTTGCCCAGCGTGATGCGCCGCTCCAGTTCCGTGGGATACGGGAACACCGCGAAGCGCGGGTGCCCGCGGCCGCGGTGCAGGCGACGCGAGGGCGCCACGGCGATGCGGGCGTCCACCGCCACCGCGCCGCCGGCATCGGCCAGCAGCGGGTTGATGTCGACCTCGCGCACCTCGGGGATGTCGGCGGCGAGCTGGGCCAGCTTGACCAGCACCAGGGCCAGCGCGCGCTCGTCGGCGGCCGGCACGTCGCGGTAGGCGCGCAGGATGCGCGCGACGCGGGTGCGCCCGATCAGCTCGTGCGCAAGCCGCAGGTCCAGCGGCGGCAGCGCCAGCGCGATGTCGTCGATCACTTCCACCGCGGTGCCGCCGCGCCCGAACACGACCACTGGGCCGAACACGGGATCGTCGGCGATGCCGGCGATGACCTCGCGCGCCTTCGCGCGCAGCACCATCGGATGCACGCTGACGCCGTCGATGCGCGCGTCCGGGCGCCGCGCACGGGCGCGGGCGATGATGCCGTCGGCGGCCTCGCGCACCGCCGCCTCGCTGGCCAGGTGCAGGCGCACGCCGTCGACGTCGGACTTGTGCGCGATGTCGGGCGACAGCACCTTGACCGCCACCGTGCCGCCCGCCGCCAGCAGCGGCCGCGCGGCCGCCACCGCGGCGTCGGCATCGGCCGCCAGCAGCGGCGGCGCGATGTCGATGCCGTACGCCGCCAGCAGCCGCGCCGTCGCCTCGGGATCGAGCCACTCCCGTCCGTCCGCGAGCGCCTGCGCGACGAGCGCGCGCGCCGCGTCCCGGTCGACCGCGAAATCGGCTGGCAGGCTGGGCGGGGTCTCCATCAGCGCCGCCTGCGCCTCGCGGTGGCGCACCAGGTACATGAAGCCGCGCACGGCTTCGGCCTCGCTGGCGTAGGTGGGCACGCCGGCGGCGCCCAGCGCCGCGGACGCGGCGCCGTCATCGCCCAGCCACAGGGCCAGCACCGGCTTGCGCGCGCCGCGCGTGCGTCCGGCCAGCGCGCGCACCGTGGCGTCGGCGGTCTCGCGCGGATCGGACAGCACGGTGGGCACGTTGACCGCGAGCACCGCGTCGCTGCCCGGGTCGTCCAGCAGGGCGGCCAGGCCTTCGGCATAGCGCGCGCCGTCGGCATCGCCCAGCAGGTCGACCGGGTTCGCCCGCGACCATCCGCGCGGGAGCGCAGCGTCGAGCCGCGCCACGGTCGCCTCCGAGAGCGTCGCCGGCCGGCCGCCGAGGTCCTGCAAGCGGTCGAGCGCCAGGAGCCCGGTGCCGGCGCCGTTGGTCAGGACCGCCAGCCGGTTGCCGGGCACGCTGCCCAGGTGCGACAACGTTTCTGCCGCGGCGAACAGCTCGTCGAGCGCATGCACGCGCAGGAGGCCGGCACGCCGGAACGCGGCGTCATACACCGCGTCGGGCGTGGCCAGCGCGGCGGCATGCGTGGTCAGCGCACCCTCGCGCGCGGCGTGCCGGCCCGGCCGCACCACCACCACCGGCTTGCCGCGGGCCGCGGCGCGCGCGGCGGAGAGGAACTTGCGCGCATCGCGCACGCGCTCGAGGTAGAGCAGGATCGCGCGCGTATGGCGGTCGGTGGCGAACCAGTCGAGCATGTCGCCGAAGTCGACGTCGACCGCGTCGCCCAGCGACACCGCGGCGGAAAAGCCGACCCCGCGCTGGCTGGCCCATTCGATGATCGCCGCGCCGACCGCGCCCGACTGCGAGACCAGGGCGAGGTCGCCCGGAGGCGGACGGTGCGCCGCGAAGCTTGCGTACAGCTTCGAATGCGGCGCGATCACCCCGAGGCAGTTGGGGCCGACCACGCGCAGGCCGCGCTCGCGCGCGATCGCCTGCAGCGCGGCATTGTGCGAACCGGGGCCCTCGCCCATGCCCCGGGTCAGTACGATCACCGCGCGCGCCCCGGCATCGGCCGCCGATGCCGCCGCGCGCGCCACCGTGGCCGGGGGCGTGGCGATGATCACGAGCTCCGGGGCGAAGCCCAGCGCCGCCAGCCGCGGTGCGGTGGCGATGCCCTCGATCTCCGGATAGCGCCGGTTGACCACGCCCACGCGCCCGGGAAAGCCGCCGTCGAGGATCTGCCGCAGCACCAGGCGGCCCAGCGAACGCGCGCGCGGACTGGACCCGACCAGGGCCACCGAGGCGGGCGAGAACACGGAGCCGAGCGCGTAGGTACCCATTCATGCAGGAGCGCGATGGAAGGCGGACGACCTTACCACCGCCCCCGCGCGTGCACGTCCCGCGCGGGCGGGCCAGCCCGGAAAAGGGACCGCTGCGTCCCGAACGCAGCGTCCGCCGCCGTACACGCGGCCATGAACGGCCGCTGGCCTACGATGGCCTGCCCGTGGTGCGCGCATGGCGCGTTCCCCTTCCCGGCGCCTCCGCGCGCCACGTCCCGGAGGACCGACATGGTCTCGACCACCCCACGCCGGTACGCCCCGGCCTTCCATCCAGTCCACGCACTGCTCCTCGGCGGCGCCCTCGCGCTGTTCATCGGCGGCCTGCTGAGCGACATCGCCTATGCGCGCAGCTACGAGATCCAGTGGCAGAACTTCGCGTCCTGGTTCATCGCCGGCGCGCTGGTGATCTCCGGTGCCGCGCTCGTCTGCGCGGTGATCGGCCTGATGCCGGCCCGCCGCACGCAGGCGTCGCTGCTGCACTTCGTGCTGTGGCTGGCCACCTGGATCGTCGGCTTCTTCAACGCCCTGATGCACGCGCGCGATGCCTGGGCCAGCATGCCCGGCGGCCTGGTGTTGTCGGTCATCACCGTCGTCCTCGGCCTCGTGGCGACGTTCTTCGCGGTCCGCGCGCCGCGCATCGGAGGTGTCGCATGAAGCGCCTGAGCCTGCTCGCCATCGCCACGTCGGCGATGGTGCTGTCCGCCTGCAGTCCCGACCCGGGCCCGGTCCAGTACGGGTCCGACGTCGACCTGCCCGAGCCCAAGCGCGGCCTGCTGCCGCAGATGGTCATTGCCAGCCCCGACGAATGGGGCGACCGCGTGCCGGTGGTGCCGGAAGGCTTCGAGGTGCGCGCGATCGCCCGCGACCTGCTGATCCCGCGCCAGACCCTGGTGCTGCCCAACGGCGACATCCTCGTGGCCGAGGGCCGCGGCGGCAACGCGCCCAAGCTCAAGCCGAAGGACGTCATCGCCGGCCCGATCAAGGCCGCCGGCACCACCCAGGTGAAGAGCGGCAACCGCCTGACCCTGCTGCGCGACGCCGATGGCAACGGCGACTACGAAGTGCAGACGGTGTTCGCCGAGAACCTCAACGCGCCCTACGGCCTCGCCCTGGTCGGCGACGACCTGTACGTGGCCAACCAGGACGCGGTGGTGCGCTTCGACTACACCCCGGGCATGACCCAGGCCGCGGCCGGCGAGCCCGAGGTGCTGACGCTCCTGCCCTCGGACATCAACCACCACTGGACCAAGGCGATGACGGCCAGCGCCGACGGCCGCTACCTGTACGTCGGCATCGGCTCGAACAGCAACATCACCGAGCGCGGCATGACCGCCGAGCAGGACCGCGCCATGATCTGGCAGATCGACGTGGCCACCGGCATGCACCGGCCCTATGCCACCGGCCTGCGCAACCCGACCGCGCTCGCCATCCAGCCCGGCAGCGGCCAGCTCTGGGCGGTGGTGAACGAGCGCGACGAGATCGGCCCGGACCTCGTGCCCGACTACCTGACCTCGGTCCGCGACGGCGGCTTCTACGGCTGGCCGTGGGCCTACTGGGGCCAGAACGTGGATACCCGCGTGAAGCCCGAGAACCCGGAGAAGGTCGCCGCGTCGATCACCCCGGACTACAGCCTGGGTGCCCACGTCGCTTCGCTGGGCGTGGACTTCTCCAGCCCGGTGATGGGGCCGGAGTTCGCCGACGGCGCCTTCGTCGGCATGCACGGCAGCTGGAACCGCTCGGAACCGGTGGGCTACAAGGTGGTCTTCGTGCCCTTCCGCAACGGCCGGCCGGCCGGCGACCCGATCGACTTCGCCACCGGCTTCCGCGACGACGACGGCACCACGCGCGGCCGCCCGGTGGGCGTGACCGTGGACCCGCGCGGCGCGGTGATCATCGCCGACGACCTGGCCAACATCATCTGGCGCGTGTCGCGCGTGGGCGGCCCGGCCACCGTGCCGGCGGCACCGGAGGGCGGCGCGGTCCCCTCCGACGCGGCCACGCCCGCGGCGGACGACGCCTCCGGCGCCGCATCCCCGCAGTCCTAGTCCGGGTTCGCCGGGGAGCCCCTGGTTCCCCGGCCGCGGCGCGGCTTCCCGCGACGTACGCGCGGCGCCGCGCCGGCATCCGCCTTCGCGGAGGCCTCCTGCGCCCGCAGCGCCTCCAGGCCGCCAAGGGTGTCCACGTAGGCGGTGAAATGCCGCAGGTAGCCGGGCGACACCTCGTGCATCAGCCGCAGCGCCCGGCTGGCGAGCGCCGCCGAGTTCAGCGGCCCCGCGTCGGCGGGCGCAGGCTGCAGCGCCCGGCGCACCTGCTCGCGCCCGCGCAGGCCGGCCCACAGGTCCTGCACCTGTCCCAGGGCCGGAAGCGCCGGCCACGCATCGGGACCTGGCAGGCCGGCCCCCAGGCCATGCAGGATCGCCTGCCGCTCCCGTCGCCATGCGTCGAGGCGGGCCGAGAGCCCCGCCAGGCCCCGCGCGTCCGTGGCATCAGCGGACGCGGCTGCGTCCACGTCGCCTCCTTCGTTACTGCGCATCACCGGCCCGTCCCGGACGCGCCGGCTGCCCGCCGCCCTGGAGCCGCGGCACCGGCGCCATCTCCACGCGACGGTTGCGTGCCCGGCCCTCGGCGTGCGCATTGCTGTCGACCGGATGCCCGTCGCCGAAGGCCGCGGCGAACACCGACGACGCGGGCACGCCCTGCGCGATCAGCGCGCGGGTGACGGTCAGGGCGCGCTGCGCCGACAGCTCCCAGTTGTCCACGAACAGCCGGCTGTCGCCGCGCACCTGGCGGTCGTCGGTGAAGCCGCTGACCATGAGGATCTCGTCGCGCGCGGCGAGGAAGCCGGCCAGCGGCGCGGCCAGGCTTTCCAGCAGGGCCTCGCCCTCGGCCTGCAGCTGGTCCGAGCCCGGCGCGAACAGCACGCTGCCGCTGATGCCGATGCGGCCGTCGACCAGCGTGATGCGCCCGCTGGCCAGCGGCGCCGCCAGCGCGTCCTCCAGCGCCACCCTGCGCTGTTCCTCGGCCTCGCGCCTGGCGACCTCGTCGGCCAGCCTGGTCTCGAGGTGCAGCTGCACGCCGATCACGCCGACGAGGATCAGCACGAACACTCCCAGCAGCACCGCCATCAGGTCGCCGAACGCGGCCCAGACCGGCGTCGCGCCGTCGACGTCGCCCTCGACCTCGACGCTCATGCCGCGTCGCCGTCCACCGGCGCCAGCTGCCTGAGCTCGCCGATGATCTGCTTCTGCGCCAGCACGCTGAGGTCGACGAGTTCGCGCGCCTGCGCCACGTAATAGGCCAGCTGCTCGTCGTTGCGCGTGCCCACCGCCTCCAGCGCCGCGGCGATGCCGTCCAGGCGCGCGGACAGTTCGGCGTTGCGCTCGCCGAATTGCGCCACCGCGCCGGCCAGGGCCTCGCCCAGGGCGGCCACGTCCGTCGCGCCGGCATCGATGCGCGCGACCGCGGCCTCGATCGCGCCGCTGCCCGCCTGCACCTGCTCGCCGAAGCGCGCGCCGGCCTGCTCCAGCACGCCGGCGGTCGTGGCCACCAGTGCGTCGATCGCCCCGCGCTGCTCGCTGGAGGCGTGGTTCACCGCGTCGAGCAGGGTCGAAAGCGTCTCCATCAGCTGCGCACGCTCGGCCAACATGGCGGTGTCGCGCGCCATGCTGTCGGACAGCTTCTGGCGCAGTTCGGCCACCACCTCGGCGGCCGCGCGCGGGGCTTCGGACGCCGCCTCCACCAGGGTCGAGATCTCGGCGATGGTGGCCGCGGCGTGTGCCTGCGACTGGGCGCCGATGTCGGCCGCGGTGCGCGCCAGCGCTTCGCTCGCGGCCTCGTGGCGCGCGGCGGCTTCGGCGCCGGCGCGCGCCCAGTCATCGCGCAGGGCGGCGGACATGGCTTCGAGCCCGGTGCGCCACGCCGCGAGCCGCTCCGCGTCCTGTTCCGCGAGCGAGGCCTGCAGCCGCCGCTGCGCGGCCTCGAGGGCCTCCAGCAGCGCGGCCGACCGCGCGCCGAAGCCGGCGTGCGCGGCGTCCAGCGCCTCGCGCTGCGCCGCGGCCAGTGCGTCATGCTGGGCCTGCTGGCGCGCAAGCGCCTCGTTCCACGCCGCGCCCAGCTGCAGTGCGTTCTCCTCGAGGCGTCCGGACAGCGTGTCCACGAGCGCATCGGTGCGGCTTGCGAAGCGCTCGCCGGCGGCATCCAGGCCGCTGCGCAGCGCATCCCCGAGCGTGGCCTGGGCGGCGGCCTGGCGCTCGAGCGCACGCTCCCACAGCGCGGACGCCGCGCTGGCCTGCGCGCTGAAGCCGGCATCGAGCGCCGCGAGCTGGCGCTCGACCGAGTCGCCCACGCTGGCGTTGAGCCGTGCCGCACCCGCGGCCACCGCCTCCATTGCGGTCGCCACCGCCGGCTGCACCGCATCGGCGGCGGCGCGCGCGCTGGCCGCGGCGCCCTGCTCCACCGCCCCGGCCAGGGTCGCCGCCAGCCGCTCCCACGCCGCCTGGCTGTGGGCGTGGAAGGCCTCCTGGCGGGCGGCCTGCTGCTCGTGCGCGGCCTGCGCCCGGCGCTCGAGCGCGGCGGCCATGGCCTCCAGCCGCTCCACCAGCGCCGGCACCGCGTCGGCCTGCGCCTGCATCAGCCGCAGGGCCTGTTCGCGCTGGTGGGCGCGGGTGTGCACGTGCAGCGGGCCCTGGCTGGCGGCATCGAGCCCGCGCACCACCGCGGCGCGCTCGCGCCGGCACAGCGCCGCCAGCAGGCCCAGCATGGCCGAGGCGGCGATGCCCGCGATCGAGGTGCCGAAGGCCACGCCCAGGCCCTCCACCGGCGCGGCGAGTGAATCACGCACCGCCTGCAGGTCGCTGGCCGACTGCAGGGCCATGCCGGTGCCGCGCAGGGTGACCAGCATGCCGAGCAGGGTGCCGAGCATGCCCAGCAGCACCAGCAGCCCGACCAGATACGGGGTGAGCGCGGGTCCCGGCAGCGGCGCGTGGCCGCCCTCGATGCGCTGCCGCACCGCGCCACGCAGGCCCGGATCCAGGCGCGCGAGCCAGGCCTCGAGCCCGTCCGGCCCCGGCGCCGCCTGCAGCGCGCTGGCGAGGCCGTCGGTGGCGCGGCGGTAGCGCAGCAGCTCGACGCCGCCCAGTACGTACAGCAGGGCGATCAGGAGCGTGACCGCGAGCGCGAGCCCGTGGCTGCCCACGTAGCCGGCGGCGATCCAGCCCACGGCGCCCAGGCCGAGGGCGAAGACGAGGCTGTTGATGAGGGTTCTGTTCATGCGTCCGGTCGGGGGCTCTGAAGCGCCTCGAGCAGGGCTTCGATGGGATGGAAACGGAGGTCCAGCTCCGCCAGCAGCAGCTGGCGCGCCTCGGCGCGGAAGGCCGCGCGCCAGGGCGCGCTACCCACCGCAGCGTCGTCGGATCCGGCATGGGCCGCGTGCAGCTGTTCGAAGCGCGCCACGAGCGTCGGCACCAGCGGCGCGAGGAGGGCGTGCTCGCGCGGCGCGAGCAGGCCCTCCATCACCGCGTCGACCGCGGCCAGCCGTGCCTGTCCAGCGCCGCGGCACGCCAGGCGTTCGCGCAGCTCGCCGCGCAGGCGGCCGGTGGCCGACTGCAGGTCGCGCTGCAGCCCCTGGCAGTGCCGCTGCACCGCGCTGGCACCGGCCGCGGCGCCGTCGGGATCCTCGCCCGCGCGCGGCCACAGCGGCCGCGTCCAGTCGCGCCCGTCGTCGAGGATCGCGTCCGCCAGCAGGCCGCGCACGCGGGAGCACTCGGCCACGAGGGCGCCATCGGCTTCGGCGTCCGCGCCGGCGTCGGCCGGGATGGCGTCGTCGGCGGCGACCGGCGCTCCGTCCAGCGCGCGCGACAGGGCCACCGCGCGCTGCCAGTCCACCCACTCGCCCAGCAGCCCGGTGGGCGAGCCGTGCTGCTGGACGGGCTCGCGCCCCTGCAGCCGCGCGAGCAGCCTGGGAAGCGAGGCGCCCGGGACGGGCGCCCCGGCGGGGTGTGCGGACATGCGGATGGCCAAAAAACGACCATTTTAGCGCGTCCTGCCCGGCGGACCGGGCGCCGGGGCCGGTCCGGCCCGGCTTATTCCACCGTCACGCTCTTCGCCAGGTTCCGCGGCTTGTCGACGTCGGTGCCGCGCGCCAGCGCGACGTGGTAGGCCAGCATCTGCACCGGGATCGTGTGCACGATCGGGCTCAGCACGCCGACGTGGCGCTCGGTGCGGATCACGTGTACGCCTTCGCTCTCGCTGAAGTTGCTGTCGGCGTCGGTGAACACGAACAGCTCGCCGCCGCGCGCGCGCACTTCCTGCATGTTCGACTTCACCTTCTCCAGCAGGCTGTCGTTGGGCGCGATCACCACCACCGGCATCTGGTCGTCGACCAGGGCCAGCGGACCGTGCTTGAGTTCGCCCGCCGGGTAGGCCTCGGCGTGGATGTAGGAAATCTCCTTGAGCTTGAGCGCGCCTTCCAGCGCGATCGGATAGTGCACGCCGCGGCCCAGGAACAGCGCGTGCTGCTTGGGCGTGAAGTGCGCCGCCCAGCTGGCGACCTGGGGCTCGAGGTTGAGTGCATGCTGGATATCGCCCGGCAGGTGGCGGAGCGCCTCGATGTAGTCCGCTTCCTGTGCCTCGGGCAGGCGTCCGTTGACCTTGGCCAGCGTCGCGGCAAGGGCAAACAGGCCCACCAGCTGGGTGGTGAAGGCCTTGGTGGACGCCACGCCGATCTCGGCGCCGGCGCGGGTGTAGAACACCAGGCGGCTGGCGCGCGGGATCGCACTCTCGGGCACGTTGCAGATCGACAGCGTGAGGTCCTGGCCCAGCGACTTCGCGTACTTCAGCGCCTCCATGGTGTCGAGCGTTTCGCCCGACTGGGAGATGGTCACCACCAGGTGCTTCGGGTTCGCGACCGCAGTGCGGTAACGGTATTCGCTGGCGATCTCGACGCTGCAGGGCAGGCCGCTGATCGCCTCGATCCAGTAGCGGGCCACCGAGCCTGCGTAGAAGCTGGTGCCGCAGGCGAGGATCTGCACGCCTTCGACGTCGCGCAGCACGGCATCGGCATCCTTGCCGAACAGCGTCGGCTCGAAGGCGCCGGCGTCGATGATGGCCTCCATCGTGTCGCCCAGCGCGCGCGGCTGCTCGTGGATCTCCTTCTGCATGAAATGCCGGTAGGGCCCGAGTTCGAGCGAGGACAGCGAGACGTCCGAAAGATGCTCCTCGCGCTCCACCGGCTGGTCGTCCGCGCCGTAGATGCGCACCGAGTCGCGGCCGAGCTCGGCGGTATCGCCCTCCTCCATGAAGATCACGCGGCGGGTGGCCTGGAGGATGGCGGAAACATCGGAGGCGACGAAGTTCTCACCCTCGCCCAGGCCGACGAGCAAGGGACAGCCCATGCGCGCCACCACCATGCGCTCCGGCTCCTTGCGGCTCACCACCGCCAGCGCATAGGCACCGTGCAGCTCCTTCACCGTGCGCTGCAGCGCAGCCAGGAGGTCGCTGCCATCCTTCAGGTAGTGGTGGATCAGGTGGGCGATGACCTCGGTGTCGGTCTGCGATTCGAATTCGTAGCCCAGCGCCTTGAGGCGCTCGCGCTGCTCCTCGTGGTTCTCGATGATGCCGTTGTGCACCAGGGCCACGCCGTGGCTGACGTGCGGATGCGCATTGGATTCGGTCACGCCGCCGTGGGTCGCCCAGCGCGTGTGGCCGATGCCGAGCGTGGCCGAGAAGCCTTCGCTGCCGGCGGCACCTTCCATCTCGGCCACGCGGCCGGTGCGACGCACGCGGCGGACTTCGCCGCCATCCACCACGGCGATGCCGGCCGAGTCATAGCCGCGATATTCGAGACGCTTGAGCCCTTCGATCAGGACCGGGACCACATCGCGATCCGCGATCGCACCAACAATGCCGCACATGGATAAAGAAGACCTTGGCTTGGGAAGTCCGACAGTCTAACGGCGAAACCGCGCCGGACCGTCCGACGGACACCGAAGTGTCCGCACGGACACCGGGAGCCGGCCACGAATCACTACGATTTCAGCCACTTACGGTTGGCACGAGGCTTGCGCCTCCATGTGCAGGACCACTTCCCGCCGACACCGGACACATGGAATCCACCCGCGTCCGCATCCGTGACACCTCAGGCCAGGACCGTACTCCCGCCTCCACGCCCGGCCGCCGCAGTCGCCTGCGCGACCCGCGCGTTCTGGCCGGCCTCGCCGGCGCGGTATTGCTGGGCCTCACCGCCTGGGTAGCGGTCGGATGGAGCAGCGGCGGGCGCTCGCACGACGCCTCGGGCGCCGAGCTGCTCCGGCGCGGCCAGCACGAGCGCCTGCCCGGCGCGCTGGCCACGATCGAGGAGCGGGCGCGCCATCTGGAAGGCTTCATCCGCGACTACGCGCGCTTCGCCAAGCTGCCCGCGCCCCGGCTCGAACCGATCGAATGGCGGGGCTTCCTGGAGCGCCTGCGCAGCCAGGTCCACTTCATGATCGAAGGCCACGTCGAGGGTCATGTGCGCGCCGACGCCGCCCAGCTCGAGCAGGCCATGCTCAACCTGCTGAAGAACGCCCACGAGTCCGGCTCCGCCGCGCAGGACGTGCGCCTGGCGCTGCGGCGGCTGCCCGATGCCTGGCGCGTCGACGTGCTCGACCGCGGCAGCGGCATGAGCGAGCCGGTGCTGGCGAACGCGCTGCTGCCCTTCTATTCGACCAAGCGCCACGGCACCGGCCTGGGCCTGGCGCTGAGCCGCGAGATCGCCGAGGCTCACGGCGGCCGCATCGCCCTGGCCAACCGCGAAGGCGGCGGCCTGTGCGTGAGCCTGGTGCTGCCGGCCTGAGTTCCGCGGAGGAACCCGCGGGAGCCGCTGCAGCCCGCGCAGCAGCCCGCGGCGACCATGGTGGCTACTGCGGTATCCGTGGCAACTCGCTGACCGCGGCCGTTCCTACGCCGGCTTCGGCGCCTTCACCGGGCGCTGCCAGCCTTCGATGCTCTGCTGCCGCCCGCGCGCGATCGTGAGCTTGCCCTCCGGAGCATTGCTGGTGATCACCGAGCCGGCGCCGATGGTGGCGTCGCGGCCGATCTCCACCGGCGCCACCAGCGACGAGTTCGAGCCGATGAAGGCGTTGTCGCCGATTACCGTGGTCGACTTGTTGGCGCCGTCGTAGTTGCAGGTGATGGTGCCGGCACCGATGTTGACCCCGCTGCCGACCTCCGCGTCGCCGATATAGCTCAGGTGGTTGGCCTTGCTGCCCACGCCCAGGGCCGAGTTCTTGGTCTCGACGAAGTTGCCGATGTGCACGCCGTCGGCAAGCACGGTGCCCGGGCGGAGGCGCGCATAGGGCCCGATCTGGGCCGCGCCCTGCACGATCGTGTTCTGGATGTCGCAGTGGGCGCGCACTTCGGTACCGGCGCCGAGCTCGCTCTCGCCGATGCGGCAGAAGGGGCCGATGCGCACGCCGTCGCCGAGCACCACGCGGCCTTCGAACACGACGTCGACGTCGATCTCGACGTCACGGCCCACTACCACCTCGCCGCGGATGTCCACGCGCGCGGGATCAGCGAAGCGCGCGCCGTCGGTGCAAAGGGCGCGCACCAGGCGCCGCTGCATCGCGCGCTCGAGCTGGGCCAGCTGCCAGGGATCGTTGGCGCCCTCGGTCTCCACCGGGTCGTCCACCAGCACCATCTCCGCAGCGCTGTATTCGGCCGCGGCCATGGCGAAGATGTCGGTGAGGTAGTACTCGCCCTGGGCGTTGTCGCTGGACAGGCGCTGCAGCCAGTTCTTCAGCGCGGTCGACTCCACCGCCAGCACGCCGGTGTTGACGATGTTGATCGCGCGCTGCTCGGCGGTCGCGTCCTTCTCCTCGACGATCGCGCCGACGTTGCCCTCGGGGTCGCGCACGATGCGGCCGTAGCCGCGCGGGTTCTCGAGTTCGGCCACCAGCACCGCGAGCCTGCCGCCGGCCGCCAGCAGGCGGCGCAGGGTGGCGGCGGTGATCAGCGGCACGTCGCCGTAGAGCACCAGCACCTGGGCGCCGTCGGGCACGTCGGGCATGGCCTCGCGCACGGCGTGGCCGGTGCCGAGCTGCTGCTTCTGCTCGACCCAGTTGATGTCGGAACGGTGGCGATAGGTCTCGCGCACCTGGTCGCCGCCGTGGCCGTGGACCACGTGGATCGCCGCCGGCGACAGCTCGCGCGCGGCCGCGAGCACGTGCGAGAGCATCGGCCGGCCCGCCACCTTCTGCAGCACCTTGGGCAGCGCGGACTTCATGCGCTTGCCCTCGCCGGCGGCGAGGATAACGACGTGGAGCGCGTTGGGCGGGCGGTGTTCCGTGGGCATGGTGCGTCCTTGGGCATGGATGTCCGGTGCCATTCTACGAGGCCCTGCTGGTAGCATGCGCGCGATGTCCCGGACGTCCCTGCCTTCCGTTCCTGCAGCCTGCAGTCCAAGCCTGGGCCGCGGGCGATGAGCCTCGCTCGCCAGGGCCCCCGCTACCTCGTGATCGGCGGCATCCAGTGGCTGCTGGACTGGGGCGTGACGGTGCTCCTGAGCCATCTCGGCCTGCGCATCGGCGTCGCCAACGTGATGGGTCGCGTCAGCGGTGCGCTGATCGGCTTCTGGCTCAACGGCAAGGTCACCTTCACCGGCGACGAGCACGCGCTCGGCCGCCGCCAGCTGATGCGCTTCATCGCCATGTGGCTGGTGACGACCCTGCTGAGCACGGTCGCGATCGAAGCCATCGACGACGTGCTCGGGCTTCGCTGGGCCTGGCTTGCCAAGCCCCTGGTCGAACTCTGCCTGGGCCTGGCCGGCTTCCTCGTGGCGAAGCACTGGGTCTACCGGCGGTAGGCCACCGGCCCGTGCGCCCCGCCCGGACCTGCCACCCGGGGCGGACAACGGAAAAGCCCCGCACGGCGGCGGGGCTTTCCGGGATACGGCCTCGGCGATGACGCCCGGCGGTCAGTGCTTGAGGTTCTTGCGCAGGCGCTCCAGCGCCTGCAGCTGGGCGGCGACCTCGGCCATCTTCTGCTGGGCCTCGGCGATGTCCATCGCCTCCCCGCGGCCGGCGAGCACGCGCTCGGCCTCTTCCTTGGCCTTGCGCACCGCGGCCTCGTCGATCTCGTCGGCGCGGATGGCGGTGTCGGCGAGGATGGTCACCACCTGCGGCTGCACCTCGAGGATGCCGCCGCTGATGGCGAAGTCCAGCTTCTCGCCGTTGGCCTGGGTCACCACGACCTTGCCCGGCTTCAGTCGCGTGATCAGCGGCGCGTGGCGCGGCGCGATGCCGAGCTCGCCGACCTCACCGGTGACGACCACCAGGGTGGCCTCGCCGTGGAAGATCTCGGCCTCGGCGCTGACGATGTCGCAACGGATCGTGGTCATGGCTCAGCCTCAGGCCTTCGCGGCCATCTTCGCGGCCTTCTCGACCGCCTCGTCGATGCCGCCGACCATGTAGAACGCCTGCTCCGGCAGGTGGTCGTACTCGCCTTCGACGATGCCCTTGAAGCCGCGGATGGTTTCCTTCAGCGG